>JBGAKK010000041.1:0-43958 GCA_044224425.1 Phycisphaerales bacterium
AGGCCGACTGGTTCGGCAGGTTCAGGCACGGGAACTGGGCCGGCGGGAACGGGGCGCTGCCGTCGGTCCGCAGGACGATGGCGCTCCCGCCGTTCCCCACGATGGTGTTCCCGATGATCGAGTTGTTCTGGCCGTGCTCGATCTCGATCCCGCTCTGGTTGTTGAAGCGGATCTCGTTCCCCTCGATGAGGTTCCCGTCGTGCGAGTACCCGAGCCAGAAGCCGTAGTTCGAGCCGTTCGCGACGTTGTCGAGGAACTGGTTGCCGGAGCTGAAGGTGGCCTCGAAGGCGTTGGCCCCTGCCCCCGACCCGTCGTTCCCCTGGATCAGGTTGTCGTTGCTCGGGCAGCCGTTCTCGTTCCCGATGAAGAACCCGTCGCCGCAGAAGCGGAAGCTGTTGCCGACGATCTGGTTCCCGCTCGAACCGTTGACGAGGAGGACGCCGGCCGAGTCGCCGAGGCCGGCCCGGATGCAGGAGTCGGCCACGTTGTCGCTGATCGTGTTCCCGGTCGAGCCGTTGAGATGGATCCCCCAACCGGTGTTCGAGGAGGCGTCGTTGGTGCTGACCACCGTCGAGGTCACGTTGAAGAGGTTGATCCCGTTCTGCTGCGAGCGGAGGGCGTTGCCGAGGATCGACGAGCCGCTCACGTTCCGCAGGTAGATGCCGCCGCCGAGGTTGGTGAAGTTCGGCAGGGTCGGTGCCACGTTGATGTTGAGGAAGGGAGCGCCCCCGCCCAGCGAGGCCGGGTCGACGTAGTTGTCGGAGCAGTCGCAGCCGCTGACGGTGAGCCCGCTGAGCGACTCGGCGCGGATCCCGTAGTAGTAGCCGTGCACGCCGCCCGCCCCGAGGATCGAGACGTCGTTCTTCCCGAGGACGGTGATGCCGTAGGTGGTCCCGCCGGCCCCGACGAGGACGGCCCCGTTCAGGTGGAGGGTCACGCCCGGGGCCCCGATCGAGATGCCGTTTGGCAGGTTGTAGGTGCCCGGGGCGAAGGTGGTGTCGCGAGTGATGACCATTCCGTCGGTGGGGACGACCAGGCCGCCGCCGTGGGCCGACGCACCCATTGCCATCGCTAACACACTGCACGCGATCGAACGTAGCCACGCCATGGCGTTCCTCCTCCTCGACATTGGTTGCCCGATCCGTCCAGCGTAACGCGAGGCTCGCCCCCCACCAACCGCGTGATCACCGCTCCGGCGGAAGTGGATGGCTTGGGGCGCCCACTTCGACCGGCTTCCCTGAGGCACGCTCCACGCTCATCTGGGCCCCGCGGCGCAGAAGCTCGACCCCAAGCTGTTCGCGCATCGCCCGCAGGCGGTCGGGCTCCCGGGCCGCGAGGTCGTGCTCCTCGCCCACATCATGGGCGACGTCGTACAGCTCGTAGCGTGGACCGTCGTGGAAGGCGATCAGCTTCCAGTCCCCAACCCGAAGCGCGGTGAAAGGCTCGATGCCCGGCCCCCGCACGCCCCAGAAATGCGGCTGGTGCCAGAGGACCGGCCGCGTGGCAAAGGTCGGGTCGGGCCGGCCCTCGAGGAGCGGGAGGATGCTCTGGCCGTCAAGCCGCGCAGCGACCGCGGACGGCACCGGGACGTTGGCCATGCCGAGGATGGTCGGGAAGAGGTCCTCGCCCACCACGACCTGGTCGCACTGGCTGTTCGCCGCGACATGCCCTGGCCAAGCGACGAGGAGCGGCACCCGCAGGCCGCCGTCGTAGGCCGAGCCCTTGCCGCTCCGGGCCGGTGCGTTGTGCCGATCGCGGGTCGAACCGTCGGGGGTGGCGCCGCGGCCATGGGCGGAGAGCCCGCCGTTGTCGCTGGTCACGATCACGATGGTGCGGCGAAGCTGGCCTGCCTTCTCGATCGTCGCCAGCACCTCGCCCACCGCGCGGTCCACGGTCTCGATCATCGTGGCGTACGCCGCCTCGGTGCGATCGAGTCCCGCGTAGGGCTTGAGGAGCCGCTCGTTCGGGGTGATCGGGACATGCACCGCGTAGGTGGCGAAGGAGAGGAAGAAGGGTTGCCCGCGATCCATGGCCGACCCGATCGCCGCGCTCGCCTCCTTGGCGAGGGCCTCCTCGAGGAAGACGTCCTGGCCGTGGTACGCCTCGAGCCCCGGCACATCCCACACCGACGGACCTGCGTCGGGCTTCCCCTTCCGGACGTTGTCGGCAAACCGCTCGCGGCCGAGGTAGCTGCCGGGCGAACCCGCCGCGTGGCCGGCCACGTTCACCTGATAGCCGAGGGCGAGCGGATCGGCGGCCGGCGTGCCTTCGGCCCCGAGGTGCCACTTGCCGACGTGGATCGTCGCGTATCCCGCCGCGGCGAGGAGCCGGGGCAAGGTCACCGCGTCGACGTCGAGGCCGTTCGTGCGCCACGCCGGCGGATCGAGCCGCTCGTGCTTGGCGCTGGTGTCGCTCCCCTGGTGCAGGATCCAGTAGGTGATGTGGCTGCGGGCCGGGCTCTCGCCAGTCAAGATCGCGGCCCGCGACGGCGTGCAGACCGGGGCCGCGGCGTAGGCGTTCGCGAAGCGCATGCCGCGGGCGGCCAACGCTTCGAAGGTCGGTGTGCGCCAGCGATCGTTGAGGGGCGTGGGCCCTGCGGTCACCGCCACGCTCGTGTCTTGCCAGCCGAGGTCGTCGATGGTCACCAGCACGATGTTTGGCCGCTCCGACGCTGGAGAAGGCTGCCATCCCGCAGGGCGGAGGCCGGTGCCCGCCCGCCTGGTCAGCGTGTCGCCGAGGTCGGCGCGGAATCGCTCCGCCTGCGTTAGCAATCGAGCCACGACATCAGGGTGCTCGGCTGCCACGTCGGTCGTCTCGCCAAGGTCATGGGCGAGGTCGTAGAGAGCGAGCCGCGTCTCCCGGTTCGTGTAGCGGGCCGGCGCGCCGTCGTGACCGCCGGGTTGCCCGGCTAACGTCGCGTAGCGATGCGGGAGGTGGAGCTTCCACGGCCCGCTTCGCACCGCCTGCAAGGCGCCCGAGTCGTAGTAGTAGGCGAGGGACTCGTGCGGATCGCGGTCGGGCGGCGAGCCCGCGAGCCAGGGGCCGAGATCGCAGCCGTCGATCGGCCCCGAGGGCAGCTCGGCTCCGATCGCCGTGGCGAGGGTCGGAAGGAGGTCGATCGCCATGGCCGGGCGATCGAGCATCGAACCGGCCGGCACGTGGCCCGGCCAGCACCACAGGCACGGCACCCGCACGCCGCCCTCCCAGGTCGTCCCCTTCCCCTCGCGCAGCGGCCCGGCGCTCCCGGCGTGGTCGCCGTAGGAAAGCCACGGGCCGTTGTCCGAGAGGAAGACCACGATGGTCCGCTCCCGCAGGCCGTTTCGGTCGAGGGCGGCGAGGATCTCCCCGGTCGACCAGTCGAGCTCGGCCAGGACGTCGGCGTAGAGCCCCTTGCCGGTCGAGCCTGCGAAACGTTTGCCCGCCGCGAGCGGGACGTGCGGCATGGGATGGGCGACATAGAGGAGGAACGGCCGCTCTCGTTGGTCGTCGATGAAGGCCACGGCTCGTCGCGTGACCTCCTCGGTCAACGTCGCCTGGTCGGCGGGCGTGAGCGACGGATTGAGGATCCGCATGCCATGCCCGTCCCCCTCCAGGAGAGGAAGCGGCGGATAGTCCTTGGGGCGCTCCGGATGGAGCGGCCACATGTCGTTTGAGTACGGCAGACCGTAGAAGCGATCGAAGCCATGCCGCATCGGCCAGAAGGGCTCGGCGTCGCCGAGGTGCCACTTGCCGAGCGCCGCCGTGGCGTAGCCCTTGGACCGGCAGAGTTCGGCGATGGTCGTCGCCCCGCCGATCCCGACTCGCGAGCCCGGGCCGAGGGCTCCGGCGATCCCGATCCGGTTCGGGTAGCAGCCGGTGAGGATCGCGGCCCGCGACGCCGAGCAGACCGGCTGGGCCACCGAGAAGTCGGTCGCCCGGCAGCCCTCGGCCGCAAGGCGGTCGATGTTTGGCGTGGGCTGCGAGCCTCCGTAGCAGGCGAGATCGCCGTAGCCGAGGTCGTCGCAGAGGAGGATCACGATGTTGGGCGGGCGGTCGTCGGGAGGCCGGGCCCCTGCCGTCCCCGGCCAGGCGAGGCAGGCGAGGACGATCGCCCACGCGGCGATCGGGAAGCGGAGTGCTCGCCGCAGCGAAGGCATCGCCGCACGATACAGCGCGAACGGCGCGAATCACAGCCGACGCTTCCGGATCTTCGATCCGACGTTCGTCCTCGATGGCCCGAGAAACGGCTGGGCCAGTCCGCTTCGGCGCTAGAGTTCTGCGACAAGTGGAAGCGGCTCGGAGGGAGCGCCGGTGGACGGCGCCCGCTACGGCTCAGCAGGAGTGGGACCGAACGCATCGCGCGACTCGGAACCGCCTTCCAAGGAGCCACATCATGAACGCATCGCTCGCTCGAACACGCGTCGCACTCGCCTTGGTGTGCGTGTCGTCGCTCGGCTCGGCGGCGGTGGCGGACGACTTCGCGCCGCCCGCGTACCGCGGCCAGCCACTCTCCCTGGTCGCGCGCTGGGAGTTCGCCTCGGCGCCCTCGGACCCGTACTTCATCCCACCCGACTCCTACGCCGTGCATCCGACGCCCGGAGCCACGGTCGACGACGTCGCTCCGCACGGCGAATTCGCGGCCTCGAACTGGACCTGGATCGCCGGCGACGGGAACGGCGCCCTCATGGCCACCGGCGGGCCCGGAAGCTCGGTCACCATCGCCTTCAAGGTCCCCAACTGCCTGCCGCCGCACGCCCTCCTCGACCTCCGCGTGCAGGTCACCTACCAGTATCCGTTCGTCGGGGCCCCCGGCTTCGTGATCACCGCCGAGTCGGAGGAGCGGCTCTTCGCGAAGAACAACACCCTGACGCTCGTCTCCTGGCCGGGCATCGCGGTGGGCGGCGCCCAGCCCGACAACCAGCACTTCTACCGCGACTTCGTGCTGCAACCAGCCTGGCACTTCGACACCATCGCCGTGACCATCCCCTTCGCCACGGCCCTTGACGAGATCGTCATCGACGCCGTCGCCCTTCCCGCCATGCCGGTGAACGACGCCTGCGCCACGCCGACCTTGGTGCATCCGGGGCTCATCCCCTTCACCACGCTCGACGCCACACCCGATGCTGCCGAGTCGCTGCCTGCTGTTTGCGACGAAGGCCACGGCAAGGGCATCATCCGCGACGTCTGGTTCGTCTACTGGGCCCAGGACACCGGCAGCGCCTTCCTGACCACCTGCGATCCGCTGACCAACTACGACACCCGGCTCGCCGTGTACGAGGGCTTCTCCTGCGGCTCGATGCAGTTCCTCGCCTGCAACGACGACGTTGCCGGCTGCGACGTCCTCGGCATCGACGGGTTCCCGCTCCTCTCGACGGTGACCTTCGATGTGACCTGCGGCAAGCTCTACTGGATCCGCGTGGGCGGCTACCCCGGCCTCAAGTCGACCGGGAGTGGCAGCGGCAACCTCCTCCTTTCTGTCAACGGCGTGCCGTGCCCGCCCTGCACGGCCGTCGACTTCGATGCGAACCACCAGATCGACGGCGCGGACCTCGCCGTCCTCCTCGGAGCGTGGGGCACCATTGGACCGGGTGACGCCAACGGCGACGGCATCGTCGACGCGGCCGACCTCGCGATCCTGCTGGGGGCCTGGGGTCCGTGCCCATAGGCCGAGCATCCGCTCGGTCGTCACCGCACCTCTTGCATGACGACCCGGGCCCGGCGGCGCGAACGCGTCGCATCGCGGTCCGGGTCGTTTTTCGCCCTCCGCGTTATCCTCGTCGCCATGGTTCGACTCCTCGCCCTGGTCGCCGTCGGCTTCGCCTGCATGCTCGCCTTGGGGGGATTCCGCGATCCGCCGCTGGCGGAGCGGCACGTGGTCCTGGTGATGATCGACGGCCTCCGCTGGCAGGAGGTCTTCCGCGGCGTCGACGACGCCTTCCTCACCAAGGAGCGCGGGTTGGTCGAGGATCCCGCCCCGATCCTGGCCCGCTTCGGCGGAGCGAGCGCCGAGGAGCGCCGCGCCAAGCTCATGCCCTTCCTGTGGACGACGATCGCCAAGGACGGCGCCATCTGGGGGAACCGCGACCAGGGCAGCAAGGTCGAGGTGACCAACGGCGTCTTCGTCTCCTACCCCGGCTACAGCGAGACGATCTGCGGCTTCGTCGACAAGTCGATCGACAGCAACAAGAAGATCGTCAACCCGAACCGCAACGTCTTCGAGTGGATGAACGGTCTCGATGGCTTCCGCGGCCGGGTCTGGGTCTTCGGGTGCTGGGACGTCTTCCCCTTCATCTTCGGGCTGCCGCGAAGCGGGCTCCCCGTCGACGACACCATGGGACCGTTCGCCCCGCCCGCCGGCTCGCCGCCCGTCACGCCGGCCATCGCCACCGTCAATCGCCTGCGGGCCGAGGTCCCCAAGCGCTGGCCCGGCGGACACTTCGACGGCATGCTCCAGCCGATCGTCACCGAGTGGATCCCGCTGGCCAAGCCACGGGCCCTCTTCGTCGGCTTCGGCGAGACCGACGAGTGGGCCCATGAGAGCGACTACGGCCACTACCTCGAGGCCGCCCGCCGCGCCGACCAGTACATCGCCGAGCTGTGGACGCTCCTCCAATCGATGCCCGAGTACCGCGGCACGACCACCCTCATCGTGACCTGCGACCACGGCCGCGGCACCAACGAGGCGGGGCCCCGAGAGTGGAACAACCACAATGCCCGCACCATCGGCTCGCACGAGATGTGGATCGCCGTCCTTGGGCCCGACACGCCGGCCCTGGGCTGCGTGCAGGACGGCCCCAAGCTCGAGCAGGCCCAGATCGCCGCGACCGTGGCTCGGGCCGTGGGCCTCGATTGGCGGCAGGCCGAGCCGCGGGCCAAGCCACCGATCGCCGAGGCCTTCGGAACCGCCCCCGCCAAGCCGCGAGAACCCCGATGACCTCCGAGACGACCCTCGACGCGCTCCTTGCCGCCATCCGCCAATTCGTCGCCGCCCGCGACTGGCAACAGTTCCACTCGCCCAAGAACCTGGCCTCGGCGGTGGCCGTCGAGGCGGGCGAATTGTTGGGCCACTTCCGCTGGCTCTCGACCGAAGAGTCCTTGGCCGTGGTCCGCGATCCCGCCAAGCGGGAGCGGATCGCCTCCGAGATCGCCGACGTCCTGATCCTCACCCTCGAACTGGCCGACGTCGTGGGCCTCGACCCGGCCGAGGCGATCCGGGCCAAGATCGCCCTCAACGAGTCCCGCTACCCGGTGGAGCGGTCCCGAGGCCGACACGCCAAGTACGACGAGCTGTAGGCTCTGCGGCATGGGGTAGGAACGAGGCGGCCCGAGTCGATACGATCCGCTCGTGCGGCGAGCCCCGAAAGTAGACGCAGCGGTCTCCACGTCGAACGTCCGCGAGGACTTGGCGCGGCTCCAGATCGCGGTGCGGAACATGCTGGCCGAAGTCCCCTCCCTCCCCGGCTCGCGGCCGGTCGAGATCGCCGCGGCCCTCGGCATCGACCTGAAGCTGGCCTGGAAGGTGGCCCGCATCGCCCAGTCGGGCGAGCCCTTCGGCGCCGTCCGCCACCTGCCCGGCGCTGCCGGCTGGCGGATCGCCGCCGAGGCGGCGGAGCGGGCCGGGGCGACCCCAGCGACCATCGCCCTCGCCTCGGCCGCGTTCGAGCGGGCCATCGCCTCGGGAGCCAAGTGGGCCGGCGACCGCAAGGCCTTCGACATCATGGCGGCGGGGCTCGCCTCGCGATCCGACATGCGGATCGACGTCGAACACCGTCGCCAGCTCTACATGGGCGGCAGCTACGTGTGGGGCGTGCGGGCCCAGCTGGCCCTCCGCATCGACATCCTCGGCCCGGCCAAGGGGTCGAAGCGTCTCCTTGACTGCTCGACCATCCGCGGATTCATCGGCGTCGACCGCATGCGGAGCGACGCTTCGTGGCACATCGAGTCGCCGTTCGTCCTCGACGATCGCGGCAGCAGGATGGTCAAGACAGCGTCCGAGCCGCTCGATGGCGACGCCCGCTCGGCGCGAGGCGCTGCCGCCGCCGGCCCCCACCTCCTTCGCGACTTCTGCAGCCCCACCCTCCCCGACTTCCGGGCCACCGCGGAGCGCGGCTCGCCGCGCACCCTGGAGCTCGCCGACAACGAGGTGGGCACCGAGGGTCGCTTCGACGTCTTCCACGGCTCGATCCTGCGGAACGTCCAGTCGCTCCAACGCTCGGCCCGCCACCACGGCATCTTCCAGCTCTTCAAGCAACGGACGCCGGTGGCCCGGGCCGTCTTCGATCTCGCCGTGCACCGCTCGGCGATCGTCGACGACTCGCAGGCCGAAGGCATCCTCTACAGCGACATCCACGCCCGCACGCCGACCTCGCACCACGGCTCGAAGGACGGGATCCCGATCGGCTCGGCCGTCGAGCACCTCGGTGTCGGTCTGCGCCGGGCCCGACTCGCCGAGGTCGAGCGCTACGCCGAACTCCTCGCCCTTGGCTTCAGCGCCCCGGGCTGGAACCCCGCGGAGTTCGTCGTCTTCCGGATCGACGTCGCCTACCCGCCGGTGCCGTCCACGCTGGCCCTCGAACTACCCCTCCGCGACTGACGGCGGACCACCAGCCGACCCTTCGTTCCGACCGGCGAATCGCACGCCGAACGGTGTGGCTCGGCCCCGCGCGGCCCCGGGGACGCCCGGGGCGTGGAGGCGAAAATTCCGGAAATTTTGCCCGAAGGCGCCGCTCGATCCTTGCATCGGAAAGGGCCACGAGTACTGTCGATCCGTGTCCGACACTCGTCCACCGCGGCTGTCGCGCCCGGACCACGGCATGTGCCGTCCCGGGCGATCGGGCGGTCGTGGCCGGGGAAGCCGTCACGGTGCGACGAGCCTGTTCACCCTCCGCACACCCGTCCCCCAGGAGCCAAGCCCATGAAGTCCACCTCCCGAACCGTGCTCGCCATCGCCGCGGGCGCCTGCCTGAGCGCTGTCGCCAGCGCCGACTGGACCGTCATCAGCCTCGAACCGCTCGGCGTCTCCCAGTCCCGCTGCTTCGGCGCCTACAACGGCACCCAGTGCGGCTACGTCACCTTCGGCTTCCAAGGCTCGGCCACCATCTGGCACGGCAGCGCCGGCAGCGTGGTCGACATCGGAGCTTCGATCGCCCAGCCCAACTGGCTCTCGAGCGCGGCGAACGCCATCTCCGGCGATCAGGTCGTCATCAGCGCCATGACCACCAACATGGGCCATGGGCACGTCTACTCGCTCAGCACCCAGACCTTGGTCGACCTCACCCCGCCCGGCTACCAGTCCTCGGCGATGCAAGGCTGCTTCGCCGGCACCAACACGCAGGTCGGTAGCGGCCAGCAGATGATGGGCTCGATGCTGATGTGGCACGGCACGCCAGAGAGTGCCGTGAACCTCACCCCGCCCGGCTGGGTCTCCTCCGCCGCCGCTGGCTGCGCGGGCGACACGCAGGTCGGCAACGGGATGACCGGCTTCATGGGCTTCGGCCATCCCTTCCTGACCCACGGCACTCCCGAAAGCTACGTCGACCTCACTCCCGCCGGGAGCGTCTCCGCCGGGGTGGCCGGTTGCGACCTCACCAGCCAGGTCGGCAGCGTGCTCTGGCCCTCCGTGATGATGGGCCACGCCTGCATCTGGACCGGCAGCGCCAAGAGCTGCCTCGACATCCATCCCTTCAACGCCGCCTCGAGCGCCGCCATCGCCTGCTGGAACGGCACCCAGGTCGGCAACTATGTGTCGGCGGGTGGCGGCTATGGCCGCGCCGTGGTCTGGCATGGCACCGCGGAGTCCGCGGAAGACCTGCACCAGTACGTCATCGACCAGCTCGGGCCGCAGTACGTCCAGACCGAGACGACCGGCATCGATCCGGTGACCGGCGACATCGTGGGCATCGCCTACACCTTCGACGGCATGTTCATGCTCCCGCACGCGATCATGTGGAAGCACATGACCTGCCCCGCCGACCTCGACGGCGACGGCTCGGTCGGTGGGGCGGACCTCGCGATCCTGCTCGGGGCCTGGGGCACGTGCAACCTGGGCGATCCCTGCGCTGCCGACCTGGACAACGACTTCTCGGTCGGCGCCGCCGACTTGGCGATCCTCCTTGGTGCCTGGGGCGGCTGCTGACGCCCTGTCGGGTCCCAGCACCCGATTCGAAGACCTCCCCTGCCGCGTGCAACCGCCGCGGGGGAGGTTTTTCGCAGTGCATGCGCCGCGCGACGCCTCGCCGCCAAGCGGTACCCTGCCGCCATGAAACGGACGCTCGTCGGACTCGCGTGGGCTGCGATCCTCGCTTCAGGCGCCGCAGCGGACGACCTCGACCAATTGGCCACCGTGCGCGACGCCGTCTCGCGCCGAGTCTCCTCCGCCGCGCCGGAGCCATGGAGTAACCGCGACAACCGCCGGATCGCCCCCGGCGAGACCTTCACCTTGGCTTCGATCAAGGGGCCGGGCGTGATTCGCCACCTCTGGCTGACCTTCGCCGAGTCGTCCCCCTCCTGGCTCTCCAACGTCGGCTCGGCCGATCCCTCGGAGATCGTCCTCCGCATGTACTGGGACGGGGCCACCGAGCCCGCCGTCGAGGCTCCCCTCGGCGACTTCTTCGCCGCCGGCTTCGGCCAGCGGGCCGAGGTGCGCTCCCTGCCCGTCCAGGTGCAGGGTGGCGATTCCTACAACTGCTACTGGCCGATGCCCTTCCTCCGCGATGCCCGCATCACGGTGACGAACGAGAGCACGCGGCCGCTGGTCGCCCTCTACTACCAGATCGACTACACCGAGGAACCGTCGCTCCCGCCTGACAGCGCCCACTTCTGCGCCCAGTACCGGCAGGAGTTCCCCACCGTGGTCGGCCGCCCCTACCTCATCGCCGACATCGAAGGCACCGGGCAGTACGTGGGCACCGTCCTCAGCGTCCGGGCCCGCAGCCCGCAGTGGTTCGGGGAGGGCGACGACCTCTTCGTCGTCGACGGCCAAGGCACCTCCGACCAGCCGACCATGCGCGGTACCGGCACCGAGGACTACGTCAGCAACGCCTGGGGCATGGAACTCGGCTGCTTCCCCTACTTCGGCGTCACCATCCTCGACGGCAACCTCGACCAGGTCGGGAGCCGCGGGACGATGTACCGCTGGCACCTCCCCGACGCGGTGCGCTTCCGCTCCTCGCTGCGGGTCGAGATCGAGCACGCCGGTTGGATGTCCGCCGACGAGACGACCACGGGGAAGATCGAGGGCTTCGTGGAGCGCGAGGACGACTTCGCCACCGTCGCCTTCTGGTACCAGCGCGGCCAGCCCAAGCGGTTTGCGACGTTGCCGAGCCCCAAGGAACGCAAGCTCCCCTCGCTCGACCGGGTGATTGAAGGGAAGGACCTGCTGTCGAAGGCGACCGGCAGCAAGGCGTCGCTCTCCCTCCAAGCCGGCGCCCCGTGGACCGGCGACGGCCAGCTCTTCGTCGACGGCCGCCTCGGCTCGGCGGTCGACCTCCTCTTCACCGTCGGCGACGAAGGACCGTCCCTCGTGGTCCTCCCGCTGACCCATTCCTACGACTTCGGGACCTACCGGATCTCGCTCGACGGCCAGGCCATCGGCGATCCGCTCGACTGCTACAGCCCTACGGTGAAGGTCGAGGAGCTGGTCCTCTCGCCGACCGCCCTGGCTCCGGGGGAACATCGCCTCCGGCTCGAGTGCGTCGGGGTGAACGAGCGGTCGAAGGGCGGGAAGCTCGGCGTCGACTCGATCCGCATTCGCCGCCGCAGCGACCACAAGCGCGCCCCGCTCGGCCCGCCGCCGGCCGCCGCGGGCCAGCCCTCCTGACCGCGCGGTAGGCTTGGGCCATGCTCGCCGCACCGATCGTCCTCGCGTCGCTCGTGGCTACCTCGCTTCCTGCCGACGGCGAGCGCCCGGCCCGCTTCGAGGAGGTCTCGGCGACCATCGGGCTGGAAGCCCTGAACGTCCAGCGGGTCGCAGTCGCCGACTGCAACAACGACGGCCGGCCCGACCTCCTCCTCTCCCGCGACCAGCTCTACCTGCAGCGGCTTGAGAAGAGCGCCGCCCTGGGCTTCCGCTTCGAGCGGGTCGAGAGCGGACTGCGGAAGCCGGGCGATGACGGGGTGACCATCTTGGTCGACCTCGATGGCGACGGGACGGTGGACGCGGTCAGCGTCATGCACCTCGATGCCAAGGAGCGCGAGGCCCGCACCGCCGCCAAGGACGAGTCCCCGGCCGGCTGGTGGCAGCGCGGCCGCGGCGACGGCACCTTCGAGGCCCCCATCGCCATCGCCGCCCTGCAGCCCTCGACCGCGGCGGCCATCGCCGCTGGCGACGTCGACCGCGATGGCCGGACCGATCTCTTCGTCGGCAACTGGTACCGGGTCTACGGCGAGAGCAACGAGGCCTTTCCCGCCGACCTCCTCCTCAACCGCCGCGGCGACGACGGACTCCCCCGCTTCGAACGCCAACCGCTGCCCGAATACGGCCAAACCTTTGACGAGGACCACGACCTCGCCGGCCGCCCCATCTACGGAGCCCTCATCGCCCAACTGCTCGATCCCGCCCGCTCACGTCCGCCGCAACTCCTCGAACTCGCCTACGGGCGGCGCTGGAATCGGCTCTACGCCCGCGACGCGGCAGGAGCGTGGACCGATCGGGCCCCGCTCCTCGGACTCGACGGCGATGCCGACCGCAGCGGGAAGTACCCGGAGTGGCTGGCCGAGCGGGGCAAGACCGATCCGCGCTTCGCCCGCGAAGACGAGAAGCCCTTCCGCTCGAACGGCAACACCTTCGACGGCGCCATCGGCGACGTCGACAACGACGGCCGCTTCGACCTCTTGGTCATCGAGATCGCCCACGCCTGGGCCGGGCCTTCCTCGGACCGCTCGCGCCTCCTCTTCCAGCGCCCTGCCGAGAACGAAGCCGGGGCGACCTTCGTCTCCGACCCCGCTTGGAACTTCGACCGCATCCCCACCGAGGGCGATGCCAACAGCGTGCAGCGCTGGAACCAGGGTGACCTGTTTGGCGACCTGGCCGACTTCAACCTCGACGGACGCCTCGACCTCCTCGTGGCCAGCGGCGACTATCCCGATCCGCCTCCCTTCGACGAGCGGCTGCGGCTCTTCACCCAGCTCGACGCCGCCGACCCCGACGGCAAACGTCTGGCCGACCGCACCCAGGCGGCTGGCCTCGACCAGATCGGCTGCGCCCAGCTCGCCGTCGCCGACTTCGACCTCGACGGCCGGCCCGACATCGTGGCCGGGCAGTCCTTCAACCGCTTCACGCCGGAGATGGTGAAGGCGGCCGGCGGCACGCCGCGACTCAAGCTCTGGCTGAACCGGACCGGGGGAGCAACGCCTCCGCCGACCCTGGCCCTCGACCTCCGCGGCGACCCGAGCCTCGGCATCGCCACCCAGCCGTTTGGGGCGATCGTGGCCATCGAGTCGGGCGGCCGGCGACAGCTCCGGCAGCTGGTCGGTCCCGGCGGGCACTCGGGAAAATCGAACCAGGCGATCCTCGAGGTCGCTTTACCTGATGCGGCACCCGCCGCGGTGACGATCACGTGGCCGAGCGAGCCGCCGCGCACGTCGACGCACCAGCTCACTCCGGGCCGGCACACCGTCCGTCCCAGAGCCCCCGGCGCCGACCGGAAGCCGTGACCAGCGAGGACCCCGTACCAACCCCCGGACCATCCCTCGCTCCCAACCGTTCCCCCGCCCCCGGATCGCTCGCCATCGGCACGCTCGACCACCTGCCGACCCTCGACGGTCTGCGCGGGGTGGCGGTCCTCCTCGTCCTCCTGACCCACCTGTCGCTCGCCGAGACCCTCCCCGCCCTCGAGCAGTTCAAGAACGCGATCCGCGCTGGCTACACCGGCGTCGACATCTTCTTCGTCCTCAGCGGCTTCCTGGTCACCCGCATCCTGATCAGCGACTGGCGGGCCGGACGCATGCTCGGCCGATTCCTCTGGCGGCGAGCCCTCCGCATCTTCCCCGCCTACTACCTCCTCCTCGCCATCCTCTTCGTGGTGGCTCGCGGCCCCTACCTCTGGCCCTGCGTCCTCTACGTCAGCAACGTGACCGACGCCATCGACGAGCACGTCGCCCATCCCATGCGGCACGCCTGGTCGCTGGCGGTCGAGGAGCAGTTCTACCTCTTCTGGCCAGCCCTCTTCTATCTCCTGCGGAGCGAGCGGCGGGGCCGGCTCGCGGCGAGCGTCGGACTTCCGCTCGTGGCCCTCGGCACGCTCCTCCTCCTCGCCTTCCTCTCGACCCGCGAGCACGACCTCGGGGCGTGGACCTATCGCCTCCCCACCACGCGGCTCCTGAGCCTCTCGTTCGGCTGCACCATCGCCTTCACCGAGGGCTGGCTGCGGGCCTCGACGCCGCGCCTGGCCGCGATCGCCGCCGGCGCCTTCCTCCTCGGTCTGGCCTGCGCCGGATTCGATCGGGTTGTCTACCACCTGCCGGCTGGCGGAATCGGCACCGTCGCCTTTTCGCTCCTGAGCGCGAGCACCGTGCTCGCGGCGCTGGCCCTCCAGCGAGCCCCGGACTTCCTCCGCGGCCTGCTCGCCAATCCGCCGCTCCGCTACACGGGGCGGATCTCCTACGGGCTCTACCTCTACCACTTCCCGCTCTACGCCCTGCTCGGCGTGCACGACGCAAGCGACCACCCCACGCTCGGACGCGTGCTGTTTGCCGTCGCCGCGGCCTACGCCGTCGCCACCACCAGCTACTTCGCCTTCGAGCAGCCGATCCTCGCCCGTCGCGACCGCATCCCGACCCCGGCCGCGCTCTGGCGCCGGCTCAGCGGAAGAAGTTCCGGATCCCCAGATAGATCCCGACCATGAAGACGCCGACGATGCCGCCGAGGACGGCTCCCACGGCGAGCCCGATGACGACCGGCGGCGGGCTGTCGGCGCTTCGCTCGGCCATCGAGCCGAGGATGCCGCCGGTGGCGGCGCCGAGGAAGATGCCCACACCGCCTCCGGCCGCCGACAGGAGGTTGTCGCCGAGGCGAAGCGAGGGGACGAAGCCCAGCCGGTCTGCCGCCTTCTGGTAGCTGCCGACGAGGTCGGGGGCGGCGATGCCGGGGCCGGCGGCGGGGCGATGGTGGGTGGCGGCGGGGCCGGCGGCGGCGTCTGCGAAGTCTGATCCACGGAGTCCCCCGTTCCTGCTGTGGGCGATCGCCAGCGGTCGGCGATGGCCGGCGGTGAGCGTTCCATCTTCAGTCGCCGATGTGGAGGAGGGCGAGCATCCGCTCCGCCACGACCACCGCATGGTCGTCGCTCGACCGCTCGGAGTCGAGGGCTAACCGTCTCTCGGGTGGACATTCGGCGATCGGCTCGCGTCCGGCGCGGAGCTTCTCGTAGACCCCGAAGGTGGCGTCGGAGGGCTCGCTGGCATCCCGGGACCTGGCCGCCATCCGCTCCCGGACCGCCTCGGGCGTAGCGGTCACTTCGACGATCAGCCACGGGGCGCCTTCCTCCCGCGCCGCGTCGACCAGCCGATCCCGCTGCCAGCGGTAGAGGCTCGCGCAGTCGACCACCGCGCTCCTCCCGCGACCGAGGGCCTCGGAGGCTCCTTCGCGGAGGGCGGTGTAGGTGATGTCGGTCATGGCGTCGCGGTAAAGCTCCTCCGGTCCGCGATCGGTGGCGGCCAGGCCGGCTAACCGCTTCCGCACCTCGTCGCTCCGCAGGACCGCGGCACGCAAGGTGCGGGAGAGGGCCAGGGCCAGCGTGCTCTTGCCGCACGCCGGCAGCCCGGAGAGGACGATGAGGACCGGCCCGTGCAGGTAGTGGGCGGCGAGCGCCGCGTAGGAACGGGCCAAGGCCCGGATGGCCGGGCGCTCCGCCGCCGGGGTCTCCGCCTCGCCGAGGCGGATCGCCTCGACCATCGAGCGGATGATCGCGTAGTGCATGCGGAAGAACGGCCCGAGCTGCAGGATCCCCTCGTCACCGCTGGCCGCGACGTAGGCCTCGCTGAAGACGTTCGCCAGGTCGCTGCGCCCGCGGGCGTCGAGGTCCATGGCCAGGAAGCCGACCTCGCTGGCCACGTCGGCGGCGCGATACGCCGGCTCGAACTCGAGGCAGTCGTAGGCCACGAGGCGCTGGCCGACCAGGCAGAGGTTCCGGGCGTGGAGGTCGCCATGCCCGTCGCGCACCGAGCCGGTCCGCCGCCGAGCCTCGAGGTGGGGCGCTATCCGCTCGAGCCAGGCCCGCGCCGCCCGCGAGAGTCGTTCCACGAAGGACGCCGCGAGGAGCGGATCCGGTCCGCCCGTCGCGTAGCGGGCCAGGCGGGCTAGGTTGTCCTCGAGCCGCCGCTCGAGGACCTCGATCGAGCCATGCTCCGGCGCCTCCGGCACCCGGGCGTGGAAGGCCACCAAGTCGCGGGCGAAGCGGACGAGGACCTCGTTGGGCGGCCCGCCGCGGGCGAGGACTCGGTCGAGCATGCCGTCGGCAGGCAGACGGACCATCTCGACCGCCCAGTCGACCACCGGGTGCTCCGGCTCCTCGCCCGCCGGGAGGATCCGCAGTCCCCCGTCGGGCAGTTCGACGACCGGACGCAGGCCGAGGTAGATCTCGGGGGCCATGCGGCGGTTGAGCTCGAGCTCCGCCTCGCTGTCGGCCCGGCGCTTGGCGAGCGTCGAGAAGTCGAGGAAGCCGAGGTTGACCTCCTTCTTCACCTTCCAGGCTCGATCGCCGGCCAAGACCACCACCGAGGCGTGGGTCTGCACCACCTCGACCGGAGCCGCGGCGTCGAGCGGCAAGGCGCCGGGTCGGCGGAGTCCAGCGATGAGCCGCGCCGTTTCCATCGCCGAACGGGCCTCGAGAGGGGTGCCAACGGTTAGGGAACGGAGGGATAGATGCCGACGGTGAGCTCGCGGCGATGCGGCGCCTTGCGGTGCTCGTAGAGGAAGATCCCTTGCCACGACCCGAGGACGAGGCAGCTTCCGACCACCGGGATGGCCAAGCTGACCTGGGTCAGGGCGGCCCGCACGTGGGCCGGCATGTCGTCGGGCCCCTCGTCGTCGTGCTCGAACATGGGATCGCCATCCGGCACCAGCCGGGCGAAGAACCGCTCCATGTCGCTCCGCACCAGCGGATCGGCGTGCTCCTGGATCAGGATGCTGGCCGAGGTGTGGCGGAGGAAGACCACGCACAGGCCGTCGGCGCACTTCGACTCGGCGACCACCGCAGCCACCTTCTCGGTGATCAGGTGCATGCCGCGCCCGTGCGTGTCGATCACGATCTGCCGGTGCATGGCGGCAGGGTACGGGAATGGTCGCGGGCGGTCACCTCGGCCGGTGTCGGACGCCCCATGCCGCCCCCCGGGGAGCGGTGCCCGGACTTGCCTTCGCTGCCCGCAGGGCTACATTGCAGGCGATGCACCACAGCGACGCCCCGATCCCGGGTACTGGCCCGGTTCGGCCGACGAGGTCCGACCCGCGGCCGTCGGCGTCTCCGCGTTCCTCCTGTTGTCGCTGACCCCGCCCGGGACCCCGCGGCCGGCGATGCCGTGCCCCGGCCCCGGCCGCCCCGCCCCCCGCCCGCCGGGAGGGCACCGTTGTCGCCGCCCCCCGCCTGCCACCTGTTGGAGACCTGGCCATGGCCCTCGACCGCACCGCCCCGACCGCCAACTCGATCGTCGACACCTGCTTCCAGACGCCGCTCGTCCGCCTGGGGCGACTGGCCCCGGCGGAGGGGGCCTCGGTCCTCCTCAAGCTCGAGTACTTCAACCCCATGTCGAGCGTGAAGGATCGCATCGCCTCGGCCATGATCGACGACGCGACGAAGCGCGGCGTCCTGACCAAGGAGACGCCGATCATCGAGCCGACCAGCGGCAACACCGGCATTGCCCTCGCCTTCGTCTGCGCCGCCCGCGGGTATCGGCTGACCTTGGTGATGCCGGAGTCGATGAGTATCGAGCGGCGGGCCGTGCTTCGGGCCTTGGGAGCGACCCTCGTCCTCACCCCTGCGGCCGACGGCATGCGGGGGGCGATCGCCAAGGCCACCGAGCTCGCCACCAGCACCAACGGCTCGTGGATGCCGCAGCAGTTCGAGAACCCCGCCAACCCCGCCATCCACGAGGCCACCACGGGGCCAGAGATCTGGCACGCCACGCACGGGAGGGTCGACGCCATCGTCTCCGGAGTCGGCACGGGCGGCACCATCACCGGCGTGACCCGCTTCATGCGCCGCCACCAGCCCGCATTCCAGGCCATCGCCGTCGAGCCGGCCGATTCGCCGGTCCTCGGCGGCGGCAAGCCGGGACCGCACAAGATCCAAGGGATCGGGGCCGGCTTCGTCCCCGCCAACTGCGACACCTCGCTCCTCAACGGGATCGAACGGGTCACCAACGACGAGGCCTTCGAGTGGGCTCGCCGCCTGGCCCGCGAGGAGGGCATCTTCGCCGGCATCTCGACCGGAGCCAACGTCTGCGCTGCGGTCCGCGTGGCGAGCCGGCCGGAGTTCCGGGGAAAGACGATCGTCACCATCGCCTGCAGTTTCGGAGAGCGCTACCTCTCGACGCCCCTCTGGCAGGTGGAGCAACCGGCGGCTCTCTGAGCGAAGGCCGCCCGAGCGGCGTTGCGGTCCGAGCCGCCCTCGGCGACAGTGCGGCGGTGAGCGAGCCCCGGCACGCAAGCCCCTTCGAGTTCGACTTCCGGCGGTCGCCGCGGATGACGTCCCTTTTCTTCCTCGGCGTCTTCCTGACCTTCGCTCCGGGCCCGCTCATCCTGCAGCGCCGCGAGGCAGCACCGCCGCTCGAGGCGATCCTCTTCTGCCTGGTCGGCTCGGGCCTCTGCGGCGTGCTCTGGGCGCTGGCGGGCGGGCTCGAGCGGCGGCTCTTTCCCGTCGCCGCCGTCACCCAACTCGCGTTCTCAGTCCTCATCGGCAGCAACCTGATCGGGTCCCTCGCCATCCACTCGCGCGGGATCGACCCGATCGGCGCCCTGTCGGTCGCCTTGATCGCCGCCGGCTACACATGCTTCGTCGTCTACATCGCCAAGCAAGGCACGCGAGCGGTCCGCTACTGGTCGGAGATGGAGCTGGCGGGCCAGATCCACCGTCATCTCGTGCCGCCGGTGCTGCTCCGCACCGACCACCTCGACGTGGCGGGGATGAGCGAGGCGAGCTCGGCGATGGGCGGGGATCTGGTCGATGCCGCGGAGCTCTCCGACGGCAGCGTCGAGGTCGTCCTAGCCGACGTCTCCGGCCACGGCGTCCGCTCCGGCGTCCTGATGGCCATGATCAAGGCCCTCCTCTGCGCCCGCCGCGGCGAGTCGATCCTTCCCCTGTCGGAACTCCTCGGCGAACTCAACCGGGTCCTTGCCGATCTCGCCGAGCCTGGCATGTTTGCCACGCTGGCCATCGCCAGGGTCCGGCCCGACGGCCGCTTCGAATACGCCAACGCCGGCCATCCACCGCTCCTGGTCCGCCGCCCCGGCGGATGCCAGCGACTCGACGAGGGCTCGATGCCCCTGGGCGTCGCCCGCGAGGAGACCTTCGCCAGCCAGGTCGGCACCCTCGCCCCCCGCGAGTCGCTCATCCTCTATTCCGACGGTCTGGTCGAACTCCCCGCCGCCGACGGGCGCCAACTGGGGTTCGAGCGCTTCGCCGAGCTGGCCGGGCGCGTGGGCGGCAACTCTGCCCTCCCGCTCCTCGGCTCGATCGTGAACGCCGTGCGCGGCCAGGCCCGGCAAGGCGAGCAGCTCGACGACCAGAGCGCGGTCGTCCTCCTTCGACTGTGAGTACGCCATGACCCGACGACAGCCGGTGGCCCGCCTCCTTGTCTCGCTCCTCGCCAGCGCCTTCGCCCTCCTCGCCGCGTGGCCTGCGTCGGCAGGCGGCTTGCCGGTCGCGGTCGACGAGCGGATCGAGCTCCTCACCATCGTGGCCCGCCTCGCCGGGGCCGACGAGTACACCATGGGGAACTCGACATCGCCCTACAGCGAGCGAGTGGCCAAGCACTTCGGTCCCCACCAAGGCCATCCCGCAATCGCCGCCTTCCAGGCCATGCGGGCCGATCACGGGGTGGGCTTCGACGCCGTGCCGTCCCTCGCCCTCCACCTCGACGCGGTGCCCAGCCTCGCCGAGCGGATCCCCTTCGACCAGCATCCACCGCGCCTCGACGCCCGCTGGTCGCTCGAGCCGACGCGGGCCTTCCTCGTCCAGCTCCGCGACTTCGCCAAGGTCTCCGACGCGGCAGGGTTCTTCGCTTCGGAGAAGGAGTTCTACGGGAAGGCCGCGGCGAGGCTCGCTGAGACGCTGAAGGAGATCGATGCCATCGCCTGGTTCGATGCCTTCCTCGGGGAGAAGGCCGGGGCGAGCTACGCGATCATCCCGGGGCTCCTGTGCGGCGGCGGCAACTACGGCGTGGGCGTCCGCTTCCTCGACGCGACGCCCGAAGAGATCCGGCCCGTCCTCGGCTGCTACCGCTGGGACGAGAGCGGCCTGCCCACCTTCACCACCGACACGGAGCCGCTCCTCGTCCACGAACTCTGCCACTCCTACACCAACGCCTTCGTGGATCGGCACGCGACCGAGATGCAGGCCGCCGCGGAGACGCTCTTCGCCGCCAACGAGGGTCGCATGCGGCGCCAGGCCTACGCGGAGTGGCGGACCCTGCTCTACGAATCGCTGGTGCGGGCCTGCGTCATCCGCTACATGGCCGATCGCCACGGCCAGGCGGCCGGCGCGAAGGCGGCGGCGGAGGAAGCCGGCGCCGGCTTCACCTGGGCCGGCGACCTGGCCAAGGACTTCGACCGCTACGCCAGCAGCCGGACGACCTACAAGACCCTCGACGACTTCGCCCCCGAGATCGCCAAGAGCTTCGAGCGGGCCGCGACCAAGGTCGGCGAGATCGCCCAGAAGCGGCCGCGCGTCCTTTCCATGACGCCGGACAATGGCTCGGCGAGCGTCGATCCCGCCCTCGCCACGCTGACCATCACCTTCGACCGCCGCATGCGCACCGATAGCTGGTCGTTCGTGGGCAGCAAGGACGACGTCCCTTCCTTCGATGGAAAGCCCTCCTTCGACGCCTCCGGCAAGGTCTTCAGCGTCGCCATGAAGCTCGTCCGCGGCAAGACCTACCACTACTTCCTGAACAGCGATCGCTTCACCGGCTTCCGGGCCGCGGACGGGACGCCACTCGAGCCGGTCGAGGTGCGCTTCACCGTTGCCCCCTGAGCGAGCGCCGCCGCTCGGACCGCATGCCCCGTGGTAGGCTCTCCGCGCCACCCGGAGATCCCCATGCGCAGCGTCCTTGCCGCCACCCTCGTCGCCGCCGTCCTCGCCGCCTCGACCAGCCTGTGGGCCGACCCGCCCTCGAAGCTCGAGGTGAAGCGGCGGATCCAGGAGTTCTACAAGGTCTACGAGAACCTCCCCGAGAACCCGACGCCCCAACAGCTCGAGGAGCTGCGGGCCAAGATGGCGGCGGCGGCGGAGAAGGCCCTCGAAGGCCTTGAGCTGAAGGAACTCGACGTCGAGTCGCGCGACGGGCTGGCCCCGGCGATCATGGAATCGCCGAAGCACCTCGAGTCGATCCAGACCATCCTCGAGCAAGAGGCGACGCAGCCCGATGTCGGCGGCTTCAAGGCCGCCTGCCAGCGAGTCGACTTCTCGGGCGCCGATCCCGCCAAGCGGAAGGCGGCGACCCTCGCCGCGATCGCCCACCCGGGTGCTGCGGCGGGCCTCTCCCAGGGGCAGGGCATGTCGCTCGCTTGGGCCATCGAGTCGCTCGAGGACAGCGAACTCGCTCCGGTCCAAGCCCGCCTGGCCGAGCTCTGCAAGGCGTTCGGCAAGGACGCCACCGACGAAGCCATCCTGCTTTCGAGCACCTACGCCCGGGCCATCCGCGACGTGATGGCCAAGGAGCAGTTCGAGGCCCTCCGCCAGGAGTTGGCGGCCGAAGCCGCGGCGCGGGTCGAGAAGGCCAGCCCGGAGATGAAGAAGCGGCTGGCCCGCACCGCCGCCGAATTGAACGGCGCTGCCCTCCGCGGCCAACTGGTCGGCTTCCCCGCCCCTGCCCTCACCATCACCAAGCTCTTCCCCGGTCCAGGCTCCTCGACCTGGACCTCGCTCGCCGACCTCAAGGGCAAGGTCGTCGTCCTCGACTTCTGGGCCACCTGGTGCGGCCCATGCGTGGGCAGCTTCCCGACGGTGAAGGAGATGCGCGAGGCCTACTCGCCGAAGGACGTCGAGATCGTCGGCGTCACCAGCCTCCAAGGCTTCGTGGTCAGCCCGAAGGCCGGCAAGGTCGACTGCAAGGGCGATGCAGCCAAGGAGTACGCGGCGCTGGCCGACTTCCTCAAGGAGAAGGAGGTCACCTGGACCGTCGCGGTGAGCGAGCAGGACGTCTTCAACCCCGATTTCGGGATCAACGGCATTCCCTTCGTCGCCATCCTCGACCAGGAGGGCAAGGTGGTGAAGGCCGGGCTGCATCCCATGGCCCACGCCGAGATCATCGACACCATCGATCGGTTGCTCGGCAAGACCCCTGCGGCGGCCCCCCCCGCTGCGAAGTGACCACCTGCTGCGACGCGACCGCCCCACGGCGGTACCAGCGAGCGAATCGAGGCGGCGCCCTCCGGTGGGCGCCGCTTCTCGTTTGATCGCCGCTAGGGCATACTGGGTTGATGCGTCGCGAGGCCGCTGGCCTCGATCCCGACGCCTGGGAGGGTCCCGACCGTGCTCGATCTCGCCGTCCCCTTTGTCGCCTTGGCCGTTGCCCTGCCTCTCGACGGACCCGCCGTCATCACCCACGACATCCCCTCGGCGACTGCCTTCGGCACCTTGAACGGCGAGCGGTCCTATGCAGCCGGAGGCGTCTGGTGCAATCTCGGCGACCAGCCGGCGGTGTGGGATGGGACCACCGTCCACCATCCGGTGACGGCGACCAATCTCTACCGCATCGAAGGCGGCGTGCTAGAGCAGATCGGCGCGTCCTGGGCGTGGCACCACGTCTGCGCCCTTCAACAAGCGGTCTGCGCCACCTGCACGCCTGCGGGGAGCGGATGCCCCGGCGCCTTGGGCGTCGGCTGCTCGAACACCTCGTCCGCCGCGGCGCTCGGCACGCAATCGAACATGAGCCGGCGTTCGGACGTCAATCCTGCGACCGGCGACCTTGTCTTCCCCTTCTCGGGCCCTTCCCTCACCGGCCTCCTCGATCGCCGCTGCCGGGTGGCGGTCGACGACGTCACCGCCGCCTCGCACCCTGGGGCGATCTACCTCTTCGAGAGCGCCACGATCCATCCCAGCCAGTCGAACCCTTCCGCCCGCTATGCGACGCGCCGCGTGAATCCGACCTCGCTGCTGGGCACGCCGACCTTCATGGCGGCGGCCGACGACGCCTCGACCGCGATCGACTTCTGGAAGTCGATCGAGCCCTCGCTCACCGTGGTCACCCTCGACTTGGCCGGCGACGGCCGGGTGGTCGTGGCTGGACGCGTCGCACCGCTCCCGCGCGGCGGCTGGCGCTACGACTACGCGATCGAGAACGTCAACTCGCTGGAGGCGATCGGGGCGTTCTCCATCCCGGTGCCGGTCGGTGCGTCAGCGACCAACCTCCGGTTCCACGCCCCGCTCGCCCACTCCGGCGAGGTGACGAGTAACGACCCGTGGACCGGAACGGTCGGCAACGGGGCCGTGCAGTGGGCGACGCAGACCTATCCGACCAACCCGCTCGCCAACGCGGTGCGCTGGGGAACGACCTACACCTTCGGCTTCAACAGCGACCGGGCCCCGGGCATGGGTGTGGCGACGCTGACGCGGTTCATGTCCGGCGCGACAGCGACGCTCGTCCTGCCCATGCCTTCGGTCTCGAACCCCGACCTCAACACCGACGGCTTCGTCGACAGCGAGGACCTCGCGATCCTCCTCGGGGCATGGGGCGCATGCAACGCCTGCCCAGCCGACCTCGACGGCGACAACACGGTCGACTCGACTGACCTGGCGATCCTGTTGGGGGCGTGGACGATCTAACGGTCGAGGTCGCGGAGGAATTCAGATGGCCGCAGAGGCGCAGAGGGCGCAGAGTCCTCGCAGAGGAAGGCAGGAATGCAGGGTGGCCGTCCGCGCGGGCAGTCCGTCGCTTGGGCTCGAGCGGCCATAAAGGCCTGGCTCGAAGCCCCAAGTTCCCTGTCTGCTCTGCGAGGACTCTGCGCCCTCTGCGCCTCTGCGGCTATCTGAAAGCTCCCCAAACTCCGCCCCCTCAGCGACCTCGCTCATCCCTTGGCGAGCGGCCAGCCCTCGCGCGGCGTGAACTGCAGGTGGGCGTGGGAGTCGGCGATGCCTTGGAAGGCGAAGCCGGCCTGGTCGTACGTTAGTTCCTTGCCCGGGAAGCGGCTGGCCACGGCGCCGATGGCGAGGGCTTCGCACATCACGCCGGCCACCTCGAAGGGGGCCCGGGCCTTGCCCTTGCCGAGGCAGGCGTCGACCCAGTCGTGCCAGTGGTTGGTGCCCTTGTGCGGGTTCTCGTAGCGCTTGATCTTGCCGTCGAGCACGGTGTACGGCGACTCGCCGCCGATGGGGACGACGAGGAGGCCGCCTTCGCCGACCAGGATCGCCGCCCCGTCGCGCGGCAGCGGGCGGAAGCCGGCGGCGTCGGGCTCCTTCTTGTCGGACGGCTTTACCGACTCGGGCAGGCCGAGCCCCTTGAAGTCGGGGTAGCGGCCACCATCGAACCAGACCAGCTCGGCGCCCTCGGCGGCCGTGCGATCGGTCGGGGCGAAGCGCATGCGGACCGTCTCCTGCGTCGGGTACTCGTCATCGGTCCCGTCGCTCGAGTCGCAATGCACGCTGGTCGGGATGCCGAGGTCGAGCCCGTAGTAGGGCATGTCGAGGATGTGGCAAGCCATGTCGCCGAAGGCCCCGGTGCCGAAGTCGCGGGTGCCGCGCCAATTGAAGGGGTGGTACGGCCCCTTCTTGAAGGGACGCTTGGGGGCCGGCCCGAGCCAGATGTCCCAGGCGAGTTCGGGCGGCACCGGATCGCTGCCTTCGGGGCGCTGCTGGCCGCTCGGCCACCAACCGGCGGGTCGATCGGTCCAGGCGTGGATCGCCTTCACCTTGCCGACCACGCCTTGGCGGACGAGCTCATAGGCGAGGCGCCGCTCGGCGGTGGCCGAACGCTGCGTGCCCATCTGGGTGACGAGCTTGGGGTTGGCCTTGGCGGCCGAGGCCAAGGCCCGATTCTCGCTCGCCGAGCGGGCCAGCGGCTTCTGGGTGTAGACGTGCTTGCCGCGAGCCAAGGCGGCGAGGGTCACGATGGCGTGGTTGTGGTCGGGGGTCGAGACGGCCACCGCGTCGACGCGGTCGCCGAGCTTGTCGAACATCTCCCGCCAATCCTGGAAGCGAGGGACGTCCTTGAAGCGGTTGCTCCCGTCGTCGGCCTTGCCGGCGGCGTCGAGGATCGTCTTGTCGACGTCGCACAAACCGACGATGACGACGTCGGGGTGCCGGCTGATCTCGTTGAGGTCGGCTTCGCCCATGCCGCCCACCGCGACCTTGGCCACGGCCAGCTTGCCGTTGGGGCCGCGGAAGCGACGCGGAGCGGCCGACGCGAGGGCGCCGAAGGGGCCGCCGGCGAGCGTGAGAGCGATCGAAGCCTTGAGGAAGTCGCGACGGGGAGTTGCCATGGGCGCAGGGTACCCGAGCCCTTCCCCCGCGCCCACCGTTTGCCGCCCCGCTCCGAGGGTCTCCCTTGCTACCCTTCGCCGCCATGAGCGACCAGCCGAGCGGCGAGGCCTCGACGATCCACCTGAACGTCCTTCCGACGAGCGGGGCCAGCGCCGCCGAGGCGGCCACTGCCCGCATGGCGGCCGACCTGCGGACCCTCGGCCTGCGCGACGTCCGCTTCGGCCGCTCGGAGCGTCTCCTCTACGCGACCGAGGCCAGCATCTACCAGGTCGAACCGATCGGCGTCGTGGTGCTCGAACGGACCGCGGACGCCGCGGTGGTCATGCAGTACTGCGCCGACGCCAAGCTGCCGGTCCTCCCCCGCGGCGGCGGCACCAGCCTGAACGGCCAAGCGGTCAACGCGGCGATCGTCCTCGACTTCAGCGCCCACTGCCGGGCCATCCTCTCGGTCGACCGCGAGCGGAAGCGGGCCTGGGTCGAGCCGGGCGTCGTCCTCGACCAGTTGAACGACCACCTGCGGCCGCTCGGCCTGATGTTCGCCCCCGACCCGAACACGGGGAGCCACAACGCGATCGGCGGCATGATCGGCAACAACTCGGCCGGGGCTCACTCCATCCTCTATGGGCGGACGGTCGAGCATCTCCTGGCCCTTGACGTCGTCTTTGCCGACGGCTCGACGCATCGCCTCGAACAAGGTTCCTGCGAGCGCGACCCGGCCCAGCGGCGGCTGGCCGAAGCGATGGCGGCGATCGTGCGGCCCTTGGCGAGCGAGATCCGCTCCCGCTTCCCGACCATCGTCCGCCACGTCGACGGCTACAACCTCGACCTCTTCCTCGACCAGCTCGAGCGTTCGACGCCCGGCACCTTCGACCAGGTGAACCTCGCCCACTACGTGTGCGGCTCGGAGGGCACGCTGGCCACGATCATCGCCGCGGAGCTGCGCCTGGTCGACGCGCCCGAACGAACCGGCCTCGCCATCGTCGGCTTCGACTCGGTCGACGCCTCGCTCGATGCTCTCCACGCCATGCTGGCCACCAAGCCAGCGGCGATCGAACTGGTCGACGACACCATCGTCGGCCTAGCCCGCACCAACACCGAGTACGCCCGCTACGTCGAGCTCATGCCGCAGCCGACCTCGGGGCGACCGCTCGGAGCGGTGATGTACGTCGAGTACTTCGCCCACCAGCCGGGCGACCTCGAGCGCTCCCTCGCCGACCTCCAGTCGCGTTTGCCCGGGGCGCCCATCCAGTGGCACACCGATCCGGTGGCCATGAAGAAGGCGTGGACCTTGCGGCGGGCCGCCTACTTCGCCCACGCCAGCGTCGGCTGCCTGCACATCCGACCGCTCCTCACCCTGAAGGACGAGGCCGACCGTGAACGGATGATCGCGATCGCCGAGGAGATCACCGATCTCGTGGTGCGGCACGAAGGCGCCCTCTCCGGCGAACACGGCTCGGGGCGCTCCCGGTCCTTCCTCGCCGAGCGCTACTTCGGCCCTGCGCTGTGTGCCGCGATGCGATCGATCAAGCGGCTCTGGGATCCCGAGTGCCGGATGAACCCGGGCAACAAGGAGTGGACCGATCCGCACAGCCTGATCGAACGGCTGCGGGTGCGGCCCGACCAACGCACGCTGGCCATCGCCGGCATCGAGACCTTCTTCACCTACGAGAAGGAGCACGGCTTCGGCCACGCTGTCGAACAGTGCAACGGAGCCGGCCTCTGCCGCCGCCTCACCGCCGGCACCATGTGCCCGAGCTACCAGGCCCTCCTCGACGAGCGGCATTCGACGCGCGGCCGTGGCAACCACTTGCGCCTAGCCATCTCCGGGCAACTCTCAGGCGACGGCGAACGCCCCTCCTGGCACGACCCCGAGGTCTACGAGACGCTCCGCCTCTGCCTCTCCTGCAAGGCGTGCAAGTCGGAGTGCCCGAGCAACGTCGACATCGCCAAGCTCAAGGCCGAGTACCTCGCCCAGCACTACCGGCAGGACGGCGTGCCACTCCAGGCCCGGGCCTTCGGGGCGATCCGCACCTTGAACCGGCTCGGCTCCGCGGTCCATCCCCTCGCCAACGCCATCGCCGAGATCCCTCCGGCCCGATGGGCGATGGAGAAACTCCTCGGCATCGACCGCCGCCGCTCGCTGCCGCCCTTCGCCCCCTCGGCCCTCGCGTGGCACGCGGCGCGGAACAACCCGCGCGATGGCCGGCCCACCGTCCTCCTCTTCGCCGATTGCTTCAGCACCTACAACGAGCCGCACATCGCCCGCGACGCGATCGAGTCGCTGGAAGCGTTCGGCTACCGCGTGGCCATGCCCGACGTCGGCTGCTGCGGCCGGTCGATCCTCTCGATGGGCGACCTGATGAAGGCGAAGTCGGTCTGCGCCGAGACCGCCCGGAACCTCCTCGGGGCGGTCGAGAGCGAGCAGGCCGTCGCCGTGCTCGTGCTCGAGCCGAGTTGCCTCTCGGCCATCAAGGACGACTGGCTCGAACTCACCATGGACGTCGACCGCCGGGCCCTGCGGCGGCTCGCCGAGCGGAGCGCCTTGGTCGAGGAGTTCCTCGATCAGCAGTTCGACCACCATCCGAGGCGGCCAGCCTTGCGCCTGCCGCCGGAGCGGATCCTCCTCCACGGCCACTGCCACCAGAAGGCGCTCTGGGGCGTCGAGACCTCGGCCAAGCTGCTCCAGCGGATCGCCGGGGAGCGGGTCGAGGTCCTCAAGACCGGCTGCTGCGGCATGGCCGGGTCCTTCGGCTTCACCACCGACCGCTATGACCTGTCGATCCGGATCGCGAACCTCGATCGGGGCATGGGGGTCCTGCCGGCGATCGGCAAGGAGCCGGGGGCCACGGTCTGTGCCCCGGGGACGAGTTGCCGGCACCAAATTCTCGATGGGGCAAAACGCCATGCGTTCCACCCCATCGAGTTGGTACGCTCGGCGATCGCCAACGGGGCCGATGCCAGGCCCGCGGCCCGATCGACGTGACATGCCCGAGCCCGTCCTGCCATCCATGCCACCGCCGAGCGACCACGAAGTCACCCGGCTCCTCCACCTCGCGGCGTCCGGCGACCGGACTGCGGCGACCGATCTCCTTCCGCTCGTCTACGAGCGGTTGCGGGCCGTGGCCGGTTCCTACTTCCGCGGGCGCGGCGAGCAGACGCTCCAACCGACGGCGCTCGTCCACGAGGCCTTCCTTCGGTTGGTGAGCCAAGAGGAAGGCGCGGTCAAGGACCGCGAGCACTTCTGCGCGGTGGCGGCCACGGCGATGCGGCAGATCCTCGCCGACCGGGCCAGGCGGCGCGGTGCGATCAAGCGGGGCGGCGACCGCGAGCGGGTGGACCTCGACGAGGCGGTTGCCCCCCAGATTGCGATGGGTGAAGGAGATGGCGATGCCGACCTCGTCGCCCTCCACGAGGCGCTCGAGAAGCTGCAGACGATCGACCCGCGGCGATGCCGAGTGGTCGAGCTTCGCTTCCTCGGCGGCCTCAGCGTGGAAGAGGCGGCCCACCAGCTTGGGGTCAGCGAGCGCACCGTCGAAGCCGATTGGCGCGTGGCCCGGGCCTGGCTTCGGAAGGAACTCGGCGGCTGACCGTCCGCTCGGCCCCGCGCCCGTCAACGCCCCATCATGGCCTGGGTGATCATGGTGAGGGCGATTCGCCAGTCGTCGTGGTCTTCCGCCGACCAACGCTCGCCGGCCACCTCGGCCATGGTGGCGAGGAGGACCTCCGCCACGATCGGATAGTGCTCGGGCTTGGCACCGTATGTCTCGTGGCGCTTGCCGAGGTCGCGAAGGGGTCGCCGCAAGACCTCTGGACTCCGGAGGTTCGAGATCACCGCCGACAAGGTGGCGGCGAACTTGGCCTGCAGGATCTGCGGGTCGGAACGGAAGAGCGGGGCCAACTCGGGCAGGCGGGCGAAAAGCCGCTCGTAGAACCGGGGGACGAGCCGGTCGAGGACGTCACCGAAGAGGGCCGCGCTCTTCTCGAGCCGCAGGGCGATGTCGCTGTCGACTTCGATCGAACGGGCTGACGGGGATAGGAAGAGCGGGTGACGGCGGACGGGCATCGAACACTCCCGCCGGTACACGCCCTTTCCCCGTGGGAGGCGCAGCGAGAGGACGGAAGTCGCGGGGAAGTCCCCCCAACGGGCCGGACTATCGCGCCTGACCTCCGAGAGCCTCCCCAGCCGGAACCCCGGGCCAACCCGCCGCGGTCCCGGAACCAACCACCCTCTGCCACCGGGCTTGCGCTCCCGGTACCGTATCGAAGCATGGCCGAGCGTCGCCCCCCTTCCCCGAACCCGCCATCTCCCGATGACGAGCGGGCTCGCCGGGCGATGGACCTCTTCGCGGAACTTGCGGAGGTGGATCCGGCCGAGCGCCCAGCGCGGATCACGGCGGCGTCGGGCGGCGATCTTCTCCTCGAACGCGACGTCCACGCCCTCTTCGCAAGCGACGAAGCCAACAAGCACGACACCGTGCTCGCCCCGGGGGCCGGGCTCAAGCGTCTGCTCACCGGCCAGCCCGGCGACCTGACCCGCGGCTTGGCCTCGTCGCTCACCCATCCGCCAGCCGAGTCGCGGCGCGGCGGCATCGCCCTCCTACCCCAACTCGCTGGCCGCTACCGGTTGCTGCGTGTCCTCGGCGAGGGCGGCATGGGCACCGTCTACGAAGCCGAGCAGCTCTCGCCGCGGCGACTCGTGGCCCTCAAGTCCTTGCGGGCCGGGGTCACGGCGTCCGATCGGGCCATGCGTCGCTTCGCTCTCGAAGCCGAAGTGCTGGCCCGGCTCCAGCACCCCGGGATCGCCCAAGTCTACGAGGCAGGTTTCGGCGACGAAGGCGGCGAGGGCCCGGCTTGGATCGCCATGGAACTCGTCCGCGGCAAGCCGCTGGTGGCGGCGGCGCGGGAACGCGACTTGGCCCGCGACGAGCGGCTCCGGCTCTTCCTCGCTGTCTGCGACGCCGTCTCCTACGCCCATCAGCGCGGCGTGATCCACCGCGACCTGAAGCCGGCCAACATCCTCCTCGCCGAGGCCGACGAGCGGGCCGTGGCCGAGTCGCTGCCCGGGCGGCCCAAGATCCTCGACTTCGGCGTGGCCCGCGTGGCCGGCGACGCCTGGGACGCCGCCACCGCCCTCACCGATCCCGGGCAACTCGTGGGCACGCTCCCCTACATGAGCCCCGAGCAGTTGGGCGGCGACGCCGACGCGGTCGATGTCCGCAGCGACGTCTACGCCCTCGGGGTCATCTTCTACGAGCTGTTGGCCGGGCGGCGACCGTTCGAAGTCGGGGATCGCGGCCTGCCCGAGGCCATGCGGCTCATCAAGGACGAGGATCCGACCGTCCTCGGGAGGATCGACCCCGGCCTGCGCGGCGACCTCGAGGCGATCGCCATGAAGGCCCTCGCCAAGGACCCCAAGCGCCGCTACCAGTCGGTGATCGCCCTCGCCGCGGACGTGGCAGCCCATCTCCGCGGCGAGCCAGTGACCGCCCGCGGCGACTCCGCGTTCTACATCCTCTCGCGACGGGCCCGCCGCTACCGTTGGCCGCTCACCGTCGCCGCCATCGTGGTGCTCGCCCTGGTGGTCCTCGTGGTCCGCTCGACGGTCGAGGCCCAGCGGCAGTCGAGACTCGCGGCGGCCGAAGCCGAGGCCACCGAGAAGGCCGAGGCGGCTCGGCGGCAACTCGCCAACGAGCTCGCCGCCAGCCAACTCGAGCAAGCCCGACTGCTCGCCCGCAGCGGCTCGCTCACCGCGGCCGAAGCGATCCTCCGCATCCGGACCAGCGCCAACGAGGCGACCGGAGCCATCGACCTCCCGCTGGTCTGGGCCCGCCGCGAGTTGGCCGCCCGCCATCCCCGCATCATGGATTGGAAGCCGCACGAGACGACCATCCGCGGCGTCGCCATCCTCGGCAATGGCGATCGCATCGTGACCACCAGCGAAGACGGTTGCCTCGTGATCAGCGATCGCGACGGCCAGCCGTTGGTCACCGCCGACCTGGGCGGACCGGCGGGAGCCCTCGACGTCGCGGAGGAACAAGGCGTCGTGGTGGTCGGCACCATCGCGGGAACCGTCGAGGCCTTCCGCCTCCCCGATCTCGAGCCGATGGGTCGGGTCATGACCGTGGGACGGCCCATCCGCGCGGTCTCCATCTGCGGCAACATGGTGGCCTCGGGCGGCGACGGCCCCTTGGTCAAGGTGACCTCGCTTGAAGGCGAGGAGCGCGGTGAGTTGACCGTCTCCCGCATCGTCGGCCGGCTCGCCTTCGTCGATGAGGATCGGCTCCTGGTCGGCCTTTACGACGGCCGCCTCGTCGATTGGAACCTGTTGACCGGGACCAACCGCATCCTCGGCCGGCACCTGACTGGCTACATCTCGGCCTTGTCCGTCGATCGCGAACGGCAACTCGCCTATAGCGGCGGCGAGGACCGCATCTGCCGGGTCTGGGACCTGCGCACGGACCTCGAGGCGTTCAACTTCGACGCCTGCAACGGATCGGTGCGCGAGTTCTACGGCGACCCCCGCGATGGATCGTTCCTCGCTATCGGCTGGTGGTCCCTCGACCGTTGGGACGCTGCGGGACGGGTCCGCCGCCGACTGGCCACGCCGCCGCCCGGAGTCAACACCGCCCAGTTCCGCCCCGACCTCAACCTGGCGGTGACCGGCGGATCGGCCGGCACGGCCCAGCTTTGGTCGATCGACTCCCTCTCGGGCGGCACGCCAGCCCCGCCTCTCGATGGCCGCTGCACCTCGAGCTTCTCGCCCGACGGCACCAAGCTGGCGGTGGGCGATGGCGTGGGCGTGACCCTCGTGATCGATCCCCGCTCCGGCGAGGTGCTCTATCGGCCGCCGCAGCACTCCGCCCGCGTACGCTCGCTCCGCTTCTCGCCCGACGGGGCCTATCTGGCCACCACGGGCGAGGACAATGTCCTCTGGCTGAGCGAGACGACCCACGGCGCACCGATCGCCCGCTACGTCGGGGTGGAGACGCCGACCCCGGCCGCCCTCAGCTTCTCGCCCGATGGCCGCCAGCTCGTCGTCACCTGCCGCCCGGTGGTGGCCAGGGTCCTTGCCGTGCCGAACCTCGCGGTCCTCGCGGAGATGCCGCTCGGCACCAACCAACCGATCAGCGTGGCCTGGTCCCCCAATGGCGACCGCATCGTCGGCACCGGACGGGACCGCCAGGTTCGCCTCTTCGACGCCAACGGATCGCTCCTCCGCTCCCGGCTCTTCGTGGTGTCGCCGTGGACCCTCAGCTACTCGCCCGATGGCCGCTTCATCGCCATGGGCACCTGGGGCCGCACGATCCTCGTCCTCGATGCCAACACCTTGCAGACGGTGACCAGCTTGCATGGGGCGAGCGGTCTCATCACCCAAGCCGCCTGGGTGCGGGCTGCGGCGGACGACCCGCGGTCCTACATCTACGCCTCCTGCGCCGACGGCGGCTTCCGCGTGTGGGAAGTCGAGACGGAGCGGATCCTCTTCGAGTTCGAGCCCTTCCGATCCTCGGACGCGACCGCGTGCGACATCTCGGCCGACGGCAGCATGCTGACCATCACCGGAGCGTGGGGCGAGGCCGCTGCCTGGGACCTCCGCCGATGGGACACCTGGGCCGAGCGGCGCGTCGACGATGTCGAACCGGTGCAGTGAGCGGCGCGGTCACGCTTCGATCCGCCAAACGAGAACCGGGCCGTGGTGGAGCACCACGGCCCGGCTTTCTCCCCTGTACGAGGTGATGGTGGCGGGAGTCCCGCAGGAGGTTGAGACCGGTCGGCTGGTCAGTTCCCGCAGCCGTAGACGCTGAAGGACATCTCGTAGTTGCCGCGGGCACCCTGGTAGCCGCTGACGCGGACGAAGTAGATCCAGCCCGGCGTGAGGTCGAAGCTGACCCGCGACTTTCGGTGCAGCCCGTCGATGTCGCAGGCGGCGAGGGAGAAGTCGTCGTTGCAGGCGTAGAGCGGCCCGAAGCAGTTCTGGGGGTCGATCTTGTAGACGCTCAGCACGGTGTCGAAGTCGGTGCCCGGGTTGCAGGTGGTCACTTCCATGGTCGAGCCGTTGATGAAGCAAGGGCTCTCGAAGGTGATCCACTCGCCATAGGTGTCGCCGAGGGCGCAGTTCGGGTAGTCGCCGTCGGCGTCGTTGTCGAGCGTGGTGCCGGTGATGGTCGTCGAGAAGGCGTCCGGGACGAGGATGGCGTGGGCGCAGTCGCTGCCCGCCGACTGGAACGAGGCGGCGAACGCTCCTTCGCCTTGGTGCCCGAGCCAGCCGCCGACGCGGACCTTGTAGTTGTGGCCGGCCTTCACGTCGACGCTCACGCTCGACTGGAACCCGCAGAAGTCGTCGCTGCAGGTCATCAGGGACATGAAGGAGAAGAGTCCGCCCGGGCAGCCGCCGAAGTTGGGGAGCGTGCTGCCGTAGAGGGCGATGCGGGTGTCCCAGACGGTGAGGCCGCAGGTCGACACGGTGAGCGTGCCGTCGCCGATCGCGTGCCAGGAGTACCAGATGTCGTGGTCGACCTGGTTGAATGAGCCGATCGTGCAATCGCCGGTGACCACCGGGCCGTCGGTGTTGGCGCCGTAGGTGCAGAACTCGGTGATGCCCATGGCGAGCGGGATGGCGTCGACGCAGTTGTCGTTGATCGGCGCGGCCGGGCACGGGCCCCACGCCCCGAGGAGGAGCGAGAGGTCGGCGGCGTTCACGTTGCCGCTGCCGTCGAGATCCGACGGGATCGACGCCCCGGAGGTGTTCCACGCCCCGAGCAGGACGGCCAGGTCGGCAGCATTGATCGTCCCGTCGCCGTTGAGATCCCCGAAGCACGGGCAGGCGGCCCCGGCTACGCCTCCGCCCGGCACCTTCCGCGGCTCGCCCTTCCCGGCGAGTGCGGCGCTGGCGGCAAGGGACGCCGCGGTGATGGTTGCGAGGCAAAGGAAACGACGGTTGGAGCGGCTCAGGTGCATGGACAACCTCATGGTCCGGATGGCGAAGGTCCGCGGAACGGACCTGTCGGCTGGCACACGAGATCGCCCGGCGGGAGGCGCAGGAATCCCGCCACGAATGTCGCGGGGTGCTGCGGCGCTAGAGAAGCGGCTTCATCCCTTGGAGGGCCCGGAGCAGCATGATCTGGCCGAGGTGGTAGGCGTCGTGGGCCACAAGACCGCCGAAGTGGTCGGGGTCGGTCCGGGGATCGGCGAGGGACGCGGCCACGTCGGTCTGGGTCCGGGCCAGGCGTTCCTTCGCCGCCGACCAGGCCTGCGGGGTGGCATGGGCGGGGTCGGCCGGAGCGTCGAACTGCTGGCTGGCGATCTCGGCCTGGCTCGGCTTCGGCTCGCCGCGGACGGCGGCGAGGAGGTACTCGCGCCAGAACGAGACGTGGTTGACGTGGGCCCAGACCGAGTGACGGTTGGGGCCTGGCTTCCACGCTGCTTGGCTCGGCGTGAGTTCGTTGAGGGCGTCCTTCCACGGGGCGTAGCCGTGGCCGGTCTCCCACGAGTCGTTCCACAGGGCGAGGATCGTCGCTCGGTCCATGGTTGCTCCTTCGGTCGGGTTCGGCGCTGCGATGGCAGGAGGCATCATCGCACGACCCGCGCGAGCGGTGGGAGGCGGGGTAGACTCGCTCCATGGCCACCGTCTCCCCTGCGTCGCGAGTCGCGTTCCGTCTTGCCTTCGCTACTCTCTCGGTCGTCGTCCTGATGGCGTTCGCAGGACGGGCCACGGCAGCGGCCGCCCCGCCCCCGGCTCCCGCGCCCGTCGCGCCCGTGCCCAGTGCCCCGCCTGCGGCCCAAGGCGTGGCATGGCCAGCCGAGGTGCCGGCCGACCTCGATCGCCGCGTCGACCGCGCCCTCGGGAAGATCCTCGCCGAGCGGCCACCGATCCAGGCGGTCGACGCCGCTGCAATGGCGGCGTCGATGCGGGCCGACCTGATCCAGCAGGCGCTGGCGGGCGGGGCGCCGCAAGCGATGGCCGAGAAGGCGGCGGAGCAGTCGGGCCCCATGATCACGGCCATCGCCGGAAAGACGATCGCGTCCTATTCGCCTAGCGCGAAAGCCATCTTCTTCCAGCCGTCGGCGGTCGATCGATTGGTCGAGACCAAGGCGATCGAGGCGAGCCTGCGGGAGAAGGTGCTCGTCCTCGCCTTGGTGCGCGAACTGGCCCAGGCGCTGCAAGACCAGGAGATCGGGCTGGCTCGCTTCCTCGCTGCGCCGGGAGTCGACGGGCGATCGCTAGGCACCGAGGCCATGTACGCGCGGCGGGCGGTCTCCGAGGGACAGGCCCTCCTTGCGGTCGAACTGGTCGCCGAGGAATGGGCCCAAGAGGACCCCTCCTGGCGGGCAGCGAAGGACGCGGCGATCGCCGCCTTCCCGGGCGGCTCGGCGAACGCGACCGCTGGCGTGCCGGATCGCGACCGCCAGCGCGAGGCGACGATCTATGGCGGCGGACTGCGGGTGATGCGTTCGACGCAGGCGATCAACGGAGCGAAGGCCACCTGGAAGATGTTTGCCGAGCCGCCCGCCGACCTGACGCCGTTCGAGCGGGGCGGCGAGGGCTTCGATCCCGAACTCTCCCAGCGCCTGGCGACGGCGCTCGACGCGGGGCTGGCGGCGTTCGGGGAGGGATGGACCGGGAAGGCGAAGGCCTCGAGTCCGCAGGTGGCCCTGTCGCCGCAGATGCCGGTCCTCACCACCGAGGGGCGGGAGCGGCTGATCCGGGCCTGCAAGGCGGTGGCGGCCATGGCCGGGATCGAACGCAAGGGCGGGCGGGCCATGGTGGTCGCCTTCCGGGCCAGCGACGAAGAGGCGGCCCAACTCTTGTGGGGCGAACTCGCCGCCATGAACGCCAAGGCGATGCAGACCCTCGGGCTCGCCAACCCGGAGCGGATGCAAGAGGACGCTGGCGGAACGTCGATCGACATTGCCCGTCAGAGCATGACCGTGAACGGCCAGCAGGTCGGGCTCTCCTTCACCCGCATGCGCCGCGGGACGACGATCGTCCAGTTCTCGCTCGTCAATTCGCTGCGGGAGCTCACCGAGCTGCGGGCGATCGGCGAGCGTTTGCTCGGCGAGCTCGAGCGGGTCGAGGCGGGGCAGCGCCCGGCGGAGACGAAGTGAGGGCTCGGGCGAGGCGGCGACCGAGCGTGCGGGAACGTGGACCTCGACGTCCGCTCCGGTTCGGACGCCCCGGGCGTGCCGGGTTGCGGGTCGCCAGCGTCGGTGCGGCGGGCCCCCCGCCGCCCCGCCCTGCTGGGAGGTCGCGATGGTGCAGCATGGAGTGGTCGACGCCTGGCGGCGGGTCCCGATCCCGTCGCCCCGCGGCGGCAATGCGAGGAGCGTAACCCCTGCCCGAGCACCTCTACGAGCGACGCTGGACGGCGCTCCGCCTCGACAGCCAGGCGGAGTACGACGCCGCCTTCGCCGACGTGACGTCGCACCTCGCGACGCATCCGGAGGACGCTGTCGCCTGGCACAACCGAGGAGTGCTGCGCGAGGAGCGAGGTGATCGCGCGGGGGCGATTGCGGACTACCGGCAGGCGATGACCGTGGCCCCGCCCGCGCCGGTGACGCATGCGTGCCTCGCCCGGTGCCTGCGGGCGATGGGGCGGCTCGCGGAGGCGAGCGAGGAGGAGCGCCACGCGGCGGCGTCGACGCCACCCGGCGAGTCGAGGCCCGATGGCGCGGGAACCGCTGGTGTCGATGACGCGACGCTGGGCCGGGCAGTGAGCGCACTCGACGCGCTGTTCGACCTCGAGGCCGATTCGCCCGAGGGACGGGATCTCCTCCGGCGGGTCCGGTCAGCGCTGGCGAAGGCGATGGGGGGCGAGGCGAGCGAGGAGGTGGCGGAAGGCGAGGACGCCGTCGAGAGCGGTCGAGCCGGCGGCGCCGGAGGCTGGCGCGGCCTGTCGGCCGAGCCCGACGGGCGCGAGGAGCTCGAACTCGACGAGGAAGGCGAACGGCGAGATCGGTGGACGGAGGACTCGTGCGGTCCGGCTCTAGCCGAGGTCGGAGCAGCGTCCCAGCCTGCACCCCGCGGCAAAGGCGGCAGGTTCGCGGCGCCCATGGTCCGGCGATCGCTTCGTTGCGGCCGCTGCCAATACGAACTGCGCGGCCTTCGGGCCAACGGGAAGTGCCCCGAGTGCGGGCAGTCGATCAGGAGCACCCTCGTCGCCGAAGGGGCGAGCCCCGCGACGTCGCCATGGATGTTCGACTTGAGCGATCCCTCGACGCCGATCCGGGCAACCCTCGTCCTGGTGGTCGCGGTGCTGCTCGTCCTCGCCCTCGTCTGGTACTTGCTTCGCGCCTAGCTACCCCCCCTCTCCCTCGGGGCCAGCGGCGGTTCGATCCTCGGACGCACCGGGTCGCTGCTTCCGGGCGGTCCACACGTCGTGTCGCCCACACGCTCCAGCGTCACGGGTTCACGGCGTCACGGCGTCGCCGTGCGCTTCGCATCAATCCGCTCCTGCGAGGGGATGCGTACGTCGCGCGCCAAGCCGATCAGTGCCAGGCCCCGAATGAACCAATAGCTCATGTCGATCTGCCACCAGCGCAGCCCATGCCGGGCGGAGGTCGGAAACGCATGGTGGTTGTTGTGCCAGCCTTCGCCGAAGGCAAGCACGCCGAAGATCGGGTTGTTGCGGCTTTCGTCGTGGTTGTCAAAGGGCTGCGAGCCCCAGATGTGGCACACCGAATTGATGCTCCAGGTGACATGGTGACAGAAGCAGATCCGTGCCAGGCCGCCCCACAGGAAGCCGAGCCACACGCCCGTCCAGCTCGCCGTGACCAGCCCGCCCACCAGTGCGGGCAGGGCGAGCCCGAGCGCGACCCAGAGCGGGAAGAGCCGGCTCAGGCGAAGGATGAACGGGTCGCGGGCCAGGTCGCCAATGTAGCGCTCGAGGGCCTGGTGGTTGGTGCGGAACAGCCAGCCCACGTGGGAGTGCATCACGCCCTTGACCGCGCCGCCGAGCGATGATCCGTGCAGGTGCGGCGAATGCGGATCGCCCTCCGCGTCGCTGTGCTGATGGTGGCGTCGATGGGCGGCGACCCAGTAGAGGATGGGTCCTTGCAGGGCCATCGATCCGGCGATGGCGAGCAGGGCGACGATCGGCTTCGTCGTGGCGAACGCCCGATGGGTGAAGAGCCGGTGGAAGCCGACGGTGATGCCCATCGCAGTGATCGTGTACATCGCGACGAAGAGGACCAGATAGGTCCAATTGAACGCGACGCCCCAGAGCAGGACGAAGGAGGCCACAAAGCCGATGAACGGCACGACCACGCCCAGGAACATGAGCACGCGCAGCTTGAGCGACGGTGGCGTGTGGTAGTGGTCATCCCGACCGGTGGCCACGCGGGGCGATTCGGCAAGCCGCTCGGTGGCAGTGAGATCAACGTGAGATCTGGCGATAGGCGTGTGTTCAGTCGACGGCATCGGTGCTGGCGGTGGGAGGCGAACGCGATACGGTACGCCAAAGTGCCGAACCGCGACGCGCGTCGGCCGCGCCATGAGATGGCCAACCGAACTCCCGCCCGCTCCATCCCTGGGCAGGCTCCGCCCAGCGCCGATACCGATGGACACGGCCCGGATGGCCGGCAGGCTCGTACCGATCGGAGAACGAAGCCAGCATGCTCGCACGCGCCACGTTCGCATGCGCTGCGACATCTCCTGCGGTGAGGGACTTGATACCATGCACGATCGCTCCCTCTCATACGAGTTGGACCGCTGGAGGGCGCCCCTCCACCCTCGGCCGACCCTCGGCCCATCCTCGGCCCATCCGGGGCGATCGGCCCGAGCGGAGCAGGGCCAGTGGGAGCCGCGGTTAGCGCCGCGTCCGGCTCGAACCCCGATCCGTCTCTCGATCCCGCTTGGACCGGCAACGCAAGCGGCCGGGGCAAACCTCGCCAGTCGAGCGAGCGGCGAGATGTGGGGCGTCGCCCATTGAGCGAGCGGCGAGGCGTGCGGCGTCGCCATGCGCCCGTCGACGAGGTCGACTGCCTCCTCCGCCCTGGCCCCGCCTTGCGGCGAACCGCTGACGGACACGGCGCGCAGGATAGATCGCCTCGCGCGAGCGCTCGCGCGGAGTGACAGCGTCGCTGACCCGTCCGCCGGACGCGCTCTCGCCCGGCCGACGATTCGAGCCGGGTTCAGGACATCGCAGCCCTCGTCGTGGCGGTCACGAACGCGGCCCCGGCACCAGCAGTCAGCGAACTGCAGCGAGGCTCACGGTGCGACTCCGGCGAGCGGTATCGGGCCCGCATGCAGGTCACGCCCTGGTCGCCTGCGCAGCATGGCCCGCGCGAGCGACACGACTCAGCCGCAGCGGCCCCGGGCGACCTTGCCCTCTGCAATGTCGCCGATGCCGGCTTCCCCGGCGACGAATGCCGCCGACACCGAGTCCCGGCATGCCTCGAAGCAGGTGGGAGTCGTCGCGACCGTTGGCCGTCCGCCATCCCGGGCTGGGCGCGGGCTGGGCGCAGGCTGGCGGCGGCTGGCCGGCGACTGGGCGGGGGCCGGGCGGCGGCGGGACGTTCGCCTGGGCGTGGCACGTTGGGCGTCGGTTTCCGATCTGGCGTCAGAGCTAGTGGAAATCTCGAGATGTGACGTCGATGAGGTGTGCCTCGGTGGATGCGTCCTCCAGGGAGCGGACCAAGAGATGCACCACGTCGTCGCGCCGCTCCACGACGCCGCGTGCTATGACAATCACCCCGTGCCGGGCGGCAAGGCGATGCGCCGCGTACACCTTGGGGCGGATGATGAGATTGGCGATCCCGCTCTCGTCCTCGACCGTCATGAAGAGGATGCCGTTGGCCGTGGCGGGACGTTGGCGCACGAGGACCACGCCCGCTACAGCGAGGCTCGTCCCCTGCGGTGTCAGTCGTTGGTTGGCAAGCGCCCCGCACGGCACGGCGCCGCGGCTCGCAAGGCGAGCGCGGATGCAGGCGATGGGATGGCGTTTGAGGGAGAGGCCGATCGATTCGTAGTCGTGAGCCACCGCAGCGAGGTCGCTCACTGGAGGAAGCTGGCTTCGCGGCGGGTCGGTGGCTGGCCGGCCGATACTCGCCTGCCGCCAGCGATCGGGCGATGGCGAATCGCTCTGCGGAGCTGGCCCAGGCTGGTGCGCCGGCGGAGACGACCGAGCCGGCTGCTCGGGCTTCACGCCGTGGTCGGGCTGACTTGATTCCTCCGTATGGGCGGGAAGCGAGCCCACACCTCCCATCGCATCGCTCGGCGGAGGCGCGAGCGAAGGCGACTCGCCCAGACAACCGCCGCTTGCTGCCTCTCCGTCCATGTTGCCCGAGCATGTGGTCTGGCGTACGGCGGTCACCGCGCCGATCTGCGGGGGGTGCACCAGACCGATGGTCGGCTCGTTCCGGTGCCGGATCGCTGTCGCTTCGGGGTCCGGCCGGTCGACTGACTCCGGCATCGCTTGGGCGTGTGATCGTGCCGTTCTGTCGGCGACGCGACTCGTCGAAGCTTGTCCATTGCCCGGCTGTCCATTGCCCGGCTGTCCATTGCCCGGCTGTCCATTGCCCGGCACCTCGCTCAAGGTCGTCACATCGAAGATCGGGAGCGGCTCGTCACGCAGCGCTTGGATCTGCCAGAGGGCGTGCTGCCGATCGAGCCCCATCGAGCGGAAGGCGTCGGCGAAGGCCAGCTTGCGGAGGGCGCTGACCGACACCCCGCTCGCCCGCCAAAGGTCGTGGACGGAATGGAAGGGGCCAGCTCGATCGACGGCCTCGGCAATACGCACGCCGTCGACGTCGGAGAGGCCACGCACCAGGCGAAGCCCGAGCCGGAGGGACGGCTGATCGAACGCCACCGACCGCTTGCCGGCTGGAACGCACATCGAGGGGTCGCGCAAGAGCATCTGCCGCTCCCGCTCGCGTTCCCTAGGCGTGGGTCCGTGGCGACGGACCTCCGAGTCCTTGCCGTTCCGTCTTCCCACGGAGCGAGGGTCGAGGGGCCACCAACCGCCGACCGACTCGGTGGCCTCGGCCTCGCCTTCCGCCGCGTCGTCTGCAGCCCTGCGTGCAGCCCGCTGCGTTGTCCGCCCCGGCGGTGCCGCGTCCTGCGACGGGCTGCGTCGCCAGACCGCGCAGGGGTCGCCATCAGGCAGCCGAAGCGGCAGCCGCTCCAAGGGATCGACTCGCTCCAACCCGCAGTCCCAATGGCTGGCGTTCACATCGACGCCTCGCACCGTGACGCCATGCTCGGCAAGGTCGCGCACGATCTGGGCCGGGGCGTAGAAGCCCATCGGCTGGCTGTTGATGAGGGCGGCGCCGAATGCCGCTGGCTGATGGCACTTGAGCCAAGCGGAGACGTAGACGAGCAGGGCGAACGACGCCGCATGCGACTCGGGGAAGCCGTAGCCCGAGAAGCCTTGGATCTGGGTGAAGACCTGCTGGGCGAAGGAACGCGTGTAGCCGCGCCCGACCATGCCTTGCTCGAGCTTGGCGGCGAACTCCTGGAGCCGGCTCCCCTTCCGCTTCCATGCCGCGATCGCTCGCCGCAACTGGTCCGCCTCGCCGGGCGTGAAGCCGGCGGCGACGATGGCGAGGGCCATCGCTTGCTCCTGGAAGAGCGGCACGCCGAGCGTCTTGCCGAGGACGGCGCGGACAGCGTCGTCGGGGAAGACCACCGGCTCCTCGCCGTTTCGCCGCCGGAGGTAGGGATGCACCATGTCGCCCTGGATCGGACCGGGGCGAACGATCGCGACCTCGATGACCAGGTCGTAGAAGGATCGCGGACGCAGCCGAGGCAGCATGGACATCTGGGCCCGCGACTCGATCTGGAAGACCCCGATCGTGTCGGCGGCGCAGACCATGTCGTAGACGGCCGCATCCTCGGCAGGGATGGTGTGGAAGGCGATCGGCCCCTGCTGCTCCGGCAGGGCACGGTGGGCTGGCGACCCGAGCGTGCTTCCGCCAGCGGTCGGATCCGGCGGGCGATCGCGACTTGCGTCGGCTGTCCGGGCGGCCGCCTTTGCCTCACCCCGGCCGGCTCCCTTGGCAGCGGAGGTGGCCACGGACGCTGGGGTCGACCGACCGCACGCTGGCGCCGGCCTCGCCGCTGGCTGCGGGATGGATGCAGTTCCGGTGCGATCGGCATTGACCAAGTCGATCGACTTCCGGATGCAGGTGAGCATCCCCAGGCCCAGCACGTCGACCTTGAGCATGCCCATGGCGTCGATGTCGTCCTTGTCCCATTCGATGACGGTCCGGCCCTCCATTCTGGCATTCTCGATCGGCACGAGCTCGCTGAGCGGGGTGTGGGTGATGACGAATCCACCAACATGCTGCGAGAGGTGGCGAGGAAAACCAAGGAGCTGGGCGGTCAGGAGCAGCACGAGGCGGATGGTGCGGTCCTCTGGATTGAGGCCAAGCTCGCGTATCCGAGCGGCGTCAACGACCCCGCCATCCCACCAGTCGAGCGTCTTCGCGAGCCCGTCCACGGCGTCGAGCGAGAGGCCGAGAGCCGTGCCCACATCGCGCACGGCGCTCTTTCCCCGGTATGTGATGACCTCCGCGGTGAGGGCCGCGCGATCGCGTCCGTACTTGCGGTAGAGATATTGAATGACCTCTTCCCGCCGCTCATGCTCGAAGTCGATGTCGATGTCGGGCGGCTCGTTGCGTTCCCGGCTGATGAAGCGCTCGAAGAGCGTGTCGATGCGATCGGGATCGACGGCGGTCACGCCCAGGCAGAAGCACACTGCCGAGTTCGCCGCTGCGCCGCGCCCCTGACAGAGAATCCCGCGCGAGCGCGCATACATCACCAGATCATGCACAGTGAGAAAGTAGCGAGCGTAGTCCAACTCCTCGATGAGTTTGAATTCGTGCTCGATCAACCGCCGCACTTTCTCGGGCACACCCTGCGGGTAATGCCCACGCGCGCCCGCCCACGTCAGCGCGATCAGGTGCTGCATCGGCGTCGAACCTTCAGGTACGACCTCGTCCGGATACTCGTAGCGCAGTTCATCCAGCGAAAACGCCGCGGCGCGCTCGGCGATCTGCACGCTGCGCGCGATCGCCTGCGGATGATCGCGGAACAACCTCGCCATTTCCTCCGGCGATTTGAGATGCCGTTCGGCGTTGGCGAAGAGCCGGAGTCCCGCCTGATCCAGTGTGCAGCCGTGCCGAATGCATGTGAGCACATCCTGCACGGCGCGGCGTTCGGGTACGTGCGCGTGCACATCATTGGTCGCCACCAGCGGAATGCGCACGTGATTCGCCAGCGAGGCCAGTCGCTCGATTCGCCGCTGATCATCGTGCCGATACAACCGCTGCGCCGCGAGCGAAATCCGATCGTCATCGAACACGCGGCGCAGGCCTTCCAGCAATTCGATAAAGGATTGATCAATCGCAGGACCA
>JBGAKK010000042.1:0-44187 GCA_044224425.1 Phycisphaerales bacterium
TGTCATGGCACCCCCGGCTCGCAACGACGCCAAGCTGCCGGCGATCCTCGCCGTCGCGCCTGGGCCTTCGGAGTCTCCGCACCGAGTCCGCCGCCGGTTCCTCCGCGTTTCGCGATAGGGCGTCGGGACGCCGCTGGCTCAACCCCAATTGCCGAGGAGAATCGCCAGGTCCGCCGCATCCACCGCGCAGTCGCCGTTCAGGTCGCTGACGCACGTCTCGCAGGGCGAGCATCCGCCCCAAGCCCCGAGCAGGATCGCGAGGTCGCTCGCGTTCACGTGCCCGTCGAGGTTGATGTCACCCGCCACGCGGCCGAGGCTTGCGGCGACGTCGGCCTGAAGGATGCCGTAGCCGCGCACGAAGAGCGGATCGGGCGTCGAACCCTCGCTCGCGGTGGCGAGGAGCGCCCCGCGGAGCTTCTTCACCGAGAGGTCGGGCCGGGCCTGCAAGATGCAAGCGCTGGCTCCGGCGATCAGCGGGGTCGAGAGGCTCGTGCCGCTCACCGCGGAGAGCCCCGTCGACTGGGTCGAGTTGATGGTGGCGGTGGCCACACCGCGAGCGAGGATCTCGGGCTTGATGCGACCATCGGCGGTCGGCCCGCTCGAGGAGAAGTCGGCAATGACGCCGCCTCCGTCGACGGCGCCGCAGGTCAGGACCTCGAAGGCATCGGCGGGAGCGATGATCGTGCTCGTCGCCGGGTCGTCGTCATGCCCTTCGTTACCCGCCGCGGTGCAGCAGACGAGGCCGTTGGCGGTCGCCGTGTTCACCGCGATGGTGGTCACCGCGGTGGCCCCGTCGAGGTCGGCCTGGGTGTACCAGTCGATGTAGCCGAGCGAGCTGGTCGCGAGGTCGGCCCCGTGGGCCTCGATGAACTCAAGGCCGGCCACGTAGTGGTCTTCCTCGATCGGCGTCTCGCTGGTCACGTCCTCGGTCTTGCAGAGGACGTACGACGCGCCGTAGGCCGTGCCGACGAGTTCGCCCGGCAGGTACGAGGCGAGCGTCCCGAGGATCCACGTGCCGTGGCGGTGCTGGTTCGGATCGTCGCCTTCCTCGATGTCGGTATTGGGATCGTTGTTGAGGAAGTCCCACTCGGCGACGACCTGCAGCGGATGCTCGGGGCTGAAGAATGCCTCGTGCTCGCGGTGGAAGCCGGTGTCGAGGATCCCGATCACCATGCCTTCGCCGTGGAAGCCACGGTTGTGGAGGCGGACGAGGTCCATCTGGGCGACTTGGGCGTCGCTCGCCCCATAGGTAGCGTCGGCGGTGCCCAGGAGCGGGGTCTCGCTGGTCGGCTCGCTGTGGCCGACCCGGACCGGCTGCACGGAGCGGACGAAGGGCATGGAGCGGATCGCCTTGAGGGCGGCGGGCGAGGCTTCGATGCTCACCGCGTTCAGCCAGCGGCTCTCTTCGCGGAGCCGAACGCCGGTCGAAAGGACCGCGCTCACGTACCGGGCCTCGACCGGCAGGTCGCGGGCGTCGACCAGGCCCGGCTCGCTGCGCCGCTTGGCCCGGCGATCGAGGGCCCGCTGAGTCAGCGGCGTCATGCTGGGATCGATCGCCCCGCGGGCGGCCGGCTTGTCGACGAAGGTCACCCACACCGGGGTCGGGTGGCGTGCGGCGGCGGCTTGGGGCGGGAGGGCGGAGAGGACGGCGGCGGAGAGGAGCGCGGACGTGACGAGCATCGAGGCATTGTGCAGCCGAAACGGCCCGCCGTCGATCGAGAAGCGCGTTGCCGGGCGAAAGCCGTGGACTTCACCTCGGTCCGAGCGGAACCCCCGCCGCGTGCCAGGCGAGGAGGAAGCCGGTCCAGGCCACCAGCGTGGCGATCGTGTAGGGCAAGAGGAGGGCGATGATGGTCCCGATTCCGGCGCTTGGCTCGTGGCGGCGGATCACCACCAGGATGATCACCAGGTAGGCGTTGAGCGGGGCGATCGGGTTGGTGCAAGAGTCGCCCACCCGATAGGCGACCTGGATGTACTCCGGCGAAAGCCCGAGGCCCATGAAGAGGGGCACCATGACCGGGGCCAGGATCGCCCACTTCGCGCTAGCGCTCGACATCACCAGGTTGACGACCGCGGTGAAGCCGACGATGGCGACGATGAGCACGGCGTGGGGCAGCGCGAAGCGCTTCAGGAGGTCGACCCCTTCGACCGCCAGCATCAGGCCGAGGTTCGAGCGGTCGAACCACTTGATGAACTGGCCGGCGAAGAAGGCGAGGACGAGGTAGGTCCCCATCGCCGCCATCGACTCGCCCATCCGGCTGGCCACATCGCGGTCGCTGCGCACGCTGCGGGTGGCGATCCCGTAGGCGACGCCGGGCAGGAGGAACCCGACGAAGAGGATGGGGACGAGGGCCTCGGTCCAGGCTGGGACGAAGCGGCCCGGAGCCCGCTCGTAGTCGCCGGCGAGAGGCCAACCGGGGACGAGGATCATGGCCAGAAGCGCGGCCACGACGAGGAGAGCCACCACGCCCGCCGCGAGGAGCCCGCGCTTCTCGTCCGCCGTCAATCGCTCCTTCCCCACCGCCTCGATGCCCGCGACCGAGAGCTGCCTGGCGATCGCCGCCCGGTCGTAGCGAGGCTCGACCCACCACGCCGTGACGCCCCAGCCGAGGAAGGTCAGGAAGAAGGTCGAGGCGATCATGAAGTACCAGTTGCAGTCGACCCGCACGTGCACGTTCGGATCGATGATCTGGGCCGCCTGCTGGGTGATCCCCTGGAGGAGCGGGTCGAGGCTGGTGATGGCGAGGTTCGCGCTGAAGCCGCCGGCGATGCCGAAGGTCACCGCCGCCACGCCGACCAACGGCGAACGGCCGAGCGCTGCGTAGACCCCGGCCACGAGCGGAGGCAGGACGACATAGCCGGCGTCGGCCGCCGCCGAGGCGTTCACGCCGGCGAAGATCACGGCGGGCGTGAGGAGCTTCTCCGGCGTGGCCAAGACCACCAGCTTGAGGATCGCGGCGAAGAGCCCGGTCCGCTCCGCGACGCCGATCCCGAGCATGGCCACGAGGACGACCCCGAGGGGGTGGAAGTCGAGGAAGTTGCGAACGGCGTTGAGCCAGATCCAGCGGATCCCCTCCGAGCTCATGAGGCTCACCGCGCTCACCGTCTCGCCAGGCTTCGAGGGATGCGGCACGCTCCAGCCGCTCCACGCCGCAAGCCCCGAGCCGAGGAAGACGAGGAGGCACCCGAGGACGAAGAGCGTGGCCGGATCGGGCAACCGATTGCCGACGCGCTCCACCAAGGCCATGGGCGAGAGGCGAGCCATGGGGCGGGAGCGTAACGGGTCGGGGCGGGGGCCGCCCGCTTGCGGTCAAACAACTTGCCGATCGGTTGACCTCCCTCGCAACGCCGGTAAAGTGCGAGCCGAGAGGTGCCCATGCCCGATCGGCTCGTCGGCTGGCTGCTCTACTTCGGTTCCGTGCTGATCCTGCTGGCGTGGGCTCCGTGCGCCGTCGCCGCAGGCGGATGGACTCCCCCGCCGATTCGCCTCTGCGAGGTCGGCCTCTGGCTCGACACGCGCCTCACGGTGCCGCCGACCACGGAGGAGCGGCGGGCGATCATCGCTGCTCACGATCGGTACTGGGCTGCTTACCGTGCCTTGGACGAAGGCGCGATCCAAGCCTTCACCGGCGCTAACCAGTCTCTTTGGCGCGAGCCGAAGGAGTGGCCCGCCAGACGCCGCGCGACCTTCGCCCTCGTCGACCGGATGGCGCAGCTCGACAACAGCCTCTTCGACGCCATCGAGGCGGCACTGCCAGAGGGGCGACGGGCCGAGTTCGCGACCGCTCGGCAAGCCCGGGCCATCGATCGCACCCTCGACACGGGTGCCCTCCTCGGGCCGGGCACGCTCGACCTCCATATCGCCGACATCGCCCGCCGGATGCAGACGCTGACCCCGGAGGAACGGATCGCGATCGAGCCTTCGCTCCGCGACCACGAGGCCCGCATCGCGGCCATCGCCCGGGACCTCCTGCTCACCCTCCGCCGCGCGCACGATACGGCAGACCAGCGCCTCGCCCAGCGCGTCGAGCAAGGTGAGCCCGTGCTCGAGGCGAAAGTCGTCGTCCTGACGGAAGTCGAAGCGGAGACTCCCGAGTGGACCGCACTCCGCCGCAAACTCCGAGCGGCGGTCGCCGCCTGCCGGGCGGACCTCAACGGGATGGTCTCCTTCGAGGCCAACCGCGAGCTCGCCTATCGGCTCTACGGCCGTTTCGCCGACGACTCGTCGCTCAAGGCCGACTCCATCGAGCCCCGCCTCCGGGTCGCAGTGCGCCGGGCGAGGAGCGATGAGGAACAGGCAGCGATCATGGAGATCTACCGGGCGTGGGCCAAGGAGGACGACGCCTTCGTCGAACGAATACTTGCCCAGTTGCTCGCCGCGCCGGCCGCCCACGAGATCCGGGTCGATCTCGAACCGGACTTCGAACCTCGTCAGACGATCGGGGCCTCCGCCATGGCGGACTTGGATCGCTTGCTTGGTGCGAGCGGCGCCGCGGAGCGAGAAAAAGCCGCCAAGTCGAGCGACCAGTTCGACGATCGGCTGGATGTCTTGCGCACGACATCGATCGCCGCGAGCGCCGAGCGCACCGCCGATTCGCCGCTCCTCCGCCGCGTCGCGACCGGATCCGCTTCCGCCAGCGGGAACGATGGTCCGGACTGGCGCGCCAATTGGAAACCGCGTCCGCTCGACTCCGCGACGGTCCTCGCTTGGCTCGCCGAGGCGAGCGACGACCAGCGACTGATCGTCTCGACGGCGATCCAGGACGGAACGGCCCGCTGGCGCGACGCGATCGCCCCGCAGTTCGCGGCGGTCGATGCTGCGACCCGCGCCATGAGCGAGCGGCTTCGCCAGCGCGGCGCCGCCCTCCCGCCCGATGAGGCCGCGTACCTCGACGTCGCAAACCTGACCATCGCGGCCCTTGACGCCGCGATGGCGTCGGACCACACCACCTTCGAGGATCTCGCAGCCGTCGTCGACCCTGCCTTGGCTCGCTTCCTTACCCTCGCCCGATGCGAGCGCGAGGTCGCCGTCTATGCCGACGGAGAGACGCTGGTCGGCACCACCTTCGGCTACGAGGTGCTGCCGAACCTCCCGACCCTGCTCCGCGTGGCGACCGCGCCCAAGGCCCGCCCAGCAGCGGAGGCAGTGGTTCTCGAGATGATTGGGTCCCTTCCGACCTTGGCCCGCGAGCGCCGCTTGATGCGGCTCCGATTCGACGCCCGCCATCTGTACGCCACGAACGCGACCAGAGCTGCCCAGGACGACCTCCGCGAGCGAGAGCGAAACGGGCTGGTGAGCCCAGAGGAGGCAGCGGCGGAAACCCCGCGACTCGATGCCCGCCGCGAAGCAGACAGCGCCAATCGCCGAGCCGACCTCGACGAACTGGCCCGTCAGGGTGCGGCGTGGCGAGACACGTTCGATCGCATGCTGGAACGGATCGCGGCCAGCGCTGGCGAGGGCTTCAGCGATGACGACCGCATCGCCCTGCGCATCGCCTACGAGCGATCGGTGGCCCCTCTTCGCTTCCGCGACCTGCGCGATCCGAGCTATCTCTTCGCTCGAGCCAGGGCATCGTTCAAGGGCGATCCGGAGCGACTGCGGGCGATCGACGACCTCGAAGGTGCGACCAAACGCGAGGTCGACAGCCGCTTCATTGCCAACATCGACAGCTTCCGAGCCCATCCGATTACGCTCGTGGCAGATTGGGACATGCGCGGCCTGCGCCGCGAAGCCTTCCTGCGGGCTGATCGGGACCAACTCCACACTCGCGCCGTCTGGGCCCTCCGGGCGATGGTGCCGGTCGACCAGCCGGCGTTGGCCCGGGCCATGCGAGAGTACGACCGTTCGTGTGTGCTCGCGGGGACCTCGTGGTGGGACGAGTGATGCGTCGATCGATCGCCGGTCTCGACCACGCCACCGGAGCGTTGCCCATGCCTAACCGCATGCTTCGGCCGACCCACCTCCTGATCGGCCTCCTCGCCCTCCTTGGCTGGGCCTCGCTGGCCGCAGCCGCCGGCCACCTCTTCCCCCAGCCGATCCGGCTTTGCGAGATCGGGGTTTGGCTCGACACGCGGCTCACCGCCTCGCCGACCGCCGAGGAACGCCAGGCGATCATCGCGGCCCATGACCGCTACTGGGCCGAGTACCGGACGCTCGAGGAGCGGGAGCTCGAGCCCTTCGAGAACGCCGAGCCGCAGTCGTGGCGCGACCCGAAGGACTGGGCCGACCGGCGGCGGAAGCTCTTCAGCCTCGCCGATCGGATCGCCGAGCTCGACGCCGCCCTCTTCGCGGCGATCGAGGCGGCCCTTCCCGAGGAGCGCCGCCTCGAGTTCGCCTCCGCCCGGCAGGCCCGGGCCATCGACCGCACGCTCGACACCGATCGCCTCGGCGGAAGCGGCCCGAGCGACGTCCGCATCGTCGAGGTCCTCCGCGAGCTGCGGACCCTGACCCCCGAGGAGCGAACCGCGATCGAGCCGCGGCTCCGCGACTACGAGCCGCGCCTGGCGAGCCTCTCCAAGGAACGCCTCGCCGCGGTCCGCCGATTCATCGACCGCTCGCAGGAGCACGTGCGGGAGCGGGTCGAGCGTGGCGAAGCGATGTCCACCGCCTATCCCGCTGGACGGGCCGACGCGGAGCGGGAGATGCCCGACTGGACCGCTCCGCAGCGCAAGCTCCAGGCGGCGATCGCCGCCTGCCGCAAGGAGATCGCCGGCCTCGTCTCCTTCGAAGCCAGCCGCGAACTCGCCGTCCGCCTCTACGCCTCGAACCTCTACGACCCCCTCTTCACCGACCAGTTCACCATGGACGCCCGCTTCCGGGCGGCCCTCCGCATGGCCCCGAGCGACGACGCCAAGGGCGAGATCGAGGCGGCGTACAAGACCTGGGCCAAGGCCGACGACGCCTTCGTCGACGAACTCCTCGTCGCCCTCGCCTCGCCGGCGTCGGCGTTGGCCCTCCTCCAAAACCCGATCCCGCAGCAGGAGCGCCGCAAGGCCATCGCCGACCCGGCGCTGACGTCCCTGCACACGATCCTCGGCCCGGAAGTCGGGTCCAAGCTCTGGGAGGCCACCTACCGGACCGACCAGTTCGCCGAGCGGCTCGAGGCCCTCGCCAAGACTTCGATCGAGGAGAGCATGCAGCGGACCGGCGAGTCGGCGCTCCTCCGCCACGTGGCCTCGAACGGGACCTCCGCGAACGAGGACAACGCCAACCGCTGGCGCATGGACTGGAAGCCGCGGCCACTCGACGAGGATCTGGTCCTCGCCTGGTTCGCCGACGCCACCCCCGACGAGCGGCTGACCGCGGCCACGGCGATCCGCGATGCCAAGGCCCGCTGGGAGAAGGAGACGCTTCCCGCCCTCGAGGCGATCGAAGCCAAACGGAGCGCGGTCGAGCGGGAGGGCTTCACGCGCTATCTCGATCCGACCTCCGGCGACCCGCCGACCGTGGCCGACTACCAGGCCTTGGCCGAGTCGATGATCGTGGCCCTCGATGCGGTCGTGGCCGCCGATCGCGCCACCTTCGATGATCTCGCCGCCGTCTTCGGCGAAGCCCGGAGTCGCCCTCTCGCCTTGGCCCGCGCCGAGCGCGAGCTGGCCATCTGGGCCGATGGCGAGACGCTCCTCTCGGTGCCCTACGGCTACGAGGTCCTGCCCAACCTGCCGACCCTCCTGCGGACCTCGACGCCGGCTCTCGTCCGTCCCGCCGCGGAGGCGGCGGTCCTCGAGTCGGTCGACGAACTGCGGACGGTGGCCCGCGAGCGGCGCGTCGCCCGGTTGCGGAGCGATGCCCACGCCGACTGGTCGCGGGGCCGCGAGTTCGGCCTCCAGCAGTCGATCCAGCGCCGCCTGCAAGCCGGCCAGCTCACCAACGACGACGCGTCGAAGGAATGGGAAGCGATCGCCGCCGCCCGGGCCGAGGAGGGCGCCCGGCGCCGCGTCGACCTCGAAGCCTTCGCCGCCCAGGCCGTCGCCTGGCGGGCGGTCTTCGATCGCATGCTCGAGCGAATCACCAAGGCCGCGGGCGACGCCGTGGCCGACGAGGAGCGGGCCTCGCTCCGCATCGCCTACGAGCGTTTGCTCTCGCCGCCCCGCTTCCAGGACATCCGCGACCCGGGCTACCTCTACGCCCGCCTCCGCCGGGCCCTCGCCGCCGACGCCGCCGCCACCAAGGCGATCGAGGCCCGCGAGCAAAACGCGAGGCGCGAACTCGACCGCTGGCTGCTCGCCACCCTCGACGGCTACCGGGCGAACCCGATCGTCCTGACTTCCGACGAGGACCGCCGCGGCATGCTCCGCGAGGGCTTCCTCCGCGCCGATCGAGCCGAGCGCCACACGCGAGCCGCATGGGCCCTCCGCCCGCTCGTGCCCGCCGACCAACCGGCCCTCGCCCGCTTGCTCCGCGAGTACGACCTGCTGTGCGTCCTCGCCGGCACGCGCTGGTGGGACGAGTGAGGCCGGGGAGGAGGCGGAGGTCCCGCTCGTCCCCTTCGCGCGAGACCTGGCTTCACTTCGCCCGGATTGCCGCAGAGCCGCAGAGGCCGCAGAGTCCCTCGCAGAGAAGAGAAGGGCATTGGGGCTTCGGGTCAAGCTGCGATGGGCGCTCGATCCCAAGCGGCGTCCCGCCAGCGCGGACGGCCACCCTGCATTCTGGCCTTCCTCTGCGTAGGACTCTGCGGCCTCTGCGGCTATCCGGTTCCCGAGAGCGCGGAGCGGCGCTGGCGACAACCCCGATCTGGTCCCTTCGCGTCTTCGCGCCTTCGCGTGAAACCTGGCTTCGCTCGGCCCGGATTGCCGCAGAGCCGCAGAGGCCGCAGAGTCCCTCGCAGAGCAGAGAAGGGCATTGGGGTTTCGGGTCAAGCTGCGATGGACGCTCGATCCCAAGGGGCGTCCCGCCAGCGCGGACGGCCACCCTGTATTCCTGCCTTCCCGCCTACCTGCGCAAGGCCTCTTCGACTCTGCAGCCATCCGGGCCGCTCCCCGGACCGGTCCCTCCAAAGCTCCCCGGCCGGGTCGCATCGCGTACGCTTCGCGGCACGGGAGGACGCGATGGATCGGAACGAGTTCTGGAGCATCATCGAGCGATCAAGCCCGGCCAGCACCGCCGACCGAGACACCCGACTCGCTCGGCTGGAGGAGGCGCTGGCGAGACTTCCGGTCCCTGAGGTGGTCGCGTTCGACGCCTTGTTCCACGAGCTGCGGTGCCGGGCGTACACGTGGGACCTCTGGGCGGCCGCCTATCTGCTGAACGGCGGCTGCTCGGACGACGGGTTCATGGACTTCCGGAGCTGGCTCGTCTCGCTCGGCCGGACCCGGTTCGAGCGCGCCTTGCTCGACGCCGACTCGCTCGCCGACGTCCCGGTCGACGACGACGAGGAAGGCGCGGCGTTCGAGGAGTTCGGATACGTCGCCTCGCGAGTGGTCGAGGCCAGGACCGGGAGGCCCCTGCCGCCTTCCACCGTCGTCGACGGACCATCGCCCGCCGGCGAGCCGTTCGAGGAGAGCGAGGAGCACCTCGCCCGCCGCCTGCCGCGGCTCTGGGCCGCCCACGGCTGGTAGGCGCGGGCTCGCGGCCGGCTCACTCCGTCTTGGCGGAAGGCAGCGAGCGGAGGATCTCCGCCCTCGTGTGGCTGTAGTGCGGGCGGTCGTCGAACGACACCCGCGCCAGGCGGGGGAGCCGGAGGAGCGGGGAGAGGTCGCCGTCCCCGACCACGGTCGCCGCGAAGTCGATCTCCTCCAGCCGTTCCAGCCTCTCGATGCCGCGAAGCGACGGTCGGCCGCCGATCTCGCTCGCGTTCAGAAACCCGAGCTCCGTCAGCGCGAAGACCGGCTGCAGGGTGTCGAGCCGCTTGCACCCCGCCAGCTCAAGACGACGCAAGCGCCGCAAGGCTGCAAGCCCGTCGATCGAGGTCAGCCGCGGCGCATGGAGGATCTCAAGCGTCTCGAGCGAGTCGAAACGCTCGATCCCCTGCACGGAGGTGATCGATGTGTCGACCATGCCGAGCGACCGCAGGCCGGGCAAAGGGGGGATCAGCCGCAGGTCGAGAGATCGACACTCCGCGAGCATGAGCCGCTCGAGACTTGCACCCACGAGGGATCGGAGGACGATCTTTGACCAGTATCCACCGAAGGATCTCAACGCAGGAAGGTCGCTGAGCGGCAGCGAGGAGATCTGGCCGCTCCCGACCGAAAGCCGTTCGAGCCTCGGCAGGCTGCGGAGGAGATCGCCGTCGAGGTTGATGAAAAACCCAGGAATGGAGAGCTCGGTGATCCAAGGGAGCTCGGAGAGGAAGGCCAGGCTCCCGAATGTCGACCCACCGATCAGGCGCACGCCGGTGAACCCCGCGCTTCGGAGCTGGGCGATCTCCTCGCGGGTCAGCGGCCGCGTGACGAGCGCCATTCCCTGGTCGAAACGGCCCGGAGCTGGTCTCCATGGGCGTGGATCGTGGAAGGAGCTCATGCGGAACGCAGTGTAGCGGCGCGGTCTGCGCCGGCCGCTCGTGCCGCCGGCGCTGACAGCCTGAGCGGGCCAGTGGAACAGATTGGAGAAGCCCAGATCAGACACGCCCAATTTGGATACGCATCGCTCGACCGGAACTACGACGCGCGATGCGCGGCATCGTCCCCCTCTCGACGCTCCGCCGAGGATGGGCGTCGCTCCAATCGGCGCTCGAACGCCCGGATCACCCCACGAAAGAGGAGGACCTGGGCGGCCACGAAGCTCGGGCAGAAGCAAAGTCCATCCCGTCCCCTTCGCGTCTTCGCGCCTTCGCGTGAAACCTGGCTTCACTTCGCCCGGATTGCCGCAGAGCCGCAGAGGCCGCAGAGTCCCTCGCAGAGCAGAGAAGGGCATTGGGGCTTCGGGTCAAACGTCGATGGACGCTCGATCCCAAGCAGCGTCCCGCCCGCGCGGACGGCCACCCTGCATTCAGGCCTTCCTCTGCGAGGACTCTGCGCACTCTGCGACTCTGCGGCTATCCGGGCTCGCGACATTGCTCCCTGCGACTCTGCGGCTATCCGGGCTCGCGACATCGCTCCCTGCGACTCGACGGCGATTCGAACCGCTCCCCGAACTCTCTTTCACTCCCGCTCTCGCCGCGGCTCGCCACGGGGCCGCGGTGCGTCAGCCCGGCCGATCGAGCCGCGGCCGAATTTGGCCCGTATCACATCCGCCACCCGATCCATGCTGCGATGCTTGGCCTCGCTCGGATCGGGGAAGAGGGAAAGCTGCGACGGACCCTCGACCAGGCCGCTGGCCGTGCAGCCGATGAGTCGCACCGGTTGGAACTCGCGCGAGGCCCAGCGGCGGAAGATCCCGCGGGCCGCCTGGCGGAGGAGATCGCTGCGGTCCGTCGGCTCGTCGAGCATGCGGGCCCGGGTGATGGTGGTGAAGTCGGAGTAGCGGATCTTCACCGTCACCCGCGTCGCTTGCAGTCCCTTGCGCCGCAGCCGGGCCGCGACCTCGTCGGCCTGGCCGAGAAGATGCTCCTCGACCTCGGCCGCGGTCCGCAGGTCCTCGCCAAAGGTTTGCTCGTGGCCCACGGTCACCGCCTCGTGGTCGACCGAGACCTCGCGCTCGTCGAGGCCGAAGGCGAGCCGCCGCCAATGCGGCCCGGACTCGCCGAAGAGGGCTTCGAGCTGGGACTCGTCGCAGCGCTGCACGTCGCCGAAGCTGGCCAGGCCATGGCGATGGAAGGTCTGGGCGGCGACCGGGCCGACGCCCCACATCCGCTCGATGGCCAGCGGGGCGAGCCGCGCGGCGATCCCCTCGGCGGGAATGACGGTGAGGCCGTCGGGCTTCTCGAGATCGCTGGCCAGCTTGGCCACGAACTTGTTGGGTGCTACGCCCACCGAACAGGTCAGGCCGAGTTCGGACTTCACGCGCTCCCGAATGCGGCGGGCGATGGTGACGCCGTCGCCGAGCAGGCGCTGCGAGCCGGTGGCGTCCACGAAGGCTTCGTCGAGCGACAGCGGCTGGACCAGCGGCGAGACGTCGCCCAGGATCCGCATCAGACGCCCGGAGAGGTCTTGGTAGCGTTCGAATCGGGGGCGGGCCACGATGGCCTGCGGGCAGAGGGCTAACGCTTGGCGCATGGGCATCGCCGAGCGGCAGCCGAAGCGGCGGGCCTCGTAGCTTGCGGCGCAGACCACGCCGCGCCCGCCGCGGCCGCCGACCAGGACCGGCTTTCCGCGCAGGGCGGGATCGTCGAGCTGCTCGACCGACGCGTAGAAGGCGTCCATGTCGACGTGCAGGATGAGGCGAGGCCAGTGCATCGCCTAACGCTCCGTGGGAGGCGGGACGATCCGCTCGAAGCGGGCCGCGTGGCGCGGGCCGCCCATGGTGGGGTCGGTGATCCGCAGGCTTTCGATCCCGGTGCGGAGGGCGTCGGCGTTGCCGGGCGTCGCGGCCAGCACCTCGGCCAGCTCGGCTTGCAGTTCCCACCAGGCGGGCGAGCGGTCGGGGACGCGGGACTGTGTCTCGCGGAGGATCGCCGCCGCCTCGGCGAGATGGTCTGCGCCACCCACCTGCCGCAGGGCCTCGGCCAGCGTCGCGACAGCCACCGCATCGCCGGGCTGGCTGGCCAAGGCGCGGCGGGCGACCTCGATCGCCGCGGCTCCGCGCCGACTCTCGACCAGGATCCGGGCGAGGAGGAGGGCGTCGACCGCTTGGCCGCCCTTGGTCAGGGCATCGAGGCTCTCGGCCACGCCTCCGAGCTGGGCTTTGGCCAAGGCCTCCGCGGCGTCGAGTTCGCCTCGATCGCGCGTCGCGTCGATGGCGGCCAGGGCGGTGCGGGCGAACCGCTCGAGGACCGCCCGCCGCTCGGCGGCACCGAGGCTCGGGGCGCTCGGCACGACGATCGGATCGCCGCTCGCCGCTTGGACCTCGAGGGCCAAGGCGAGTGCCTGCTGTTGGACGACGGGGCTCGCTCCGCTTCGGGCCAGGGCCGCCGTCGCCGACTGGAGGGCCAGCGGCCAACCCTGGGTCAGGACGGCCCAGCGGGCCCGCAACAGGTCGCGGCGGGCGAGCCGAGCCTCGTCCCGGTCGGCGAGTCGGAGGCCGTCGAGCCGACCTTGGGCGTCCTCGATCGCCTTCGGGGCGTTGCCGCTCCCGGCCTGGAGGAGCAGGGCCTCGATCTCGCCGAGCCTCGCATCGGGTGATTCCGCGACCGTGGCCGGGATGCTGGCCAGGAGCCGCAGGGCGAGGGCGCCGTCGCCCGCTTCGATGGCGAGGCCCGCCGCCTGCAGCCGCCAGGAGAAGCGTCGCGGGTCGTCGGGGTAGCGGGCGATGGCCACCTCGAGCGTCGAGCGCAGGGCGGCCACCCGCTGGTCGCTTGGCGGCAAGCCGTGGGCCAGCTCGGTGTCGATGTCGAGGGCCAGGTCGAGGGCCTCGCGGGCCAGCGGGTCGTCGCCGAACGCGGCGGCGAAGCGGCGCAGGGCATCGGCGGCCTCCGCGTAGCGCCGCAACTTGGCGTGGGTGCGGCCGAGCTCGTAGAGGGCTAACCGCTGGGCGGGGTCGTTGGCGTCGCCAGCCCGGGCGGTGAGCTCGGCGGCCAGGCGCTCCGCGTCGCGCTCGCGGAGCTCCGGGGCCCGGGCCACGAGGAGTAATGTCGGGGCGCTCCCCAGCTCCTCGGGCTTGGGGATCGCTGCGTGGGCCAGCAGTCGCCCGATCAAGACGCCGCGCAGGGCAATCCGGTCGGCGTCGTCGCTCGAGGCGAGGAGATCGAGCCACGGGGCGATGGCCGCCGGGGTGGAGCCGGCCCCGAGCGCCTGCTCGACGCGATGACTCGCGTCGGCGGCGAGGAGGCGGGTCACGAGCTGAGAACGGGCCACGCTCGCGATGAGCCGGCGCGCGAGGCCCCGGGCCGTGTCGTCGCCCCGTTCGGCGCGACCGATCGCCTCGAGGGCTCCGGCCGCGGTGAGCGAGAGGACCGACGCGTCGCTCGCGGAGCGGAGCGCGGCGAGCAGGCGACTGGCTTCCTCCGGCTGGCGGTCGAGGGCCAGGCGGGCCAGGGCCAGCCGCAGCGTGTCGCGGGTCGACGCCGGGAGCCGGTTCACCGAGAGTTCGAGCCCTGCCGCAGGCCCGGGCCGCGGGCTGGACTGGCCGGGCCGGCCGCCGGCTTGGGCCTCGAGGTCGAGCCGCCGGGCCGCGGCGATCGCCTGGAGCAGCGGCTTGCGGAAGAGTCGCTCGCCTTCCAACAGCTCGTCGCCGGTGGGCTTGTCGAGCCCGGCCCGTTCGAGGTCGGCCAGGGCCTGCTCGAGGGCGTTCCGCCAGGCTGCGAGTTCCTCGGGCAGGAGGACCCCGGCGGTGGCGAAGAGGTCGGTGCCTTGCAGGGCGGGCTGCACGAGGAGGAGGGCCTCGGCCTGGTCGAGCAGCCAGACCGGGAGCCGTGGATCGTCGGCCAGGGCGAGGAGCGGGCTGCGCTTGGCGATGGCCGCATCGAGGAGCTTGGAGCGCGTCGCGGCGTCGGTGGCGGCGGCGAGGTCGAGCTCGCCGAGGGCGAGCTCGAGTCGGGACCGTTCGATGCCGGTCGCTGCGTTCCGCTTGGCGACGAGGGCCGCGCGGTTGCCTTGGGCCACGAGGCCACGCACCGCCCGCTCCGAAGCGAGCCGGTCGTCGAGCGCTGCCACGGCGACCGTGGCGACCAGGATGCCGGCGAAACCGATCACGCGTCCCTTTCCGTCGAGGCTGCGCCGAGTCCTTACGGCCGCGGCTTCAGTCCGAGCTCCTCGCGGGACACGAAGCGGAACCCGGTGCCGCCGCCGTGCTGCTCCGCGAGCGTCCGCAGCGTATCCAAGGGATCGGGGTCGAGGAACTGGACGCACTGGATCCGCGTGCGGCGGACGCCATCGCTGTCGGCCGGGTTCAGCCGGTCGACGCGGGCCAGGAGGTCCTCCCGCGAGATCTCGAAGTCGCCGCTGCCGGTGATGTCGGTCGAGAGGAGGAAGACAAGGTCGGGGTGGAGGGCGAGGGCCTGCTCGAGGGCGGTGACGGGGTTGCTCCGTCCCGCCGGGCGGACCGTGGAGCGGGCCCAGGCGATCGCCTCGCGCACCGCGTCGGGCGTGGCTGGCCGCAAGGCGCCGTCGGGCGGCAGGGCCAGGGCGCCGTTGCGTTGGAAGAAGACGAGGGAGAAGCGCTGCACCGGGTCGAGCTTCCCGAGCGAGCGCTCGAGCTCCCGGAGGACGTTTGGAAAGGTGCCCACCAGCGAGCCGCTGGCGTCGACCACGTAGACCACGCTCGCCGCCGGGGCCTCGAGGCCGACGAACGCCACGCTGGGCATGGCGCTGCCGGATCCGGGCGTGCCGAGCGAGAGGCTGGGGACCCCCGAGCCGACCCGGTCGCCGATCCGCTGCTGCAGGTGGCGGTCGAGGCCGCTCTCGCTGCCGATCGACCGGTCGAGCCGCTCGTTGAGCCGGCCTTCGAGGCGGTTCGCAAACTCCTCGCCCGGCGCGGCCGGCGGGGGCGCGAGGTCCTCCGGGCTGGCCATGGTCACGCTCGGCTTGGCGTTCGCGGCCGGCGCCGGGGGGGCGGCGCCGCGGCCGGGAGCGTAGAAGTCGACCGCGACCGGCACCGGCGGCTCGTTCTTCTGGCGCAGGACGTACGCCCCGAGGACGAAGGTCCCGATCAAGATCGCACCGACGACATGGACGACGACCGACGCGCTGAAGGGGAAGAGCCAACGCAGGGCGCGGGTGCCAAGCGGCCGACGCTCGTCGGGCGGAAAGGTGATCGGCTTGGAGAGTTGGTCGGCCATCGATCGCGGCAGCCTGCTTCCGCCGGGTGCTGCATCGGCTCCGTCGCCGGGCGGGCGTGACCCATCGTACGCCCGAGGTTGCCTATCCTGCCCGCCGCTCGTTCTTCCTCCTGCACCCTGGCGACGCCTATGCGCAAGGTCCTGGCCTTCTCCATCCTCCTGATCGTCGGCCTGCTGGCCAGCCAGCTCCTCGGTGGTGCCATCGCCAGCGTGCCGTGGGCGGGCCAAGCCATCCAGTTGGCCACGATGACGGCCCTGTCCTTCATCATGATCCATGTCGGGTACGAGTTCGAGATCGACAAGTCGCGGCTCGGGAGCTACGGATGGGACGCGGTGGTGGCTGGCTCGGCCGCCGCGCTGCCCTGGCTCCTGACCGGGATCTGGTTCGTCTTCGCCATCCTGCCCTCGGACCTCTGGTCGGACCGCGGGGTGTGGAGCGAAGCCCTCCTGGCCTCGGCCTTCGCCGCCCCGACCTCGGCCGGGGTCCTCTTCAGCATGCTGTTTGCCGCCGGGCTCGGGACGAGCTGGCTCTTCCACAAGGTGCGGGTCCTCGCCATCTTCGACGACCTCGGCACGGTGCTCCTCCTGATCCCGCTCAAGATCGCCCTGCTCGGCTTCAAGTTCGAGCTCCTGATCGTGGTGGCGATCATGGTCGGCCTCCTCTGGGCGGCCTATCGCTGGCTGCATCAGGTGCGGCTGCCGACGACCTGGAAGTGGCTGGTCGTCTATTCGATCCTGATCGTGGCCGCGTCGGAAGAGATCCACCTCCTCAGCAAGTGGCTCGACTTCAAGGTGCCCATCCACATCGAGGTGCTACTTCCGGCCTTCGCCCTCGGCTGCATGCTGGCCCGGCCCAATGGCCCGAACGCTCCGGCCCATGATGCGGCCGAAGGGCACGACGTCGATCCCGCCGAGGCTCGGGCGTCGACCGTGATCTCCGGCCTCTTCATGGTGTTGGTCGGCCTTTCGATGCCGCCTCTCATGGGAGGTAGCGAGTCCGCGGCGGGACACGCATCGACCGAGGCCACCGCCAACGCCCTCCGCCTCGGCACGCCGGCCCTCGGCTGGGGCCTCATCACCGCCCACGTCCTCGCCGTCACCGTGGTGAGCAACATCGGCAAGATGATCCCGGCCTTCTGCTACCGGAAGGAAGCGTCATTCCGCGAGCGGCTCGCGGTGTGTGTCGGCATGTGGCCGCGGGGCGAGGTCGGGGCCGGCATCCTCGTCCTCTCGCTCGGCTACGGCATCAGCGGGCCGATCGTCACTATTGCGCTCCTCTCCCTGATGCTGAACCTCCTCTGCACGGGGTTCTTCATCGTGGGGATTAGGAGGTTGCTGGGACTGGTTTGAGCGAAGCCGGTGACGAGGTCGCGGAGCGTTCCGGATCACTGGGAAGCCGGGAAGCCGGGAAGCCGGGGAGCCGGATAGCCGCGGAGGCGCAGAGAGCGCAGAGCCGTCGCGGAGGAAGGCAGGAATGCAGGGTGGCCGTCCGCGCGGCGATGCCGCCGAGTGGGATCGAACGTCCCAAGCGGTGTGACCCGAAGCCCCAATTCCTTGTCTGCTCCGCGACGGCTCCGCGCCCTCTGCGCCTCCGCGGCCATTCCGGCTCGCGGCGTCGATCGCGGGGAAGAATCCAGATAGCCGCAGAGTGCGCAGAGTCCTCGCAGAGGAAGGCGGGGATGCAGGGTGGCCATCCGCGCGGCGATGCCGTGGCTTGGGATCGAGCGGCCATGAGGGCCTGGCCCGAAGCCCCAAGTTCTTTCTGCTCCGCGACGGCTCTGCGCCCTCTGCGCCTCCGCGGCTATCCGGGCACGCGAGGTCGCTGGGACGGAACAGGCCAGATTGCTGCGGAGGCGAGCCCTCCTCTATCAGCTCGCTTCGCGCTTCTTCGGGGTGCTCTCGCTGTTGCCGCGGAACATCATGCGGTCGAGGCTCAAGGCACCAGCGCCGGTCAGGACCAGGCCGAAGGCCAAGGCGAAGAGGCCGAGCTGGGCCATGCAGCGCGTGTAGTCGGGGATCGCCATGGCGAAGACGCGGGTCTCGAGGAAGCCGTCGAGGCTGGTCAGGTAGAAGGCGACCGCCATGGTCGCCGCGAGGCCGAGGGCCCAGAGGCGGGTGAAGAGGCCGACCAGGACGAGGATGCCGCCGACGAGTTCGGTGATGCCAGCTAGCCAAGCCATGGCCACGGGGTACTTCCAACCCATCTTGTCGACGAGGAGCGTCACGGAGTGGAGCTGTTTGGCCTTGACCGGGGTGCCGGTCGCGTCAGGCGCGGCTCCGGCCGGCTTCGCGGTCTCGTCGGTGGTGGGCTTGGGCTTCGCCGCGTCGCTCGCCGGTGGCGTGCTTGGCGGGGGGGTCGGGGACTCCTGCACCAGCCCGACGAGCATCTCCGACGACGCCGGCGGGGTGGCCTCGACCACCTGCAGTTCACGCAGCCGCTTGGCGGCGTCGCCGCTGAATTCGGCGTCCCGCATCAACTTGTTCCAACCGACCGGGATGAAGGCGATCGCCAGGACGACACGGGCGAGGAGCGGGACGAGGTTGCTGGCGGCCGATTGGGAGAGGCTCATGGTGGTTGGTCGGTGGGGCCCGGGCTCCGCCGCGCGTTCTGCCGAGGAGGGTCGGCGTCGGACGGGGAGAGGCCGGTCGGGTCGGGAAGGGTACGATGAGTGCGATGCGGGCGTGGCGGAATTGGTAGACGCACGGGATTTAGGTTCCCGTGGGGTAACACCCGTGCAGGTTCGAGTCCTGTCGCCCGCATTCTGGCCGGAACCTGCCCGACGCCGGCAACGGGGCACGACCCGCGGAGTGCACCGACCGTCGGGACATGAATGGGAGCGGGCCGCCCGGCGTTCCGTCGCCACGGTATCGGCTGATCGGGCCGCGGCCGGCGAAAGCTGGGGTCGCGACCCCGGGGCGGGCGGTCCCGCATCGAGCGGCGGATCCGTACGATGCCGGGCCAATGCCGGCCCATGACCCCAATCCCCCGGGCGGTCCGCACGCGACCTCCGGCGGGTCCGCCCGTCGCCCGGTGCCCGACTGGAGCCCGACCTCGTGGCGCTCCTTCCGCGCCGACCAGCAGCCCGAGTACCTCGATCCAGCCGCGGCCGAGGCGGTGGTCGGGCAGATCAGCCGGCTCCCGCCGCTGGTGACCTCGGGCGAGATCGAGGGGCTCAAGAAGCAACTGGCCGAGGTGGCCCGCGGCGAGCGGTTCCTCCTCCAAGGCGGCGACTGCGCGGAGAACTTCGACGAGGGGGACTCCGCCCACATCACGAGCGTCCTCAAGATCCTCCTCCAGATGAGCCTCGTCCTCGTGCATGGCACGCGCAAGCGGGTCGTCCGCGTGGGGCGGTTCGCCGGGCAGTACGCGAAGCCGCGCACCTCGCAGGTCGAGACCAAGGACGGCGTGACGCTGCCGGCCTACCGCGGCGACATCGTGAACCGCGTCCCCTTCACCCCGGAGGATCGCCGGCCCGATCCGGTGCTCCTCCTCCGTGGCTACGAGCGATCGGCGCTCACCCTCAACTTCATCCGGGCCCTGGTCGACGGCGGCTTCGCCGACATGCACCACCCGGAGTACTGGGACCTCGAGTTCCTGCGGCACTCGCCGCTCGAGGCCGACTATCGCCGGATCGTCGACTCGATCGGCGGGAGCATCCGCTTCCTCGAGGCCTTGAGCGGGGCCCAGATCGAACGGCTGAACCGCGACGACTTCTACACCAGCCACGAAGGGCTGGTCCTCCTCTACGAGCAGGCCCAGACCCGGCAGGTGCCGCGTCGCGAGGGCTGGTACGACCTCTCGACGCACTTCCCGTGGATCGGCGTGCGCACCGCGACCCGCGGTTCGGCCCACCTCGAGTTCTTCCGCGGGATCGCCAACCCGATCGGCGTGAAGATCGGGCCCGACGCCACGCCGGAATACCTGGTCTGGCTGGCCGAGACGCTCGATCCGCACGCCGAGCCCGGCCGCCTCACCTTGATCCATCGCTTCGGGGCCCACAAGATCGCCAAGTGCCTGCCGCCCCTCCTCGAGGCCATGAAGGCGACCGGCCGCTCGGTGGTCTGGTCCTGCGACCCGATGCACGGCAACACCGAATCGGTCGTGCCGGCCGAAGGCCCGTGGGCCGGGAAGAGCGTGAAGACGAGGAAGTTCGCCCACATCCTCGCCGAGCTCGAGCAGGCCTTCGAGATCCACCGCGCTGCCGGCACCATCCTCGGCGGCGTGCATCTCGAGATGACCGGCGAGCCGGTGACCGAGTGCACCGGCGGAGCCCGCGGCCTGAGCGAGGTCGACCTCTCCAAGGCCTATCGCTCGCAGGTCGATCCGCGGCTCAACTACGAGCAGGCCCTCGAGATGGCCATGCTCATCGCCCGCCGCATGGGATCAGCTAGCCGTTAGGCCTTCGCCGCCCGAAGGAGCGCCGCTTCCCGCTGCGGGGAGAGGGCGGGGGCGAGCGGGCAGGAGCCGATCCAGCGGCGAACCGATTCGATCGTGACCCGCGGCTCGCCGACCACGAGGCCGGCGGCGCGGGCCCGGTCGTTCCGGATGTCCATGAGCCCGGCCAGGGGCCCGTGCTCGGGGCGGTAGAGCGGCAGTTCGCCGATGGCGAGGTCGGCTCGGGCCAGCGTTGCGGCGTCGACCCAGATCGGTTCCAGGATGCCGAGGAGCTCGATGAACTCGCTCCACGCCAGGCGCGGACCGGCGAGGTTGAAGGCCCCGCCGAGGTCGTGCTCGACCACGGTGCGGACGAAGCGGGCGGCGTCGTCGACAGCGATGAACTGGAGATGGTCGCTGCCGTCGCCGGGGGCGAGGGTCGGCCCGCCTTGGGCGGCACGGCGCACCCAGTAGGAGAGCCGGTCGACCGGATCGTGCGGCCCGAGGACCGCCTGCGGACGGAGGATCGTGGCCCGCTCGCCAAACATCTCGAGCACCAGGTCCTCGCAGGCCACCTTGAGCGGACCGTAGGTCTGGTCGTCGATGGTGGCGACCTCGGGTCCCGCGGGAGGCAAGCGAGGGTGCTCCTCGCCCACCGGCCGGTCGGTCGGATCGCCGTAGACCCGCACGGCGCTGACAAACACGTAGCGCCGCACCGCGTCGACCAGCCGGTCGACGCTGGGGCCGACCTGCCGCGGCGTGAAGCCGCTCAGGTCGATGCAGGCGTCCCACGTGCGCCCGGCGAGCGCGGCCAGGCCTGCCTCGCCGGCATCGCGATCGCCCCGCAGCCGCTCGACCGTCGACGGCAGCGGATCCGCGGTCCGCCCGCGGGTCAGGATGGTCACCGCGTGCCCGCCGGCCAGGAAGGCCTCCACGATGTGGCGCCCGACGAACTGTGTTCCGCCGAGGACGAGGACGTGCATGGCGGGGACACGGTACCGCCTCTCCGAGCCAGAAATCGACGCTGGCGCGACCGCCATTCGGGTTTGGTTCGCTCGCCGCCCTTCCCGCTACTATCTCCCCCTTCATGTCCCGTCCGAACCGCCGTCGCGTCGTCGTCACCGGGCTTGGGCCCGTCTCCGCCTTCGGGGTGGGGATCGCCCCGCTTTGGCAGGCCCTCGTCGAGGGCCGCTCCGCCCTCCGCCCGATCGGGCGATGGGATGCGAGCGGCCTCCCGTCGAGCGCGGCCGCCGAGATCCCCACCGAACTCTTCGAAGTCAAGAACTACGTCCCCAAGAGCTACCGGAAGGCCACCAAGGTGATGGCCCGCGACATCGAGATCGCCGTCGGCGCCGCCCACGAGGCGGTCCGCGACGCTGGCCTTCTCACCAAGTCGACCGAGGGAGCCACCCCGACCCTGGCCCCGGATCGCGTCGGCTGCCACATCGGGGCCGGCCTGATCGCCGCCGACATCGATGAACTCACCGCTGCCTTGGCCACCGCCCGGGGGCCGTCCGGCAGCTTCGACTACGCGATCTGGGGCGGGCAGGGGATGAGCAACCTGACCCCGCTCTGGCTCCTCAAGTACCTGCCCAACATGTTGGCCTGCCACGTGACGATCATCCATGATTGCCAGGGGCCGTCCAACACCATCACCTGCGCCGAGACGAGCGCCATCCTCTCCATGGGCGAGTCGATGCGGGTCATCGAGCGCGGGGCGGCCGACGCCTGCCTGTCGGGCGGCGCCGAAGCCCGCATCCACCCGATGGGCGTCCTCCGCCAGGCCTTTGCCAAGCGGTTAGCACCGACGCCGCCCGGCACCGACGCGGCCACCGTGGTGAAGCCCTTCGATCCCGAGGCAACGGGCAGCCTGCTCGGAGAAGGCGGCGGCATCCTCGTCCTCGAGGCTGCCGATGGCGCCGAGCGCCGCGGGGCCCGGCCCCTGGCCGAGGTCGCCGGCTACGCCGCGGCCCAGTGCTTCTGCCCGGATACGGTGGGCGCCGAGCTCGACGAGGCTGGCGAAGCCATCGCGGCGGCGATCGAAGGTGCCTTGGCCCAGGCCGCGATCGGCCCGGAGGCCATCGACGCGATCGTGCCCTTCGGCTCGGGCATCGCCAACATCGATGCCGCGGAAGGAGCCGCCTTCCGCAGCGTGTTCGGCCAGCGGGCCTCGAGCATCCCCTTCGTCCAGGTCATCCCGTACGTCGGCAACTGCGGGGCCGGCTGCGGGGCCCTCTCCGTCGCCATCGCCGTGCAGTGCCTGCGCGAGCAGCGCCTGCCGGCCCGCATCAACACGCAAGGCTCGCCCTTCGACGCCGACCAGGCGCCGTCGCGTCCGGCCACCCTGCGCAACGTCCTAGTCACCACCACGAGCCTCGGCGGGCAGACCGCTGCCCTTGTCCTTCGCGCCATCGCCTGAGCCACCCATGCCCTCCACGCCTCGCATCGTCATCACCGGGATGGGTTGGGTCACGCCGCTCGGCCACGACCTCCAGAGCGTCTGGTCCCGCCTCATGCGCGGCGAGTCGGGCATGGCCCCCATCGACCGCTTCGACGCCCGCACCTTTCCCACCACCTTCGCGGCCCAGGTCCGCGGCTTCGACGTCGCCCGATTCGTCGAAGATCCCGCCGTGCACCGCACGGCCGGCCTCAACACCTGCTTTGCGTTAGGTGCGGCCCGACAGGCCTGGGAGCAGGCCGGGCTCTCGCGGTGGAAGGGGCTGAACCGCCGGCGGGCCGGCATCTATCTCGGAGCCGGCGAAGGCGTACTCGACACCGAGCACTACGTGGCCGCCAACCTCGAGGGCTGGGACCCCGCCGCCCAGCGGATCGACGGCCGACGTTGGGCCGCCGCGGCCCTCCGCGAGATGACCGCCCTTCGCGAGATCGAGCAGGAACCCAACATGCCGGTCTCGCACCTGGCCCGCGAGTTCGGGCTGCGCGGCCCGGCCTACAACTGCCTCACCGCTTGCGCTGCCAGCACCCAGGCCATCGGCGAGGCCTGCTCGATCCTGAAGCGCGGCGACACCGACCTCATGGTGGCGGGCGGCACCCACACCATGATCCACATGCTCGGCGTGACCGGCTTCAACCGCCTCACCGCCCTCTCGACCAGCAAGGGCGACCCCACCAAGGCGAGCCGCCCCTTCGATCGCGACCGCGACGGTTTCGTGATGGGCGAGGGTTCGGGCATGGTGGTCCTCGAGACGCTCGAGCACGCCCAGGCCCGCGGAGCCCAACCGCTGGTCGAGGTGGTCGGCTACGGCTCGAGCGCCGACGCCTTCCGCATCACCGACATCCAGCCCGAGGGCCGCGGGGCGGCAGCGGCCATGCAGATGGCCCTGGCCGAGGCAGGCATCGACGCCCACGGCAAGCGGCCCGACGGCCGGGCCGCGATCGACTACATCTCGGCCCACGGCACGGGCACCAAGGAGAACGACTCGATCGAGACCTTGGCCGTCAAGCGGGTCTTCGGCGAGCACGCCAAGGACATCCCCATGAGCTCGGTGAAGAGCATGATGGGGCACCTGATAGCTGCGGCCGGGGCGGTCGAACTCATCACCTGCGTCATGGCCATCGAGACGCAGATGCTGCCTCCGACCATGAACTACCAGAACCCCGACCCCGAGCTCGACCTCGACTACGTGCCTAACCAGGCCCGCCCGGCGAAGGTCGACGTCTGCCTCTCCAACTCCTTCGGGTTCGGTGGACAGAACGACACCCTGATCGTCTCCCGTTTCCGGAGCTGAACCGTGCTGCAACGGCTGCGGCGGGCCTTCATCCTCCTCTTGGTGGTGGCAGGGCTCGCCGTCCTGGCGGTGATCGTCCTGCTGCGCCCGCCGGCGTGGTGGAGCCCGGTCGACCGCGACGACCCCGATGCAGTCGCCCTGGGCGAGGAGTTCGAGCAAGGCTGCGTCAGCGAGGTGCACCGAGTGCGGCCCGACGCCGAACCGTGGGCGGTGCGCATCAAGGCCGAGGAGGTGAACGCCTGGCTCGCCACGCGGCTGCCGAAGTGGTGCGCCCACGCCGGCGTGCCGGAGCTCGGCGACGCCGAGGTCCGCTTCACGGAGGGCACGATCGAACTCGCGGTGGACGTGCCGGACCTGCCCAGCGTGGTGGTGGCCCGGCTCGCCCCCGAGGTCACCGAGGCCGGGATCCTGGCCCACGTCGAGGGGGCGTCGATCGGCCGCCTGCCGATGAGCTTCCTGGCCCGGCCCTCGATGGTGCGGACTGTGAGCTCGATGGCGGGAGGCGAGGCCGACGAGAGCGTCAAGGCCCTCCTCGCCGCGATCGGCGGGGAACCGGCCCCGCGCGACTTCGAGCTGGCCGACGGCCGCCACGTGCGGCTACGGGACATCGAGGTCCACGAGGGCGAGCTGCTCCTCGAATTCGGAGACGCGGAAGCCCGGCCGTTAGGCGAAAAGAGACGGCCCGCGCTGGATGGGAGGGGCCGCGGGGTTGGCTCGATGCAGGCGAGGCTCAGCCCGCCGGCTTGTCCTTCTTTCCGAATCCCGGCACGAAGCCGGGCACCAGGCTGCCCTTCGCCGCCAACAGCTTGTTCATCACCTTGATCATGATGAAGACGGCGATGGCGATGATCAGGAACTCGATCACCACGTTGAGGAAGCTGCCGATGCGGATGCCGATGTCCTGGCTCCCGGCCACGGCCGGATCGGCCTTCTTGAGCGGGATGATCCAGTCCTTGAAGACGACGCCGCCGACCAGGATGCCGATCGGCGGCATGATGAGGTCGGAGACGATGCTGTTCACGATCTTGGTGAACGCAGCCCCGATCACCACACCGACCGCCAGATCGATGGCATTCCCCTTGACTGCGAAATCCTTGAATTCCTGGACCAGGCCCATCGTGATGTCCTCCTGAAAGTCCGGCAGCGGGCCGGGCCCCGCGCCGAAGGCGAAGTATCGCAGAAAGGGCCGGGACTTTGGCCACCGCCCGGTCAGCTCGGGCAGCGAGGCCGGTACATTCCGTCGCCGAGGTGGCCATGGCTCGCCGAGATGCCGGAGAACGATCGATGGAAGTCCGCGGGGAGCATCGGCTCCGCCTCGAGCGGGTCTTCGTCGGTCCGGCCCATCCCATCGCGGATGCCATCGCCAGATCGTTTCTCGACCGCGTCGTGCCCAGCGACGGCGGGGGCGGCACACCGGTCCTCGATGCGTCGTCGTGGTTGGTGGTCGCCCCCGGGGCTCGCGCCCAGCGGCTCCTTCTCCGGAGCATGCTGGTCGAGGCCCGCCGCCGCGGGGCGGCCCTCGATGTCCCGCGCTTCACGACGCCGGGCGAGCTGGTGGGCACCATGCTCGGCGCTGCGGACGGCGAAGAACGGGCCGTGGCCACGACCCTCGAGCGGGCCCTGGCCTGGTCGGTCGCCCTCCGCGAGGCAGGCCCAGACGCCACGGCCGCCCTCATCGGGTCGGGCCTCGGCACGGCCCCCGCATGGATGCGGCTCGCTCGGCGCATCGTTCGGCTCGAGGACGAACTGGCGGCGTCGGATCGCGATTTCGAATCAGCTGCCGTAGCGGTCGAACGTCTGGGGGCCGATCCCACGCGGTTGGCGACGCTGGCCGCGCTTGCTCCGCACGCCGCGGCCCGATTGGACGCCGCCGGCCTCGTGCCGCCGCACCTCGATCGGGCGCGGCGGGTCGCATCGGGCCCGGTCGTGCATCGGGCGATCGCCTTGGCCGCGACCTTCGAGCTTGGAGCGCCGCAGCGGGCAGCGCTTCGCCGGGCCGACCGCATCCTCGCCTTGGTGCCGGCCGACGAGTCGCTGGGCGCCGAGTTCGACGCCCTGGGCTGCCCGCTCGCCGCCTGGGCGGATCGCGAGCTGGCCCTCGACGAGTCGTCGATCCAGATGGCCGAGACACCTTCCGACCAGGCGGAGGCCGCGCTCCGCATCGTCTCCGAGCGTTCCCGCCGCTTCCAACCGCTGGCATGCGACGAGGTGGCGATCGGGCTGGCCGACGAGGAGCTCGGTCCGACGCTGGTCCGGGCCGGCCACGAGGCGGGGATCGAGCTGCACGAGGCGGGAGGAGAGCCGCTCCTCGCCACCCGCGTGGGCCGCTGCCTGCTCGGGCTCCGCCGCTGGATGGCCGGGCGCCGACCCGAGGAGTTCGCGTCCCTCTTGCGGCAGTCGGTGGTCTTCGAGCACGTCCGGCGCGGACTCGAGTCGCTCGGCAGCGACGCCGATCCGGTGGCGGCCCTCGACGAGTACCGCATGGCCCATCTCCCGGCCCGATTGCCCAACAGCACGCAGGCCGCGACCGACGACGCGGCGGCGAGGACCGTCGCGGCGGCGGTCGCCGCCATCGAGGCCCTCTTGGCGCCCCTCGCCGACGCGGCACGGCTCGGCGTCGAGGCCGTCGCTGGCCTCCTCGCGGCGCTTCCGTGGGAAGCGTCGGACGCCGAGGCCTTGGCCGTGGTCCGGCGCTCGCTCGAGGCCCTGGCAGCGGTGCCGCACGACCTGGCCGGCGAAGAACGAATGGGCGGCGATCGCATCCTCGAACTCCTTCTCGAGGAGGCTGCCTCGCTGGCCGTTCCGGCCGAGCCGCGGGAGCGGGCGGTCGAACTCCTCGGTTGGCTCGAACTCCTCTTCGAGCCCGCCTCGCACCTGGTCGTGGTCGGCATGAACGAGGGCCGCGTGCCCGCCGAGCGATCCCGCGACTCGCTCCTCCCGGACAGCGTGCGGACCAAGCTCGGCATGCCCTCCCGCCGCGAGCGCGTGGCCCGCGACGCGGCGATCCTCGACTGCCTCAGCCGCCGCGGCGGCACCTTGGCCTTGGTGGCCGGACGGGTCGACGCGGCGGGGGACCCGCTGATCCCCAGCCGGCTCCTCCTGGCCCTCCGCGGCCAACAGCTCGCAGGGCGGGTCCAACGGCTGAGCGATGCGGGATCGGCCTTGCGAGGTCCGTCCTGGTGGCGCCAGCCGACCGCGGCGACGAGCCGCTTCGCCGTGCCCGCGCCGCCGCCTTCGCTGCGCGACCTGCCCAGCATGGCGGTGACCAGCTTCCGGGCCTTCCTCGCGTGCCCGGTGCGCTTCTGGCTGGAGCGCGTGGAGCGCATCGCCGAGGTCGCCGACGATGCTCGCGAGTTGAGCCTGCCCGACCTCGGCATCCTCGTCCACCGCGTCATGGAGTGGGGCTTCGCCTCCGGGCTCTTCGCCGGGGCGACCGATGCCGCGACGCTGGCCGAGGCCCTCGATCGCCGCTTCGTCCGCGAGGTGGCCGAGACCTACGGCCGCCACCCGTTGCCCGCGGTGCGCCTGCAGGCCGAGGTCTTTCGCCGCCGCCTCGAGCCCTTCGCCCGCTGGCAGGCCACGCACCGCGCTGCCGGCTGGGAGACGCGCTTCGTCGAGCGGCTGCTGCCGGAGGCCGCCAACATCGTGCCCGCGTCAGGGAAGGCGATGCGGCTCACCGGCAAGGTCGATCGCATCGACTTCCACCCCGGCCGGCGGACGTGGCGGATCATCGACTACAAGACCACCGACTCCGGCAAGTCGCCGCAGGAGGCCCATCGGGTCGGGGTGCAGAGCCCGACCTGGATCGACCTCCAGCTGCCGCTCTACCACCACGGCTTCGCCGAGGTCCTGCGCCGCGCGGAGCCCGACTCGGCGATCGAGCTCGGCTACGTGCGGCTGCCCTCGGACGACGCCCTGAGCGGTTGGGTCGACGCCGGATTCTCGCCGAGCGACCTCGACTCCGGGCTCGAGAAGGCTCGCGAGATCGTGGGCCAGATCCGGTCCGGCAGCTTCCCGTTAGGCGAGCCGATCGGGGAGGACGACCCTAGCGCCCTCATCCTCCAAAGGCCCGTCTTCGGGGGCGGTCCTCGCGACGGCGAGGAGGTCATGGAATGAGGCGCCCGCCGCTCCACCACCTCCGGATCCTCGCCTCGGCCGGCAGCGGCAAGACGTTCCGCCTGTCGGGCCGCTTCATCGACCTCTTGGAGCGCGGCGCCGATCCCACCACCATCCTCGCCAGCACCTTCACTCGGGCTGCCTCGGCCGAGATCCGCGACCGCATCCTCGGGCGGCTGGCGAAGGCCGCGCTCGAAGGGAAGGACGAGGCGGCAGGCTTGGCCCTGGAGCGGGTGGTGCGGGACCTCGATCGCCTCGAGGTCCGCACGCTCGACTCGCTCTTCGCGGCCACGGTGATGGCCTTCGCCCCGGAGTTCGGGCTGGCCCCCGAGCCCCGCCTCCTCGACGAGTTCGCCATCGAGCTGGCCAAGGCCGAGGCCATCGAGCGCATGCTGGCGGCCGACGACGCCGGCCAGCTGTTGGCGACGGTGGCGGCGCTCAACAAGGGCCAGGCTCGGCTCTCGATGCAGGACGCGATCGGCCGGGCGGTGGAGGGGGCGGTCGCCATCCTCCGCGAAAGCACGGCCGAGGCGTGGGAGTGGGGGGACGCGCCGGTGGCGGACGCCGAGACGGTCCGGAAGCTCCTCGATCGGATGGCGAGGCTCGCGGCGGCGTTGAGCGGGCGAGTGCAGACGGCCATGCAGAAGGACCTCGCGGCGCTGGCCGAGGCGGGGCCGCACGACGCCGAGGCGTGGGCCGAGCGGGTCGGCACGGGGCTCGCCAACGCGGTGCTCGCCAAGGGCGGCGTGTACTACAAGTCGCCCTTGCCCGACCCAGTGGTCGACCTCTACGTCGAGGTGATCGAGCATGCCCGGGCCTTGAGCCGGGCCGAGACCGTGCGCCGCACGCGGGCCACCCGCGAAGTGGCGCGGCGCTACGCCGAGGCCTTCGACCAGGTGAAGGGCGAGGCCGGGGCGGTGACCTTCGACGACCTCACCCGCGTCATCGCCGACGCGGCCGGCGATCCGGCCCGGGCCCCGTCGCTCGAGGAGGTCTTCTTCCGCCTCGATTCCCGCATCCACCATGCCTTGCTCGACGAGTTCCAGGATACGAGCGTGGCCCAGTGGCGAGCGTTAGGCCCGATCGTCCGCGAGATCGCGGCCGGCGATCCCGGGGAGCGCAGCCTCTTCGTGGTCGGCGACCTCAAGCAGTCGATCTACGGCTGGCGCGGGGCCTCGCCGGCCTTGCTCGAGCGGCTGCCCGATTTCCTGCTCGAGGAGCGGCCGGCCGAGATCGTCGACGAGCGGTTGGCGACGAGCTACCGCACCGCCCAGGTGGTCCTCGACCATGTCGACCAGGTGTTTGGCGGGATCGAGTCGAACCCTGCCCTGGGGGCGGCGGACGTGGCGGTGATCGATGCCGCCACGGCCTGGAAGTCGGCGTGGAGCCCGCATCGCGCCGCCCACGCCATGCCGGGGACGGTGGAACTCCACCTGGCCCCGGCCGCCGGTCGTTCGGCGGTCTCCCGCGAGCAGCAGGAGTCGACAATGGACGCCGCGGCCGACCTCGTCCGCGAGTTGCGGACCGCGTCGCCCGGCATCTCGATCGGTGTCCTCTGCCGGCGGAACAAGGCGGTGGCGGGGCTCCTCAATCGCCTTCGGGCCCGCGGCGTCCCGGCCAGCGCCCGCGGCGTGGGCAGCCTGCAGGATGCAGCGAGCGTCAACGCCATGCTCGACGCCCTCGTCTTGGCCGACCATCCCGACCACACCGCAGCCGCGTTCCATGTGGGGCACTCGCCGCTCGGGCCGCTCGTCGGCCTCGGGCCCGACGACCATCGTCGCGAGCGGGCCAGGCATCGGCACGCCGTCGCCAAGGCCATCCGCGCTTCGCTCGACGTGCACGGCTATGCCGACTGCCTGCGGCGCTGGCGGGACGGGTTGCTCGACGCGGTCGACGCCCGCGAAGGCCGCCGCCTCGAGGAGCTCATCGCCCGGGCCGCCGAGTTCGACCTGCCCGACGACGGCAGCGGCCCGCCGCGACGGCCGGCCACGGTGGTGGCGGCGCTCCGGGCGGTGGAGCTCGACGAGATCGGCGAGGCCTCGACGGTGGTGATGAACATGCACCAGTCGAAGGGGCTCGAGTTCGACGCGGTGGTCCTCTGCGACCTCGATCGCCCCTACGTCACCCGCACCTCGCTGGCTGCGACGAGAAGCCGGCCGGACGGTCCCTACACCCGCGTCGCCCGCTGGCCGTCGGGGCCCGCCCGGCACCCCGATTTCGACGAGATCGTGGCCCGCGCGGTGGAGGCCGACTACCGCGAGTTCCTGAGCACGCTGTACGTGGCGCTGACCCGAGCCCGCCGCGGTCTCTTCGCGGTCTGCGCCCCGCCCTCGGCGAAGGGGGCGACCTCGCCGCCCAACTCCTTCGCCGGGATCCTGCGGGCCGCGTGGTGTTCATCGCTCGACGCGAGCGGTCCCGGCGCGGTGTACGCAGCGGGCAAGCGGTCCGCGCTCGTCGCGGAGAAGCCAGCCGCCCCGACCGCCGCCGCCACCGCAGCGGCGCCGATCGCCCTCGATCCGCCCAGCGGTCGGCGGGCGACGCGGGCGGCGAGCGCCTCGGAGCGCGAAGCGCCCACCGCCACATCGGGCCCGCTGGTGAGCGCCGCATCGGTCGAGGCCCGAGCCCGCGGCATCGCCATCCACGGCATGCTCGAGACGGTGGGCTGGTCGGCGGACGGGTTGCCGAGCCTCGAGGAACTCGCCGCGGCGGGGCGACGGGCCCTGGCGCGGGCCCTGGCGCGGGCCGACCGAGGCTGGCTCGCCGAGCAGGCCCGGTGGTTGCTCGGGCGCCTGGGTCAGCCTGCGATCGCCGCGGTCTTCGGAGGCGGTGCGAACGACCGTCTCCATCGCGAGTGGACCTTCGCCCGCTTGGCCGGCGAGGGCGTCGAGCGCGGGGCGATCGACCGGCTGGTCCTGCGCGGCGAGCCGGTCCGCGGGGCGACCATCATCGACTTCAAGACCGATCGCGGCGGCGATGTGGAGGGCTTGGTGGCCACCTACCGCCCGCAGGTCGAGGCCTACCGCGTCGCGGTGGCCGAGCGATTCGGCTTGGCCCCGACGGCAGTCGAGGCGCGACTGGTCTTCCTCGAGCACGGCCGCGTGGCCGCGGTGTGACCGGCCGGCCAGCGCCGAGGGGCACTTTCGCCGGGATGGACACCCCCCGGACGGGGACGGGTTTCCCGTAGAATCCGCCTCCTCGGCTTCGCCGGGGCCGACAGGTCCGAGGCGACCCCATTCCGCGGTAGCAGCCATGCCCACCATCACGATCAACGGTTCGACCTACGAGTTCAAGCCCGGCCAGACCATCCTCCAGGTCGCGCTCGAGAACGAGACCGAGATCCCGCACTACTGCTACCACCCGGGCCTCTCCGTCGTCGCGAGCTGCCGCATCTGCCTGGCCGAGGTTTGGCAGCCCAACCCGAAGTCGGGCAAGCTCGAGCTGATTCCCCGCCTCATTCCGACCTGCCAGCAGCCCGCTGCCGACGGCATGGTCGTCTACACCGACAGCCCCAAGGCCGCCGCCAACCAGAAGGCGGTCATGGAGCTCCTCCTCATCAACCACCCGGTCGACTGCCCGGTCTGCGACAAGGCCGGCGAGTGCCACCTGCAGGACTACTCCTACCAGTACGGCCGCGGCGTCAGTCGCTTCGAGGAGGAGAAGATCAAGCAGCCCAAGAAGGACGTCGGCCCGAACGTCCTTCTCTACTCCGACCGCTGCATCATGTGCACGCGGTGCGTGCGCTTCACCCGCGAGGTGGCCGGCACGGGCGAGCTGATGGTCGACGGCCGCGGCTCGAGCGAGCAGATCGACGTCTTCCCCGGCCAGGCCCTCGACAACGAGCTGGCCGGCAACGTGACCGACATCTGCCCGGTCGGGGCCCTGCTCGACAAGGACTTCCTCTTCCAGCAGCGGGTCTGGTACCTCCGTCGGACGGCCTCGATCGACGGCCTCACGGCGAGCGGCGACAACATCTCGATCGAGCACAACGACGGCCACATCTACCGCGTGAAGCCCCGGTCCAACCCCGAGGTCAACCACTGGTGGATCACCGACGAGGTCCGGTACGGCTGGAAGTTCGTGCATAGCGACGAGCGGCTCTCGCTGCCCTACCTGGTCGACGCCGAGCCCTTCGAGCGGACTCGCGCCGGCGAGGCGTGGGAGGTCGCCCTCGGCCGCGTCGACGCCCAGATGAAGGCCCTCCGCACGGTGGCGAACAAGCGACTCGCCCTCCTGGTCAGCCCCATGCTCTCCGCGGAGGACGCCTACCACCTCGCCCAATACGCCCTGGCCGTCGATCCCGAAGCCCTGCTTGGCGTCGGTCCGGTCCCCCGGGCCGGACAGGACAAGACCTTCCCGACCGGATTCACCATGTACGCCGAGAAGGCCCCGAACGCCCGCGGCGTGCGTCGCGTCCTCGAGGCCTTGGCCAAGGGACGCAAGGTCGAGGACTTCAACGGCTTCGTGGCCGAGGTCGCCAAGCCGGCGTTCGGAGCGGTGATCGTCACCGGCAACTATCCGAGCGTGTGGGTCACCCCGAGCCTCGAGCAGGCGATCGGCAAGCGCTTCGTCCTTGCCATCGACACCTTGCCCAACTCCGTCACGGTGCGGGCCGACGTGGTCCTGCCGAGCGCCACCTGGGCCGAGAAGGCCGGCACCTTCGAGAACGCCAAGGGGCGGCTGCAGAGCTTCCGCCAGGCGATCGCCCCCAAGGAGTTCGCCAAGTCCGAGTCGCAGATCGCGATCGACCTCCTCGCCGAGTGGCAGGGCAAGATGGCCCAGCCCTACGGCGACGCCTCGACGCGCTCGGCGATGGCCAAGATCGCCGGCCTCGAGGCATTCGCCACCGCCCATCAGCCACACGGCGAGCATGAGCGGGTGTCGAGCGACATGGTCCTGGTCGAGCTGTGAGCGAGCAGGCGATCGCCGGTCGCTCGGCGATCCGCGAGGTGTGGTCGTTGGCGTGGCCGACGGTCCTGACCATGACCTCGTACACGGTCATGCAGTTCGTGGACAGCCTGATGGTGGCCCAGGTCGGGCCGCTCGAGGTCGCTGCCCAAGGGAACGGCGCGGTCTGGTCGTTCACCCTGCTCTCGGTCCTCTTCGGGATCGTGACCATGGTGAACACCTTCGTGGCCCAGGCCCTCGGGGCCGGGCGGCCGCATGAGGTGGCCCGCTATGGATGGGCGGGCCTCTGGTTCGCGCTCGGGGCTTGGCTCGTCCTGATGGTGCCCTACGGCTTCGTGCTGCCCTCGGTCTTCCGCTCCATGCGGCACGAGCCGCGGCTGGTCGAGCTCGAGAGCGCCTACGGCTCGATCCTCCTCTGGGGCGGCATCGTCTCCCTCGGCGGGAAGGCCCTCAGCAACTTCTTCTTCGGCCTGCATCGGCCGCGGCTCATCCTCGTGGCGGCGATCGCGGGCAACGTGGTCAACGTCGTCCTCAACACCGTCCTCATCTACGGCGAGGCCGGCTTGCCGCGCTTCGGCTGGCCCGGCGTCCCCGGCGTCCCGCCCCTCGGCGTGGCCGGGGCCGCCATCGCCACCGTGGCGGGCACGGCGTGCGAGTGCGTCTTGCCGCTCCTCGTCTTCGTCTCCCCGAGCCTCGATCGCCGCTACGGGATCCGGGCCTCGTGGCGACCGGATGTCGGCCCCATCCGCGACCTCCTCCGCCTCGGCTGGCCCAACGCCCTCGCCTTCGGCAACGAGATCGTCTGCTGGGCGCTCTTCATGAGCTGGCTGGTCGGGAAGTTCGGGACGCTGCACCTCACCGCGGGGTGGATCACCCTCCGCTTCATGCACCTCTCGTTCATGCCGGCGGTGGGCTTCTCGACGGCGACCACGTCGCTCGTCGGGCGGTACATCGGGGCCGGCCAGCCCGACGTCGCCGCGCGGCGAGCCCGGCTGGCCCTGGCCATGGCCCTCGTGTACATGACCGTGTGCGGGGTCGTGATGGGCGTCTTCCGCCACGAACTCATCGCCTTCTTCGCCCGCGGAGCCGGCACGCCGCCCGAGGTGGCAGCGGAGGTCATCCGGATCGGCGGCTGGATGATGATCTGCGCCGCCATCTTCCAGACCTTCGACGCCGTCGGGATCGTCTACTCCGGCGCCCTTCGCGGGGCAGGGGACACCACGGTGCCGGGGGTGGTCACCGTCGTCTTCGCTTGGACCATGATCGTGGGGCTCGGCTACTGGCTGGCGACCAGCCGTCCGGGGCTCGAGAGTATCGGCCCCTGGATCGGGGCGAGCGTCTACATCATCGCCCTCGGACTCGTGATGGGGGCCCGCTTCGAGAGCGGGCGATGGAAGCGATTGCGTCTCCTCCGGCCAGAGTCGGCCACCAACGCAGCGTGAGCGGTCCGATAGGCGCCGGAGGCGCTGATTCCGTTCGGCAAGGTTGGTACCGTCGGCGACCTCGCCCTGTCCAACGGAGTTCGCTGTGCTTCGACCGATCCTGCTCGCACCGCTCGCCCTCGCCTCGACCTGCATGGCCGGAGGCATCCAGGCCTTCTACGCCTCGCCCGCCACCAACTCGGCGGACTGGACGCTCGCCGCCGATGCTCTCGGGGCGCGCCTCTGCATCGCCGACTTCGCGGCCCATCCGGTGGGTCCGGTCGTCCCCGACTTCTACCTGTCCACGATGGGCTTCACCATGCAGCTCGTCGGCGGCGTGTACGGCTCGGTGCAGGACTCGGCCGGGGCGATGAGCGGCTCGGTCGTCCCGCCGCTGTCGGAGGGCGAGGGGCTGCGGCCCTATGGCCGGGACATCGTGGTCGGCGGGTCGAGCTGGACGGTCACAGTCGACTTCGCCGAGCCGGTCGGCGGCTTCGGCACCATGACCGGCGACGTCTTCAACCCTTTCAACGACAACGCGGTGACGGTGAAGGCCTTCGACGGCCCGAGCGGCACCGGCCGCTTGCTTGGCCAGGCCAGCGCCCTGCCGTACTGCTTCCAACTGAACTGGAACTACTTCCTCGGCCTGGTCGACCCCAAGGGCCGCATCCGTTCGGTGACCATCTCCTGCCCCGGCCTCTACGGCGACGGCGTCTTCCTCGAGGACTTCCGCGTGGCCCGTCTCGGCGTGGTGCTACCCGCCGCGGACCTCAATCACGACTGCGTGGTTGACGCGGCCGATCTCGCAATGGTGCTCGGGGCGTGGGGCGCGAACGGCACCGCCGCCGACCTCGATGGCAACGGGACGGTCGGTGCCGAGGATCTCGCCCTTCTCCTCGGGGCGTGGAGCTGAGGGAGAGCGTTCCCGCCGCTCAGCAGGGGCCCCACTCGCCGAGGAGGATCGCCAGATCCGCCGCGTTGACGTCACCCGACGCGTCGAGATCCGCCGCACCGATACCGCCCCAGGCGCCGAGCAGGATGGCCAGATCCGCTGCGTTCACCACGCCGTCGCAGTTCAGGTCGGCGGGGCAGTTGGTCGGCGGCAGGTGCTGCAAGAGGACGCGGCGGTTCGCTTGGAGGGCGAGCTGGATGTGCTCGCCGCCCGGCCCCATCACGGCCCACTCGTTCAGGCCGGCGATGGTCTGCGTGGTCGAGCTCCCGTCGAGATCCTTGAACTGGAGCATCGCGGTGCCGCCGCAATCGAGCCCGCTGACGCCGTAGCCGTCGCTGCAGCAGGGGTTCCAGTGGTGGTAGACCTGGAAGAGCGAATCGCCGGGCTCCCCGATGTAGTAGCCGTTCTCGACGGCAGCGGGATCGTCCTGCACGCTGAACGTGCCGCCATCGAGGTCGCCGAGGAGTTCCAACTGCGTCTCGGCGTGCCCGCCGTCGGCGTTGTCCGCCTTGTCGTGCACCCAGAAGATGGTGTAGCCCTCGAGCGTCAGAGCCACCAGGAGGTGCGAGCGCTCCGCGACGGGCGTCATGATGAACCCGTTCCAGGAGTCCGCCTCGGGCACGTCGTAGGCGTAGAGGTTGGCGGCGCTCGTGCCGGGGGCGGAGAAGATCTCGAGTTCGCCGAGGATGTTCGCGCCGAAGTCGCCCACGCCAGGAGCGGATTCCTGGGAGACGCGGATCCGCGGCGAGCAGCCGGGTTCGTCGCAGGGCCGGACCACGGTCACGAAGTCGAGGCCCCATCCGATGGCACCGGCGCCCTGGATGTCGACCAGCACGCTGGTGATGTGGTCGGCGGAGACGGTCGCCAGGGTGTTCACGCCGTTCCCGGTCCCGGCAGAACCGCCGACGATGGTCTGGCTGGCGACAGGGGTGATCCCGTCGAAGGCGGTGACCACCACCGTCTCGCCGGTCTCGATGTCGGCCAGATAGAAGGAGACGCTCGTCGCGGCCGGGGACAGGTTCATCCGGATGTCGTTGGGCACGTTCGCCGAGCCGCCGACCAAGGGGTCGGTGAGGCCGCCCGCGCCGCTCGCCATGGGGGCGTCCGCTCCGTTGCCGGTGAAGGCCACCGTCGGGTTCCCCTCCCGGGCGATGATCGGGAAGAGTTTGGCCCGCCCCTCGATCGAGAAGGTGATGCCGAGGGCGGCGTACTGGGTCGAGACCGAGGTCCCCTCCGGGAGGTCCTCGAAGTCGATGACCGTGACCTGCGAATCGCCCGCGGCGAAGACCGGCGAGCCCGTCGCGACCAGGGCCGCCCCGAGGGCACACGCCAACCGGCCGCGCAACGACAGAACGAACCTCCTCATGGCGTCTCTCCTTGAACTCGAACTGGCCTCCATTCTGCCACCGCTCCACGGCGAGGAGACCGATCCCCGTCGAACTTCCGGTCCGAAGCCGGGCGAGGACCGAGAACCCTGCCCTTGAGGCGACTTGGCGACTGCCGTAGACTTCCCGATTCCCCACCGATGGACTGGCCGGCTGCTCCGCCGTCTTCTGTCCGAGCAGGGGGGGTCTGGGAGTAGACATGACGATGAAGGGCTCCGGCCTCGACACGATCATCGGCGGCAAGGCCACCGCCGGGAACGCCAGCGCTGCGGACGTGCATTTCAAGAAGGGCTATGAGCTCGAGCAAGCCGGCGATCGGCTGGGTGCGATCGAGGAATATCGCGCTGCCCGTGCCGAGGACGAACACGTCCACGCCAGCTTCCGCTTGGCGTACCTCCTCGACCTCTTCGGCGAGGAGGACGAGTCGCTCGAGCTCTACGACGAGATCGTCCACAGCCCGAGCCCGCCGCTCAACGCCCTGATCAACCTGGCCATCATCTACGAGGACCGCGGCGAGTATGTCCGCGCCGAGCGCCTCCTCAAGCAGGTGCTCGAGAGCGACCCGAACCACGAGCGGGCTCGCCTCTACTTCAAGGACGTCGCCGCCAGCCGCGACATGTTCTACGACGCCGAGAGCGACCGGAACCGGCTGCGCGAGAACGCCGTCCTCGACACGCCGGTCACCGACTTCGAGCTCTCCGTCCGGGCCCGCAACTGCCTCAAGAAGATGCAGATCCGCACCCTCGGCGACCTGCTCAAGATCACCGAGGCGGAGCTTCTCTCCTACAAGAACTTCGGCGAGACCTCGCTGGTCGAGATCAAGAACATGCTGGCCTCGAAGGGGCTGCGGCTCGGGCAGGGGCTCGAGGGCGGCAACTACAGCCGGGCCCGCAAGGAGATCATCGAGTCGCTCAAGGGGAAGGTCTCGGAGACCGTCCTCAACAAGCCGATCTCGGTGCTCGAACTCTCCGTCCGGGCCCGCAAGGCGCTGCAACTCCTCAACATCACGTCGCTTGGCGAGCTGGCAGCCCGAACCGAAGCGGAGCTGATGGGGGTCAAGAACTTCGGCCAGACCTCGCTCGTCGAGATCAAGGAGAAGCTGACCCAGCACGGCCTCTCGCTCCGCACACTCGACTGACCGAACGCTCGCGGCATCGACCACTCCTCGCCCTGCCTGCTCGAAGGAGCCGGCAGGGCGACGGTCTTTTTGCTGCTCCGCGCTGCAGTTTCGAGTTGCCGAATGGAGGCTGCCGATCCATTGGTACCCTGTCACCGCCCATGGCTCCCAGCCCCCGCAACACGGATCGCGACCGTCGCGGGTTCCTCCTCGCGGCGATGCTCGTCGCCGGGAGCGGACTCGTCGGCTGTGAACCGTCCGGCTCGGACCGCACGCGGCGGCTGCCGTCAGGGGCCCAACCGACCGGCGGGGCGGGCGAGCCGCCGCCCGACCGACCGTTGCCGGCGCCGAAGCTCGTCGAGCGGCCCGTGCCGCCATCCGCCGAGCCCACCGTGCGAGTGCGGGTCGCGACGGTGCGTCCCCCGGTGCGGCGCTTCCGCATCGATGGCGAGGGTCCCAAGGTCGTGGTGGGGACGATCGGCGGCGGCCAGCCGAAGCAGGTGGCGACGCCCGCGGAGTTCGAGTCGACGGCCCAAGGCTGGATCGTGATCGAGGCCGCCGGCACCCCGCGGGCGGGCACGTACACCTTCCCGTCGCAACCCTTGGAGATTCGGCCGATCCCCGGGCAGCGCGGCATCCGCCTCGGCGGTGGCTTGGCGAGCAACTCGATCCTCCCGGCCGGGGTGCGGCTCGTCCCGCGCAGCGACGACGCGATCGGCTCGGTCGACGTCGTCTGCCATGTTGCCATGGAGACCTATCTCCCCGGCGTCCTCGCCAAGGAGCTCTACAACACCTGGTCGCTCGAGACGCACCTCGCCCAAGCCGTCGCCGCCCGGTCCTTCGCGGTGTGCGAGATGGCCCAGTCGGTCGATCGGCACTTCGACGTGGTCGCCGGCGAGGCCAGCCAAGCATGGATCGGAGCGACCACCCACAAGACGAGCCTCGAGGCAGTCCGCCGGACCAAGGGCATGATGCTGGTCTTCGAGGGCCGCGTCGTCCCCGCCTACTACTCCTCGACCTGCGGCGGCCGGCCAGCCAACGCCGTCGATGCCATCTCGGATGGGATCTTCAACGACATCGCGCCGCTCCGAGCCGCCCGCGGCATGGAGCGAGACTGCTGCAAGGGGGCTCCGTCCTGGCGATGGGCGATGACCCTGCCGACGGGTGAGGCTGCCAAGCGAATCGCCCTGTGGGCCAAGACCGAGCGGCCGGCGATGGCCAAGCTCGACGGCATCCGACTGATCGAGGTGGGACAGACCAACGCCTGCGGCCGCCCGGTCACCTTCCGGATCTACGACATCCGAAACCAGGTCTACGAAATCCCCTCCGAGCGGCTCCGCTGGGCCTTCAACGCCGACCTCGCCGGCCTGCCGGCGGTCAAGACGCGTGTGAAGAGCGCCGACTTCGAGCCCAAGGTGACCGCGGTCTCGGTGAACCTCGCCGGGCGCGGTTACGGCCACGGGGTCGGCATGTGCCAGTACGGGGCGGAAGCGATGAGCAAATCCGGGTCGACCTGGGGTGACATCCTCCGCGTCTACTACCCCGGTGCCGAGGTCAATCCGACCTACGGCGGCAGCAAGGCCCTGACCGCGGGCGGCACCTTTGGTCGTCAACATCGTGATGGTGGGGGACGGCGGGGCTCGCGTCTCGCCAAGCCGACCTCCTGAGGTCGGGGGAGAGAAGCGGGCCCAAAAATGACTCGCGGCGGCCCCTTTTCCAGAACGCCGCGGTCTCCCTTTCCCTCTTCCCCTTTTCCCTCTGCCAAGCAGATGGTGGTCGAGCATCAGTTTCTCAGGAAGGTCATTTCTGACTCTCCTGGACGTGGCTCCAGTGTTCCCTTTCCCCTGTGAGCCGCCTGTTGAGTCCACGCCCTTGATCGTGGAGACGACAGCGTCCTAAGCCTGGCCGGGAGATTCTTGAGGTCCCTCAACCCCTTGATTCTCCATGCTCCCCGGTGTCCCTTATTCACCAGGTCGCGTGCCGTTCTACTTGTCAGCCGCCAGCGGAAGAGGTGCTGGCGGTAACGAACAGTCCGCAGCATACTCCCGATTGATCCGGCAGGCCCGAGTTTTCAGCGATTTTTTTCACGAGGACGGGGTTCGCCCTCGAATACTGGATCGCCTCATCGTTCGGTTGCCTGCGGAGAGGTCGCTGTTCCTCTTATCGGGCGAGTGCCTCCGACCGCCGGTCAAGAGCGAGTCAAGAAGGTGTGGACAAGTCGCACGGAGCAACACAGGCCCATGAAGCTGCGGTCAGATCGGAGTTCCGTGCGCCGCGCCGCATGGATGGTGGGAGTGATGGCCATGCTGCCGGCGCTCCTGGGCGGAGCGAGTTCCGCCGAGCCGCGGCTGTCAAACTGGGCAATCCCCGCTGGCGGCACGCGGCAGTCGGCGGACCCGGCGAAGCCGCTGATGAAGGCTTCGTGGTGGGACCGGACCGCGACCAGCCGCGACGCCCAGATGAAGAGCCGCTACTACCGGCTCCGCAGCGACCTCGCCCCAGACGAGACGAGGGCCCTGGGGCGTCACCTCGACACGATGTACGGGGAGTACCAGCGGCGGCTCGGGGCCCTCGACCAGCGATCGCCGGAAGTGCTCGACGTCCTCATCTTCAAGAGCCAGCAAGACTACGAGAAGACCCTTCGCGAGCAGTTCGGGATCAACGGGCAGGGCAGCGGCGGCATGTTCTTCACCTCGCCGCGCGGAGCAGCCCTCGCGTTCTTCGTCGAGTCGCTGCCCCGAAGCCGCGTCCTGCACGTCGTCCAGCATGAGGGCTTCCACCAGTATGCCTACTCCCGCTTCGGCAACGACCTGCCGCCGTGGGTGAACGAGGGGCTGGCCGAGTTCTTCGGCGAGTCGGTGGTCATCGACGACACGGTGATCATCGGGCAGACCAGCCAGCGGACGCTCGAACTCCTCCGCAAGGCGATCGATGCCCAGAAGCAGCTCCACTTCCGTGACATCGTCACCATGGACGGCGAGCGGTGGAACGCCAACGTCCGCGCCGGCAACGCCATGCTCCAGTACATGCAGGCGTGGTCGATGGTCCACTTCCTCGTCTACGGCGACAACGGCCGCTACACCCCGGCCTTCGAGCAGTACCTCCGGCTGATGAACAAGGGCGTCGGCTCCTACGACGCCTTCGTGCGGGCCTTCGGGACCGACGACCTCGAGGCCTTCGAGAAGCGCTGGATCGAGCACGCCAAGACGGCTCGGCCGAGCGCGTTCGTCACCGCCCTCGAGCGGATCGAGTTCCTCGCCGAGGGCGAGAAGGCCCTGGCCGAGAAGGGGATCCGACCGAAGGACCTCGAGGAACTGAGGCTGGCCCTGGTCGAAGCCCGCTTCGAGAGCGAGGTCGGCGGCGTCGGCATGGTGCACGGCTCGACGCTCAAGCTCGCTGCCACCGACGAAGTGAATTTCCAGATCCCCGACGACGACCTTGCCAAGGGGACGCCGCAGTTCGAATTGACGGCAGGGAAGCCGAAGCGCTCGGCGACGAGGAAGGAACGCGACCTCGACGAGAAGGACCCGCTCCCCACCGGGATCGTCACCAAGGGGCTCGCCCCGCGCAACCTGATCGTTCGTTGGGTGCGCGACAAGGACGGCGACGGCTACCACTACGAGATCGATCTCACCAAGTAGGCGGGGCGAGGCTCGCGGCAGCGGGCAAAAACGGTCGAGGCCGCGGCGCCAACAGGGTTGGCATTCCGCAGCCTCGTCCGCGTGTGGGGGCGCTTGGCGTCCGGTGCGTCGGGGACGCGGTCGTGTCCCGCGACGCGCTCGGACCAGTGCCTTGTCGGGGTCGCATGAACCCCGGATCCGCGTCTCTTGCTCGGCCGTGTCCTACCGCCGAGCGGCCCGTCAGATGCCCTTCAGGGCGACACCCGTCGGCTTGGCGGGAGATTGTTCCGCAGCCGCCGGAGGCAGCGTCGCCGACTTCGGAGCGCCCACCTTGGGGCTCTCGATCGGCAGCGATGCCGGAGCGAGGGGATCCTCACGCGACCACGCTTCGTCGGCGAGGTCGGCCTTGGCCCGCTGCTCGTAGTCGCTCGGGACGCCGGCCTTGGCCAGAGCCTCGAGTTGGGCCTCTTGAACCGTCCGGAGCTCGGCGAGTTTCGCCTCGAGCTGGCCAAGGTTGCCGACTTCGCCGAGCTTGTCGTAGTCGGCGAGGAGGGCCTGCTGCTCCTTGGTCATGTCGATGAGCCGCTCGTTCCGCTCGATCGAGTCGATCTGGCGGTCGAGGAGGGCCATCTTGGACTCGAACTCCGAGAACTCCGTCTCCAGCCGCTGGAGGACCTTCATCAGGCGCTCCTTCTGCTGGCCCAGGAACTGGAGCTGCTGCTTGCTGCTCGCGTAACGGTCCTGGTAGGAGAGCCGCACGTTGTTGATGCGGCGGGCCTCCTCGCGGGTCGTGTCGACGGTCGCCTTGACGTCGCCTTCCCGGAGGCCGACCAGCCGCTGGCTGCTCGACTCGGCGTTGGCGACGGCCAGTCGCATGCGATCGAGGTCGGCGGTGGCCATGACGACCACCCGCTTGGCCACCTCGGAATCGCGGTCGAGCTGGGCGATCTGCCGCTCGATCTCCGCGACTTCCCCACGGACCTGGCCGATCCGGGTGGGGTACTGGTCAGCCAGGGTCTGGAGCTGGCGACGGAGGGCGACGGGGTCGTCCACGAAGTCGTCAGCGGCCTGGCGGGCCTTGGTGCGAACTTGGTCGAAGGCGGCGGCGACCCGGTCGGGACCGATCAGGATCGTGACGCCGCCGAGGGCGAGGCCGCCAATGATGCCCCACCGAAGGAGGCTGCGGCTAATGGAAGGCATGGTCACCAGCCTTTCGTCGGAAGCGTCCGTTCGGAACAGGCTCCGCCGCCTTAACCGTCTCGGACGCTGCGTTGCGTCGGGCCGTTCTTGGGGGCGCTTCCGGCACGATTTCGGCCCCCCGCACCGAATCCGGCTGGGATGATGTTGGCTCGGGGGCCTAAAACCTTGTCCCCTGCCCGCCCAACAACCCCGCGAGATGCTCCTCATGAACTCGATCACGACAGGTTTCATCCGCCGGCTTCGGGCCCGGGACGAGGCTGCGTGGTTCGAGCTTTGGGAGATCTTCGGACCGGTCATCCGCGGCCAGCTCTTCAAGTGGGGCCGCGGCCAGATCCGGACCGAGACCATTCGGGACCTGACCCAGGAGACGTTGGCGGCCCTTTCCGGGTCGATCGACCGCTACGACCCGAGCCGGGGTGCCCGGTTCTCGACGTGGCTCCTGTCGATCGCCAAGCATGTCCTCGGCGACGAGATCGATCGTCGCACCGCGGGCAAGCGGGGGGGTGGCAAGCGGGGGATCAGCTTGGACGAGTCCTTCATGGGACAGTCCCGGCTCCCCGAGGCCGACGAGGCGTACGAGCGCGACATCTTCTGTGCCAAGGTCTACGCGGCCATTCGGGCCACCGAGAGCGCAAGCGAGTTCCTGCCATTCCAGGTCTACCGCATGCGGGTCTTCGATGGCTTGAGTGGCAAGGAGGTCGCCGAGCAGCTCGGCGTGAGCGAACCGACGGTCAGCCGCCACCTCACCAAGGTGCGGGCTGTGCTGCGTTCGCGGCTCGCCGAGACCATCGCGACCTATTCCTTCACGCCAGAGGAGTTCGCGGAAGCCGATCGGGCCGGGTTGGGTGGCGACGACGCCTTGTTTGACGAGGCGCTCGCCGACATCTACCACGCCCAGTCGCGTCTGGTCCGCGAAGACCTCGATCGCTGAGCGGGGACGGTGGGCCAATGAACGGAGTGAACGGCGCGGACATCCCTCTGATCCTTCTCGCCATCGTCGGCGGCGCGGCGGCCTTGGGCCTCGCCATCGCGGTGTTGGTGATCGCCATCAAGATCACCGGCGGGATCATCTCGGCCATCGTGTGGCTGGTGAAGCACATCGTCGGCTACGTCTTCGGGACGATCAGCGACGTGGTGCGGCTGGTCGGGGCCTTGGTGGCGACCTTGGTGGCCATCCCCTTTGCCACCGGAAACGTCGTCCTGGCCCGCTGGAAGAGGGCCGAGCATTGGGGCCGGGCCCTGAAGCGCGAGATCCTCATCTCGGGCTACCTGGTCTGGTCCATCCTCATCCGCCGGCCCCTCAAGCTGCTCTGCCTGCACGGCGTCCTCGAGGGAGTCGAGGGCCGCTTGCCGCAGTCGGACGCCAGCGTGTCGGCGCCCGCGGCGACCTCGGCTCGCACCGAGGCCTACGGCCGCCGCGATCCGGTCGCCTTCGAGGACTACGAGATCGAAGGCACGCTCCGCCCCGGCGGCTCCGGCGCCAAGCTCTACGTGGCAGCCCCGAGCGACGCCAAGCGGAGCCGCCTCGCCGGCAACCCGAACAAGGTGGTCATCAAGAGCTTCGCCCTCGAGGAAGGCTCGAGCCTGCCGCAGAT
>JBGAKK010000130.1:0-5481 GCA_044224425.1 Phycisphaerales bacterium
TATGTCATCCGCGACAACGTGATCAAGCAGAACTTCGGCCGCGGGATCTTCCTGACCAACACCACGTCGAGCACCGTCACCAACAATCTGCTCGGAGCCAACGCCGGCGGCAACGCCCAGTCGAACGGGGCAGGGGTGGTCTGGAGCCTGGCACCGAGTGCCGGCCCCAACATCGTGGACGGCCCGACCAAGGGCGGGAACTACTGGAGCGACTACACCGGCCAGGACGTCGACGCCGACGGCCTCGGCGACACGCTGCTCCCCTTCCTCGCCGGCGGAGCGATCGCCGCGCCGGGCGATCTGCATCCGCTGATCGGATCACCCGACCTCGGCGGGTTCGACAACCCGACCACGCTGTGCGCCCGGTCCTGGCTCAACCTCGGGGCCAACACGCGGAGTAACGGCACCACGTTCCAGACCGCCAACGGCACGCACTACGCGACCGACGGGAGCGACCTCTACCTCCTCGAAGGTTCGAACGGCACCGCCTTCGACCGCTTCGACCCGGCCATCAGCCGCTACGTGATCCGGGCTGGCGTGCCGGAAGGCGTCGAGGACGGCGGCGACCTCCAGTTCGGCGGGAGCCTCTGCTACGCGGGCGTCGGGCTCAGCATGAACGCGAGCACCGGGGCAGGCAAGGGGCCGAAGCTCTACGCCTACAACCCCGCCACCAACACCTGGGCGGCCAAGGCGAGCTGCGTGATCGGCGGCAAGTTCCTGGCTCACGAGGCGCTGGCCTACGACCCGGCCAGCGGTCTCCTCTACGCGACGATCACCAGCCTCCAGACCGGGGCCGACACCCTCCTCAAGCGGAAGCTCGCCATCTACAACACGGCGACCAATGCCTGGATCGGGACCACCTCGGCGGCCCCCTTCGACTGGAACGCCGGCACCGACGCCGAGTGCGTGGACGGCGTGATCTACGTCTGGCGCGGCGGCTTCAACGGCGGGGCGGTGAACGGGAGCGACTCCTCGCTCCTCACCTACACCATCGCCACCGACACCTGGGGCGCGACGCCGACCCTGCAGTCGAGCGGCGTCGCCCCCGGCTTCCGGAGCGGGGCCCTCGACGTGTGGGGCGTGGCCCTCGCGGCCGATGCCGCGCGCGGCCTCGTCTTCGTCCTCGGCGGCGAGTCCAACAAGCTGGTCTACGTCTACGACATCGCCAACGCGTCGTGGCGGGTGGCGGCGAACGCTCCCTACGACGGCGGCTGGGGCGACGGCCTCGAGTACGTGCCGGCCACGAACCGCCTCTACGTGATCGACGGCCGGAACATCGGGAGCACCACGCAGGGGACGGGCGTCCTGGTGCCGTCGGTGGCGGACATCGATCGGAACGGTTCGGTGGGAGCCACCGACCTCGCCCTCCTCCTGGGTGCCTGGGGCGCCTGCGACGAGGCGTGCTGCCCGGCGGACATCGACGAGAGCGGGGAGGTCGACGCGACCGACCTGGCCATCGTGCTCGGGGCCTGGGGGACCTGAGGCCGGGAGCGGCAAATTCTGATCACGAGGCTTGGGACATCCCCGCTTCGACGGGTAGGCTGCGGGCTCGACCCTCCGGAGGAAGATCCATGCTCGTGGGAACCCGCTGCTTCGTCTCGGCTCTCGCCTTGGTCGCACCCGCCGCCACCGCCCTGGCCCAAGGGAGCGATGCCTGCTCGAAGCCAGAGCCGATCGGCGGCCTCGGCGTCTTCGCCTTTTCGACCGCCGGGGCCACCACCGACGGCTTGCCGGCCACCGGCTGCACGTTCTTCGGTTCGGCCGAGATCTACAACGACGTCTGGTTCTGTTGGACGGCGTCCGACAGCGGCCTCGTCTCCCTTGCCACCTGCGGGGCGAGCTTCGACACCAAGCTCGCGGTCTACAACGGCTGCGCCCCGTGCCCCGACGAGAGCACGCTCCTCGGCTGCAACGACGACAGCTGCAGCCTCCAGTCGAAGGTCATCGTCGCTGTCGAAGCGGGGGCGAGCTACGTCGTCCGGGTCGGCTCCTACTCCGCCAGCGCCAGCGGCAGCGGCGACCTCACCGTCGACTCCGGCTACCTCGCCGACGTGGTGAACCCCGACAACAACCACCGCTACGTGGCGGTGCCGGCCACAAGTTGGAGCGCTTCCGACGCCCTCGCCAGTTCGCTCGGCGGACATCTCGTCTCGATCACGAGCGACGCCGAGCAGTCCTTTGTTTGGAAGACCTTCGGCAACCTCGACGGCATCGATCGACGGGTCTGGATCGGCTTCAGCGACATCGGCACCGAAGGCGTCTTCGAGTGGACGAGCGGCGAGGCGGTGACCTTCACCAACTGGAACGACGGCGAGCCCAACGACTTCGGGGGCAACGAGGACGTGACCGAACTGCTCGGCTCCTCCGGCAAGTGGAACGACATGCCCGACTCGGGCGGCAGCTTTGCCCACATCGCGGTAATCGAGTTCGACCGCGGATCGAGTGGCGGCTGTGTCGGCGACCTCAACGACACCAACGACGTCGACCCGAGCGACCTCGCCATCCTGCTCGGGGCCTGGGGGACGCCGGCCGCCGATCTCAATGGCGACGGCACCACCGATCCGAGCGACCTCGCTCTTCTGCTCGGCGCCTGGGGCCCGTGCCCCGGCTAACCGGTGGGGAGGGGGCCATTTCGGAGCCTTCGTCGCGCACCACAACAAGGCGTGCCGGTCTCGCACGCTCGCGATCCGAATCAACACGCACGCTGTCGTGCGGCCTCCCACAGAATAACGGACACGTAGCTCCGGATCCACGGTATAGTGGCCTTTCCCCTAAACGCCATGGGGTCCTCGAGGACCGATGGGGTCCGCGAGGGTATGGGCCGGCTCACGCCGGAACACCTGCGGAGGCCTCATGAAGCTGGCTGTCCCGAAGGAATGTGCGAATCCCTCAGCGTCGGGCGAGACCCGGATCGCCCTGGTCCCGGAAACGGTGAAGAAGCTGAGTGCGGCCGGGTTCACGATCACAGTGGAGGCGGGGGCGGGCGAGCGGGCCCACTTCGCCGACGCCGCGTACACCGCGGCGGGAGCGACCATCGTGTCGCGGGCCGAAGAGCTCTTCGGCAACGCCGACATGGTGGTGAAGGTCGGTCCGCCCTCGGTGGATCCGACCCGCAACGAGGTGGCGTGGATGCGTTCCGGCTCCATGCTCCTCTGCTCCCTCATGCCTACCCGCCACCCGAACGTGGTCCGGGCCTTGGCGGAGCGGAAGATCACGTCGTTCTCGACCGACGCGATCCCCCGCACCACGCGGGCCCAGGCCATGGACACGCTCTCCTCGATGGGGAACATCCTCGGCTACCGCGGGGCGATCATCGGGGCCCTTGAGCTCAGCAAGTACATGCCGATGTTCATGACCGCGGCAGGGACCATCTTCCCGGCCAAGGTGTTCGTGATCGGGGCCGGCGTGGCGGGCCTCCAGGCCATCGCCACCGCCCGCCGCATGGGTGCCCAACTCTCGGCGACGGACGTCCGTCCCGAGGTCAAGGAGCAGATCGAGAGCGTCGGCGCCAAGTACGTCGGCATCGAGCTCAAGCAAAGCGCTGCCGCCGGCGGCGGCTACGCCAAGGAGCTCTCCGAGGAGGACAAGGCCCGGCAGCGGACCATGCTCGCCGAGCAGTGCGCCATCTCCGACATGGTGATCACCACCGCCCTCATCGGCGGCGTGTTTGCCCCCAAGCTCATCTCCGCGGAGATCGTCCGCAAGATGAAGCCCGGCTCGGTGATCGTCGACCTCGCCGCCGATGGCGGCGGCAACTGCGAGCTATCGAAGCCCGGACAGACCGTGGTCGAGAACGGGGTGAAGATCGTCGCCCCGCTCAACATCCCGGCCACCATGCCGACCGACGCCAGCACGCTCTGGTCGCGCAACCTCTTCAACTTCCTGACTGCCTTCTGGAAGGACAAGGCCTTCAACCTCGATCTCAACGACGAGATCCTGCGCGGGGCGATCATCACCCACCAGGGCGAGGTCCTCCACGCCAGGACCAAGGAAGCCCTTGCCAAGCCGGTCGGCGCGGCCTGACCGCCCGCTTCGCGCCCCGACGGAACGGACCCCCCAACGGAACGTACCCCATGCTGTCCCTGACCCATCTCGTCACGAGCGCCATGCTGGCCATCGCCGGCAGCGACGTGACGCCTCCCGTCGTCCCGACCGACGTCAAGCCGGCTGAACACGGCGTGCCGACCGACTTCGTGACGATGCTCTTCGTCTTCATGCTCGCCACCTTCATCGGGATCGGCTCGATCCGGCGCGTCTCGCGCCTCCTGCACACCCCGCTGATGTCCCTCACCAACGCCATCTCGGCGATCGCCGTCGTCGGCGCCATCATCGTGGCCGGCGGCGAGGGCTATCCGACCTACGTCCGCGCCAGGGGATGCGGTGGCCCTCTTCGCCTCGATGACCAACATCATCAGCGGCTTCATGATCACCGACCGCATGCTGAAGATGTTCAAGACCCAGGCCCCGGCCCACGGGGCAGCTCCCGCCTCCTCCACGCAGGAGGTGAAGCCGTGAACTTCAACGTCCTCATCCAACTCGCCTACCTCTTCTCGACGGCTCTCTTCGTCCTCTCCCTCAACTGGATGAGCGATCCGAAGTCGGCCCGTCGCGGCGTCCACGCCGGCGTACTGGCCATGTTCGTGGCGGTGGTCGCGACCTGGGCCCAGCCGAGCATCTCCCACCACACCGACCTCATGCGGCATGCGTGGGTGCTGATCCCGATCGTCCTGGCCATCTGGCCCGGCATCTGGCTCTCGCTGGTCCCGATCACCGCCGTCCCGCAGCGAACGGCCCTCTCCCACGCCTTCGGCGGTCTGGCGGCCGGCCTGGTCGGCACCGCCAAGTTCCTCTATCTCCGGGACGCCGAGCCCACCCACCTGACGGCCTTCATCATGACGGCCATCGTGGCCGAGGTGATCCTCGGCTACCTCACCTTCACCGGCAGCCTCATCGCTGCGGCGAAACTGCAGGAAGTGAAGTGGATCCCGCAGCGCCCGTGGGTCTACCCCGGCCACAACGTGGTCAACCTCCTCGCCTTCGGTGCGGCCGTGGTCGGCGGGACCCTCCTCATCTTCAACCCGCTTGCCGCGTGGGCCCCATGGGTCTTCTTCGGCATCGTCTTCCTCTCCCTCACCTTCGGCTGGATGCTGGTGATGCCGATCGGCGGCGCCGACATGCCGACGGTGATCGCCATCCTGAACTCCTACGCCGGCCTGGCCGCCGTGGCCATGGGCTTCGTCCTCGACAACAAGCTTCTCATCACGGCCGGTGCCCTCGACGGGTCGAGCGGTCTCATCCTCTCGATCATCATGTGCAAGGCCATGAACCGCTCCTTCTCGAACGTCCTCTTCGGGGCGTTCGGCCAGGTGCAGGCCAAGGGCGCGGGCGGCGAGCAGAAGTCCTACAAGCCCGAGAGCCCGGAGGGCGTGGCCCAGATCATGGAGCAGGCCCAGTCCGTGGTGGTGGTCCCTGGCTACGGCC
>JBGAKK010000043.1:0-43248 GCA_044224425.1 Phycisphaerales bacterium
AGCGTGTCGGAGTCGTCGCCCATGGTCGCCGCGATCGCGTCGAGGCCGACCGGGCCGCCTTCGTAGATGTCGCGGATCGTCCGCAGGTACTTGCGGTCGAGGTCGTCGAGGCCGAGCGTGTCGACCGCCTCGAGGGCCAAGGCTCCGTCGACCGTCTTGGCGTCGAACACCTCGCAAACGGATGGACAGGCAGACCGGCGCCGGCCGAACGCCCGTTCACGCATCCCGGCGCCGCCGCCCGGCGGCCGCGCCCGCGAGCGCGAGCAGGCCGACGGCGCCCGGCCCGGGAACGAAGAGGATGTCGTCGACGAAGACGCCCGCGTCGTAGAACACGATCCGATCGAACGGCTGGCTCGAGAGGACTCCGCCGTACTGGTAGTCGACGAGCGGCGTGCCGAGCGCGGGGCTGGTGTAGATGAGCTGGTCCTGCCAGTACAGCTTCACCTTGAGGTCACCCGGGAACCACGCTCCGATCGCGTATTGCGGCCACAGGAAGGTGATGTCGATCCCGCCGTCGTAGGCCGTGCACCCCCATCCATCCTGCTGGAAGAGGTCCGGGTCGTCCTCGAGGTATGCGAACTCATTGCCCTCCGGGAATACCGCCCCGACCGACGCATACTGGTCGCCCATGATCTGGGGCGTGGGGAACACAAAGTCGAGCGTCGTGCACGGACCTACCGCCGCGTTCCAGTTGTCGATCCCCTTGATCACCGTGAACGACGCGTGGGCGCTCGCCGCGAGCGCGAGCGCAGAGGAAACAGTCAGACACTTCATTCGCATTGCCCTGCTCCTGTCGAAACGGATGGACAGACAGGCCGGCGCCGGGCACGAGCTCGGCGCCGGCGTTACGACTCACTCTTCATCGCCGCGGAGGAGGTAGGCCAGCGTCTCGCACGCTGCGTCGGCGGCGTCGGCGTCGGCGTCGGCCAGCCAGGCGCAGAAGTCCTCCCAGCCCGAGAAGCCCAGGACCGCCAAGGCGCTCTCCTCGTCCAAGAGGCAGGCGGACGACGGGCCAGCGAGCTGCGAGCATTCGCAGATCGTCGGCACCCGGGCCAGCGACGAGCCCGAGTAGTAGGTCCCGATCAGGTACGCGAGGTCGGTCGCGTCAACGTCATCGTCCCCGTCGAGGTCGTACCCCAGCTCGCACGCGTCACAGCCGGAGGCGCAGTAGTGGTCGAGGAGCGCCTGGCGGTCCGTCCCGTCCACCTTCAGGTCGCCGTTGAAGTCGCCGGCGGAGGTGAGGACGCCGAGGTGGTTGTACTCGGGGCCTTCCACCAGCACCGTGACGTGGCGGTACTGGTTGATGTCGAAGGCCCGCTTGATGGTGTAGGTCGTGGTCACGCACGGAGGGTCGCCCGCCGGATCGGCGTCGGTGCGGAAGGCGACGTAGTTCAGGTCCGCGACACACCAATCGTCGTCGAAGCCGTACCACACGAGGCCGTGTTCCACCTGCGTGTTCATGCCCACCACCGTCACGCAGCCACCGCCGTCGCGGCGGGAGATGCCCTCGGCCCAGCTTTGGTTGCCGCCCTGCCCGTCCGGCATGGTGTCGCCGAGGTTGTGGGCGGTGGTCGACGAGCCGTTCCAGAAGGTTGCGCGCCATTCGCATTGGTCTTCGGCCACCTCGATCCACCCCCACCCGCTGGAATCGCCGTTGTCGTTCACCGCCCGAGCGGCCACCGCGGCGTCGGGGTCGTCCTGCGGAGGCTCGATCAGGTCGTCGAGGACCGTGACGGACGTCGGCGACAGGCCCGACCAGCGCAGGGCACCGATGTCCGGCGCCCAGCACACCATGCTGCATGCGACCTTGTCGCACGGTTCCGACGGCGTGCTCAGGTCCGCGCATCCGTTGTCGTCGCCCGCGGCGACAAAGAGGATCGCGGACCTGCCGACGTCGTTCGAGGAGGCGCTGAAGGCGGTCGATTCCATGGGAAGGTCGGTCATCGACCCCGCCGCGCCCGACTGCGACCAGGTCGTCCGGAAGGCCCGCTGCCGGTACGCCTCGTCCCCGCAGTCGTACGAGGTCTCGCCCACGATCGTCGCCGTGGTGCCGTCGTTGGTGCCGTATGCGGTCGAGTACGGCCCGTCGGTCGTGTGCAGCGTGTGGGCAGTGATCGTCTCGTTGACGAGGTCGAGCTCGAAGGCCTGGGCCTCGCCGGCCCCCAAGGCCTCGCCGACGGTCGGCGCCTCCCCCAGGAAGCCCACCAGGGCCCGGGAGGCGCACACATCGTTCACCATGCTGATGTCGCCCTGGACGCCGAAGTCGTGGATGTCCAGAAGCACCCGGGGCTTGAACGCCATGCCCGAAACTCCAAGGGTGTTGGGGAACCAGACGAAGCCGTGGTAGACGTCCTCATCGACCTCGTAGGTCCCGCCCACGATTCCCAGGTTGTTGATGCCGATCTTGCTCCGGCTGCCGGTCTCGTTCGTGTACGGGGCCAGGACGTCGGCGACGCCGCCGACATTCACCGGGACGCCGTCCTCGTCACGGAACACGTGGAGCCGGTAGGGCTTGAGCGACTGTCCCATGGCTGCGCTACCCGCGCCGAGGGCGGCCGTCAGCACGATCGCGCTGACGTGTCGCGCCGTCGTGCCGTCGATTGCGGAATTCATCCGATTGGTCGAGATTTCGAGGTGTCTCTGGCGATTCATCGCCGACTCCTTCGTGCACGGAAGTGGTACGGGATCTCCCCCGCCGTTGCGCGACGTCGCGCCGGAATCGGGAGATTCCGTCCAGCCAATGGATACGAGGATTGTTTGCAGACGCGCGCGGCGTTTCGCACGATCGGCGACGAGCCGAAACAACGCCAAGAGGGCGAGGTTTGCAGGCGGATCGCCCCACACACAGCGGCACTGCACTGGGTTCGAGGTCGGCAGACGCTCACCGCGCCGCCAGATACTCGCCCGCCTGCACCGTCAGCTTGCGCCCCTGCCGCGTGCGGGCCACGAAGCCGATGCGGAGGAGATACGGCTCCACCACGTCCTCGAGCGTGTCGGAGTCGTCGCCCATGGTCGCCGCGATCGCGTCGAGGCCGACCGGGCCGCCTTCGTAGATGTCGCGGATCGTCCGCAGGTACTTGCGGTCGAGGTCGTCGAGGCCGAGCGTGTCGACCGCCTCGAGGGCCAAAGCTCCGTCGACCGTCTTGGCGTCGAACTTCCCGCCGCCCCGCACTTGGGCGAAGTCGCGCACCCGGCGCAGGAGCCGCAGGGCCACCCGCGGCGTGCCGCGGCTGCGGGCGGCGATGGCGTCGAACACCTCGCTGCCGGCGTTCCGCATGTTCAATCGCTTGGACGCCCGGTCGAGGATGCTGACCAGTTCCGCCTCCTCGTAGAAGTCGAGGTGGTGCGAGATGCCGAAGCGCGAGCGCAGCGGCTGGGTCAGCAGTCCGGCCCGCGTGGTGGCCCCGATCAGGGTGAAGGGCTTGAGGCGGATGGTCACCACCTTGGCGTGCATGCCGCTGTCGACGGTGAAGTCGACCTTGAAGTCCTCCATCGCCGGGTAGATGTACTCCTCGACGGCGGCGGGCAGGCGGTGGATCTCGTCGATGAAGAGGACGTCGCGCTCGCTCATCTTGGTGAGCATGCCGACCAGGTCGCTGGCCTTGGTCAGGGCCGGTCCGCTCGTCACGTAGGCCCGCGATTCCATCTCCGAGGCGATGATGTGGGCGAGCGTGGTCTTGCCGAGGCCCGGCGGGCCGTGCAGGAGGACGTGCTCCATCGGCTCGCCGCGGCCCCGCACCGCCTCGAGGGCGATCCGCAGCCGCTCGATCAGGTCTTTCTGGCCGACGTACTCCCCGAGCCGCTGCGGGCGCAGGGCGTGGTTGGCCTGGTCCTCGGGACCGGCCTGTTCCGTGGCGGCAACGACTCGCTCGCGGGCCATGGCCGCATCATCGTCGGGTGGGAAGCGGAATTCAACACAGCCGCCGCCGGCTCACGACACGGTCGGCGCCGCTCGCTCCGTGGGGTCGTCGAGCTCGAAGAAGCCCTCGCCCTCGACCCGGAACATGCCGGCCACCATGTTCGAGGGGAACGTCGAGCGGAGCATGTTCAGCTCCCGCACGTTGGCGTTGTAGAAGCGCCGCGAGGCGGCGATGCGGTCCTCGGTGTTGGAAAGCTCGTGCTGGAGGGAGAGGAAATTGCGGTCGGCCTTGAGGTCGGGGTAGCGCTCGGCCACGGCGATCAGCTTGTGCAGGCACTTCCCGAGCTCGTTCTCCGTCTGGGCCGCCGCTCCGCCGCCGCGTTGGGCGAGTCCCATGGCCTGCGTCCGCAGGGCAGCGACCTGCTCGAAGATCTCCTTCTCGTGGGCCGCGTAGCCCTTCACCGTGCTCACCAGGTTGGGGACGAGATCGTGCCGCCGCTTGAGCTCGACGTCGACGTCGGCCCACGACTCGCGGAGGTGCTGCCGCAAGCTGGCGAAGCGGTTGTAGGTGGCGATGAACCAGATGAGCGGGAGGAGGAGGACGCCCGCCACGACGAGGCAGCAGATGGCGAGTTCAGGCATGGTCGGTGGCTCCCTGCGGGTCGTCAGCCTGGCGCGCGGGCGGTGGCGGCGGCGGGCGAAGTCCGTTGCGCTCGTCGAGCTCCTCGACCAGCACGCGCGGCCAGCGGGCCAGGAAGGCCTCGACCCATTGGAGGAGCCAAGCGAGCTGGGCCGGCTCGAGCCGCGTGGTCTGGCTGTACCAGAAGCAGATGGCCTGGCCGCCGATGTCGATCATGGGCGTCCCCTGCCCCATCAGGTACTCCATCATGCGAGCGTCGATGAGGTCGTAGGCGAAGCGCTTGTCGCTCGACTTCACCATCCACTTGCGGCTGAACTCGGCGCTCTCGAAGTCGATGTCGTCGAAGCCGAGGACGCCGGCCATCTTGTCGAAGAAGTTCTCGGGGCGGACCAGGACGTCGGGCATCGAGGTCCAGCGGGTCTCGACGATGACGAACCCGAAGCGGAAGGTCACGGTGTTGGTCGACTTCCCGTTCGAGTGGGTCTCGCTGAACTGGTACTCGCCGAGCAGGCAGCGCCCACGGTCGGGGGCGCTCCGCAGCGGTCCGTGCACGAAGTTCAGCCCTTGGCGGCTGTGACCGCGGCGGAAGCACTCGAAGCGCGGATAGCGGTCGTCGAAGTCCTTGAACGGACCCGGCTCGTAGGTGTAGCCAAGGCTCGCCGCGAGTTGGGCGAAGGCCTCGCGCCGCTTCTTCGCGGCGGCCTGGGCCGCGATGATGGCGACGATCACGAGGCCCGCCATCAGCGGGATCACGATGCACGGGATGAGCCCCGCGCCGAGGCTCACAGGAGGGCCCGGAGTCGATTGATCCGGTCCTGCAGCGCTGGGTGGGTCGAGAAGACGTTCGACGCGTCCTGCCGTCCGAGGGCCACCGCGTTCTTGGCCGGGTTCACGATGAAGAGCGGGGCGATGGCGTCGTTCTGCCGGCGCAGCGGCTCGCGGCAGGCCCCGAGCTTCTCGAGGGCCCCGATCAACCCTTGCGGGTAGCGGGTGAGTTCGACCGCCCCGGCGTCGGCGAGGTACTCGCGCTGCCGGCTGATGGCGAAGCGGAGCATCATCGCGACGAAGGGGGCGATGACGAGGACGACGATCCCGAGCAGCATGACGATGAGGGCGAGCGGATTGCCGCCCCGGCCGTTGTTGTCGCGGTTCGAGCGGCGCTGGCTGCCGCCGCCGAACCACATCATCCGCCGGGTGAGGTCGGAGGCGAAGACGATGAGGCCGACCAAGGTGGCCATCAGCATCATCAGGCGGATGTCGTAGTGGCGGACGTGGCTGAGCTCATGGGCCATCACCCCGGCCAACTCGTCGCGGGTGAGGGCCTGCCGCAGGCCGGTGGTGATGGCCACCGCCGCATGGGCCGGGTCGCGTCCGGTGGCGAAGGCGTTCAGCGAAGGGTCGTCGATCAGGTAGATGGCCGGCATGGGCATGCCGCCTGAGATGGCCAATTCCTCGACCACGTTGAAGAGCTGGGGGTCGTCGGACTTCTGGATGGGCTGGGCCCCGGCCATAGAAAGGATGGCCCCGGCCCCCCCGAACCAGCTCCACAGGGTGGCCACCGAGGCGATGAAAGCGAAGGCGATGCCGCCGGCGATGGCCGCGGCGATGACGTCCTCACTGCTCGAGCCACGGGCCCCGAGGGCCACGCCGGCGGCGCAGCCGACCAAGATGCCGAGCCCGATCACGATGGCCACCAGGAAGACGCTCTTCCGCTTGTTCTCCGCGATGAGGTTCGAGTAGGTGACGTTGGCCGGATAGGCGTGGACCGGCTCGTGCTCGCGATGCACCGCGCCGTCCTCCGAAGGGATCGGGGGCGGCGGTGGAGGTGGCGGGACGCGGGACATGGAGGGGTGCGGCGCTCCGTTCGGCGGCAAGGCGGCCGCGGGGCCCTCGGGCGCCCCGCGGCCGGACGGTGCGATCGGCTCAGAACTGGACGGTCGGAACCTGGCGCTCCTCGACGTTGTCGAGCTCGAAGAGCTTCATGGACTGGAACCCGAAGATGCCGGCCACGAAGTTCGAGGGGAACACCACGATCGACTCGTTGAACTGGGCCACCGAGCGGTTGTAGTTGGTGCGGGCGAAGCCGATCTTGTTCTCGGTGGAGGAGAGCTCCTCCTGGAGGGCCATGAAGTTGGCGTTGGCCTTCAGCTCGGGATAGGCCTCGGCCACCGCGATGAGCCGGCCGAGGGCCGAGCTGAGCTGGCCTTCGGCGGCGATCTGCTGGTCGATCGTCTTGGCCCCCATGGCGCTCGAGCGGGCCGCGGAGACGTTCTCGAAGAGGCCCTTCTCGTGGGCCGCGTAGCCCTTCACCGTGTTGACCAGGTTGGGCACCAGGTCGTGCCGCCGCTTGAGCTGCACGTCGATGTCCGACCAGGCGGTCTGGGCGGCGATCCGCTTCCGCTGCAGTCCGTTGTAGATCCCGATGATCCAGAGCGCCACCACGAGGGCGATGCCGCCCAGGATCGCGAAGCACCCTAACGCACCGATGAATCCCATGGGCCTCTCCTTCAGGTTCGATGGCCGGCGGCATGCAGGCCGCTGGCGAAGTCGGGCGACGTTCGTAGGATCAGCCGCCCGCCGGTTTCATGCAAGCGGCTCGCTCGTCCTCGAGCCGAGCGACGAACGCCGGGAGATCACGATAGTCGCCCACCACGGCTCGGGCTCCTTCGCGGCGCATCGATTCCGCCCGCTCGCCGCTGGCCACGCCGACGAAGCCGATGCCGAGGCGCCGCGAGGCCCGCAGGTCCCAGAGTCCGTCGCCGACGTAGACGATGCTGGAGAAACCGTGGCCGGCCCGCTCCTCGGCCCGCTCGACGGCGCGGCGGATGATCGTCTCCCGCGGACGGGCGTCGCAGGCGAAGGCGGCGGGCACGTCGTCGTGCGGAATGCGGGCCACCGCTAGCTTGAAGCGGGCGGTCGGCGTCCAGCCGCCGGTGGCGATGGCCACCGACCAGCCGCGGGCGGGAAGCGCCGCCAGCGCCGCCGCAGCGCCGGGGACCGGCTCGAAGTGTTGCGGCTCGCGCGCCGCGAGGTTTCGGATCAGCTCGACGAAGCGGCTGCGGACGGCGGCGAGCTCCTCCGCCGACGGCTCGCGGCCGCGGTGCGTGCGGTGGATCTCCGCTGCAATCGCGTTGTCGGTCGAGTGCTCGTAGGCGCCCCAATCGGTCGAGATGCCTTCGATCCCCCATACCTCGCGGATGGCCGCCTCGTAGCAGCTCTCGTCGGCGTGGTTGGTGCGGGTCAGCGTGCCGTCGATGTCGAAGACCGCGAGGGCCCGCTCCGTCATCGCCGCTTCCCGGCCGCGGTGGCCTTGCCGCGGGCGGCCGAACCCGGTTTCCTCTTCGCCTTCGGCTTGGTGGCCAGCTTCGCGGTCTTGGCCGGCGCCGCCAGCTTTCCCTCGACCTCCCGCGCCAAACGCTCGACGATGGCGAACTCCTTCTCCGCCACCGGCTGCACCGAGAGGCGCTGGCCGGGACGCAGGAGCGGCATCGACCCGAGTTCGGGCGTCGCCCGCAGGCGGGCCAGTTCGACCGGCTGGCGGAACTTCTCGACGAACTCGATCTCGATGGCCATCCAGATCGGATTCGAGGCGCTGGCCGAGGCGTCGAAGTACGGGCTCTTCGGATCCTGGGCGGTCAAGTCGGGCTGGGCCTGCGAGGAGACGCGGGCGATGCCCACGATCGCCGGCGGGTCGGCGCTCGAGTGGTGGACGAGGACCCGCTCCCCGACTCGCATCGAGTCGCGCATGAAGTTGCGGGCCTGGTAGTTCCGGACGCCCTCCCACCACGTCCGCTTGTCGATGGCCAGGTCGTCGATCGAGTAGGTCTCGGGTTCGGTCTTGAGGAGCCAGGGCATGGAGACTCCGATCCGCGGGAAGGGCCGCGTTCGCATGAGGCTATCACGCCAAGCCTGCGGATTCGCCGACTTCCTGCCGGGCCGGGCTCGGATCGGAACGAACCTCCCGCCCGGTCGCCGCTTGTTGGCCCGGCGGCGGCGTGCGACCATGTCGCCATGGCCATCATCCCCGTGACCACCACCTTCACCATCGACGGCTACCGCATCAAGGAATACCGGGGTGTGGTCCGAGGAATCATCGTCCGCGCCCCGACCATCGCCCAAGGCATCCTCGGCGGGCTCAAGTCCATGGTCGGCGGGCAGATCGGGGCCTACACCGAGATGTGCGAGCAGGCCCGGCAACAGGCGTACGACCTGCTCATCCAGCACGCCGTCCAGGCCGGCGCCAACGCCATCGTGGGCCTGCGCTACGATGCCTCGGAGGTCGGCCAGTCCGGAACTGAAGTCCTTTGCTACGGCACCGCCGTGGTGATCGAGCCGGCCACGACATAAGCGGGCACCTCCGTCGTTCGGTCCCGGCTGCTGACGCCTTCCGTCCCCCAACCAGCCCATGCCGATCCGCGCCACCATCCTGAGCCTGACCTGTTCGCTCGCACCGGTCGTGGGGCAGGAAGAGCGTCCCGGCGTGGCGCCCGCCAAGCCCGAAACCCCCCCGCCCGTGCAACAGGTGCCGGCTCCCAGCCCGCCCGCTGCCCCGGTCCAGCAGGTGCCCGCCCCGAAGGCACCGCCAGCGAAGGAAACGCCGCCTCCCGCCCCTGTGAACGGCGAGGCGCGGCGCGAGGCGAAGAACGACCCCGAGGCCACGCGGCGCGACAAGGAACGCGAGCTCGAGCAGCGCTTCCTGCCGCAGCCGGCCCAACGAACCCGACTCGAGCGGCTCCCGGTCGAACTGAGCTTCGCCCCGGAGAGCGCCGCCGCCTTCGCCGAGGTGCTCGGGCGCTACGCGCTGGCTTGGGACGAAGTGCGGGGCGAGGACGCCCGGCTCCTCCAGATCGTCCTCCCGGCCGCCTATCGCTTCGACCACCTGCGCGAGGAGTTCAGCGCGGTGCACACGCCGGAACTCCTCGAACTCCTACGCCTGCGGGACCGCCTGGCCCTGCGGATCGAGGCGGCCGAGGACGCCTTGGCCAAGGAAGTGCAGGCCTTCACGCCGCCCGAGCAGCGCGACGCCTTCCGTCGCTGGCGCCTCGAGCGGACGCAGGAGCTCTACGGCCAACCGGCCAAGCTGCCCGCGGCTGGCGTCGACCTCACCGTCCTCCTGCCCAAGGCCGGATTGACCCCCGAGGAACTCGCTCCGCTTGAGATCCCCCTCGGCCAGTACACCGAGAAGCTCGCCGACGCGATCCGTTCGCGGCATCGACGGCTGGTCGAACTGGAACGAGAGGAAGTCGAGGCCTTGGTCGGCCTCGGGCCGGAATGGCGAGCGGGTCGCACCGCGGACGAGGCGCTGGTGGTCGATCGCGAGCTGGCCCAGCTCGCCGTGGCGGAGACGCTGGCCGACATGCCGCTCCGCGACCTGAACCAGACCACGTTCAACGCCCTGCGGAAGCAACTCGTGCCGGCCGCGGCCCGCAAGGTCACCGAGGCCTACCAGCGGGTCGTGCATCCCGAGCTCTTCGAGGACGAGCGGTCCTTCCGCCTCGTGGTCGAGGACATGCTGGCCTTGCCCACCATTCAGCAGGAGCAGATCTCGGCGGTGGTCGAGACGCTCGGACTCCTCGAAGATCGGCTGCGTCCCGCGAGCCAGCAAGCGGTCGAGCTCGCCGACGGACTCATCGCCGCCTCCAAGCTCGCCCCGACCGACGCAGCGTCGGCCCGCATCCTGCTCGAAGGGAAGTTGCAGGGCGTCCTCGCCAAGCGGCGGGCCACGGTCCGTGAAGGGCTACGGCAACTGACGCCGCTCCTCGCCGCGGACCAGGTCGCGTTCGTGCGCCGAGTCGACGACGCCCTCGCCACGCTCGCCTCGCAGGACCGAGCCGGGCAGTTCCTGGCCGACGCCCTCGCGGCTCGAGCCCGCGACCTCGCGATCCTCCAAGGGATGGGCGAGCAGCCGGCCGAGGCGATCGACCCGGCCGGGGCCCCGCCGCCCGCCACGCAGCCGGCCGCGCCGCCGGACGGATCAAACGCCCCGAGCCTCGGTCCGGACGGGCTGCCCAAGCCGCGCGATCCGTCCGAGAAGCCCAAGGGCGATCACGACCGACGCGGCCGCGGGACGCGCCGCGACCGCCCGAACTGACCGCCACCGACGCGCTCGAGCCTGTGGTGAGCGCCGAATGTTGCCCGTGGGTGCGGGTCGATATGCTCCTCCTGCACGATCCTCGACGATCCTGCGTTGGATCCCACTGCCATGCGATATCGAGCCTCCGTCGCCCTCGCCTTCCTCGCCGCCGCCTCGGTCGCCTTCGCCGCGACCCAGTCCGCGCCGCCGGCCTCGACCCCTCCCGCTGCTCCGGCCAAGCCGGAGGCACCGGCGAAGTCGGACACGCCGTCCAAGCCCGCGGCTCCGACCGCGCCGCCGGCAACGCCCCCCAAGGACGGGGCGAAGGAGACGCCCGGGGCCGCTGCCCCCGCCAAGCAGACGCCTCGCCAGCGGGCCAAGGCGATCAAGGAGATCACCGGCACGATCGAGACCGAGAGCGGCACGATCACCTTCAAGCTCGAGCCGAACAAGTGCCCGCTCCTCTGCGCGAACTTCTGCAACCTGGTCCGCCAGGGTTTCTTCGACGGCCGCCAGTGGCGTGACTTCAGCCGCGTGATCCGCCAGGTCGGGACCGACACCGTCTGGTACACGTTGCCCCGGGAGTTCGATCCCTCCCTCTTCTTCGACCGCGGCGGCCAGATCGCGATGTCGAAGGACACCGACGACACCGTCTCCGCCAAGTCCCACGGCACCCGCTTCTTCGTCACAGTGAAGAACCAGGAGCGGTGGAACCTCGACTACCCGATCTTCGGCCACATCACGAGCGGCATGGACCTCCTGCTCGACATGAAGCATGGGCCGCCAGAGCTCACCGAACGCCACGAGACCATCAAGAAGATCACCGTGGAAGGCGACGTCGACAACCTGCTCGCAACCTTCGCCCCGGAGGTCGCGGAGTGGAACAAGGCGCTCGAGACCGCCAAGGCCCGCGGCCTCCACTAGGCGCTCCAGCGATCGGTGCAGACCACCCGGCGCGGCCCCCACCTCGGGGGCCGCGTCGTTCAATTCCAGCTCACGCCCTTCGGCCAGCGCTTCCAGGCCTGCTCGTCGGCCTTGGCCACCACGGCGTCGATGTGCCCGAGCTCGGTGCGGATCAGGTTGGCCCGCAGCTTCGGGTCGGGCTCGGCGAGCAGCCGGTAGCGGGTCGCCTCGTCGTTGATGAGGGCGAAGCCGATGAGTTCGAGGAGAGCGTGGGTCGGCACGTCCTTGCGGGCGATCCACTCGAGGATCTTGGCCGTGCCGGAGAGTCGCTGCAGGCGAGCGCCGCCGAGGAGCGACTTGATGGCCACCCGCACGCCTGGCAAGGGTGGAGGCGGATCGCCGACCCGCTCCAGCGGCTCGAGCTGGGCCATGCGGTAGCGACGGTCGGCGCTTGGCTCGAGCATCATCCGGATGCGGGCCCGGCAGACCCCTTGGAGCAGCAGGTTGTGGCGGCCGTCCGGGAGCCGCTGGTGCTGGACGATCTTCCCCACGCAGACCGCCGGCTTGAGGGCGGGCTGCCCCTCGTAGTCGGACTTCCAGGTGTTGCCGGCGAAGGAGGCGATGGCGATCGGGTCGGCGGTCAGCAGGTTCCCCATCTGCACGCGGGCCAGGCAATGCTCGACCATCTGCCGATAGCGCGGCTCGTAGATGCAGAGGGGCTGGACCGCGTGCGGCAGGAGGACCGTGCCCGGCAGCGGGAAGACAGCGATCGGCCGACGGAAGTCGAGGGAGATCGTCTCAGCCATGCGAAGCAGCCCTGCAACGCTCGATTGCAGACTGCCGCATGGTAGCTCGCCGCGCCAATGCGACGAGCGGGATCCGACGATTCAGGGCGCGGGAGGCGATCGCGGTCAGGCCATGGCGAAGGTCGCCTCGGCCTCCTGCATCGCGCCCGGGAGGGCGGCGCGAACCGTCTCCAGACCGTCGCGGGTCATGCCCACGGCGGCGAGGGCCTCGTCGCTGACCTCGAAGGACCGAAGGTCGAGGCGGAAGCCGCTCCGCACGCTGGCCGCGAGGCGATCGGCGATGTGCACGATCCACGGCAAGGTGCGGTGCTCATGGGGAACGGCGGTCGGATTGTGGTGGTGGCCGCAGACGAAGGCGAAGGACTTGGGGAACTTCCAGGTCTCGCAGAGGACCTCCCCGAAGACGCCGTGGTCGGCCCCGAAGACGGCCCGCTCGTGGGCGATGAAGTCGCCGGTCGGGTTCCCGTCCTTGTCCATCTCGAGCTTGTTGACCACGGTGATGAGCTTCTCGCGGTCGGCCTGCAGCTCGACGACGACGCCGATGTCGTGGATGAGGCCGGCGAGGAAGGCCTCGTCGGCGAAGTTCAGGCGAAGGTGCTGGGCGATCATCTTGCTCGCCACCGCCACCGCCAGGGAGTGCGCCCAGAGGTCCTTGGCGTCGAAGCGGGAGCAGAGGGCACCGCCCCGGAAGAGCTTGGCCAGGCTGGCCGCGATGGCCAGGTTCTTGACCGCGTTGAGGCCGAGGAGCGAGATGGCCCGGTTGATCGAGCCGATCTGCCGCGGAAGCCCGTAGAACGCGCTGTTGACGACCTTCAGGATCCGGCTGCAGAGGGCGGGGTCGTTCGAGATGACCTTGTTGAGGTCCTGGGCCGTGCTCTTGGGATCCTCGACCAGTTCGATGATGCTCACCGTGATCTCCGGGAGCGTCGCGATGTGGTTGATTCCCTTCACCGCCGCCGTGGCGATGGCGATGGGATCGGCGGCGGTCGTGGCGGTTCCCGGACTCGTGGTCGGCTGCATGGATCCCTCGCTCGGACGGCGGCCGCGCTCTCGGGGCGCGAGCGTCGACCCCGTGGATTCGGTCCAAGCGGACCGCACGAGGCCGTCTCGGAGGGCATCGGCCTGCCGCCCGGCGCACTTGAGGCCCCATCCCGGTTTGCGGCTCCGGACGAAGCGTCAGTAGGCGTTCCGCTTCGCTAACCGGAGCGACCCCACCTCGGGAGTGGCGAGGAGCGTCGCGACCCGCTCGCCGGTTCGGCCATCGCCGTAGGGATGCGGACCCTGGAAGCGGGGCCTAGCCAGGAGCTCGCCGATGGCAGCAGCCAAGGTCGGCTCGCTGGCCTGGTCGACGTGGCGGACGTTCCCTGGCCGCTCCCGCCCTCCTTGGCGGGTGCCGAGGTCGAGAACCGGGACCCCGATCGCGGCAGCCTCGATGAGACCGGCGCTCGAGTTCCCGGCGAGGAGCCGGATGCGGCGGAGGAGGCCGACCCAGCGGGCCCGCGGTAGGTGCGGCAGACGCCCGACGCCCGAGGCCGCGATCGCGTCCCGGATGCCGTTCGATCCGGGGTCGTGGTTCGGATCCATGGCCAGGACGCGACCGTGCCGCCGGCAGGCGGCGAGCAGGGCTGCGGCGTCGCTCCGTTCGAGGCCGTCGTCGCGGCCGGTCGGGTGGAGGAGGAACACGATGTCGGGGCGACCGAGTTCGACGAAGGTCGCCTCGTCGAGCGGCGGGATCCCCGCGAGGCCGTCGATGGCCGGACTGCCGACCACGTGGATGCGCTCCTCCTCCTCGCCCATCCGCCGCAAGCGCTCGGCGCTCTCGGCGGTCGCCGCGAGATGGAGGTGGGCCAGCTTGGCGATCGCGTGCCGCATGCCTTCGTCGGCCACGCCCTCGGCCCGGTCGCCGCCATGGAGATGGGCGACGCGCACGCCGCCGATCGCAGCGGCGCTGGCTCCGGCGAAAGCCTCGATGCGGTCGCCGAGGACGACGACCCAATCGGGCCGAAGCGTCTCGAGGACCTTGGCCATGCCGAGGATGCCGCGCCCGAGGGCTGCCGCGTCGGCGAGGCGCCCGACCTCGCCCGGGGCCTGCATGGCGAACTCGGCGGCGATGGGAACGGCAGCGGCGACCTCGGAGCGCGTGCCGCCCGGGAGGAGGTGGGTGCCGGTGACCGCGACCAGGAGTTCGAGTTCGCTCCGCGCTCCGATCGCCCGGAAGACCGGCTCGAGCAAGCCGAACTCGGCGCGGGTGCCGGTGAGCCCCAGGATGCGGCGGCGCGTCAAGCGAGATCCTCGTCGCGGAGGACGTGGTCGGCGGCGACCGCGGCGCGCAGCCGTCGGCCGAGGATCTCGGCGAGGCGATACGGCGCGATGCCGGTCCCCGGCCGCTTCGCGGTGAGGTCTCCCGCTCCGATCGTCGACCCCGCGGCGAGGTCGCGACGGGCGACGAGCGATTGCCGACTGACGCGGCGCACATCCTCCTCGATCGGGGCCACGGCCTTGCCGCCGCCCAGCATGGCGAAGGCCCGCCGGGCCAGGCGGACGTACTCGGCGAACTGCCCGGGGTCGAGGCTCGCCGCGTGGTCGGGCCCCTTGGCGCGGCGGTCGTAGGTGAGATGCTTCTCGAGGATGCACGCCCCGGCGGCGACGGCGAGGCCGCCGCTATCGACCGAGGTGGTGTGGTCGGAGTAGCCGACGACCGCCCCGGTCGCCGCTCCGATCATGGCCATCGCTCCGAGATTGGCATGTTCGTCGGGCGTGGGGTAGCTGCTCACGCACTGCAGGAAGGCGACGCGGCGCCCGGCCAGCCATCCCGCGGCCCGGCCCACCTCCTCGAGCGACGCGGCGCCGGTCGAGACGATCAGCGGACGGCCGGTCCTGGCCATGGCCTCGAGGAGCGGCCGGTGCACGATGTCGGGCGAAGCCGACTTGTAGCCCGAGGCCCCCATCGACTCGGCGGGCTCGACCAGGCCCTCGCTGAAGACGGTGACGATGGCGTGCAGGCCGAGCGACTTCGCTTCTGCGACCAGCGTCCCCATGGCCGCAGTCGAAAGCTCGAGGGCCCGCAGCATGGCTCGCGGGTCGGGGGCGTCGAGCTTCTCCTGGTAGGCGGCGAAGCGGGCGTCGGCGCTCATCAAGAGCTCGGCGTCGAAGAGCTGGAACTTCACCGCGTCGGCCCCTGCCTCGCGGGCCGCCCGCACCAGACGGCTGCCGAGGGCGAGATCGCCGTCGTGGTTCACGCCGATCTCGGCGATCACATAGGGCTGGTGCCCGGGACCGATGGCCCGGTCGCCCACCGCGAACGCCGGCTTCGCAGGGTTCATCGCATCGCCTCCGCCCCTTCGCGCTCCCGGAGGATCGCCTCGGCCACCAGGAGATCGACCCGCGTGTCGACGTCGACGACCGAGCCATGCGGGTTCTCGATCCCCCGCCGATCACCGCCGAGGAAGGCGTGGGGCTGGCCCTCGACGACGCGGAAGAGGCTGGTGCGACGCACCGCGATCACGCCGCCGTCGGGCATGAAGCAAGGCGGCAGGTCCTGGCGGCGATAGACGGTGTTGGCCTGCCAGGCCTGCACCTCGCCGTGGGACCCGAGCGCCACCATCCAGTAGGGGTGGTACTTCCCGGGACGCTCGTAGCTCTGCACGCTGTCGGCGCCGGTCGTGCGGAGCGTCTCGACGGCCCGGTCGACGAGCCCCGCCGGGCGGATCGGCACGTTGCCGTAGAGGAGGACGACGATCGAGGCCTGCGAACCGGAGGCTTCGACCGCGTGGCGCACCGCGCTGTCGACGGTGGCCGTATCGCTCGCCAGGTGGGCCGGCCGCATGACCACCTCGACGCCCATGGCCCGAGCCGCGGCGGCGATGGCCTCGCCGTCGGTCGAGACGATGGTGCGATCGACGCTGCGGGCCTCGAGGGCGTGACCGATCGCGTGGCAGATCATGGGCCGCCCGGCGAGCATCAGGGCGTTCTTGTTGGGCAGGCCCTTCGAGCCGGCCCGCCCGATCACGACCGCCAGGACCTCATCGCGGGACGTCGTCATGGATGCCGGATCCGAAGGGCCTCGGCCGACTCGCCTTGCTCGCGGAGGAGCTGGCGCCGCCGGCTGATCAGCGTGCGCCAGAGATCGGCGATGGACAAGCGATCGACGTGCCCGATGAGCTGCTCGCCGAAGAGGTCGAGTTCGCTGAGGGGGACCGAACCGTCGGAGAAGATGGTCATCCGCCGATGCAGCTCGCGATAGGCGACCCGGAACGGGGCCCGGGCGCTGGCCAGCGGATCGCTGCTCCGGCCTTCGCGGGGCTCGAAGGGGATCGGCCCGTCGAGGATGGTCGTGCCGAGGAGTCGCGACCACTTGTCGAAGAAGGGATCGAGGTCCTCGTAGCTCTCGACGCAGCGTTGGAGCCGCGGGCAGATCCAGGGCAGGGCCATGGCCTCCCAGCCCTCCGGCCCGGCCACGTGGCGGCGATGGGTGACGAGATGCTCGACGTTCGCGGTGACGTCGGCGAAGCGGTCCACGCCCATCATGGCCCGGTAGGTGGCCGCATTCGTGGCGTGCAGGTCGACGCTCACCACGTCGACCGGCGACGCGAGCAGGCGATCGATGGACTCGCGCGATGCAAGCAGCTCGGTGCGGACGTGCACGCCGCGCAGGCCGGCGTCCTTGGCCAGCCGCACGAACTGGTCGAGGTCGGGATGGTTCAGCGGATCGCCCACGCCGCCGAAGGTGACGATCGCGTCGCCCGACTCGGCGAGCTGGGCGAAGATCCGCTCCGCCCGCTTCAAGGTCATCGGTAGCCGCTGGATCGAGCCCCAGCGATGCGGACTGGCGGCGCCCGACCCTTGCCGCCCGGTGCAGAGTTCGAGCAGCGTGTGCTGCGGCCCGAAGTAGGGGAGCGTGTTGAAGACCTGGTTCTCGAGGGCGGTGACCACCGCGAGGCCGTCGAGCGGCTCGGGCCGGCCCGAGGCGTCGAGGTCGTTGAGGAGCGGCTCGAGGCCGCGGCGCATGCGGATCTTGGTCCGCGGAGTGTCGAAGATGGCCCGCACCAGCCCGCGCCGCAGGCGATGGTCGATAGGCACGCAGACGTCGAGGGCGATCGGGTCGGGCTGCGGCAGATGCGGCTGGTAGACGAGGAGGGCCCCGACCGTCGCCAGACGGTTCCCGCCGCGCAGCCGGCCGACGAGACCACGGTCGAGGAGGACGCCGCACAGCCCTGGCGGGGCCTGGGTGAAGACGACGGAGAGCCGCTCCGGCCCCTCGCGATGCCGGCGGACGAGGGCGTCGCAACCTTCCGGCCCCTCGACCTGCACGCACGGCCAGTCAGGTCCGACGAAGACGCCGGCGGTGAGGCCAAGCCGCTCCATGGCCCGCAGCGCGGGCTCGGCGGCGACCACCTCGTCGTAGACGCTCATGCCTCCGATGCCCCCGCGCCACGAGGTGTCGGCCCAAAGGCGGGCCGCGGCGATCGCCTCCTGGCCTGGGCCGAAGACCGTCGCTCCGCAGCGCTCGATCTCGATCGGCAGGCCGATCGAGCGGCGATCGAGGAGCGGCTCGACATCGAAGCGGTCGGGCACCAGGAGGACGATCGACTCCGCCTCCCGCGAGCGGCCTAACCGCTCCAGCGTCCGCTGCAGCACCGGCTTGCCGCCGAACTCGCTGTCGAGCGAGCGATGGGCCCCGCTGCCCCCGCGCTCCGGGTCGACCGGCACGATGAAGGCCGCCCGGACCCGGACCTGGGGCGCGATCTCCTCGCCGGTCGCCTCGTCGATTGCGTGCTCGGCCTTCTGGCCGGCCTCGAAGTCGTCGACCTCGTCGCCGGCCCGGCCCTCGAGGCGGGACACGGCCCGGTCGAGCGAGGTGGCCAGTTCCTTCGCCGCGTCGGCGGTCCACCGCACGTTGACCAGGTCCCGCTCCAACTGGGCCCGCTGGACCTCCTCTTGCGAAAGCCCCTTCGAGAAGTGCAGCTTGCGATCGGCCTTGGCCCGCTTGAAGACGCCGAGCTGGTTGAAGTGGTTGATGATCTGGAAGGTCGCCATGCTGCGCTCGATGACCTTCCGCTCGCGGTCGAGCCGCGGCCAGAGGCCCTCCATGCGCCGGGCGTCGCGCTGGTGCTCGAGCATCTCGGCGACGATCGCCGCGGTGCGCTCCGAGGCTTCCTGGATCGCCCGCACCTCGCGGAGCACCTCGCGGACCCGGGCGGCGCCCACGCGGAGAAGCTGCGGATCGAGGCGCCGCGGCGGCACCGGGATGGGCTTGTTGCCCTCGCGGCCGTGCCGTTCCAGGGCCGCCGTCAGGGACATGATCTCGGTCGAGGCCTTGGCCACGCCGCCCTCGGTGGCGTCGATGACCGTCTTCCCCGCCGCCTTGTCGTTGGCGAAGAGGGCCTCGAACTTGTGGAGGTAGCCCTCCATCTGGGCGTCGGTGTAGATGGAGCGGCCGTGCACGTCGCGCACCTTGCGCAGGTGCGTCTTGTGGCGCATGATCCGCTGCCACTCCATCATCTCGATCGTGTTGAAGGGGTTGAGCTCGGGGCCCCAGACGTCGTCGATGGCCGTGCCGCGGGCGTAGTAGAGGCCGTCGGTGAAGCCGAGGTCCTGGCCGATCAGGGCCACCGGGTCGCAGCCCATGAAGCGGGCCACCATGTAGCAGAGATGGGCGACCGTGTTGCCGGTCTGGACACGACCCATGTCGCGGCCCGCCACGCCGAGCACCATCTGCAGGAAGTCGGCGTGGAAGACCCGCACCGGCCCGGGGTAGGAGCGGGCGATGACCGGGTTGGCCTGGGGATCGAGGACCAGCGTCGTCTCCGCCACGTCCTCGGCTTTGATGCCTTCGTAGAAGCGCTTCGAGATGTGGTGCCAGTCGAGGGCGCAGACGATGTGCGGCCGGACACCGGCTTCGAGGAGCGGCTTCAGCGTGGTCTGGGTGGCCACGATCACGCAGCGCTCGCGCACGCCAGGCTCGGCCAGGCGATACACGTTCTTCTTGAGCGACGGTCCCGCCGAGACCACGATGCCGAGGCGACCCTTGGCCACGTCGCGGAGCTCGGCGCAACCCGCGCCGGCCGCGTAGAGGTCGATGTTGCCGAGGTAGGCGTTGCCGGTGCCGATGCTGCGGACGAGGGTCGTCCCCATCGACATCTTCGCGCTCCGCACCGTCTCCGCCATCCGCTCCGCGACCTGTCGCGTGGCATCGGCCAACCGCTGGCGGCTGGCCGGGTGCTCGAGGATGCGGACGCCCTGCACCAGCATGACCTCGAGGCCCGCGAAGCGGCGAGCCCACTCGCCGCGGTCGGCGAGGTCGGTGACCAGGACGAAGTTCGTCTGCCGGATCCATCCCGAGTGGTCGATCCGCGAGAGGACCGCCTTGAGGAGGCCGACGTCAGGCTCGTAGGCAGCCACGATGCCGGCCCGCTCCATCCGCTCGCCCAACCGCTTGACGTGCCAGCCGAGCCCGAAGCCGACCACGCAGACCACGGCCTTCTCGCCGAGGTCGACGGGGGCGATCAGGCTCTCGGCCTCCTCCAGCGGACGATGCCGGCTGGCCAGCGGTCGGCCGAGATGGTCGCCGACGATGGAGCCGTCGGCTGCCCGGCTGAACTGGATGGGGGCCTCCTCGGCGGCCCGGATCCGTTCCTCGATCCCGGGGTTCACCCCGCAGAGGGCGGCGAGATTCCGGTTCAGGATCGCATCCGACGCCGGGATGGAAGGCGTGCCAGTCGAAGCGGCCGTGGATCCCCCTCGTGGTTGGGAAGGAGGTTGGGAAGGCGGTTGGGGCATAGGCGCACGCAACGTCCCGCGCAAGGAAGGCGCTGACCGAGTTGGCTACATCGGCCTCGGCCGGAAGGCCGCTGCACAAGCGGCGGGAGGCGGCATTTCGACGCAGCCATTCGCCGTCCGCTGCGGAGAGGGATGCAAGAGGCCGGGGAGGTCCCGAGTTGGACCGACCGTCGTCCAGATCGGATCCCCTCCTTCCCCGCCCGGGATTGACGCGATGCCCCCGCTCCTCGCCAGCGTCGTGATCCACTACGTCTTCGAGAACCCCTGGCCTTTCGCCGCCCTCCTGGCGGTCGCGGCCGGCCTCCTCGTCCATCGGGCCCGTGGGACGGGCGATCGGCAGCCGCTCCTGGTGGCCTTGGGGCTCGCCGCCGGGGCGGTCGTGGTCGTCCTCCTCGCCACGGTCGTCACCACCAAGGCGGAACGGGCGGCAGGGATCGTCCGCGAGTTCGTGGCCCGCGCCGAGCGGGCCGACACCTCGGGCATGATGGCCATGCTCTCCGAGCACGCCACGCTCCACTTCGGCCGTCCGGAGAATCCCGGCATCGACCGCAACGAGATCAAGTCGATGCTCAGCGACCTCGAGGGCAGCTACCGCATCGAGGCCAACACGATCACCCAGCTCGACGCCGAAGGCGAGGCGGGCGACGCCGCCACCGTCCTCCTCACCAACCGCACCAGCGTCGCCGCCGGCTACGAAGGCGTTCCCAACTCCTGGTGGCTCAAGGTCGCTGCGCAGAAGGACGGCACGTGGAAGATCGAGCGGATCGCCTTCCTCAAGGCGGCGGGGCAGACCGGCAGCCCGAACCTTTGGCGCTAGCGTCGCTCGCTCACGGCTCGGCCGCAGCGGTCTCGGTCGAGACGCGCGGCAAGAGCTCCGGGATCACGATCGAGGTCGCCAGACGGCGATCGCCGTCCAGGTCGTTCACCCCGAGGTAGACCGTCTCCCCCGAGAGGCGTCGGGCGCCGTCGGGGAACTGGAACGTCCGGACCGCGGTCTGGCCCGGGGCCAAGCGACGGACCGGCTTGCGATTCTGGGTGAAATCCTTGGCCACCGCGAAGGCTTCGAGGTCGAGCGGGGCGTTCGAGCGGTTGGTCACCGCGACGCTCACCACCACGTCGATGTGGCCGGTCTCGACGCTGCGGGCCAGTCGCCACGAGCGGGCCAGCTCGATGCCCGGCCAGTCGATCAGGGCCTTGGCCAGGACATGGACGCGATGCGTCTCGCCGGCCGCGAACTCGAGGTCGGCTCCCAGCGTGCATTCCTCCCCCACCGCCGATCGCGGCAAGGTCACCCGGAAGCTCATGCGGGCCTCGCCGTTGACTGGCGCCGTGAAGGCCTGCTGCCGGGGCGTGATGTCCCAATGCGGCTTGTCGGCAATGGCCACCGTGCCGCTCATCGAGGTCGGATAGGGGTTCTTCACCACCAGGGTGACCGTCTGGCCGCCGCGCCGGCCCTCGATCGTGGCCGGATCGAGACGAGCCGAGGCTTGCAGCAGGGCGAGGTCGAGGTCGATCCCCTCGACCACGATCGGCAGGCCGGTCAGCTCGAAGTGGTGGCCGCGCGGACCGATGTCGACGTTGAAGCGATGGCCGAAGAGGTCGGTGACCCGCACCGAACCGGACGCGACGACCAGGTCGACCGACTGCGGTCCGATGTCGCTCCAGAGGACGAGGGCGGACTCCGAGATGCCGCGGGCGATCCAGGCGTGGGCACCGCTCGGGAGCGTGATCTCGCCGGCGAAGGTCCGGCTGGCGAGAGCCCGGCCCAGTTGGCTCCAGGCGATCGCCTCCGGAAGGAGCGAGGCGGAACGTTCGGCGAGCGCATCGGCCGGGCGCAGCGGAAGTTCGAGGGCCAGCGACGCCGCACCGGCCCGCCAGACGTCGAGGGTCCGCATGGCCAGGTCTTCGACGCGGGCCCGATCGGACAGGAGGTCGTAGGGGGCGAGCTCGAAACTCACCACTCCCTGCGGAGCGGACCAGGCGTTGGCCAGTTCGGTGGCCGTCCCCGGCCGCATGGCGAGCGGAGCGAGAGCGTGCGGGGCGATGCCCGCCGGGAGCTTGACGGGCTCGCGGTCGGCGTCGGTCGGGAGGAGCAAGACCGGCCCGGCGACGCTCTCGTCGAGGATCGCCCGCAGGGCCGCGGCCCGCGCCAGCTCGGGCGGCTGGCTGGCTGCAATCGAATCGACCATCCCCACCTGCCATCGTTCGACGTGCTGGCCGAAGGCGAGGAGCCACGGTTCGAGCAGCGCTCTGGCCTGCGGATCGCCCGAGCCGAAGAAGGAAAGGGCTTGCCAGGGGTCGAGGTGCAGTTGCCCCGCGAGGTCGGCGGGCACCGTGGGCAGGATGAGGATCGGCTCGATGCGTCGGTCGAGGAGGCCGTCCACGAAGGGGCGGAGCGTCTCGATGCGCTGGATCGCCTGCCGCGACTCGGCGTTCGCGGTCCAGAGGGGGACCAGCGCGAAGTCGGGATCGAGCTGGGTGATGAGCTTGGCGAAGAGGGCGAAACTCGCGTCGTCGGCGACCGGGAGGGCGATCCCGAAGCGCGGCGGCGCGGTGTGGGCGTGGATCGCATCGACGTCGTCGAGGACAGCCAGGTCCAACTGCCGCCTGGCGATGGCCACGCCATCCCCTTCCACCAGGAGTTCGACCCGGTACCACCCCGGCTGCTTGATCTGAGGCAGGGGGACCTGCAGCACACCGCCGGCTGCGGGGATGCCGAGCCGCTCGGTGGCGACCTCCTCGTTGTCGAGGTTGTAGACCCTGACCGTCGCCGCAAGCGAGTCGCTCACCAGGTCGCGAAGCTCGATCTCCAAGGTCGGGGTCTCGGAGGCCCGGAAGACCTGGGCCGCCTTGGCCGTCTCGAAGCGGATGGAGGGAACCTGCCAGACCTCGAGGTCGTCCCACCAGACCTTGCCCTTCACGTCGTCGGCCGTCGGTCGCGGGGCATCGGGATGGAGGGCATCGGGTTGGTCGAGCTCGAGCTCCAAGGCCAGCTCGGCAGCGTCGAGCGGAAGTTCCGGGAGGTCGAGACGAAGCTGGGTCCACTCTCGCTCCGAACGGATGGGCGCGGTCTCGAATTCGAGGCCGGTCGGCCTTCCGTCGGGGGCGTGCAGCCGCGCCACGAGCTTGGCGGCGGCCCGCTCGATCTCCTCGGTGCGCACCCAGCAGGAGATCCGGTAGCGACTGCCGGGCAGGATGTGGATCACGCCCGGGGGCAGTGCGGCGGCCATCGAGCCGCCCACGCAGTCGAACTGGAGCGACCACTTGCCGCCCCGCTTGGTCGAGTCGTCGAGCCGAATCGAGCCGAAGTCGGGGAACCCGGGGCGCCCTGAACTCGAGGTCAGGATGCGGTACCAGCCCTCGGGCATCTCGCGCGGGAAGCGCTCCGGATCCTCGAAGTCGAAGGCCTTGACCAGACGCCGCAGCGAGGCGAGATCGGCGTGCCCGGCCTTGATGCGACGCTCGGTCCGCTCGGGCGGCACGATGATCGGGGGCGGCGGGTCGGCCGCGCAAGCGACAACGAGGGCAGCGGCGAGGGCCGAAAGCACGGGGTCGTTATCGGCCGATCGCCGCTCAAAGGACAGCGGAATCCTCGGGCTGATCGCCGATAACCCCGCCATGGCGTCGCTCACCCGGATCGCCGGGCTCACCATCGTCTTCGGCATCCTGACCTTCGGCGGGATCCTCGTCTGGCAACTGGACCGCGAGGCCCGGCTGCGGGCCGAGGTCGCCCAACTCGAGCAGAAGCTGGCCCGGGAGATCGCCGCCCGGGACGCCATGATCGAGCGGCTCAGCCGCTCCCACCGCAAGGCCCGCATCGAGGTGATCGACCAAGAGGTGGGCCCCGAGGGCGTGGCCAGCGCCCGCGACGGACAACGGATCGTCTCCACGACCCTTCGCTTCATCGAGGTCGACGACGACGGCCGCGAGCTCGGACGCCGCGAGTTCACCGTGCCCGGCGACACCATCTTCGTCGACGCCTGGACCGCCCGCTTTCCGAAGGCCCAAGTCGCCGAGGGCAATCCACTGCGAGGACGGACCCTCGTCCTCCTCCGCCGCCTCTACTCCGAGCAGATGCCCCCCGCCGAGGGCTTCGCCATCGACACCCCCGGTTCGGTGCCCAGCGGCTACGCGGGCAGCGATCCGATCCGCTTCGAACAGGCCATCTGGAAGCAGTTCTGGAAGCTGGCCAGCGACGCCGACCTCGCCAAGCGCGAGGGGGTCGCGGTGGCCCAAGGCGAAGCGGTCTACAAGCCCGTCCGGAAGGGCGAGGCCTACGAACTCCGCGTCGACGCGGCGGCGGGCCTGAGCCTCGTGCCGCTCGATGGCGTCCGGGCCCAAGCCCCCGAGTGAGGCCGTAAGCGACCGAGCGGAAGGTCGATCCGCTACGCTGCCCGCGTGATTGACCTCCGTAGCGACACCGTGACCCGCCCCACCGCCGCCATGCGGTCGGCGATGATGGCCGCCCCCTTGGGCGACGACGTCCTCGGCGACGAGCCGTCGGTCCAGGCCCTCGAAGCCAAGGTGGCCGCCCTCCTCGGGTTCGAGGCCGCCCTCTACGTCCCCAGCGGGACCATGTCGAACCAGTTGGCGATCCGCTCGGTCTGCGAGCCGGGCGACGAGGTCATCGCCCACAAGGACAGCCACATCATCCACTACGAGACCGGCGCCCCGGCCGCCCTCTCGGGGTGCATGATCTGCCCGCTCGACGGGCCAGGCGGCCTCTTCGAGCCGGCCCAAGTCGCCGCCGCGATCCGCCACCGCGACATCCACGCCCCGCGTTCCCGCATCCTCGTCCTCGAGAACACCCACAACCGCGGCGGCGGCACGGTGTGGCCGGTCGAGCGCTTCGCCGGCTGCTGCGCCGAGGGCAAGCGGCACGGCCTGCACGTCCACCTCGACGGAGCCCGCCTGATGAACGCGGCGATCGCCCTCGGCGTGCCGCCCACCACCTTCACCCGGCACGTCGACACCTGCTCGATCTGCTTCTCGAAGGGGCTCGGTGCTCCGGTGGGGAGCGCCCTCTGCGGACCGAAGGAACTCCTCATCCGGGCCCGCCGCTTCCGCAAGCAGTTCGGCGGCGGCATGCGGCAATCGGGCCTCCTCGCCGCGGCGTGCAGCTACGCCCTCGACCATCACGTCGATCGCCTCGCCGAGGACCACGCCAACGCCAAGCGCCTAGCCCGCGGCCTCGCCAACATCCCAGGCCTCCGGCTCCAGGTGCCGGCCGAGGAGACCCCGAGCAACATGGTCTTCTTCTTCCTCGACGCGGCCCAGGCCTTGTGCGAGCGGCTCCGCGACGAGGGCGTCCTGATGATCCCCATGGATCCGACTCGCGTGCGAGCCGTGGTCCACCTCGACGTCTCGAGCCCCGACATCGACCGCGCCGTCGAGACTGTGGCCCGCGTCGTGAAGGGCCTGCCGAAGCGATGACGAGCGCCGCGATCTTCGATCTCGACGGCACCCTCGTCGACAGCTTCGACGCCCACGTCGAGGCCTGGCAGCGCATGTCGCAGGCCCACGACGTGCCGGTGACCCTGGCCCAGTTCGAGCGGCACTTCGGGCGCCGCAACGACCACATGCTCCGCGAGGTCTGGGCCGAGGCCGGGAAGGGACCGCTCGACGACGCCCGGGTCGCCGACCTCGACCGCGAGAAGGAAGCCCGCTATCGCGAGATCGTCGAGGCCCGCTTCCCGGTGATGGACGGCGGACCGGAGCTCCTGGCTGCTCTCCATGCGGCAGGCTGGCGGCTCGGCGTCGGCTCGAGCGCCCCGCCGGAGAACGTCGGCCTGGCCCTGCGCGGCCTGGGGGCCGCGGCCCGGTTCGACGCCATCGTCACGGGCAGCGACGTCCGCGTCGGAAAGCCCGATCCGGAGTGCTTTCTCCTTGCCGCATCGCGCCTTGGCGTCGAGCCTCGGCGGTGCGTGGTGTTCGAGGACGCTCCCGCCGGGATCACCGCCGCCAAGTCCGCAGGCATGCGCTGCGTGGCCCTGACCTCGAAGGGACATCGCCCGGAGCTGCAGCGGGCCGCCGACTTGGTGGTTCGGAGCCTTCGCGAGGTGACGCTGGCCACGCTGGCTCGGCTCCTCGCCTAGACACCGCCTAGACTGCTCGTTCCGACTCCACCTAGCGAGGCACCGCCATGCTCGATCCGCGCGTCCGCAAGCTCGCCAACGTCCTGATCCGCCACTCGACCGGCCTCAAGCCGGGCGAGCACATCCTGATCGAAGGCTTCGACGTGCCGGAGTCGATCCTCATCGCCCTGATCGAGGAAGCCCGTGCCGCCGGCGGGAACCCCCATGTCGCCCTCCGCAACAACCGGGTCATGCGGGCCCTGAACGAGTCGGCCAGCGAGGACAACCTCAAGGTCTGGGCCTCCTACGACCTCGACCGCATGTCCAAGATGCAGTGCTACCTCGGCGTGCGCGGCTCGGACAACGTGAGCGAGATGGCCGGCATCCCGGACGACCAGATGAAGCGGGTGGCCCGGCTCTATCAGAAGCCCGTCCACTTCGAGCAGCGGGTGAACAAGACGCGCTGGTGCGTCCTCCGCTGGCCCTCGCCGAGCATGGCCCAGCTGGCCCAGATGTCGACCAAGGCCTTCGAGGACTTCTACTTCGAGGTCTGCACCCTCGACTACGCCAAGATGGACGCCGCCTGCAAGCCGCTCGCCGAACGGATGAAGAAGGCTGACCAGGTCCACCTCACCGGCCAGGGCACCGACCTCCGCTTCTCGATCAAGGGGATCGGCGTCGTCCCCTGCTGCGGCCACGCCAACATCCCGGACGGCGAGTGCTTCACCGCTCCGGTCAAGACCAGCGTGAACGGCGTCGTCCAGTACAACACGCCGACCATCTACAACGGCGTCTCCTTCAACAACGTGCGGCTCGTCTTCAAGGACGGCAAGGTGGTCGAGGCCACCGCCGACGCCAACAACGACACCCTGAAGGCGATCTTCGACACCGACGAAGGGGCCCGCTACGTCGGCGAGTTCGCCATCGGCTTCAACCCCTTCATCAAGAACGCGATGAAGGACATCCTCTTCGACGAGAAGATCGCCGGCAGCTTCCACTTCACGCCCGGCCGCTGCTACGCCGAGACCGACAACGGGAACACGAGCGAGATCCACTGGGACCTGGTCTGCTCCCAACGGCCCGAGCACGGCGGCGGCGAGATGCGCTTCGACGGCGAGCTCATCCGCAAGGACGGGCTCTTCGTGCCGAGCGACTTGCAGGCCCTCAATCCCGACCGCCTCGGCGGGCGCTGAGGCCCGCGACGGTCACTTGTTGATCTCGTCGATCTGCTTCTCGAGCTGACGGTTGTACTCGTCGGCCTTCTGCTCGATCGCGGTAGCCGATTGCTTGGCCTTGCCGAGGCCCGCCCCGCCGCCTTCGACCACGGTCTCCGACTTGGGCTGCTGGTTCGCCTGGGCCGGTGGCGTCGGATTCTCGACCCGCTCCTCGCAGGCGGCGAGGAAGGCCAGCGAGGCAACCAGGGCGGGACCGAGGACGCGGGCGGCACGGAGACGGGTTCGGGTCATGCAAACTCCTATCCGCAGCTCCGCTGGCCGGGGGCCCGCCGAGCGGGCGACGTCCAAGGCCGGTTGGCCGGACGGCTCGGGCCGCGTGCCTCCATGCTACCGGGAGCGCTTGGGGATGCCGATGGCGGGTAGCATCCTTCCCCGCATCCGTCGGCCGGCCCGCGGCGTTCAGCCGCCTGGCCCGGTCGCCCGTACCGACCCCCTGGAGAATGCCCCCATGCGAACGCTCTTCGCCGCAGCCCGTCTGGCCGCGGCCTGCCTCCCGATGATCGCCGCCTCGACCACCCTGGCCCAGGGCGTCGACTACACCACCATCCCCCCTGACCCGCACGAGATCGAGCAGAAGATCACCGGCGCCCGAGTGACCCTCGCCAACGCGATCGACGCCGCGGAGAAGGCCACCGGCGGCGTGGTGACCGAAGCCCGCACCATCACCGTCGGCGAGCACGCCGTCTACGAGATCATGGTCAGCGCCGGCGGCTTCGACAAGCGAGTGATCGTGGACGGCATGAGCGGCAAGGTCACGGCCGCCACCCTGACCATGAAGTCGGCCGTCGACAAGGCGACCGCTGCGGTGAAGGGCGCGGTGCGGAGCGTGGTCTTCGACACCAAGGCCGATCCCCCCACCGCCACCGTGATGATCTACAGCGACGGCAAGGCCCACAAGGTCGTCCTCGACGCCTCGACCGGCGAGATCATCACCAACGACGTCGCGGGTCGCTTCCCCGGCGTGCCGACCGATGCCGAGACCAAGGAACTGTCCGTGTCCCTCGGCGAGAAGAACGTCACCATGTACTTCATCGACCTGGTCGAGGGCACGGGCAAGGCGCCCGAAGGCCCCAACAGCCGGGTCAAGGTCCACTACACCGGCTACCTCACCGACGGCACCAAGTTCGACTCCTCGGTCGACCGCGGCCAGCCGGCGGAGTTCTTCCTCGCTGGCGTCATCAAGGGCTGGACCGAAGGCGTCGGCTCCATGAAGGTCGGCGGCAAGCGCAAGCTGATCATCCCCTACGAGCTCGCCTACGGGGAGCGCGGCCGGGCACCGGTGATCCCGCCCAAGGCGACCTTGATCTTCGACGTCGAGCTGTTGGCCGCCGACGAGCAGCCGCCGCTCCCGCCGCCGACCCCCGCCGCACCGCCGCGGGCGACCGGCTCCTCGGGCACGGTGCCGCCGCCGCAGCCCGCGAAGCCGCAGGGCTGAATCCGATCGACTTTTCCTCTGGCTGCGCGCCCAGCGGGGCGCGCAGCTTTTTCTTTTGCCCCTCAGGGCCTACCGCCGCGCGAGCAGCTCGGCCGCCTTGGCCTCGATGGCCTCGACCTTGGCGAGCCGTCGGGCGTGGCGCTCCTCGCCGCTGAAGCTGGCGGTGAGGAAGGCGACGACGAGCTCCTCCGCCACCGCGGTGCCGACCACGCGGCCGCCGAGGACGAGGAGGTTCATGTCGTCGTGCTCGACGCCTTGGTGGGCGCTGTAGTGGTCGGCGCAGTTGCCGGCCCGGACCCCTGGCAGCTTGTTGGCCGCCACGCAGGCCCCGATGCCCGAGCCGCAGACCATGATGCCGCGCTCGGCTCGGCCGCCGATCACGGCCAGCCCGACCTTCTCGGCGAAGTCCGGGTAGTCGACGGGCTCGGTCGAGTTGGTGCCCACGTCGATCACCTCGTGGCCGCCCGCCTTGACCAGCGGGATGAGATGCTGCTTGAGCTCGAAGCCGGCGTGGTCGGAACCGATCGCGACGCGCATCAGCCCTGTCCTTCCTGGCCCGAGGCGGCACGGGCGATTTGCTCCTTGGCCGCCGCGACCACGGCATCGACGGTGAAGCCGAAGTGCGGCAGGAGCGCCTTGAGGGGGGCCGAGGCCCCGAAACTCCGCATGCCGACGATGGCGCCTTCGTCGCCGACGTAGCGCTCCCATCCGAAGGTCGCCGCCATCTCGACCGCCACACGGGCAGTGACCGCACGAGGCAGGACCTCGCGGCGGTACGCCTCGTCCTGGCGGGCGAAGATCGACCAGCAGGGCATGGAGACGACGCGGCTCCGGATCCCCTCCGCGGCGAGGCGATCGTGGGCCTCAAGGCAGAGCGAGACCTCGCTGCCGGTCGCGAGCAAGAGGACCTGCGGGTCGCCGGAGCAGGTCAGGACGTACGCCCCGCGGGCGGCGCCCGAGGCCTCGGCGTAGCGCTCGCGGTCGACGACCGGGAGGTTCTGCCGGGTGAGGACCATGATGCTCGGCTCGTGGCTCTCCATGAGCGCGATGCGGTAGCACTCCGCTGCCTCGTTCGCGTCCATCGGGCGGAAGAGGTGCACGCCGGGCATGGCCCGCAGCGAGGCGAGGTGCTCGATCGGCTGGTGGGTCGGGCCGTCCTCGCCGACCCCGATCGAGTCGTGGGTGAAGATGTGGAGGAGCGGCAGCTCCATGAGCGAGCTCAGCCGGAGGGAGCCGCGGGCGTAGTCGGAGAAGATCAGGAAGCCGGCGGTGAAGGGCCGCAGGCCGCAGAGGGCCATGCCGTTCGCCGCCGCGGTCATGGCGTGCTCGCGGATGCCCCAGTGGACGTTGCGGCCGCCGGGCGCCGAGCGGGAAAGGCTGGCCTCCCCGTCGAGAAGCGTCTTCGTGCTCGGAGCGAGATCGGCGCTGCCGCCGACCATCCACGGCACGCGCTTGGCGATTGCGTTCAGGATCTTGCCGCCCGCGGCACGGGTGGCGATCCCCTTCGGGTCAGTCTTGAAGGTGGGGATCTCGGCGTCCCAACCGGCGGGCAGGCCGCCCGCGACGAGGCAGTCGACCTCGGCTGCGAGCTGCGGATAGGCAGCCCGGTAGCGCTCGAAGAGCTCGCGCCAGCGGCCGCTCGCAGCGCTGCCGCGGGATCCGAGCAGTTCGTCGAATCGCTCGCGGACGCCGTCCGGGACGAGGAACTTGGCGTCTTCCGGCCAGCCGTAGAAGCGCTTGGTGGCCTTGATCTCCTCTTCGCCCAGCGGCTCGCCGTGGGCCGAGGCGGTGTCCTGCTTCTTGGGGGCCCCCCAGCCGATGTGGCTATCCACGATGACGAGCGTGGGCCGGGCATCGCAGTTGGCGTTCCCGTTGGCATCGCCGCAGGCGTTCCGGTAGGCCTTCACGAGGAGGTCGATGTCGTTGGCATCGCTCACCCGGATGACGTTCCAGCCATAGCCGAAGAAGCGGGTGGCGACGTCGTCGGAGTAGGCGAGGTCGGTCGCCCCCTCGATGGTGATCCGGTTGTTGTCGTAGATCCAGCAGAGGTTCGAGAGCCGGAGGTGCCCGGCCAGCGACGCCGCCTCGTGCGAGATGCCTTCCATCATGCAGCCGTCGCCGCAGATGGACCAGGCCCGGAAGTTGAAGAGCTCGTAGCCCGGCCGGTTGTAGCGGGCAGCGAGCCAGCGCGAGGCGATGGCCATGCCCACGCTGTTGGCGAGCCCTTGCCCGAGCGGCCCGGTCGTCGTCTCGACGCCGGTCGTGAGGTGCGACTCGGGGTGGCCGGGGCACTTGCTGCCGAGCTGGCGGAAGGCCTTGATGTCGTCGACGGTGACCGAGGGCCGGCCGGTCGGCTTGCCCTGCCCATCGCACTCCGCAACACCCGCGAGGTGGAGGAGCGAGTAGAGGAGCATCGAGGCATGGCCGTTCGACAGCACGAACCGATCACGGTTCGGCCAGCGCGGCTCGCGCGGGTCGTAGCGGAGGATGTGCTGCCAGAGGGCGTAGGCGACAGGAGCCAGCGCCATCGGCGTGCCGGGGTGGCCCGAGTCGGCCGCCTGGACAGCGTCCATGGACAGGGTGCGGATGGTGTTGATGGCGAGGGCGTCGATCGCGGGCACGTCGTTGGGCGTGCCGGCGCGCAGCGTGGAGCAGGGATCGGAGACGAGGGTCACGGGAACTCCTGCCGGGGCTCGGATGCGAGGGGAGCGGACCGCCGCATCCTAATCGCTCCGGCCCCGCGACTGGCTCGCGGCGCCCCAGCGTCTCGGCCTCTTCCGTCAGGGAGTCCACGCACCAAGCAGGAGGGCGAGGTCGCGCGGCCCCACCACACCGTCGTCGTCGATGTCGAGGTATCGCTCGAGCGGTCCGACCGGCCCGAAGTGCCCGAGGAGGAGGGTCAGGTCGGACGGCCCCACCACCCCGTCGGCGTCGAGATCGGCCGCCCGGGGCGCGGTCACCACCATCGCCTGGTTGACGTGGACGTTGGTGAGCGTCGTGGAGTTGCCGCGCGGCCACTCGAAGCGGAGCGAGTCGACCAGCATGGCGCCGCCCAGCCCGAAGTGGGCCATGAGCTCGCTCGACCCGAGGTAGCCGTTGCCGCCGTCGATGTAGCGGACCCGCTCCACCGCCCCGACCTTGGCCACCACGCGGACGCCGTAGCCGAAGGAGGGGACCCGGGACGCGACCGGCGAGTCGATCTTCACCTCGAGCCAGTTCCCCTGCTCCGTCGAGTCGTTCCGGTAGAGCTTGAGCGGCCCCTGGTTGTAGTAGATGAGGACGTCGAGGTCGCCGTCGCGGTCGTAGTCGAGGGTGACGGCGGTGCGGGCATCGCCGGCCAGGAAGCTCGAGCTCACCGCCTCGTCGCGGAGGAATTGCCCGCTGCCGAGGTTCCGGAAGTAGTACTCGGGCTCCTCGGCCCACTCGCCGGCGTTGCGGCCGTTCACCTCGACCATGTCGAGCCGGCCGTCTTGGTCGAAATCGCCGGCCACCGTGGCCCAGCCCCAGCCGCCATCCTGCGTGCCGTTCTCCTCCGAGATCTCGTCGAAGGTCGCGTTGCCGTTGCCGCGGTAGAAGGCGTTGCCGTTCTTGGCCCTCGGGTTCGACGGGATGTCCTGGTAGATGCTCGTGACGTACCAGTCGAGGAAGCCGTCGCCGTCGAGGTCGGCGATGCACTGTCCCATGCCGTTCTTGTCGATGCCGGCGCCGGAGAGCGTGGTGGTGTTGGTGAACGTCCCGTTCCGGTTGTTGTGATAGAAGCCGCTGGTCGAGAAGTCGGCGGAGATGCAGAGCTCGGGATAGCGATCGCCGTCGAAGTCGGCGAAGCCGCACTGGAAGCCCCAGGTCACGAGGGGGATCGAGATTGCCGTGCCGGTGACGTCGGTGAAGGTGTTGTTCCCGTTGTTCCGGTACAGCCGATTGCCGTTGGCGGTGAGGCTCCAAGCGGTGACCGCGAGGTCGAGGTCGCCGTCGAGGTCGTAGTCGCCCCAGCAGACGCCATCGCCGGCGCTGACCACCGTCGAGTTCTGGTTGACCCCGGCCGCGACGGCGATGTCGGTGAAGCTCTGGTTGCCGCTATTCCGGTAGAGCCGGTGCTTGCCAAGCTCCCCCTGGTTGTTGTTCCCGTTGCCGTAGCTGGTCAGGTAGATGTCGGGCCAGCCGTCATGGTCGACGTCCCCCACCGCGGTGCCGATGCCGCACTCGCTCGCCGCCACGCCCCAGAGGTTGGCCTTGTCGGCGAAGGTCCCGTTCCCCTGGTTGATGAGCAGGTGGTCCGGACCCATGCCGCCGGTGATCACGAAGACGTCGGGCCAGCCATCGCGGTTGAAGTCGCCCACGCACGCTCCGGCCATCATCCACTCGTTCGCGGCGGGCACGCCGAGCGGGCGCGGCTGGTGAGTGATCGCGATGTTGGCTTGGGCGGTGACGTCGGTGAAGACGACATCGCCCGAGGCGCCAGGGGCGAGAGCCAACAGGGCCAAGGTCCCGAGTCCCGAGAAAGGCAAAGAACGAATCGGATCCCGCACGATCCCTCCACGGCGGACGGTCCTTCCGACCGACCCGCAAATCGCCGACCGCCTCACCATCCTCCGGGATCGCCGTCCGGTCAATGGCCAAGCGCCGAACCGGGGCTGATTCCCGAGGCCCGAACGGTTCCTTCCGACAATGGAACAGCCCGCCACAGTCGGTAGCGGGCCGCTCGGTTGAGCGAGAAGGAGTGCGACCGGCCGGATCAGGCCCGACGGCGACGGCCGACCAGCCCAGCAAGGCCGAGCAGAGCCACGGCACCCGGTGCCGGGACTTCGCACACGCCGAAGAGCGTGATGGTCACGTTGTCGTAGGCCACGGCACCGGAGGTCGACCAGCCGTTGCCGAACTCGAAGGTGTAGTCGGTGCCGGCGACGTAGAGGCCGCTCGCGTTCTTGGCGTCGAAGTAGTGCCCGGCAGGGGCCGAGCCCGAGCCGTTGAACGACCAGAAGCCTCCGAAGCTGGTGGCCGTGCTGAGATAGGTGTCGTAGCCACCGTACTGCGTCCCGTTGAGGACGAACGCGGCGTCCGAAGCCCAGCTCGCCGAGCTCTGGAGGTGGTCGAAGTCGAAGTCCAGGCTGAACCCGGTGAGCTCACCGGCGATGTTGTTCAGCTTGATCGTCGTCGACTGGCTGCCGCTGTACAGGCCGCTACCGAAGTTCAACTTGACCGCGCACTCGGTCGCCGAAGCGCCAGCGGCGACAGCCATAGCGAGACCACCAGCAAGAATAGCGAAACGCATCTCAACGCTCCTTCTCTCAAGGACGGGTTCATCCGTCCGGGCGTTGACGGCCTGTTAAGGGAGGCCGTCGGGGAAAGGGAAGACAAGGTCGGAACCTTGCACGTGACTTCACAACACCACGGCAGGCCGCGGTCCCAATTCCCCGGTGCGTCGAGACGCGAGCGGCGCGATCAGCGTCCTGCGACGCTCATCGCATCCCTCCGCTCGGAATTTACCCCATACCAAGAGGCGGGCAAGCAGTCGGAAGTGTTTTTGTCCGCCGGAGTTGGAATCCCGCCGTCCTTGGCAGGGATTGACCGGACGGCAGGTCCGCGATGTCTTGTCCTCGCTCAACTCCACGCCCCGAGGAGGACCGCGAGGTCGGATCCCCCCACCACCCCATCACCGTCGAGGTCAATGAGGCAATCTGGGGAACCCCAACCACCGAGGAGAAGGGCCAGGTCGGAACCGCCGACGACCCCGTCGCCGTCGAGGTCCGCCCACGCCCCCCCCGCTGCCTCGACACGGCTCCGCAGGAACGCGACGTCTGCCCCGTCTAGGACGAAGTCACCGTTCTCGTCGAGGCGCTCCAAGCCAGGGGTGACCGCTCCGAGGTGCCCGCACAGTGCCAAGCGGTCGGCGCGGTCCCAGTCGCCGTCCCCGTCGGCATCGCCGAGCAACGCAGGCGGCCAGACGGTCCACGCCGTCCCCGCCGGAGCATGGGTGAGCGTCCGGCTCGGGCCGCCCGAAGGCCAGCGCAGGATGGCGCTATCCGCGCTGGTCGCAGCCCCGAGCCCGAAGTGGAGGACCGCCTGATTCTGGCTGAGGTAGCTGTTGCCGCCGGCGTAGAGCTCGAGGTATTGGACGTGCCCGCCCGCCAACACCTCGCCGCTGGCCCCGACGTTTGAGGTGTTCGGGCCGACCGGCACCAGCCGGAAGCGGACCCAGGAGCGTGTCTCCCCCTCGTGGTTGACGAGGAGCTGAACCGGCTCGAACAGGTTGTTCAGGAGGAGGTCGAAATCGCCGTCGCCGTCGATGTCCCCGAAACTCGCGCAGTAGCTCGGGGTGCGGCTGCCGGTCACCCCTAGCCCTGCCGCCTGGTTCGTCGCCGGGGGGACCCCGTTCGAGAGGAAGAGCGCGTTGGGGTCGTCGAGGTTGTTGACGTAGAGGTCGAGCCAACCGTTGTTGTCGACGTCGACGAAGGTCGAGCCCCAGCCCCAGCTTGCCCCTGGCGAGTCGATCCCCCAGGTCGCTTGGGTGAGCTCGAAATCGCCCGCGGCCGTCGATTCGAGGAAACCAGCCTTTCCGTCGAGGGGCGGGGCGGGATCGGTGTTGTTCGTGCAGTAGAAGTCGACGCGGCCATCGCCCGAGAGGTCGCCGCAGGCAAGCCCCATCGAGCAGAGGCGAATGTCGACCCCGAGGGCCGCCCCCACCTCGACGAAGGTGCCGTTGCCTTGGTTCCGGTAGAGCCTGTTGGGCTCGTTCTTGAGTTGGGCTCCGCGGTCGTTCCCCACGTAGAGGTCGAGGTCGCCGTCGCGATCGAAGTCGGTCCAGACCGCCTCGAGCGATGCGGCGGTGCTGGCCAGTCCGAGCGGGATGGCGACGTCAGTGAAGGTCCCGTTCCCGTTGTTGCGGTAGAGCTGGTTCTGGGACAGGGTCGGAAAGCCGAAGAGGAGCCGGTAGTTGCAGAGGAAGAGGTCGACGTAGCCGTCGTTGTCGTAGTCCCCCCAAGCGACCCCCTTGGTGAGCCGGGTGGTCGCGATCCCCGCCGCCGCGGTCACGTTGGTGAAGCTGAACCCACCCTCGTTCCGAACCAGGATGGACGGGCTCAGGGCCCGGCTGATGAAGAGGTCGGGGCGGCCATCGCCGTTGTAGTCGGCGCTGGCCAGCGCCGAGTTGGCATCGGACGGGGGGATTCCGCTCGTCGCCGAGTGGTCGACGAAGAGACCCCCGACGTTCTCGAAGACGCCCACGCGGCCGTCCCCCGCGCCGAGGACAACGATGTCCTCGTCTCCGTCGCCGTCGAGGTCGACGAAGGCACTGCCCGCTCCGTACCACCCGACCCCCGGGGGTGGAGCCATCGTGTAGTTGAGGCCCCGCTGACCCGCTTCGCTGGTGAACGGCGCGACACCGCCGGCCCAGAGGGAGGGCGTCGCGACGACCGCGAGACAGCTGACCAATGCGCGCACGAGATCCCCTTGGGCCCAGCCGATGCGGGGCAGAGGGAGGATGCCAGCAATCGGAGGTCGGTCAAACCCGGAGTCGGCGGAAACCAGGCCAGCCGGCTCGCCTAGGGGGAAGCGAGTTCGTCCCACTCGGGCCCGAAGAACTCGGCGTAGTTCCGCCATCGACCGATGCTGCCGCGGTTGACCGGCTTTCGGACCTGGGCGTGGCTCAGGGTGACCACCACCCGTTGGTTCAGGTCCGGGCGGAGGCACTCCTCATGCCACGGCAGGCCGAGGAAGGCGAGGGTGGCCTCGAGCTTGCCCCGCGGATCGTCGACCAGCCCCTCGTAGGAGAGCGAGAGGAGATCGAGTTCGAGGGTCTCGGCGAGAACCGGCACGCAGCGCCGCTCCGCAGCGATCACCTGGCGGATCGAATCGAGGGATCCGCTCCAGCCCAGCCGCACGCGGTCGAGGCTCGATAGAAACAGGCTGATCGCGTTGTCCCGCGGGTCGCGAAGCAGCCGGAGCAGCTTCGCCCCGGGCAGCACCGTGGCCACCGCCGGGAGCCGCATCCACGTGCCGAGGGTCTTGTCGAGGGTCATCCCCCCGGCCTGCGGAGTGGCCCCTGCCTTGGCTGCGTCGAGATAGGCCGCCTGCAGCCGGTCGAGCGCGGCGACGTCGGCCAACCACGCCCCGTCGGGCCAGCCGCCGAGCGAGGTCAGGCCGAGGGCCATCTCCTCGACCGCCGGGATCTCGCCGAGGCCGCGCAGGCCGGGATGTCGATCGAGCATCTGCTCAAGGAGCGTGGTCCCGCTCCGTGGCAGCGAGCTGAAGAGGGCGGTGGACGCAACGCGCCGCGTCGGCCGGTGGCGCATGCGGAAAGCCCCGCGACGAGCGAGCGACGCAGTGCGGTCGAGGTCGGCGACGAGGCCGCGCGTGTCGAAGGGAGGCGTGGTCGAGAGGTGCGTGGCGCGAGCGACCTCGAACGCCTCGGCGTATCGCCCGAGCGAGTCCAGCAGTTGGACCAGGTCGAAGCCGGCGATGCGGCGATTGACGAGGGTCGTCTTGGCCTCGAAGAGCTCGCGGAGCTTGGCTTCCGCCATGGCGTGGTCGCCGCGCGAGCGGGCCACGCGGGCCAGGAAGAGGCTCCCCCGGGGGTCTTGGCAAAATCCACGTTCCGCTTCGACCAGTCGGGCGAGCTCGTCAAACCGCTGGGCGAAGTAGAGCGATTGGGCCAGACCGAGGGCGGCATCGAACCGCGCGGCGCCGTCAAGGCCGCGAACCGCCCGCTCTCCGAAGAGGATCGCCTCTTCGACCCGCCCGGATCCGCCGGCGGCCCGGGCCCGAAGCCGATCGCACTCCGCTGGCGGCGCCCCGAGCCGCGACGCCCGCTCCACCGCCGTCTTCATCTGGTCGTACTGTCCGAGGCTCGCGGCAACCTCCGCGGCGAGCATCCAGACCCGCAGGTCCTTGGGGGCGAGCGCGATCAGCCGCTGCAGCTCTTGGGACGCTTGAGCGAACCTTCCCGCCTCGACGGCGGCCATCACGGAAGCGGGCGACGGCGACTGCATCGGGGGCGGATGATAGTGCGCGCCAGCAAGCAGCCGGCCCGCCTAGCCGCCCCAGTCGCCGAGCAGGATGGCGAGGTCGCCTCCGCCCACCGTGCCGTCGGCATCGAGATCGGCAAGGCAGCTGGTCGAGCCCCACGCCCCGAGCAGGATCGCCAGGTCGGCGCCGCCCACGGCATTGTCGCCGTCCAGGTCGCCCCAGCGATGCCCGCGGGCCACGTAGGCGGCCTTGAAGGCGAGGATGTCGACTCCGTCCACCACGAAGTTCCCGTCGAAGTCGAGCATCTCGGTGCCAGCGGCGACCGCTCCCCGGCCGCCGCACATGGCCAGCCGGTCGGCGTGGTCGAGGTCCCCGTCGCGATCGGCGTCGCCCAGCTTGGACGGCGGATAGATGTCCCAACGGTGGCCCTGCGGCATGTTGGTGAAGGTGCGGGTCGGGCCCTTCGAGGGCCAGCGGACGGTGGCGCTCGAGACGAGCTTCTGCGAACCGAGCCCGAAGTGGAGCACTTGCTCGTTCTGTCCGAGGAAGTTGTTGCCGCCGGCAAACAGCTCCTGGAACTGGGTGACTCCGCCCGCCGTCACATCTGCGTTGGCTCCGATCGCCATCGTGTTGGGTCCCGCACCGATGACACGGAGCTTCACCCACGAGCGCTTCTCGCCCTCGTGGTTGATCAGGAGCCGGGCGATCGTGCTCGGATTGTTGAAGAGGAGGTCGAGGTCGCCGTCCCCGTCCACGTCGGCGTAGGCGGCCGCGAAGCTCGGCTGGTCGTCCGCGACAGGCCCTCCGACGTTGGCCTCGGCGGCGACATTCACCGCCGGCGGTGCCCCGTTGTTCTGGAACAGCGAGTCGGGGTGGAACTGGTTGCAGACGAAGAGATCGAGGTGCGAGTCGTTGTTCCAGTCGAAGAAGAAGGTGCCCCAACCCCACGATTCTGCGGGATGGGCCACGCCCCAGAGATCCTCGCCACGCTGGAAGACGCCGCTGGCCTGGCCGAGGAAGAGCGGGAACTTCGTCTCGGGCTCGGTGCCATCGACGTTCGTGCAGTAGATGTCAGGCCAGCCGTCGCGGTCGAAGTCGCCACACGCCAAGCCCATCGAGTCGATACGGACGTCCGTTCCGGTGGCCTGGCTCACGTTGGTGAACACGCCCCCGTCGTTGCGGAAGAACTCGTTGCCGGGGAAGCCGGGCGTGAGGCCACGGTCGTTGCTGACGTAGAGATCGAGATCGCCGTCGCGGTCGTAGTCGGTCCAGACGGCTTGGAACGCCTGATAGGAGCTGGCCACGCCGGCAGCTACTCCCACCTCGGTGAAGGTGCCGTTCCCGTTGTTGTGGAAGAGCAGGTTGTTCCAGGTGCTCGGCGGCAGGAACCAGACGCGGTAGCTGCAGACGTAGAGGTCGATCCAGCCGTCGTTGTCGTAGTCGCCCCAACTGACACCTTTTGCCAAGCGGTTCGTACCCACGCCCGCTGTGTTGGTGACGTCAGTGAAGGTGAAGTCGCCGTGCCCCCTGTAGAGGTAGCTCGGTTGGAGCGTGCGGGAGATGTATAGGTCAAGCTTCCCGTCGCCGTCGTAGTCGGCCGTAGCGAAGGCCGAGAGATCAGAAAGGACCGGAATCCCCGTGCCCAGCGTGCGGTCGGCGAAGTAGCCGCCGCCAGTGTTTTCGAGGACATGCACCCGCTGGTCGAGCGCCCCGAGCACGATGCCGTCCGGGTCGCCGTCGCCGTCGAGATCGGCGAAGCCGCAGCCAAAGCCGCTGAAGCCTTCGGTGAAGGGGAAGGCGCCCATCATCACGCTCACCCCGCGCTTCGAGGCTTCGCTGGTGAACGGCGAGATCCGCGGCCCGCCGGCCAAGGCCGAGCCGGCGTCAAGAAGGACTGCGGCGACTCCCAGCGCTGCGGCAGCGAGGGAACGCGCGGCGCGGCGTTGCTCCATTGCGACCTCCGTCGACCCGCGGCCCCTACCGACAGCCGGCCGCCCGAGGGCGGCCGGCTGTGCGATCGGGACATCCGCCGAGCGGACGTGATTCCTGAGATCAGGCGCGACGACGACGGCCGGTGAGGCCAGCGAGGCCGAGCAGGGCGAGAGCGCCAGGAGCCGGAACGACGCCGACGAGGTTGACGACGACGTTGTTGTAGCCGCAAGCGTTGGTAGCGCCGGTCCAGCCGTTGAAGACCTTGAACGTCCAGACGCCGTTGCCGCTCATGCCAGCGACCGGGTTCGAGGCGTCAGAGTAGAAGCCGCTGGCGCTCGAGGCGGAGCCCCAGAACGACCAGTTGCTCTGGAAGGTCGACCCCGCGATGGTGAAGCCGGAGCCGCCCCAGAACTTGCTCACGCCGTTCGGATCGATGACCTGAAGGGCCATGTCCGACGCCCACGACGACGAGTTACCGTCGACGTAGTCGAAGCCGATGGAGAAGTCCGTCAGCGTGCCAGACAGGGCGAACGTGTAGGTGTTCGACTGACCCCCAGCAAGCGAGTTGTTGCCAAGGTTGATCGACTGATCCGCCGCGGCGATCGCGGTCACAGCCGCAGCCAAGCCACCACCAATCAAAGCGAACTTGCGCATCTCAATGCTCCTCTTCACCGAAAGGAAGCGGCCTGGCGGACAACCCGACACGACCGCGGGACTATGAACAAGGACCACAAAGGTCCCTTTGTGGAACAACACCGACGTCCCTATTTCCCCGGAAGAGGTGGCAAGCCACCACGAGCGCAACACCGCGAGCAGCGGTGCCGCATCCCTCCACCCCGCACTATGCCCGCGGTCCGGGCGGACGCAAGCGGACAGTGCAAAAAGAGTTGCGGAAGCACACGCACCGCCGACCCGAGGCGGCGCTAGGCCATCCCGAGGCCTTCCCATTCCGGACCGAAGTGCCCGCCATAGTTCCGCCAGCGGCCGATACTCGATCGGTTCAGCGGGCGACGGACCTGTTCGTGACTCAGCGTCACGACGATCCGCGTGTTCTGCTCGGGCGCGAGACAGGCGGGTTCGGGGGGCAGACCGAGGAATTCGAGAGTCTGGGCAAGATGGGTGGCGGGGTCCTCCACCAGCGACTCGTAGCCCATGTCGAGGAGCTCGACCTCGAGTGCCTTGGCGATCACTGGGACGCACCGCCGCTCCGCCTCGATGACGTGGCGGATCGACTCGAGGGAGGCGTTCCAGCCCATGGTGATCCAGTGGAGATTCGACAAGAAGATGCTGATCGCGTTGTCGCGGGGATCGCGGCGGAGCCGAATCAGCTTGGCCCCCGGGAGGGCGGCGGCGATGGCGGGCAGGCGGCGCCAGGAGTCGAGCGTCTTGTCGAGGGTCATGAGGCCGGAGCCGACCTTGCCGATCGATCGGACGGTCGAAACGTACTCGGCCTGCAGCCGGTCGAGATCCGCGATCTCCGCCATCCAAGCTCCGTCCGGCCAGCCCCCGAGGGCGGTGATCCCCATGGCCAGGGTCTCGACCGCGGGGATCTCGCCCAGGCCGCGGACCTTGGGGTGGCGATCGAGCATCTGTTCGAGGAGGGTGGTGCCGCTCCGAGGCAAGGACGCGATGAGGGCGATGCCCTCGACCCGTCTCGACGGTCGGCTCCGCAGCCGGAACGCCCCCTTCGCGGCCAGGGACGCGCATCGTTCGAGCTCGATGACGAGGCCTCGCGTGTCGAACCGCGGGGTGGTGGTGGCGTGGACCTCTTTCGCGACGTCGAATGCTTCGTCGAATCGGCCACAGGAGTCGAGGAGATTGACGAGTTCGAAGCCGGCGATACGCCGCGTGACGAGCGACGTCGATCCCTCGCGTACATCGCGCAGCTTGCGCTCCGCCAAGACAGCGTCGCCCGATCGGCGGGCGACCCGAGCCTCGAAGAGCCATCCGCGAGGGTCGTCGCGAAAGAGCGGCTCGGACGCGACCAGACGGGCGAGGTCGTCGTGTCGGGCGGCGAGAAGGAGCGACTGACCAAGCACCGTGGCCGCCTCGAAGCGCGACGGCCCGGATAGACCTTGCATGGCCCGCTCGGCGAGAGGGATGGAAGCATCCACCTCCCCGCAGCCGCTCGCCGCCCGGGCCCGCAGGAGATCGCACACCGCAGCCGGCGCTCCGAGCTTCGCGGCTCGCTCGATGGCCGGCTTCATCTCGCCGTAGCAGCCGAGGGCGTACTCGACTTCGGCGGCGAGGAGCCAGGATCGCGGGTCCCTCGGCGCGGCGGCCAGCAGTTGCTGGAGCCCAGCCCGCGCTTGGCCGAAGCGCTGCGATTCGATCGCAGCCATGATCGCAGCGGGCGAGGGCGGAGGCGGAGGCATCGGTGGCGATGATAGTGGCAGCCGGGGCTCAGCCCGGAGCGGAGGCGCCGCCGGCGAAACCCTCGGCCAAGGCGGCGAGCGTCAGAGGTGCCGAGCCCTCAGCCTTGTTGTTGGCGATGATCCAAGCGAGCTTGCCGGCGTCGAGGGCCCGCCGGACCAGCGCGACGATCTCGCACCGCGAGGAGGGATCGGGGTCCACGATCCGATCGAACGGCTCGTAGCGCAGCTTGGCCTCGTCGTAGCCTTGGTTGTGGCCGAGGAGCCATCGCACCGAACAGGTCGGCTGTCGCTCGACCGGCCAGCCGGCGCTTCGGAGGGCGTCCCCCTGCCGGAAGACCGGAGGCAAGGTGGGATGGACCGCGAAGCCGTGGGCCACGTTGGATCGGGCCAGCACCTCGCCATACGTCGCGATGAGGGGAGGGGCCAGCAACTCGCGGTTCCGCACCTCCACCACGTACGCCAGCCCATCGGACCCGGAGGGCAGCGACGGGAGCGAACGGAGGAAGCGATCGAGACGCTCGAGGAACGCTTGTCCGCCGTTGAGCCGCCCCTCCGGCCGAAGGTCGAGCGGCGGAAACTGCAAGACGATCGGTCCGAGCCGCTCCGCAAGGCCCGCGACGAGTGGCCGGACCACCAGGTCGGCCGCGACCGAAGGATCTAGGAAGTGCGGATTGGCGACACCGGAATCGCGCCACCGAGCGGTGTCACCGAACGTCGCACCGGAGACGTCCGCATCGGGCCGGGTGAGCGACTGGTGCGCCTTCACCAGGAAGCGGAACCCTTCCGGCACCAGGTCGCCTAGGGCAGCCGACTCCTCCTCCGAGAGGGCAGCATAGAAGGCACGATCCAATCCGACCGTCCGGAAGAGCGGATGCGTCGCGTATGCGGCGAGCCCGAGCGAGGCGAGGTCCCCAGTGCGTGCACCTCGGGCGTACACAAGCTCACGCCAACCAGGGAACGCCCAGGAGGAAGTCCCGAGCCGAAGGCGGGCAGGCAAACGCTCGGCGACGGTGGCCCATCTCCCAGCACCTGGGGCCCCGCCCACCCGAGCCAACGCCCGGTCCCGCGGCGACTCGCCGAAGAGGAGGCCCTGGTCTCGGTCGTCTCTCCTCGCCATCCGTGTTTCACCGCCAGTCCGGGCCCGCCTCCATGGGGTCGCCCTCCGCTCCGGCGGCC
>JBGAKK010000044.1:0-42690 GCA_044224425.1 Phycisphaerales bacterium
GCCGAGGAGTTCCTGCACCACGCGGAGGTCGGCCCCGCCGCGGACGAGATGGGTGGCGAAGGAGTGCCGCAGGGTGTGGGGATGCACGTCCCGGAGCTGGGCGATCCGGGCGTACTTCTTGACGATCTGCCAGACCGCGACCCGCTCGAGCGGCCGACCGCTGAAGGAGAGGAGCAGCCGGAACTCGTCGCGGCCATCCTTCCAGCGGGTCAGGTGCGGTCGGCACTCGCCGAGGTACTGCCGGACCAACTCCTGGGCCGGTGTCCCGATGGGGACGACCCGCTGCTTGGAGCCCTTGCCGGTCACCGTCAGCATGCAGAGGGTGTCGTGGTACTCGTTGACCCGGAGCGTCCCGACCTCGCTGGCTCGGAGACCCGCGGCCCACATGAGTTCGAGCATGGTCCGATCCCGCAGCCAGAGGGCCCCGTGCTCGGGGCTTGGGGCCTGGACCAAGGCCCGCATCTGGGTCGGCGAGAGGACCCCGGGGAGCTTCTTCCACCGCGTCGGCCGCTCGAGGAGCCGCGAGGGGTCGGTCTCCACCCGCCGGTTGGCGTGGAGGTAGCGGAAGTAGACGCGGATCGAGGCTAGGTGCCGGGCCACCGTCGCGGGGTCGAGCCCCCGGTCGCGGTGCAGCCGCTGGAGGTGACCGGCCAGGATGGGCATGGTCACCGCGCCCGGGCCGGGCACGCCGCGGGCGTCGAGGTCCTCGGCCAGTTGGCGCAGGTCGCGTCCATAGGCCTCGAGGGTGGCGGGGGCGAGACCCGCCTCGACCCGCAGGTAGCCGAGGAACTCACGAAAAGAGGGAGCGAACCCGGAGCTCTCGTCCATGGGCGGTCATCGCCACAGCCGGGAGCGCTGCCTTCAACGCACCATGGGCCCCCTCGGCCCGCAGGCGGTGGTAGGTCTGGCAACGTCGGTAGTTGCCACAGCAGAGGGCGAAGAACTCATCCAACTGGGCGACCTGGAAACGGTCGGCGCAACGGGCATCGTTGCAGTTGACGAACGGGCATTCGGATGAGGTGCGGTCCATGCAGTCGGCTCGTGGTCGACCGTTGATCGGCTCGGCCGTCGTTGTCGACCCAACTTCGGTGACCTCGTCCGCAGCAGGCGGACAGAGCGAGAGGTCGCCCCGGACACGGATCGCCATTGCTCGTTCCATCGTCGCGCACGAAGTGCCCGCGGCGCAACCGTTGCCTCGATCGTCGAGCCCGGGCGGGGAGGGAAGAAGGTAGCGGAACCCCCTTAGCGATGGGCCCACGCCGGTCTCGCACTCCGATAACTCGTGGCGGCTCACCCCCAGCGACCGGGCATGGCGCTTGCCAATCCGATCCCTCGGTCCGCCGTCAAGGCAAGGAGTGCCAGATGCGGAGTATGCCGCGGAGTGAGCTGTCCCAACTCGTTCGAGAAGCGTGGCACGCGACGGAACGCCAGCCCGCTTCCCCCACCCACCCGACCTGGTCCGACGCCGGCGATGACGCCGAGCTCGGCGGTCGCATCGTCCGTCTGGCCCGCCTCGCGGCCGCCCTCCATCTCGGCCGGGCGGTGCCGCTCGCCGCGCTGGATGCGGCCGATGCCGCCGTGACCCGTCGCGGGGAGGTCCTCCGATGAACTACGGCTTCCACCTGGCGACCGGCGGCGTCCTCCAGTCCATGCGACGGATGGACGTCCTCGCCAACAACCTCTCGAACGCCAGCACGGTCGGCTTCAAGCCCGACTTCGTGACCACGCGGGAGCGCCCGGCCGAGCGGATCGAAGGCCAGTACCCCCTCTCCGACCCGACCGCCCTGCCGCAGGAACTCCTCGAGCGGCTCGGCGGCGGCATCCGCTTCGACGCCGACCGAATCAACCTGACCCAGGGGTCGATCGAGCGGACCCAATCGCCGACCGACATCGCCCTCAAGGGCGAGGGCTTCTTCGTCCTTGCCGACGCCAACGACCGGGCGCCCTCCAACCGGGCTCCGGTCGACCTGACCCGTGACGGCACCTTTGTCCTCGACACCAACGGCACCTTCCGCCGCTCGGGCGACGGCCGAGCCATCCTGGGCGAGGACGGCCGCCCGATCACCATCGACACCGACCTGCCCTTCCAGATCGACGACGACGGCCGCGTGATGCAGGACGGCAGCGAAGTCGCCCGGATCCGCATCGTGCGGCCCAAGGACCCGGCCAGCCTCCGCAAGCTGGGCGGCAACCTGCTCCGGGCCCCGGCCGTCGAGCGCGTGCCGGAAGGCAAGGTCAACGTGATGCAGATGGCCCGCGAGGAGAGCGTCGTCGATCCCATCCACACCATGGTCGAGATGATGCGGCAGTCGAGGCTCCTCGAAGCCAACGTCCGCATGCTGCAGTACCAGGATTCGCTCAACGGCCAAGCCATCAACGGCATCGCCCGGAACGCCTGACGCCCGCCTGTCGAGGACCCCACCATGAGCTACACCGCCCTCAACACCGCTGCGACTGGCCTTTCCGCCCTGAGCACGAACCTCGACGTCATCGCCAACAACCTGGCGAACGTGAACACGGTCGGCTTCAAGCGGAGCCGGGCCAACTTCGAAGACCTCTTCTATACGCAGCTCGCCCAGCCCAACCTGCCGCAGGACACCGTCAACAGCTACCCGACCGGCCTCTCGGTCGGCCTTGGCGTGAAGGTCTCGGGCACCCAGCTCGACATGCAGCAGGGCAGCCTCGAGCCGACCGGCATGCAGTACGACATGGCCATCCAAGGCGATGGCTTCTTCGTCGTGCAGACCCCGAGCGATGTGGGCGGCGGTCGCGGCTACACGCGGGCCGGCAACTTCACGCTGAACGCCGACGGCCAGCTCGTCCTCGCCAATGCGGCGGGCTACAGGCTGATCGAGCCCGAACTCACCGTTCCGGTCAACGCCAACGCTGTCTCGATCGGCACCGACGGCACGGTCTACGCCCAGATCAACGGCCAAACCGAGCCCGAAGAGCTCGGCCAGATCCAGCTCGCCAAGTTCCTCAACCCGGCGGGGCTCCAGTCGGTGGGCGGAAACATCTTCGTGCAGTCGAGCGCGAGCGGCGATCCCGTCCTCGCGCCTCCGACCCAGGATGGCGTCGGCCAGGTCCTGCAGGGCTTCCTCGAGCAATCGAACAGCGAGCCGGTCAAGGAGCTCGTCTCCCTGATCCGCACCCAGCGAGCCTTCGAGATGAACAGCCAAGTCATCCAGGCCACCAACGAAACGCTGCAGCAGGTCAACAACCTCCGTCGCTTCTGATCGGGCTTGAGCATCGCCCCCGCCCTCCGCCGACTCCTGGCAGGAGCCAACGCCATGATCCGCCGACTCGCCACCCTCGCCGCGTTCCTCGTCCTCGGCACCGCCAGCGCCGCCGACTCGATCGTCCTCAAGGCCGTGGTCCGCCTGCCCGCCGAGACGAGCAGCGTGAAGCTCGGCGACATCGCCTACCTGGAGGGCGAGGAAGCCCTCCGCCTTGCCGACGTCGAGGTCGCCCGGCTCGACGAGCGACCCACGGTCGAGTTGCCCTTGGAGGAGATCCGCGCCAAGCTCACCGCGGCCAAGGCCCGCTGGGCTTCGATCGACCTTTCGGGCCGCACGGTCACCGTCCGCCGCCCGATCGACGGGCGACCGCTCGCCATGCGCGGCATGACGGTCGACGACGAAGCCCGGCCGCGGATCGCGCCGCCGTCGCCGGAAGAGAAGATCGCCGCCCGCGAGCAGGAGGTCTTCCTCGCCGACTCCGTGGTCGGCGCCATGACCCCGCGCGGCCTCATCGCCGAGCTCGTCCGCAACGTGCACGCGGCCAAGGGGACGCAGGTGCGCCTCTCGATCGACGGAGCCGACGCGGCGCTCCTCGACGACACCGATCCGGCCCACCGCTACGAGATCATCCCCCTCACCTCGCTCTCCGCCGATCGGATCATGATCCGCATCGTCACCCGGGCCGACGACAAGGTGCTGGCCCGCCACGACGTCTCGGTCGTCCCCACCCTCGAGACCCAGGTGGCGACCGCCACCCGCGCCATCCGCCGCGGCATGGACATCGACGCCGACGCCTACTCCGTGGCCGCGGAGTTCGTCGCCCCGACCGAGTTCGGCCGCCTGGCCCCGGCCACGTCGGTGCAGGGGGCGGCGGTGACCGACGCGATCAACCAAGGCGAGCGGATCACCCAGGACAAGCTCCGCCGGGCCATCGAGATCCGCCGGAACGACAAGGTCACCGTGCGCCGCGAGATGGGCATGGTGGCCATCGAGCTCGCCGCGATCGCCATCCAGGACGGTTCGGTGGGCGACGAGATCCAGCTCCAGGTCGTGGATCGCAAGAACCGCAAGGACAAGCGTGTGTTCACCGCGGTGGTGACCGGGCCCGGCCGGGCCGTGCTTCGCCAGGACGCCTAACAGAACCGAGTGGAGGAACTCCTTCGATGCACTGCACCCCGTCCGCCGTCGCTCCCGCCGTCGCCCTCCTGGCCAACGTGGTGCTGGCCGCCGATCCGGCGCCCGCCGCCAAGCCGAACCCCGATCCGGTGCGGGTGACCATGCCCGAGACCAAGGCCCAGCCCAACGCGGCGCCGGCCCCGCGCGAGGCGGCCCGCCCCGCGGCGCGGCGCCAGGAGCCGCCGAGCACGCCGACCCAGCCGCTGGTCGTCGTCGCCCTCGAGTCGCGGACGACGGATGCGGCGGCGCCGAACGGCGGCATCGCGGCGCCCGGGGCTAGCCTCTTCGCCGTGCAGGACCCGCCCAAGCGCTCCTTCGAGATGCATGACCTCGTCACCATCGTGGTCAGCGAACAGAGCCGGGCCAAGTCGAGCGCCAAGAACAAGACCGAGAAGACCTACGACATGGCGGCCGAGGTCACCGAGTTCTGGGATTGGGACTTCTCGGCCTGGGACACCGACGCCCGCCTCAACGCCAACCAACTGCCGGGCGTCGCCATCGGCTCGAAGAAGAAGCTCGACGGCAAGGGCGACTGGAGCCGCAACGACGACTTCACCGCGAAGATCACCGCCGAGGTGGTCGAGGTGCGCCCGAACGGAAACGTGGTCCTCGAGGCCTACAAGGAAATCCGCACCGACGGCGAGATGCAGACGATCCGCATCACGGGCGAGTGCAGGCCGCAGGACATCGACACCACGAACAACGTCCAGAGCCACCGCTTGGCCAACGCGACGATCGCCAAGGTCACCACCGGCGAGCTGCGCGACGCGACGCAGAAGGGGATCTTCTCCCAGTTCCTCGACGCGGTGTTCGCGTTCTGAGCGGAAGCGGACGGCCGGCGCGAGGCTTGGCCTCACCCTCGGCTGAACAGGGCCCGCAAGCGGGTTTGGGCTTCCTCGCCGGCGATGATGCGGGCGCTGATTTCCGCCGCTTTGTCGAGGACCGCGTCGTCGAGGCTGCCGTCGAGTTCGTTCAGCCAGTGCTTGGTCGCCGCCAGGGCCTTGGGGCAGCCGGTTGCGATGTGCTTGGCGATCGAGGCCACCGTCGCGTCGAGTTCGTCGAGCGGGGCGAGGTGGGTGGCGAGGCCGGAGCGGAAGCCTTCCTCGCCGGAGATCGTTCCGCCCGCGAGGAGCATGGAGCGAGCCCGGCCGGCGCCGATCCGGCGAATGAGCCACGGGGCCACCACCGCCGGGCAGACGCCGAGGTCGACTTCGGGGTAGCCGACCTTGGCTTCGGGATGGGTCACGGCGAAGTCGCACACCACCATGAGCCCGCAGCCGCCGCCGACCGCCGCGCCCTGCACGCGGGCGATGGTCGGCACCGGCATGCGGCGGATGGTGCGGGTCACGCGGCTCAGTTCGCGCAGCATGTCGCCCATGGCCACGGCGTCGTTGGCCACCGCCTTCAGGTCCATGCCGGCGCAGAAGACCTTGCCTTCGCCGGCGAGGACGAGGACTCGGAGGCCCGGCTGCGAGGCCAGCTCGCGAAGTCCCTCGGCCATGGCTCGGATCAAGCCGAGCGAAAGGGCGTTGCGGGCCTCGGGTCGGTGAAGCGTGAGCGTGCCGACGCCGTCGACGAAGGAAGTGCGGACGAGTTCGGCGTGGGTCATGGAGTGTGGCGTGGTCACGGGAAAGAGATCAGCGCTTCCGCTGGGCCCAGAATCGTTCGAGTCGCTCGCGGCAATCAGGATCGCTGCACAGGCTGGCTGAGGCCTCGGCGGTGCGCTCGAAGGCGTCGTCGCCATCGCTTCCGTCGAGTTCGTTGAGCCACGCCTTGGTGGCGGCCAAGGCGGCCGGTCCCTTCTCGGCGAGGCGATCGCAGAGGCGCCCGACCGCCCCCGGGAGATCCTCCTCGCAGTGCGTGGCGAGGCCGATCGCCAAGGCCCGGCGGCCATCGATGATCGTGCCTTCGAGCGTCAGCGGCCGAGCGTTGCCACCCACCGCTTGCCGGAGCGTGGGCAGGCTGACGGCCGGCGAGACGCCTATCCGGTGGACGGGGTAGCCAAGCTGGGCGTCGGGGGCGACGCAGACGAAGTCGCAGGCCGAGAGGAGGGCGCATCCGCCGGCGAGGGCGGCACCCTGCACTTCGGCGACGACGACATGTCGGAGCCGGCGCAGCGCGCGGTTGACGGCGCTCAGGCGACGGATGAACTGCGGCAGGAGCGTAGCGTCGGCCACGCAGGCCTCGAGGTCGAAGCCAGCGCAAAACGCTGGCCCGTTCCCGCGGAGACGGAGCACCGCACTCGCCTCATGCCCGGCGACCGCAGCGAGGCTCGCGTCGAGGGCATCGAACATGGCGACCGACAACGCATTGCGCCGCGCCGGATCGTCGAGCGTGATGCTGGCCACGGGACCGTGAAGTGCGAGCGAGACGAAGGCCACGCTGCCAAGTCTACCGTGGGAGGCCGCGGAGATTCTGGAGGGAGGGAGGTTCCGGATTGCCGCGGAGGCGCGGAGAGCGCGGAGCCGTCGCGGAGCAGACAAGAAGAGATAGGGGGGTTCGGGTCAAGCCGGGATGGACGTTCGATTCTGAGCAGCAGCCATGCTGCGCGGACGGCCACCCTGCATCGTTGTCTTCCTCCGCGACGGCTCCGCGCTCTCCGCGCCTCCGCGGCAATCTGCCTGCTGAGTGGCAATCGCCTGATGTACCCCAATCCGAAGGGCTCCATCCCTCCGCTCGCTCACATACTCCACTTCAAGAAGAGCTTCGCGTTGTCGTCCGCTTGGCCTGGCCGCTCGGTCGAGGCTCGCTCGTCGGCCAGTTCGTCGTGTTCGACGAGGGCGCCGGGGCAAGGCCGCACCTCGAGCTGGGCTTCGTGCCAGACCTTGAGGGAGAGGTCGGGGTCGGCGCCGTACATGCGGAAGCGCTCGTCGTAGAAGCCGAGCCGCTCGGCCAGGTCGCGGCGGAGGAGCCCAAAGTTGGCGTAGCAGAGGCCTCGGATATGGAGGACCCGGAACCAGCGGCCGTCGAGTTCGACCTGCTGGTAGACGTTGCGGTGGACGGGAGTGTCGTGGAAGAAGGCGGCTTGTCCGACGCCGGCGTGGGCGGGAGCCTCGAGGAAGCGGATGGCGTTCAGCACGCTGTGGGGGAGGAGCCGGCAGTCGTCGTTCAGTTGCATCAGCCATTCGCCGCACGCGACCCGGAAGCCGGCGTTGGCGGCCCGGACGAATCCCTCGCGGCCGGGCTGACGGATTTCCCGCACCGGTCGGCCCTTCAGGAGTTGCTGCGTCTCCTGGTCGCCCTCCACCGTGACGCAGATCGTCTCGTGGGGCACGGTCACAGTCGCCTCGATCGAGTCGAGGCAGCGGCGGAGGGCGTAGGCCCGCTGGTAGGTGGGGACGACGATCGAGACGCGCGGCGAGAGGGGCATGCCGTGGTGTCGATCGGCGAGCCTCGCCCGCCGCAGCCAAAGTTTCGAGGGTTGCCGGGAGCGGGGCCGATCAACCTCCGGTCCCGCGCCTTCCGGAGGATTGCATGACGACCACGACCGCCCCGCCGAGCGATGCCCAGCTGGTGGCGGCGGTCGAGCGCGGAGACGAGGCGGCCATCGACGCGGCGTACACAGCGCTCGCCGCCGGTGTGTCGCCCGCGCTGCTACTCGCTCTGGTCAAGGCCATGCTCGGACTCGGTCTCGGGAGGGTGGCCGAGGCGATCCTGACGACGGTCGGGAAGCCGCTCCTCGTCGAGCCAAGCGTGGCCCGCCTGGCGGAGCGCCTGGGACGCTTACCCGGCGGCGAGGTTCCCTCGGTCGAGCAGCAGGCCTGGGCTCGCCGCAACCTCGCGGCCCTCCTCGCTGCAGGCCATGCCACGGGCGTGGCGGGCCTCGATCGCCTTCAGGATTGGATGGCGTCCGAGGACATCGTCATCCTTCGCGATCGCCTTGGCCGCACCCAGGCCATGCGCCGCGAAGCAGGCGGCTCGCTTCGCTTCGTCCTCCCCTTCCGACTCCAGGTGGCGCCGGCCATGGCCTCGCGGTTCGCCGCCTGTTCGCCGCCCTTCGCAGCCGTGGCTGGGCTTGCGCCGCCGCACGTGCTCCTCGACCTCCTCCTCGCCGAGCGGAACAGCCGGCATCCGCCGCGACTGCTCCTTGCCGAGGTCGATCCGCTCGTGGTCGCGGCCTGGCTTCGGAGCGGCGACCTGGTCGAGTCGATCGCCTCGACGCGCTTGGTTTGCCGTTTCGGCCAGGGCGGACTCGGTGCCTACCTGGCCGAGCTCGAGTCGGGGAGCGACCTGCCGCCGGTCCAGGAGCTCTTCGTGCTGCGCCCCGAGGTCGCAATCGGACTCGGGTTCGGCGACATCAAGGCCCGGTCGCATCGCATCTGGGCAGCGACCAGCGACCGGCTCACCGCGGAGGCCCGGGTCCGCTACGGCGATCGCGGCCCGGCCCACTGGCTGCCCCGCTTCCGGGCGGCGCTGACGGGTCGCCAATCGCTCCGCATCGCGGGCATCGCCAGCCGTCACACCGCGGTCCTCCGCCACATGATGCGCGACCTGCTCGGAGCCTTCGAGGCTCGCGGCCACGCCACCACGTGGCTCGCCGAACCGACCGCCGCGTCGTCCATGGTCGACACGGTCGGGCCCTTCGCCCGCGAGGACTTCGACCTCGCGGTGAGCTTCAACTACCTTCGATCGCATCCCCAGCCGTTGCTCCCGGTCGAGCTCCCGTACGTGTGCTGGATGCAGGACGTCATCCAGACGGCCCAGACCCGCGAGGCGGGGGAAAGCCAAGGGCCGCTCGACCTCCTCGTCGTGGCGAGCGGAGGCTTCTACGAATCCTGCTTCGGGTATCCCGTCCAGCAATCGATTGACGCCCCGAATCTCACCTCGTGGTCGACCTATGGGGCGATCGGAGACGAGCCGCGCGCTCCTCGCGGCCCCGCCCTCCTCTACGTCGGCCACGGCTGGGAGCCGCCGGAGCTCCTCATCGAGCAACTGGCCCGCACCAGACCAGCCCGCGTCCTCCTCGAGGCGGCGCTCGCTGGCTTCCGCTCGGGGCTCGCCGAAGGCGGGGCGATCGCGGGCTTCGATCGGATGCGGATCGAGGCCCGAGCCCTCGAGCCGCTCGGCGGGCCGCCAAGCGGGCAAGCCTTCACCCTGCACTGGACGATGCAGTCGCTGTACGACCGGCTCTTCCGCCACCAAGCCCTCGAATGGGCGGCCCGATGGTGCGAGACCCACGGACAGCGGTTCGTGATCCACGGCGAAGGCTGGGAGCGCCATCCGACCTTGGGTCGCTACGCCGCTGGCCCCATCGAGAATGGCCGTCCGTTAGGCGAGGCCTGCCGCGACGCGATGGTCGTCCTCCACGCCAACGGGAACGCCTCGCTGCACCAACGGCTCCTCGACGGGGCTGCGGCCGGCGGCTGCGTCCTGACCCGCTGGAATCCGGCCGACGAGATGCCTCGCCACCACCGCACGCTGGCGGCGATCGTGGGTCGGCACGGCATCAGCACCATGGCTGGCCTGCTCGACTTCGCGGCTAAGGACGTGGCGACGCGGGAAGCCGTGGCCGGACTCGAGCGCACGCTCGGCTGCGCCATCGCCCGCGACAGCGACCCGCGCCGGGCCGAGGATCGGCGGGTGATCCAGGCCACCGCCTTCTGGCCCGAGGAGACGCTCGGCGAGGACGGCCTCTTCAAACATATGACCAGCGACCGCGGGCTGATGACGCCGCACGGGGCGGAGGACATCGACGGCTTCGCGGCGGCCAGCTTCCGCAGCGAGGCGGAGCTCGTTCGGCAGCTCGACGCGATCGCTGGCGACGACGCGCTACGGGTTTCGCTGGCCGCCCCCATGCGGGAAAGCGTCCGCCAACAATTCACCGTGGAGTGGCTAGCCGGGGCCATCCTCGAACGGATGACAGCGATGTTGGAGCGGGCCGCCGCAGCGAGCGCCTCATGAGCCGACCGACCCTCCTCAACCTCGGCTGCGGGAAGCGCCGCCATCCGGCCTGGACCAACGCCGACCTCCTGCCCGAGTCGCCCGAGGTCCTGCGGGTTGACTTGCGCGAGCCGCTTCCCTTCGGCGACGGAGAGTTCGACGCCGTCTACTCCTCGCACGTCCTCGAGCACCTCGCCCCCGACGCGGGGCGACGGGTGGTGGCCGAGATGGCCCGCGTGGTGAAGCCGGGCGGAACGGTCCGGATCGTGGTCCCCGACCTCGAGGGGATCTGCCGGGCCTACCTCGCAGCGCTCGAGGCGGCAGCAGCGGGCGACGCCGAGGCCCGCGAGCGGCACCGCTGGATGGTGCTTGAACTGGTCGACCAGATGGCCCGCACCCAGAAGGGCGGGCTGATGCTTCGTTGGTGGCAGATGGACCCGGTCCCGGCCGAGCGGTTCGTGGTCGAGCGGCTGGGGACCGATGCCCGGGCCACCATCGCCCACTTCCGGCGTCGCCGGGCCGAGACGGGGCGGACCCCGGTCGAGCGCGGCGGCTGGGACGAGATGCCCGAGCCGAGCGATGCCGAGTGGCTCGCCTTCCGCCGAAGCGGCGAGTCGCACCGCTGGATGTACGACCGGGTTTCCCTAGCCGAACTCCTTCGCAGAGCGGGCTTCCGCGATCCGGCATCCACCGGCCCGACCCGGAGCCGGATCCCGGGGTGGGAGGAGTACTACCTCGACGCCGATCCCGAGGGCCGGCCGGAGAAGGCCGACTCCCTCTACATGGAAGCCCTTCGCTAGCCGCGACTTTGCAGCCTTTTGCGGGCTTTCTCCGATCAACGGGGATGCGGCCCCGCTGCGCGCCGGCCGCGCCCGCCATGGCTGCCACCATCACCTCTCCCCACCAACTCCTGGCCCGCGCGGAGTCGGCTCACCGCGCCTCCGACCACCGGGCGGCGCTCGCCATCCTGGCCGACCTCAAGGCCTCCGGCCATCGCGTTCGCGGCGTCGACCGGCTCCGCGCCGAGTGCTTCACCGCCCTCGGCGAGAAGGCCAGCGCCGAGCAGGCCCGTCGCGAGGAGATCCGCTGGTTCGAGGAGCGCCCGGCGCCGGAACGAGTGAGCGACGCGATCGCCGGCGACGGCGATTGGTTGGAAGCGGCCCTCGAGGCGGTCGGCCCCTACACCATGCTCTCGGACGCCCGGCTGCGCTCCCTCCATCGGTTAGCCAAGGCAGCCATCGAGAACCACCGGCCCGGAGACTTCGTCGAGTGCGGCGTGGCGGCCGGCGGGTCGAGCGCCCTCCTCGCCGGGTGCCTCCGCCGCTACGAGCCGAAGGGCACGCGCCGCGTCTGGTGCTTCGACACCTTCACCGGCATGCCCGAACCGACGGCCGCCGATCGCGATCGAGCCGGCACCGCAGCCGAGGAGAGCAACTGGGGCCAGGGCACCTGCTCGGCGCCCGAGCGCTGCGTGCACGAAGCAGCGTCGCTCTTCGGCGCCGCCGATCGGCTCGAGGTGCGGCCCGGCCTCTTCCAGGACACGTTGCCGCTCGCTCGCCCTGCGATCGGCTCGATCGCCCTGCTTCACCTCGACGGCGATTGGTACGAGTCGACGCGGGTCTCCCTGGTCGAACTGTGGGACCTCGTCGCTCCGGGCGGGGCGATCCAGATCGACGACTACGGGCATTGGGAGGGCTGCCGGCGGGCGGTCGACGAGTTCCTTCGCGAGCGCGGCCTGCGGGTCGGTTTCGAGCGGATCGACTACACCGGCGTGAGCATCCTGAAGCCGCGGGGAGGCGAGCGGTGAGAATCGTCTCCCTCGCCACCAACGACGTGCGCGGCGGCGCCGCCCGCTCGGCGTATCGCCTGCACCAAGGGCTGGTCGGCTTGGGGCTCGACGCCACGATGCTGGTCCGCTGGAAGCACTCGAGCGATCCGTCGGTCGTGGCCCTCGACGACGCATGGGCCTCGAGCGAGCACGTGCAGGAAGAGCGGGCCTGCCGCCAGCGCTGGGTCCGCGACAACCGGACCGAGCGGAGCGACACGCTCTTCACGCTGGGCCAGCCGTCGATGGCCATCGCCCAGCATCCCCTGGTGCGCTCTGCCGACCTCCTCCACCTGCACTGGGTCGCCAACTTCCTCGGGCCGAGCTCGTTCGCCGGACTCGCTGCCCTCGACATCCCGATCGTCTGGACGCTGCACGACGAGTGGGGCTACACCGGCGGTTGCCACTACTCGGCGGGATGCGAGCAGTTCCGGAACGGCTGCCGCCGCTGCCCGCAGCTCCGCGAGGATCCGCTCCGCCTGATCGAAGACTTGGCCGAGGAGCGCCGTCGGGCGTGGCGACCGGCCGACCTCACCATCGTCGGACCGAGCGCCTGGATCGTCGGCCGAGCCGGCGTGAGCCGCATTTTGGGCGGGAAGCCGGCGTGCACGATCCCCTACGGCCTCGACACCGCGACCTTCCGGCCGGCGCGGGCCGACGAGCGGACCCGCTTCCGCGCCGCCCACGGCATCGGCCCGGACGAGTTCGTCCTCGTCTTCGGCGTGGATCGGTTAGGCGAGCGCCGCAAGGGCTACGCCGACCTCGTCGCCGCCCTGGGGCGCGTCGAGCGGCCGGTCACGCTCCTTCGCTTCGGGAACGCCGACGGGGCGGACCTGCCGCGGCAGCGGACCGTCGACCTCGGGCCGATCGACGATGACGCCCTCCTCGCCCTCGCCTATGGAGCGAGCGACGCCTTCGTCCTGCCCACGCTCGAGGACAACTCGCCGAACGGGATCCTCGAGTCGCTGGCCTGCGCCACCCCCGTCGTCGCCTACGCGACCGGCGGCGTGCCGGAAACGGTGACCGACGGAGTGACCGGATACCTCGCTCCGAGCGGCGATGTCGCCGCGCTGGCCCGGGCCCTCGAGCGGGCCTTCGACCAACGCACGCAACGGAGCGAGATGGGCCGCCGCTGCCGCGAGCGGATCGAGCGCGAGCACACCCTCGAGCGGCAGGCATCGCGCTACCTCACCCTCTACCGCCGCATCGCCCACGCCGCGGCCCGGGAGTCGGTGGCATGAGCAGGCTCGCCGCCCCCGACGCCACGCGCGAGCGGCTCCTCGAGCAGGAGCTTCGCAATCTCCGGGCCGAGATCGAACGGCTGCGCGTGGCCTTGGCCGAGGCCCGTGGCCAGGACCCGCGGCAAGCGACGGGGCCGCGGACGGGACCTGACCCGAACGTGCCGAAGCCGATGCGCGACAGCGGCGAGGTCGTCTTCCTCAAGCACTTCATCACCCGGCCCACGATCGAGGTCGGCGACTACACCTACTACACCGACCCCGACGGCCCCGAGCACTTCGAGCGGCGCAACGTCCTCTTCCAGTCGAGCCATCCCGCCGACCGGCTGGTGATCGGGAAGTATTGCTCGATCGCCTCCGGCGTCCGCTTCTTCATGAACGGGGCCAACCACCCCGACGCGGGGTCGACGTTCCCCTTCTGGATGTTCGGCAAGGGCTGGCACGAGCGAGCCGAGCCGCGGCACCGCGGCCCGACCGTGGTCGGCAACGACGTGTGGTTAGGCCTCGAGTGCTGCGTCATGCCCGGGGTGACCATCGGCGACGGGGCCATCGTCGGGGCCCGGGCCGTCGTGGCCCACGACGTGCCGCCCTTTGCGGTGGTGGCCGGCAACCCGGCTCGCCTCGTCCGGCGGCGCTTCGACGAGGCGACCATCGACCGGCTGCTCGCGATTCGCTGGTGGGACTGGCCGCCGGAGCGGGTGACCCGCAACCTGCGGGAGATCGTCGACGGGCGGTGGGACGACCTGACCTGAACTTGGAGTGTGCGGGCCGGAGGCCCGCGGAGCGAACGCATGGCATCGACAACAGGCCCGAAGGACGAACGTGGTTCCGGCAAGATCCTCGCGGTGAAGGCGGTGGCCCAGGCGGTGCGGGCGGCCCAGCAGGCCGGCGAGTCGGTCGTGCAGTGCCATGGCTGCTTCGACATCGTCCATCCCGGGCACATCCGCCACCTGCGCCACGCCCGAACGTTAGGCACGCGGCTCCTCGTGACCGTCACCGCTGACGCGGTGATGATGAAGGGCGAGGGCCGGCCGCTGATCCCGCAGGAGCTCCGGGCCGAGAACCTGGCCGCCCTCGACTTCGTCGACTGGGTGGCCATCAACGACAGCCCGACCGCCGCCGAGCTGTTGGAAGCGACGCAGCCCGACGTCTATGTGAAGGGCAAGGAGTACGAGCGGAACGGCGATCCTCGCTTCCTGCTCGAGCGGCAGATCGTCGAGCGGCACGGCGGCCGCGTGGTGTTCACCTCGGGCGACGTGGTCTTCTCCTCGTCGGCCCTGATCGCCGCCATGGAGGCCCGCAACGATCCCTTCCAGGCCCGGCTGCGCGAACTTCTCACCCAACACGGCCTCGAGCCTTCCGGCATCGACTCGCTCGTCGCCGGCTTCCGCGGCAAGCGTGCGGTCGTGGTGGGCGAGACGATCATCGACACCTATGTGGTCTGCGACCGGGCCGAGGTGGCCGGCGAGTCGCCGATCCTCTCCCTCCGGCCGACCGATCGCCGGAGCTTCGACGGCGGGGCCGCCATCGTGGCCCAACATCTGGCAGCCCTCGGGGCCCGGCCGATCCTGGTCACGGCCCTCCCGCGGTCGCTGGAATCCGAGCGGCTCCGGCGGCGCCTGGAAGACCGCGGCATCGAGGTGCGGGCGGTGGCCACCGACGCTCCGCTGGTCGAGAAGCAGCGGTTCCTGGTCGGGGCCCAGAAGGTCATGAAGCTCGACCTCGGGCAGCGGCTCGAGTTCGACGCCGGGCAGCGCGATGGGCTCGAGCGGCTGTGCGCCGAGGCATCGAAGGGCTGCGACCTCGGCATCGTCACCGACTTCGCCCTGGGCTTGGTCACCGCGGCTTCGCTCGGCGGCGTCTGCCATGCCCTGCGGCGGAACGTCGGCGTCCTGGCCGGCGACGTGAGCGGGCGGCGCTCGAACCTCCTCGCCTTCGAGGCCATGGACCTCCTTTGCCCGAGCGAGGGCGAGTTGCGGGAAGCAATGCAGCTCCCGGACGACGGGCTGGCCTCGGCGGTGTGGTCGATGCTCGACCTGACCCGCTCGCGGGCCGCGATCGTCACCCTCGGGCCCGACGGGTTGGTGGCCTTCGACCGCCCGCCCGACGCCCGGCGCGACGGAGAGCGTTACCTCGAGCGCGTGGCAGGGGAGTACATCCCGAGCTTCGCCCCCTTCGCGGTCGATCAGCTCGGTTGCGGCGACGCCCTTCTCGCGGCGGCGTCTCTCACCCTCGCCGCTGGCGGGTCCGTGGTCCAGGCGGCCATGGTCGGCAGCGTGGCGGCGGCGGCGGAAGCCCAGCGGCTCGGCAACATCCCCATCGATGCGGCGGAGATTCGCCGCGGCTTCGGCCGCCTGCAATCGGCGCAACTCGCCTATGGGCTGGCACCGGCAGCGACCATGGCCGGGGCCGCCGCTGTATAAGGAAGCCGCGATGCACGCCGCCATCAGCTTCGTCCTCCCCACCCGCAACCGTCCGGTCGAGCTGGCTCGCACCATGGAGCGGCTGGGAACGCTCCCGCCGAGCATCGAGGCCGAGGTCATCGTCGTCGACAACCACTCCCACGAGCCGGTGAGCGTCCCGGCTCGCCTGGCCAACGGTTGGCGAGCCTGCACGCTGCGCCGACCGCGGAACGAAGGGGCGGCGGCGAGGAACGACGGCGTGCGCATCGCTAGCGGGTCGTGGATCATCATGCTCGACGACGACTCGCATCCCCTCGACATGGGCTTCCTCGAGGCGATCGCCGAGGCCCCGAGCGATGTCGCCGCGGTGGGCGCCGAGATCTTCCTGCCTGGTGGTGGCCACGAGCAGGGAGGCCTTCCCGAGGTGATCGTCGGCTGCGGGGCGGCGATCCGTCGCCACGCCTTCGTCGAGGCCGGCGGCTACGACCCGGCATTCCACTTCTATGTCGAGGAATACGACCTCTGCGCCAGGCTCCTCCTCGCCGGCCATCGGGTCATCCACGATCCGCGCTTCCGCGTCCTCCACACCAAGACTCCGACCAACCGTGACATGGGCGTGGTGCTCGGGCGATTGATGCGGAACAACGGCTGGGTGCTTCGCCGCTACGCGCCGGAGCATGCCTACGAAGCGGCGCTCCGCGAGACGATCGACCGCTACGAGGGCATCGCCCGCAAGGAGAACGCCATCGAGGGCTACCGGGCGGGCTACCAGGAGTTCATGGAGACGGTGGCCACCGAGCGGCGCCGAACCATGGACGACGCCCTCTGGCGGCGCTTCACCGGCGAAGCTGCGGCGGCCGCGACCCTCGCTGCCCAGCGGTCTCTGATCGCGGGGCACGATGTCGGTCTCGTCGCGGTGGGCAAGGCCGGGCCGCTCGTCGAGCGCCTGGTGGGCGAGCTCGGCGGCCGGATCGTGCCGGAGGCGGAAGCCGACACCTTGGTGATCGGGACGCTCTCGCCCGGACCGCTCATCGACGCGATCGACGCGTTCGCCCACGAGTCGCGGCCGGTAATCGCTCCGTGGCGCTTCGGTTCGCAGGTGCCGGAGCTACGTCGGGCTGGTTGAGGCCCTCGCGGCGCCAGCGGACGAGTTCGCCGAGGAGGACCTTGAGCCCGGCGACGGTGGTCTCGCGCCCCATCGAGGGCCGGCCCTTGGGACCGTCCGCCACCTGCTCCGGCAGGGAGGGGACGTGAACGAAGCCAGCAGGGATTGCTCGCCGGCGCTGGGCCAACGCGTGCAGAAGTCCGTACATGACCTCGTTGCAGAGGTAGGTGCCCGCGCTCATCGAGAGGTCGGCGGGGATGCCGACTGCACGGATGGCTTGGACTAGGCGCCGTGTCGGCAGGGTGGCGAAGTAGGCGGCGGGGCCGTCGGCGACGACCGGCTCGTCGGTGACCGTCAGCCCTCGGTTGTCGGGAATGCGGTAGTCGCGGAGGTTGGCCGCAAGTCGCTCGACGGTGATGGCGGTCGCCATCGCTGACTCGCCGAGGAGAACGATCGCTTCAGGTCGATCCGACCCGAAAGCTGTGTCGATCGCTTCGAGTAGCCGCTCGGTCGCGGTTCCCCCGGCGACCGGCAGGACTACGGCCCGGACTTTGGTCCGCTTGGGCGGCGCCGCTGCGAGGGCAGTCGCGGCGACCGCAGAGGGATTGATCGAACTGCCGCCGAAAGGCTCGAAGCCCGTGACGAGGATGCGCATGGGGTTCCTGGCGAGGAAAGGCAGGCTTAGGGGGGGTCGGGGCTGTACCGAACGCTTGAGGACAGACAGGTTCCGTCGGCGGCAGCTCCCAACTAGCACCATCGCAGGAAGATAGGCATGGGGCGGCCGAAGTCGTAGCGGGAGGAGGAGGGGTCTTCTTCGGGCCGGTTTGACTCGATGGCCATTCCGCGGTCAAATCGACCTTATGCCGCAATTCGCCGTCGTGTGTGTCCTCTTCCGCCTCATCGACGATCGTCTCGCCACCTGGCTCGAGCCGGTCGACGCCGTCTGGTCCCTGCCGCGTGCAGTGGTGGCGGATGACGAGGACCACGACCACTGCCTCAAGCGAGTCGTCGGCGGGTTGCCGTTCGCCCGCGACGTCGTGCGCCGGGCCCAATGCGGAGTGCGGAGCCAACCCGGCCGACGGACCGGCGAGCGCGAGATTGCCCTCGTCGGATGGGCCACGGTTCGAGCGGCGCATCCCTCCACGGTTCGCCTGGCTGAACTCACCGGCGACGGGCGCGGGGCGTGGCATCCGCTCGACGCCCTCCCGGCCCTGATCGACGACCACCGGGCCACGGTCGACGCGGCCTATGCGTCGCTTGGGCGGGAGATCCTCGGCGACCCGGTGACCCGCCGGGTGTTGCCGCGACACCTCCTCCGCTCGCGCTCCGACGCCCTCGTCGACCGCTCCGAGCCAGCCGCCTGGCAACCCGCCCTCTTCGGCCTCCTGCCCGACCCCTTCCCGCTTTCGGCGATCCGTCGCTTCTACGAGCGGCTGCTCGAGGCCTCGATCGACCGCGGCAACTTCCGACGGAAGTTGAGCGAGATCCGCCCCACCGGCATGATCAAGGAGCTCCCCATCTATCAGCGGGGCGTCCGTCACCGGGCAGCCCAGCTCTTCACCTTCGACGCCCGAGCTTGGGAGCGGTGGGTGGCGACCAGCGTCGACGGCGGCGAGGCGGACGAAGGCGCCGACCATCCCTCGACGGCGGAGCAGGTGGGCCCCGCGGATCTCCTCGCAAAGGCCGACTGAGGCTGCAGCCGGAACGCAAGGCGAGCCGAAGGTAGCGGCACATGCCCCGGGACGACTTCACGCTTCCGCAGTCCAAGGCCCGTGGCATCTTCTGCCTTGAGACCGACTGGGAGGGCGTGGCCAAGGCCCCCTCGGTCTTCCCCATCCTCGGCATCCTCCGGTCGTCGCCCCTCAGGATCCCGGCGATCCATCGCCACGTGGCGACCGGCGACAGCTTCGTCCACTACCTCGACAAGTGGGTGCAGCGCCAGCACGACCACTACCCGATCCTCTACCTCGCCCTGCACGGCGTCGAGGGCGAGGTGCAGTTCGGCGACCTCCGCCTGCGTGACAACCACGTCACCATCGACGAGTTCGAGAGCCACCTCGCCGGGCGCTGCAAGGGACGGGTGATCCACTTCTCGTCCTGCCGCACCATGGTGGCCAAGGAGTCGCGCCTGCAACGCTTCCTGAAGGCGACCGGGGCCGTCGCGGTGAGCGGCTACGGACTCGACATCGACTGGATGCGTTCGGCGATCGTCGACCTTGCCGTCCTCTCCGCCCTCCAGCAGAACGCATTCACCGCCGCAGGCCTTCGCGCCGTGCGGCAGCGGCTGCTCCGGCGGTTCGGTCCGGAATTGCGGTCCCTGCGGTTCAGGATGGTCGTGCGCGGCGGTTGACCGTGAAGCGGGCGGCGGGCGAGGTCGGTCGGGTACCATCGATGCATGGCCCGCCTCCTCCTGTCGATCGCCACCGTCTGCGCCCTTCTTCTTGCCATGCGACTGTCGGCGGCCCCGCCCGGGAGCGATGCTCCCGCAACGCAGCCAGCGGCGCCGCGGGTCCTCGTCTTCTCGAAGACGGCCGGCTTCCGGCACCAGTCGATCCCGGACGGCATCGCCTGCATCAAGCAACTCGCCCGCGACGGCGACAAGGTCCTCTTCGAGGTCGACGCCACGGAGGACGCGGCCCAGTTCAACGACGAGATCCTGGCCCGCTACGGTGCGGTCATCTTCCTCTCGACGACCGGCGACATCCTCGATGCCGAGCAGCAGGCGGCCTTCGAGCGATTCATCAAGAAGGGTCGCGGCTACGTCGGGGTGCACGCGGCGAGCGACACCGAGTACGAGTGGCCGTGGTACGCGTCGCTGGTCGGTGCGTACTTCAAGGGGCACCCCGCGAACCAGGACGCGGTCGTGGTGGTCGAGGACCACACGCACCCGTCGACCAAGTCGCTCCCCGATCGCTGGAAGCGCTACGACGAGTGGTACTCCTTCCGGTCGAACCCGCGGCAAGCGGTGCACGTCCTGGCCAGCCTTGACGAGACCTCCTACAAGCCGGGTGAGCTGGCCATGGGCGACCACCCGGTTGCGTGGTGGCATCTCTACGACGGCGGCCGAGCGTGGTACACCGCCCTCGGCCACACGCAGGAGTCCTACGCCGAGCCGGCCTTCCGCGAGCACCTGAAGGGCGGGATCCTGTGGGCCCTCGGCCTCGCCAAGGTGGTGGCACCGAGCCCCTCGCCCTCGACGCCCGAAGCCCCCGCCGCTGCCCCCGCGGCGCCCGCAGTGAAGCCGAGCGCCGACCCCTCGAAGCCCAACCCGCTTTCGCATCCGGCGCCCGAAGGCTAACTAGCGGCGTCCACGCGAGGCGTGGTGCCGGCGGCCGTGACGACGACGCACATAACGCAACGACAGACGGCGGATCATGCGTGCGGCTCCCTGGGCCGGGCGATGGGTTGCGAAGCCGGCCCAAAAACCAGAGACGGGCCGTCCCTCCAGCGGCCCGTCATCCGGCACTCGTCCTGTCCGCACCCACGATCGGATTGAGCGACCGCGGACTCCAGCATTCGGTCGGCCCTTGCGTGGGCGGCCGCCTGCACAACTCACACCCTTCGCCGAGGCGGCACGACGCGCCGTCGTGCAGCCCCGATATCACGCCGTGATCCAGGCTCCGGTGGCCAGATCGTGCACCACGCGCGTGGCGATGCCGCGCGGCGTGCGCACCTTGGCGACGATGCAGCCGTCCTCGATCCGCACGTCGCGCGGTCGGATCACGCAGCCTTCCCGAGGAAGCCCGAGAAGCGCCGCGGCATCGACCGGGGCGAGCTGGGCCGGATCGAGCCCGGCGGCGCAGGCGACGAAGGAGGCGACGGCGCGAGTCACGAAGGCTCGGCCGAGTTCAGGGGAACGCCATTGCGACCAGACGTGCCCGAGCGGCGAGATCTGGAGGACGGCGGTGGCCCGAAGGTCCGCCTCGAGCGGCGTTGCGCCGCGGAGCAGGGCCAGCTCGAGGGCCAAGGCATCGCCGGCGTCGACCGGCCCGTCGATCCGGGCGATGGTGCCGCGGCGAGCCAAATGGAGCCCGAGTTGCCGGAGCCCCGCGGTGTCGAGCGGCAGGCTGCGGGAGAGGCTGCAGCGTTCGAGGACGGCCGTCTGGTGCCGCGAGAGGCGCTGGCTGCGCCCGCCGAGCGTGCGGCGGGCGTCGACCAGGAGCGTGCTCAGGTTGGGATGGGTGACCGCGAGGAGAGCATCGATCGCGAGTCGAGGTGGCAACGGGGCGACCTCGATGGTCGGATGGGCGTCGAGGCAGTCGGCGGGCTCGTAGCGAAATCGGATGCGCAGCGGCGGTCGACGGATCGCGTCCAGCGTCGAGTCGGCTCCTCCCAGCCGCGCCCGGCCCGCGTTGCGGCGGCGGCGCTCCATTGGCGGTCCCCTGTCAATCGTGGCGCCGTTTCTCGACCTTGGCATCCGTGCCGAGGTCTGCTGCCGGCGTGGCGGGGCTCATCGGCAGATTCCCACCGGTCCTTCATGCCGGCTTTCCGCTGCCGCCGCCGGCGGGCGGCAAGGCGTGCGGGCCGTACCATGGGCGGTCCATGGACACCGACGCGACCTTCGATTCGCTGGGGCTGCATCCGGTGCTGCGCCGCGGCGTGGCGGCCCTCGGCTTCACCCGCCCGACCCCGATCCAGGCGGCGTTCGTCTCGCCGACCCTGACCGGTAAGGACGCGATCGGCTTGGCCCCGACGGGGACAGGCAAGACCTTGGCCTACCTCCTGCCGGTGGCCCACCAACTCCTCAGCGAGCCGCCGCGCATCGAGACGCTGCGGAAGCGGCATGCCCGCAAGAGTGCCGGTCGGGTCGATCCGCGAACGCGGCTACGGGCCATCGTCCTCTGCCCGACCCGCGAGCTCGCCCAGCAGGTGGCGAAGGACGCTCGGGCCCTCTGCAAGGGCTCGCTCCTCAAGGTGGCTGCGGTGTGGGGCAAGTCGCCGCTCGCCCCGCAGCGGGAGATGATCGAGGCGGGCGTCGACCTGCTCGCCGGGACGCCGGGGCGGGTCCGCGAACTCCTCGACCTCGACGCCCTCTCCCTCGCCTACGTGCGGCACGTGATCGTCGACGAGGCCGACCGCATGCTCGATCTCGGCTTCCTCCCGCAGGTCGAACGGATCCTGGAGCGCATGCCGCCCGAGCGGCAAATCCTCTTCCTGACCGCGACCTTCCCCCCGGCCATCGGCTCGATCACCGCGAAGTTCCTGCGCGATCCGCTGCGGCTCGAGTCGGAGGGGCACACCAAGCCCGCGTCCCACGTCCACCAAGCCCTCTACCGCGTCGAGGATTCGTTCAAGGTCGCCCTGACCCTCGCCCTGGTGAGCGACGGTCCGCGACGCGGGGTCCTCGTCTTCGCCCGAACCCGTCGGCGGGCGGGTTGGATCGCGGCCGCCCTGCGAAAACACCACATCGCCACGGGACTCCTGCACGGCGACCGCTCGCAGACCCAGCGCGAGAAGGCCCTCGAGGACTTCGCCGAGGGTCGCTCGGCGGTCCTCGTCGCCACCGACATCGCTGCCCGCGGCCTGCACATCCCGGCCATCCGGACGGTCATCAACTACGACGTGCCGCTTCTCCCCGAGGAGTACGTCCATCGCGTCGGCCGGGCCGGGCATGGCGGCGGCTTCGCGGAGAGCTTCACGTTCCTCTCGCCCGAGCCCGAGGAGTCGGGTCGTTGGCGGGCCATCGCCGAATTGGCGTCGCTCGACCTGGCCCCGACCGCGGCGCCCGACCTGACCCGCTGGCTCCGGCCCGAAGACCGCGAACGCCTCGATCGCTCGATCGAGCGGGCGGCGCGGACCGTCCGGGCCGCCGAGGATCGGGAGCGGAAGGCGGTCATCGAGGAGGCCGAGGCCGCCGAGCGGCAGCGCAAGCGGAAGAAGACCACCAAGCGGGCTGGCAAGCGGCCCAACACGCTCCGCGGCGGAGCTCGCAACAAGCCGCTGCCATCGAAGGAACGGCCAGGCTCGGGCGTGAAGCGGATCACCCCCCGCTGAGCGGCTGCCTAGCGTCCGTACAGGCCGACGACTTCGCCTTGGGCGAGGACGTGGCCGTCGAGCGCGGCGAGCAGTTCGCGGCGCGTCGCGCCCGGCTTCAGCTCGACCCAGGCATCGAGGGCCGCGACCGTGAAGCGGTAGCGGTGGGGGCGGCCCGGTGGCGGTGCTGGGCCGCGGTACCCCACGAGACGGAAGGAGTTCGTGCCCTCGAGGGCCCCGCCCGGGAGATGGGCGGCGGCGTGCCCCGAGGCCCCCTCCGGCAGGCCATCGAGGTCGGGCGGCAAGCCGTAGACGAGCCAGTGGGCGAAGGGGTCCATCGAGCCCGGCGCGTCGGGATCGTCGACGAGAACGACCACCGACTTGGTCTCGGCCGGGACGCCGGACCAGGCGAGCGGTGGCGAGATGTCCTCGCCGTCGGCCGTGTAGCGCACGGGGATCGACGTGCCGTTCGCGAAGGACGGGCTCGAAACGTGAAGCGTGGAAGTTGGCATGGAACGCCCCCGGGAGGAAGACGGGCGGCGGACAGCAAGCGCTGTTCGATCAAGAAGCGTAGGAAGCACGAAGCCGTCCGGGCTGGCCGGACGGCTTCGTCATCGATGCGGTGTGAAGTGGTTCAGACCACCGGCGGGGTGGTGCCGCCGTAGTAGTCCTTGAGCAGGGCGTAGAGCTCCGGTCGGTCGCTCCGCAGGGCGTAGGGAGACTCGAAGTAGCGCTCGGTCGCCACGGCGAAGAACTCGCCAGGGTTGGTCGCTGCGTAGGGCGGGAGGGCGATCGGGCCGCCGATGGCGAGCCCGTCGCGGAGGGCGTCGTACTCGGTGGTCATGGTGTCCACCCAACGGTCGTGGGAGATCGACGAGGGGAGGAGCGGCGTGCCGTTCACCAAGCCGTCGTCCATGTCGAGCTTGTGGGCGAACTCGTGGAGGACGACGTTGCGCCCGGTGTGCTGGGTCGCCTGCCGCAGCGTGTCGGACCAGGAGAGGACCACCGGTCCGTTGAAGTGGGCCTCGCCGAGTCGGGCCGAGCCTTCGCTGACGATTCCCATCGGGCCGGCCGCCAGGGGGGCGGTGTAGCCGTTCGGGTAGAGCAGGATGCTCGAGGTGTTCTCGAAGAGCCCCTCGCGGTTGTCGACGACGAGGAGGCAGGCCAAGGCCGAGACGACGGCCTTCATGCCGTCGGAGACCTTCAGTCCGCCGCAGCCTTCCCAGTGCTTCTCGTTGGCGAAGAGGCGAGCGTCGCGTTCCACGCGGTCGCGTCGCTCGGGGTCAAGGTCGCGGAGGTGCCAGACGGCGCTCATCCCCAGGTTCCATTCCGGGCTCGTCTCGCGGGCCAACACCTTCTTCCGCCGCAATCGCCGCAGGATTCCCATGACGCACCTCCGCGCGTGGTTCGAGGTCGATCCCTCGCCCGGACGATCCGGCGCGGGGGCGGCCGGCTGGGCAACGGTCGTGCCATCGGGTCGAAACCTGCTTTTCGGATCGCCGAGCACGATCGAGGCGACTCGATACGATCCGGCCGCATGCCAGCTTGGCTGAAGCGTCTCCTCCTCTCCGCCGTTGTCGGTGCCCCGTTGGGGGCGGCGGCGGCGGTCGGAACGGGTTGGTTCTGCTTGGCCAAGGTCGAGACCGGACTCAATCCGGTCGCCGGCCAGTTGCATGTCCGAGAAGGTCGCTGCTGGACCTTCGCCAGCGATCGGGCCACGGGGCTCGCCTTCTACAACCTCGAGCGGGAGCTCTATCCGCTCCGCAACGGTCCGCTCGACCACCCGGCGGTGCCGTGGTGGGCCGAGCCGACGCCGGAGGAAGCTCCGCCGGAGCCTGCCAAATGGCGGGTCGGGACCCTGGCCGCAGGATGGCCCTGGCTCGCGGTGGCTCGGCGCTGGAACGAGACCGAACTCGACACGGGCTTCCTGCCGCCCGTCGATCGGGACGACGACGGCTCGACCATCCGTCGGGCCGCCGAGCGCTTCACCACCCCTACGGTGGGGTCACGGACGATGGTCCTCCGCGATGGGATGGTCGCCGACCTCGCCCTGTTCGGCGTGGGCGGCGTGGTCGTGGTCTATCTCGGGATCGGCCTGCGCCGCCGGAGCGACGAGGACTGAGTCACTCGGCCGGAAGGTGGGGCAGGACGAGCTGGATCAGGACGAAGAGGCCGACGGCGATTCCCGCGACGGCGAGGACGATCTGTCCTGCCATCACCACGACCTCGCGCCAGTAGTGCCGGAGGTCGACCACGCGGACCGACTTCCAGGCCATCGCCACGCCGAGGGCGAGGGGCACGATGAGGACCCACCACAGTCGGTGCGCGGCGGGCATCGGCTCGAGCAGCGGGGTCCAGGCGAGCATGGCCGATCCAAGGTGGAGCATGCTCACGCCCGTGCCTTCCCGTCGCCGGCGCGGCGATCTTGGGCCGCTTCAGCCGGCATGCGGTTGAAGGCGTCGAGCACGATCACCAGGTTCATCAGGCCGGCCAGGAAGCAGAAGAGCGTGCCGAACTCGTTGGGATGGGCCAGGCCCTTCCGGCTCGAGATCTTGCCGTGCTCGCCAGGCTTGGTCGGGGGGATGCCTCCGGAGGGCGTATCGAGCAGTTCGCCCATCCGGCCCGACTTGAGCAGGGACTCGTTAGCGAACGCGGCGACGAACGCGATGGGGCCGGCGCAGGCCTGGCCGGCGAACCAGAGGCGGTCCTCGTCCTTGTCGACGGCATCGATGCCGCCCACCAAGATCCCCGAGAAGAAGAGGAGGAGGACGCCGCCCATGGCGAGGAAGCCGCGGCGGCGTTCCCCGAGGACGATCTGCCCGAGGCCCGGGAACACCCACCCTAGGAAGGCTGGGAAGAAGTTCAGCGGTTGCTCGTCGGTATGACCGGAAGCCATGCGGGGCGACTACAGCGGGCGGTTTCGGAAGGGCGAAAGACGCGACGCCGGTCGGCCGACGAATCGCGGAAGCGGGAGTGTAGCGGGTCCGGCGGACTGGCAGTCAGTGCGGCTCCAGCGCCGGAACCATCTTCCCGACTCCATCGGTCCGGAGCCGCCCCATGCCCGAAACGCCAGGCCAGCCCAACGACAAGTCGCTCTCCCCCGACCTCCACTCGATCGACCCCCGCTCCGGGAGCGTGGTCGATCGGCGATCGGGGCTCGACCGACGGAACATCGACGTGAGCTCGCCGACCAACCTCGAGCGGCGGCGCGGTCCGGGGCGACGCCTGACCGACTTCGTGAAGAGCGCCGAGGAAGGGGAGATGAACCCCGAGCAGTTCCTCTTCCTGATGGCGATCGACGCCTTCAAGCAGGCCAACGGGAAGACCTTCCCGACTTGGACCGACGTGCTCGAGATCATCCGAAAGCTCGGGTACCGCAAGACCATGCCCACCGAACTCAACCTCGGGCCCCGGGCCCAGGACTGGACGGAGAAGCCCGACGCGCCGTCTGGCGTGTGGAAGGAAGCCGCTGCGTCGGAGCCGGAACTCCGCCGCAAGGCCGGCTAGCACCTGATCTCTGGGGTCGTCGGCCGCCCCTCGGGTAGCCGGCAACCCGACTCCTCGGAGTGACCCATCGGAGAGGGGCTCGGAGAGGAAGCTGCGAGGAGTCCACCATGGAAGACGCCCTCGGCCAAGGCCGAGGGCGTCGCTCTTTGGTCTCGCCGTTGGGGGCGGAGGTGCCGACCCCTGGGGACGGTCACTTCTTGAAGTAGTCCACGTTGATCTGGATGTACTTCTGCCACTCCGCGGGGAGATCCTCCTGCGGGAAGATGGCTTGGACCGGGCACTCGTCGACGCACAGCCCGCAGTCGATGCAGACGTCGGGATCGATGTAGAGCTGCGTCGCGGCGCCGTGGTCCTTGTCGTTCTTGGTGGGGTGGATGCAATCGACGGGACACACCTCGACGCACGCGGTGTCCTTCGTTCCGATGCATGGTTCAGCGATGATGTGGGCCATAGGGCAACGATTGTAGGGCGCCGCGCGGAGGCGTCGAGCGGGGCGGGGGCAGAGGCCGCCGCTGCTCGTGCCGCGGGGCCGGGAACCCCCCAAAATGCCGGGCAGAAGGCCGTTTTGGGCCGCGGCGGGAGAACGAGACAAAAACACCGGAGGCCGCCAGTGAGGCGGCCTCCGGTCGTGTTCCTGTGGACGTCTGCGAGGCTCGTCCGTCGTCGGAGCGACGGACGAATCGCGTCGTCCTTCAACCGCCGATCACTTGCGCGAACGACGAGTGCCGGCCTTCTTGGCGGCCTTCTTCTTGGCGGTCTTCTTCTTCGCAGCCTTCTTCTTCGCAGCCATGTGTGGCTCCCTTTGGTTACGCTCTTGGTGTCGGAGTCGAGTCAGGTGCCGGCGTAACAAAGCGCCTGACTTCAGATGTTGTACACCTATCGGCCGCGGAAGAAAAGGCTCTTGACAGAAAAGATTCAAGCAGTCTCAACAATCGCGGCGCGCACCCCCGACCCCGAACCTCCTCCACCGACCCTTGTGACAGCCCGCACGCGTCCCTTCGAACACGCGCGCGCCAGCGATCGAAGCACGCTCCTCTTGCCATGAACCACGCCATCACGCCCATCGCATTGAACGGTGCCAAGGGTCGCATGGGGCTGCGCATCGCGGCCTGCGCCGCAGACGACCCGACGGTTCGCATCGTCGCCCTTCTCGATCGTGGCGACGTCCCTGCTGCCGAGCAGCAAGCCTCGGTGCCATCGACGCTTGCAGAGAGTCGCGTGGTCATCGACTTCTCCACCGACGAGGGCACGCAGGACGCGGTTCGCCTGGCGCGAAAGCTCGGTGCGGCGCTGGTCGTGGGGACGACGGCGCTCTCGCCCGCGACCCTCGACGCCTTGCGGGGCGCGGAGGCCTCGATCCCGGTCATGGTCTGCTCGAACACCTCGCTGGGGGTGGCTGTCGCACGCCGCCTGGCGGCCGAGGCGGCCCGCCTCTTGGGACCCGGTTACGACATCGATGTCATCGAGACGCACCACACGAAGAAACTCGATGCCCCGTCGGGGACGGCCCTCTCGCTCGTGGCGAGCATCGCCGAGGGCGGCCGGCAGGTGGGCAAGGACCATGTCCATGCCATCCGGGCCGGCGACGTGATCGGGGATCACATCGTCCAGTACGCCGGACAAGGGGAAATCCTGCGGATCCAGCACACGGCGACGACACGCGACCTCTTCGCCCGCGGGGCGATCCGGGCCGCCAAGTGGATCGCCGGCCGGGCGGCAGGCCGCTACCGGATCGAGGACACCTTCGGCGGCTAGGTGCCGTCGGCCGGGCCGGTCAGTCCCGATCTTCTTCCATGGCCGTGGTGAGCAGCTCACCCAGCGAAGTGTCGTTCACCTCGTTGTAGAGCCGCATGGTGTCGGAGTCCGACAGGAGCCGCGGCACGCGGGCCCGGACGATCCCGAGCGCGGGGTTGTACCAGAACATGGCCCGCCGCTTGCCGTCCATGGTCGGCTGACGCGGATGGCGAAGGGACCGCTCGTCCTCCTCGGCGACATCCACCCAGCGTAGGTCAGAGGCGGCGAAGGCATTCGCCGGTCGCTGTCCCTCGAACCACGCTGGGCTGATGGCAGGGGGGAACTTCTCGCCGACGAGGGCTTCCTCGACCATGGCGTTCTGCAGGTCCACCTCGGCTTGGAGCATGCGTACCGCGGCCCGTGTGGTGCTGACCGCCTCGGCTCGCTCGCGGTCGTGCTCGCGGACGTCGGCGAGGATGATCACCAAGGCGACCGTCGACAGGACGACCAAGATGTCGATGGCGAACCGTCGCACCAAGGTGCCGAAGCCGCGATCCGGAATAGCCTGCTCATCCATCGCGATCTCCTCGCCTCGTCTCCACAGACCATCCAATCCACGGGCCCTGCATGGGCCTCCCAATCCCTCGGATCGACCATTCCCGCCACGTCCTGCCGCCCGACCCTGCGGCCTTTGCGGGCTAGGGAATGGCGACCGCTCGCCTGGCCGGCGCAATCGACAGAGAGTGCCTACATTGCCGCCATGGCATCCACCGCAGCCGCGAACAGCGACGAGATCCAGCTCCTCCCCCTGGCCTGCGGAATGCCGCTCCTCGTCGAGCGCACCGAGAACATGCGTTCGGCCGCGATCTGCTGGCTGGTGCCGGTCGGCAACGCCGCCGATCCCGAAGGAGCCGCTGGCGACGGCTGGTCGGTGCTCCTGTCGGAACTCGTCCTCCGCGGGGCTGGCCGGCGGAACAGCCGGGAATTCAGCGACGACCTCGACCGCCTCGGCGTGCAGCGTTCGGTCACCCCGGGCAGCATGCACATGCAGATCTCGGCCACGCTGCTTGGGCATCGCGTGCCCGAGGCACTGCCGCTCCTCGTCGACCTCATACGGGCTCCGGCCTTGCCCGAGGAGCACCTCGATGCCGTCCGCAGCCTGAGCCTGCAGACCCTCGATTCGCTGGCGGACGACCCGCAGCAGCGGGTCGTCCTTCGCCTTCGGGAGCGACATCTCCCGCCGCCCTTCAACCGGACCGGATTCGGCGATCGGACAGCGCTCGAGAAGGCGACCATCGGCGACCTTCGGAAGACCTGGGAGACGCGGGCCAAGCCGGGGGGCTCGATCCTCGCCATCGCTGGCGATATCGACGGCCCCGCGATTGCCGACCAGCTCGACCGTCTGCTGGCCGGTTGGTCAGGCGCCGCGATCGAGCCGAAGGAGTCGCGGCCAGCCGAAGGCGGCGTGGGGCATGAGGCGAGCGACTCCTCCCAGACCCATATCGCCATCGGCTTCCAGGCGCCGCCCGAGGGCCATGCCGATGCGACCCTCTTCCGCCTCGCCACCCGGGTCTTGGGCGGCAACTCCTCGAGCCGGCTCTTCACCGAGGTGCGCGAAAAGCGGGGCCTCTGCTACTCGGTCGGGGCGACCTACTCGGGGGGCCGCGACCGCGGGATGCTCTCGATCTACGCCGGCAGCACGCCGGAGCGGGCCCAAGACACCGTCGACTGCATCGCCCGCGAGGTCGAGCGTTTCGAGGGCGGCGTGACGCAGGAGGAATTCGCCCGTTCGATCGTGGGCTACAAGAGCCGCCTCGTCATGAGCGGCGAGAGCACCGCGGCCAGGGCGGCGTCGGCGGCAGGCGACTGGTATCGCTTGGGGCGGGCCCGGACCCTCGCCGAGCTGGCGGCCGAGGTCGACGCGGTCTCCCTCGAGCAGCTCAATGCGTACATCGGGCGGGGATTCGGCAGGACTTGGCGCGGCACGCGGTCCGCCTTCACGGTGGGGACCAAGGCACCGCAGTTCGCCTGACCTCACCGGATCCGCCGCCGGCGATCGCGGCAGGCCGTGGCCGGCGGGGGCTCCGCGTATACTGCGAATGCCATGTCCCTTGAAACCGCCACGTTCCAGCCTGGCACGCGCATTCGCGTCACACAGCAAGTCCCCCATGTCCAGTGCGTGTGGACGACGACCACCGAGGGGACGGTGGTGCGCTACCGACAGGCGAAGACGGGCTCCTGGTTCGCCCACGCCCATCAAGACAAGCTCTGGCTTGATCGGCTCGAGGTGCGCAAGGACGATGGCGAGATCGTCACCCTCAACCTCGACCGCTACAGCGTCATCGAGGACATGACCACCGCGAGCTGACACGACCGCACGGAGGAACGGCATGGGTTCCGGACGCTCAGCACTTCCGCGCCGCGCCGAAGCCGTTGCCGACGGATGGCGCCGCAGTGCCCCGCTCCTGAGGCGGCTTGGGGCCGTCGCCACGTGCGCCTCGCTCGCCGGATGTGGCATGATGCAATCCGACCCGGCGCGAATCGCGGCGGAGGAAGGGATCACGCCCGGCTCGCCGGAACAGGCCGGGGCATGGCTCTTCTGGCCGACCACGGTCCGGGTGCATCCGCTCTCGAAGCTCGTCCGTCGCGAGGGCCAATCGGTGGTCCTCGACGCCCGCGTCGAGCTGCGCGACCAGACCGGGGAACCGACCAAGATGGTGGGCACGGTGCTCTTGGCCCTCGAGTTCCCGCGCTGCGATCCCCCCGTCCAGCGCTGGAAGGTCGTGGTGGCGACGATCCAGGAGCATCTCCTCCATTACGACCCGGTCACCGCGACCTACCGGTTCCAGCTGGTGCCGGAGTGGAACACGCCTCCGGCGACCGGGGCTCAAGGGACCCTCCGCGTCTTCCTCTACGGCGCCGACGGAACCATCGCGACCGCGTCCGAGACGATCCTCTGGTAGGAAACGACGAACGCCGCGGGGTTGCCGCGGCGTTCGTGTTCGACTCCGACTTGCCAGGCCAAGAGGCCCGCCATGTGGTTCATGCGATCTCGTCGAGGTCGCCGTCGTTCAGCATGCGGTCGATGGCGATCGAGAGCTTGGCGTCCGTGTCGTAGGTGCCCGCTGCGATGGCGGCCTTCACTTGGGCCACCTTCTCGGCCCGCACCGGCGGCATGTTCCGCAGGGCGTCGAGATAGCGGGCGTGGTCGGAGACCTCGACCCGGTCAGAGATCTCGGTGCGGCGCGTCTCGGCCGCCGCAGCTTGGCCGCCTCGCTGGATGTACTCGGCAGCCGCCCGTTGGAGGGGGCCGACGCTGCCGTAGCTCGAGGTGCTTCCGATGTTGCCGATGTCAGGCATGGAGCGATACTCCGCTGCGGGCTGCAATCGTAAGATGCCCCGCAGTTGGGTAGGGATGTTCAACCGTCCTGGCTGCCGACTTCGGGCGAGATTCGGCCGTCCGCGACCGAATCCCTGTGTCCTGCCCGGCCAGTGTGATCGGCGCTCGCCTCATTTCCCCTTTGAAGATTGCGTGAGCCGTGCATGTCGGTGTAAACAGTGGCTGCGAACAGATTTGCGGCGCAGCCGAGAGGATGGTCCTGATGCGTTCGACCACAGAATCGAGCACTCGTCCCCTGTCCGGTAATACGCGCCTTCGGGCAGTAAGTCGGCTGTTCTTATGGGCGATCGCAATCTGCCTCGCCCTGCCGCTTAGCGGAGGGGTTCGGTCGGCATGGGGCCAGTCCAGCAAGCCGGCCACGCCACCTAAAGAGGATGGGAAGGACAAGAAGAAGGACGGGACAAAGGCGAAGGACGATCGCCAGCCGGAGCTGTGGGATCCGGGTGACGAGGTCGTCCCGCCCAAGCCGCTCCCCTCCGGTCGCGATCCCGCGGCGAAGCCCGCGGGCGCACCCGACGACAGCAAGGAGCACATGAACGCCGAAGGCCCGGCTTGGTCGGTGCTCGTCTCGTCGTTCACGCAGGAGGACCACGCCCAGATCGCGAGCGCCATGCGGGATCGCCTCGCCGCTCGCTTCCCCGAGCTGCGCGATGCCTTCGTCGAGCGGGTGAGCCACGGCTCGGTCATCCTCGTCGGTCGCTTCAAGGGGCCCGACGATCCAGCGGCCCAGGCCAAGCTGAAAGAAGTGAAGGGGATCATCGCGGACGGCAATCAGCGCCCCTTCGCCGGGGCCATGCTGACCCGCACCTCGACCTCTTCAGGCCCCCCCAGCGAATTCGACGTCCGCCGGCTGCGGCAGCGCTTCCAGAACGTGGTGCCGCTCTACAGCCTGCAGGTCGCGGCGTGGAGCACCTTCGGCGACAAGGGCCTGAAGCCCGCGGACATCCGGGCCGCAGCGGAGAAGTACTGCAAGGAGCTCCGCGTCAAAGGCTTCGAGGCTTGGGTCCACCACGACGACAACACCGCCACCAGCGTGGTCACCGTCGGGCACTTCGACGCTCGGGCCTACGACTCGAAGAGCACGCTGTACTCGCCCGAGGTCGAGGCCCTCATGAAGAAGTTCCCCCGCCACCTCCTCAACGGGGAAGAGGCCCTGATCCCGGTCGACCCCCGAAAGCCTGACGGACCCAAGCGCCCGCAGGGATGCCGCTTGGTCGAGATCCCCCGTTGACTGCAAGCCCCTCCATGGCCTCTCACGCCTCTCGCATCCGCGGGCAATCGCACGCCATCGCCACCTTGCGGCGGGCCTTGGCCGGCGGGCATCTCCACCACGCGTGGATCTTCCATGGCCCGTTCGGGGTCGGGAAGTGCACCACGGCGATCGCCTTCGCCCGCTTCATCCTCGACCCCGCGGTCACCGCCCACCACGTCGCGCGGTTCGAGCCGCCGGAGCGGACGCGGGTTGCGGAACTTGTCGCGTCGGGCGCCCATCCCGACCTTCATCTCATCCGGAAGGAATGCGCCGAGGACTCGGCCATCGCCTCGCTTCGCGACAAGAAGCAGACCAACATCCCGGTCGACCTCCTGCGCGAGTTGATGCTCGGCGGCGACGTCGATGGCAAGAGCTTCGATGCGGCTGTGTGGCGCACGCCCTACCTCGGCCACGGCAAGGTGTTCATCATCGACGAGGCGGAGCTGCTCGACGCGGTGGGCCAGAACGCCCTCCTCAAGACGCTCGAGGAACCGCCGCCTGGAACGATCATCATCCTGGTCACGACCCGCGAGGACCGGTTGTTGCCGACCATCCGCAGCCGTTGCCAGCGGGTCGCCTTCCGGCCGCTCGAACAGGAAGCGATGGCCGAGTGGCTGCGCACCACGGAGCTTGGGGCGGACGGGGCCACCCAAGCGTGGCTCGAGCGGTTCGCCGAGGGCTCGCCGGGCATGGCGATGCTGGCCATGAAGCGAGGCGTCGACGGCTGGGCCCGCGAGTTGGCCAAGCCGATCGCGGAACTTTCCCGGGGCCGGTTCACCGCCGGGCTTGGGGATCGGATGGCCGAGTTGATCGGGGAGTGTGCCGAGAGCGTGGTGAAGGAGAACCCGCGGGCCAGCAAGGAGGCTGCCAATCGCCTCGGCGCCCGGCTCCTGTTCGGCGTCCTCGGCCAGGAGATCCGCGATGCCCTCGGGGCGGCCCTCCGAGCGGACGATTCGGCGGCTGCGGACCGCTGGGCTCGCATGGCGGATCTCCTCGCCGAGTCCGACGAGGCCGTGCGACGGAACCTCAATCTGAAGCAAGTCTTGGCCAATCTCGCGGCGCAGTGGTGCGCCCGCTCGAGCCAGCCGTCGGGAGCGGCACGATGAACGGGCTCGAGATCGAGCGGGTGTGGGTCCTTCGCGAATTCCCGCACCTCCCGAGCGGGGCCGAGGTGTGGCACATCGAGCAGGGCTACCTTCCTGGCAACGTGGAGGCACCGGGGTTTCCCGAAGGCCGCCTGCGACGAGTCAGGACGCTCGACGGATCGACCGTCTACGTCCACACCACGAAGCGCGGCAGCGGTCTGGTTCGAGAGGAGACGGAGCATCCGATCAGCGCCGAGGAGTTCGATCGCTGGTGGCCGGCGACGGCCGGGAGGCGGATCGCCAAGACCAGGCATCGCGTGCGCGAAGGCGGCCTCGTCTGGGAGATCGATGCATTCGAGACCCTTCCGCTGGTGATGGCCGAGGTCGAACTGCCTGACGAGGGGTTCGCATTCGAGCTGCCGGCGTGGCTGGCGACAGCTGTGGAGAAAGACGTCACCTACGATGCTCGATTTCGCAACGCCTCGCTTGCCCTGCGAGGCTTGCCCGATCGCTGAGCGGGAATCCGGATTGGCATGGACGTGGGCCATGGCGCTACGCAAGTGATCGCAAACGCGGGAGGGCGATCGCGCGGCGCCTAGAGTCATGGTGGACGCGAGCCTGCTCGAACCGAGCCTGCGCAACGCGACCCTGCTCGACGCGGGCCACGCTCCTCCATGGAGATGAGCTATGAAACTAGTACCTGTGGTGGCCGCGGTCGCTACTGCGTCGATCGCGAGCATGGTGAACGCGCAGTGTGGAACAGGCGGAAGCTGCTTTGAGATCCACGGACCGTACTGCAACGACGCCGATTGCTGCAACGCGGTGTGCGGCGTCGACCCCTACTGCTGCAACAACAGCTGGGACGGATTCTGTGTCCAGGAGGCGAATGAGCTGTGCTTGGGATGCGGCAATCCCGGCACCGGGAGCTGCTACGCGACCGGCGGGCCGTACTGCAACGACGCCGAGTGCTGCGACTACGTCTGCTCGATCGACTCCTACTGCTGCAACATTCTGCTGCAACCCGGCCTCCGGGACTGCTCACGCCCGGCGGCCCGGCCTGACGCAGAAGGCCGTCACGACGCCGAGTCTCTGCGCCACCTGCGGCGGTCTCTGCTTCCGGCGACTGCTTCGTGACCGCCACCTGCGGCGGCTATGCCTGCAACGACGAGACGTGCTGCTTGTATTGGCTGCAATACGGCCTGGGACGAAGCGGTGACCGAGGCTATGACTGTGTCTGCGGCGTGGAGCCACCGGAAGTTGCTACGAGACGCACGGGCCGTTCTGCGACGACGCGACGTGCTGCGAGACGGTGTGCGCGTCCGATCCCTTCTGCTGCGAGGTGGCGTGGGACACCCTCTGCGTCGAGGACGCGTACGGTCGCTGCGGCTGCGGCGGCGAGTTGACCGGCAGCTGCTTCCAGTCGCACAGCACGCCGTGGTGCTCCGACGACTATTGCTGCGAGACGGTGTGCGCCTTCGACACCTACTGCTGCAACGTCGCTTGGGACTCGCTGTGCGTGACTCAGGCCTTTGCCAACTGCAGCTGCGGCGGCGTCGAGACCCACAGCTGCTTCGCCCCAGGCGGGCCGTACTGCAACGACGCCGCCTGCTGCAACCTCGTCTGCGACATCGACCCGTACTGCTGCAACGTGACCTGGGACAGCACCTGCGTGACCGAGGCTAACAATTACTGCCTCGGCTGCGGCGGCGTGTCGACCGGTAGTTGCTTCGAGACCCACGGACCGTTCTGCAACGACGAGGATTGCTGCAACACGGTGTGCGCCGTCGACGGCTATTGCTGCAACGTGAGCTGGGACGCCGCTTGCGTGAACGAGGCGACCCAGATGTGCCTCACCGGGTATTGCGGGGCACCGAACTCCCACAGCTGCTTCGTGCCTGGCGACGCGTACTGCAACGACGCTTCCTGCTGCAACACCGTGTGCGCCATCGATCCCTACTGCTGCAACAACAACTGGGATAGCCTGTGTGTGACCGAGGCCTTCATCAACTGCCTCGGCTGCGGCGACCCGGCGACGGGTTCGTGCTACGCGACCCACGGACCGGCGTGCGACGACTGGGGCTGCTGCCAGATGGTGTGCAGCGTCGACATGTTCTGCTGCGACGTGCAGTGGGACAGCTACTGCGTCACCGAGGCCATCCAGATCTGCGGTGGCCCGCCTTGCCCGGCCGACCTGGACGGGGACGGCGTCGTCGGCCCGGCCGACCTGGCCACCTTGCTCGGAGCCTGGTCGACGCCGTTCGCCGACCTCAACGGTGATGGCATCACCGGGGCTGCCGACCTCGCCATGCTGCTGGGTGAGTGGGGGCCCTGCTGACGATGCAGTCCTGAACCTCGACCGGCCCACGTGGGCCGGACGACCGTGCTGGCCAGCTCGAGCGAGCTGGCCAGCTTTTCATTGCCACGGGCCGCGATGCGCCGCGGATTCTGCAGAGAGGGCTCCAAGACCCGAGCCTCAGTCCTTCGCGGAAGCCGACCGGCAACCCAGGGCGATGATCAGAAAGCGTTGTTGCAAAGCGAGTTACGAAGCACGCGGATCGGGTCGGCGGGGCTCGACTTCGGGACCTCGTGGGCCCCGAGGGGAGTCGCTCGACGAGGAACTCCGGGGTCGCTCGATCCCCTTGCTCTCGAGCCGATGCAGCGGAACCAAGGCAGGTATTCCGGGGAAAGGGGGCTTTGCCCTAGGGGGAACGCCCAGTACCATCCGGCTGGCCGCGGGCTTTGTGCAAGGAGACCGCGCGCCATGAGGAGAAGTACTATGAAGTTGATGTCGAGTTTGGTGGGGGCGGTTGCAGCGTTGGCGCTCGCGGGCGTCGCTGCGGCCCAATGTGGTTCGGGCGGTAGCTGTTACGAAACCCACGGTCCTGGATGCAACGACGCCGACTGCTGCAACGCGGTCTGCGCCCTCGATCCCTTCTGCTGCAACAACAGCTGGGACTCGATCTGCGTGAGCGAGGCCAACCAGAACTGCGCGGTCTGCGGCGGTTCCGGTGCTGGTAGCTGCTTTGAGACCGGCAGCCCGTTCTGCAACGACGCCGACTGCTGCAACGCGGTCTGCGCCGCCGATCCTTTCTGCTGCGCGACGAGCTGGGACTCCCTCTGCGTCGATGGAGCCTACGACCTGTGCGCGACCTGCGGCGGCGCGGGCGCCGGCAGCTGCTTCACGCCGGGTGCCACGTACTGCAACGACGCCGACTGCTGCAACGCGGTCTGCGCCGCCGACAGCTTCTGCTGCAGCGTGTCGTGGGACTCGATCTGCGTCGATGAGGCGTTCGCCATCTGCGCGACCTGCGGCGGCGCGGGCGCCGGAAGCTGCTTCACGCCGGGTGCGACGTACTGCAACGACGCCGACTGCTGCAACGCGGTCTGCGCCGCCGATCCCTTCTGCTGCAGCAACTCGTGGGACTCGCTCTGCGTCAGCGAAGCTGGCACCCTGTGCGCCACCTGCGGCGGCAGCGGTTCCGGCAGCTGCTTCACGCCGGGTGCTGCGTACTGCAACGACTCCTACTGCTGCAACACCGTCTGTGCCTCCGATCCGTTCTGCTGCAGCACCAGTTGGGACTCGATCTGCGTGGGCGAGGCCTATGCGATGTGCACCTGCGGTGGCGAAGACACCCACAGCTGCTTCTCGGCGGGCGGCCCGTACTGCAACGACGCCGACTGCTGCAACGCGGTCTGCGCCGTTGACAGCTTCTGCTGCAACGTCAGCTGGGACTCGGTCTGCGTGGGTGAGGCTGGTCCGATCTGCGCGAGCTGCGGCGGAGCTGGCTCCGGCAGCTGCTACAGCGAGGGCGCGACCTACTGCAACGACGCGGCCTGCTGCAACACGGTGTGCTCGTCCGATCCGTTCTGCTGCAACACCGAGTGGGACTCGCTCTGCGTGAGCGAGGCTCTCAACATGTGCTCGTACTGCGGTAGCCCGGCGACCCACAGCTGCTTCTCGACCGGCGGCCCGTTCTGCGACGATGCGAACTGCTGCAACACGGTGTGTGCGGCCGATCCCTTCTGCTGCAGCAACAGCTGGGACGGCATCTGCGTGAACGAAGCCAACAGCCTGTGCGCCGCGCCCTGCCCAGCCGACCTTAACGGCAACGGCAACGTCGGCCCGCAGGACCTCGCCCTCCTGCTCGGCGCCTGGGGCACCCCGGCTGCCGACCTGAACGGCGACGGGATCACCGGCCCGGCGGACCTCGCCCTCCTGCTCGGCGCCTGGGGTCCCTGCTGAGTCAGGCAACTGCCACAACCACCCGCTTCGCCGCATGACCTGATGCGGGGCAGGGTGATCCGAACCACTGGCCGGCTCGCAAGAGCCGGCCAGTTTCTTTTTCGTCGTCCTCGTCCGGCCTATCCTCCACCGCCATGAGCGACGAACCAGGAACGCACCAAGGACCGCGGGTGATCGTCGTCGGGGGAGGCTTCGGAGGGCTCGAGGCCGCCAAGCGCCTGGCCCGTGCCGGCGCCGAGGTGGTCATTCTCGACCGGAGCAACCACCATCTGTTCCAGCCACTCCTCTACCAGGTGGCCACCGCCGTCCTCACCCCAGCCGACATCGCCTTCCCGATCCGCCGGGTGTTCCGGCACCACGACAACGTCCTCGTCCTTCGCTGCGAGGTCCGCTCGGTCGACCTCGCCCGGCGGGTGGTGGTGGGGAACGACGGCAGCGAAGGCCACTACGACTACCTGGTCCTCGCCGCCGGCGCCGGGCAGTCCTACTTCGGGCATCCCGAATGGGAGGCCAACGCCCCCGGCATGAAGTCCCTCGAAGACGCCGCCCGGATCCGAGGGCGCGTGCTGCAGGCCTTCGAGGACGCCGAGGCGGAGACCGATGCCGAGGCCCTCCGGGCCCACCTCACCTTCGTGATCGTGGGAGGCGGCCCGACGGGCGTCGAGCTGGCAGGGGCGATCAAGGAGCTTGCTGTCGACGCCATGGACCCTGACTTCCGCCGCTTCGACGCGGCGAGCGCACGGGTGATCCTGGTCGAGGCGGGCCCGCGGCTCCTCCACGCCATGTCGCCGGACAGTTCCGCCTCCGCGAAGGCCGCCCTCGAGGCGATCGGGGTCGAGGTCCGCCTCGAGACGCTCGTCACCGAGGTCGACGCCACCGGTGTGGCCATCAAGACGGCGGCCTCGACCGATCGGATCCGGGCCGACACGGTCCTCTGGGCGGCTGGGGTCGAGGCCAACCCGATCGGCCGGTCGCTCGGCGTCCCCTGCGACAAGGCCGGTCGCGTGATCGTCGGACCCGATCTCTCCGTGCCCGGGCATCCAGAGGTCTTCGTCATCGGCGACCTCGCCGCCGCGACCTGCGGCCGGAGCAAGCAGCCAGTCCCCGGGTTGTGCCCCGCGGCAGTGCAGATGGGGACCTTCGTCGCCGGCATCATCAACCGCGAGCGGCGCGGACAATCCGGGCCTCGCCCCGCGTTTGTCTACCGCGACAAGGGCACCATGGCCACCATCGGTCGGGCCAAGGCGGTCGCGGAGATCGCAGGGCGGCACTTCCGCGGCTTCGTGGCCTGGCTCCTGTGGGGCCTGGTCCACCTCTTCTTCCTGATCAGCTTCCGCAACCGGGTCTTCGTGATGGCCTCATGGGCTTGGGCCTATCTCCTCTTCACGAAGGGTTCGCGGATCATCCTCGGCGATCCGCGCAGCCGGGTCGCGCGGCACCTGGGCGAGGTCAGCGATCAGTAGAGGACCCGGAAGCGGATCGTCTCCGGGATCCGCCGCAGTTCGGCTACGGCCCGTTCGTCGTAGCGCTTGTTGACGTCGATGATGACGTAGCCGATCTCCTCGTTCGTCTTGAGGTGCTGGCCGAGGATATTGAGCTTCCGCGAGGCGCAGATGCCGTTGATGCGAGCCAGGATACCGGGCACGTTGCGGTGGACGTGGAGCAGTCGGTGGGCGCCCTGGAGCTTGGGCAGCTGGATCTGCGGGAAGTTGACGCTGCCGTAGGAGTCGCCGCAGTTGACGTACTCGATCAGCCGCGTGGCCACGAAGTTCCCGATGTTCTGCTGGGCCTCGGCCGTGCTGCCCCCGACGTGCGGGGTGAGGATCACGTTGGGCAGCCCTTGGAGCGGCGTGCGGAAGGGATCGCGGTTGCTCTTGGGTTCCTCCGGGTAGACATCGACCGCGGCTCCCGCCAGCCGGCCGCTGGCCAGGGCCCGGGCCAAGGCGTCCACGTCGACGATGCTGCCGCGGGCGAGGTTGAGGAAGATCGCCCCCTTCCGCATCGCCGCGAACTCCCGGTCGCCGATCAGGTTCTTGTTGGTGGCCCGACCGTCGACGTGGAGAGAGACGATGTCTACCTTGCCGAGCAGCTCGCGCAGGCTGGTGCAGCGCCTGGCGTTGCCGAGGGCGAGCTTCTCCACCAGGTCGTAGTAGTGGACCTCGAGACCCATCGACTCGGCGAGCACCGAGAGCTGGGAGCCGATCGCCCCGTAGCCCACGATCCCCAGCCGCTTGCCGCGGACCTCGTAGCAGCCGCTCGCGCTCTTCCGCCACTCGCCCCGATGGAGGGCCGCGGAGTTGTCGCAGGTGCGGCGAAGCAGCATGATCATCTCGCCAAGGGCGAGTTCGACGACGCTGCGCGTATTCGAGTAGGGGGCGTTGAAGACGGCGATGCCGCGCGAGCTGGCGGCGGGGGCGGCGATCTGTTCGGTGCCGATGCAGAACGCCCCGACGGCCAGCAGGCGCTCTGCCGCCTCGAGGACGCGGGGCGTCACCCTCGTCTTCGAGCGGATGCCCAGGATCGAGACGTCCTTGATGCGGTCGACGAGCTCGTCCTCGTCGAGGGCGTCGGCCAGGGCCTGGACCCGGAAGCCCTCGGCCTTGAACGCGGCGATGGCATCGGGGTGGACGTTTTCAAGGAGGAGGACGTTGATCTTGCTCGGGGGGAAGGAGGTCGCCCCGGGCAGCCGGTTGAGCCAGAGGTACTCGTCGAAGCTGCGGAGGACGCGATCGGCCCGCTCGAGGACCGCTGGCCGCTCGACGTGCTCGGCGAAGGCGAAGAAGTAGCGGACAAGACCCGATTCCTTCATCTCCCAATCGGTCATGCCGTCACCGATCACGTCGACGGTGGCTTCGGGCTTCAGGGCCTTCAGGGCCGCCACCTTGCCTTTGGCTTGGGCCAGAAGCGAGCGGCGATCGAAGCCCGTCACCGCACCCTTGGCGTCGAAGACGAAGGAGTTGGCATGGACGTTCTCTGCCCGCAAGCCGAGGGACTCGATCACCGGCACCACGTACTCGCGGAAGCCGCTGGTCACGATGTGGATGGCGTCGGCGTTCCGCTTCAGGAAGGAGCGGTTGCGGCGGAAGGAGGGCGTGATCGATCGCTTCAGATGCTTGACCAGGCGATCGATGTCGGGCCGCCGGATCGGAAGGAGGGCGAGGCGCCGCTCGAGCGACTCGGTGATCGAGATCGTCCCGTCCATGCCTGCCTTGGTGGTCGCCTCGATCCGCTCGACGATGGCGTCGCGGTCGGGGGCTTTGGCGAGGACCATCTTGGCCAACTCGTCGAGTGCCTCGCAGGTGACGAGCGTGCTATCGAAATCGAGGACGAGGGGATGGGGCAGTGGCATCGCGGGGCGCCGGCAGGAGAGCGGAAAGAGACGCTATCGGTCCGCCCTAGGGGTGGCCTTCGACGGGAAGCGGAAGGGGGTCGGCGATGGGGCCGCTTAGGGCTTGAGGGCCTTCGCGTCGGGCAGGTCGCTGACGGTCGCGATGCCGAAAACGCGGAGGAACTCCTTGGTCGTCCCATAGAGCATGGGACGGCCGACTTCCTCGGCCCGTCCGACGATCCGGACCAGACGCCTGTCCATGAGGCTCTTGAGCACCTCGCCGCAGGCCACGCCGCGGATCGACTCGAGGTCGGCTCGCAGGATCGGCTGGCGGTAGGCGATGATCGCAAGCGTCTCGAGCGCCGGCTGGCTGAGTCGCGTGCTTTGGCGATCGCCTCGGAGCCGAGCGAGGAGCGGCCCGAAGGCGGGGAGCGTCAGGATTTGCCAGCCAGAGGCAACGGGCTCGATGCGGAACGTGCGACCGCTCGAGGCGTAGGTCTCGTTGAGCGACTCGATCGCTGCCTTGAGGGTCGCGACCGCATGCTTGCGGGCCTTGGCCGTGGCGGGGTCCTCGGTCGCCTCTTCGGTCTCGGCCGCCGACGCATCCGTCCCCTGAGTCTCGCTCGCCGGCTCCGCGCTGGCCGCAGCCCGACGCTTGCGAGGCTTCGGCAGGACAGGCATCAGGTTGAGGAGATCGATAAGGCGGCCGTCGCTCAGCGGACGATCGGCTGCGAGGAGGAGGGCTTCGAGCCGGTCGGTCAGCGGCAGGGCATCGCAGGCTGGCAGCGCTGCGTCCGGGCCGGTGGGGAATGCATCAGCGTGGCGTAGGGGCTCGCTCTCGACGCTCGGGCACATGGCGCAAGGCTATCACATGGCCCCCTCAGGCGCGTACGGTGAGGGGCGAAGGGCACGACAAGCAGCCAAGACCGCCCTCGGCTTCAAGGCTGCTTCCAGGGCCGTCAATTGCGGGTCAGGGCGACCTTCGCCGCAGCGAGGCGCTGGGCCCGCTCCAGCCGCTCACGCTCCTCAGCGGAGGTGTGGCCGGGCTCGACGACGTTCGCCTTGGCTTGGTTGTACTCCGCCTCTGCCGAGCCACGGTTGAGGACGGTGGCGTCCTCCGCGAAGTCGGTCAGAAGGGTCAGGGAGTTCCCCTGCATCTTGGCGAAGCCGCTGTCGATGACGAAGGTCTTCGAGCTGCCGTCGGCGAGGTCGACCCGGACCCGGCCCACGTCGAGCTTGGCCAGGAATGGGCTCGCCCCCGGCATCACGCCGCGCTGGCCGTCCCACGCCTGAAACGTGACGT
>JBGAKK010000131.1:0-5268 GCA_044224425.1 Phycisphaerales bacterium
GAGCCACCGGCACGAACGATGATTGAAGACCCGGTCGCCACCACCGAATCGGTGAAGGACTGCCAGGTGCTGGCGGTCGTGTTGATGGTGCGGACGGTGGTCCACGTCGCGCCGCCGTCGTGGGAGACCTGGACGGTCAGCGGATCGGCTTCGGCCGGCGTGGCGGGCCAATCGTTGCAGTAGACCCACGCCGCGTAGCTCACGGTGACCAGTGTGCCGGGCGAGGTGGCGAAGGACGGGCTGACCACCCAGACCGGTCCGGCGTCGAGGTCCTGGGTGGTGACCGCGCCGCCGACAGCGCCGAGGCCGGTCATCCAGCAGTTGACGCCGGGGTCGGCGCTGTTGTCGTTCTCCGGGCTCACCGGGACGCCCGAGGTCGTGGTGCCGACCGGATCGCCGAGGGTCCAAGCGCCCTGGGCGTTGGTCACGGCGCCGTTGCTCGCGGTCCAGCCGTCGGCGCCGGCCTCGAACTCGGTCGAGAAGACGACGCTCTGGCCAGTCGTCGGGACGACCGTGTAGTAGGTGGAGGGAGCGGCTGGCGGATCGGTATAGGTCACCGTGCTCGCGGTCACCTTGCCGGAGAAGTAGTAGTCGAGGATGTCACCGCAGGCGAGGGCCGGAAGCGTCGCCGTGTAGAGCGTCGGACCGCCGACCAGCGGAGACTCGGACCAGCTGCCGCCGTTCAGGCGGTAGTTGAGCTTCTCCGAGCCGGCGACGATCGGGCCGCCGCCGATGATGCCGAGGTTGACTTGCACGTCAGTCGTGGTGTCCGGCGAGACCGAGGCGGGGAGCCCGCTCGGGTAGCTGAACGACACGCCGAGCGGCGGGTGGTTCATCCAGATCTCGATGCCCGAGCAACGGCAGATCACCATGTCGAGCCAGCCGTCGGCGTTGAGGTCGACCGGGGCGAAGTCGAAGGTCGCAGCGAGGTTGCCGTTGGGGATGATCTGGCCGGTCTCGACCAGCAGATTGGCCCCGCCGGTGCCTTGGTTGCGGTAGATGTGGGCCCGTCGACCGGTGGTCGGGCAGAAGCTGGGCAGGTCGGCGTCGACGTCGGCGATCATGACGTCGAGCTTCCCGTCGTTGTCGAGGTCGGCGATCTTCACCGCGTTGCCGAACTCGCTGAGCGAGGTGCCGATCGTGTAGGTGGTGAAGTTGGCGTAGCCGTCGGCACCGTTGCCGGCGTTCAGCAGGTAGCGGTCCTGGCTGTCGTCGGCCACGACGAGGTCGAGCTTGCCGTCGTTGTTGAGGTCGGCGGTCTCGACGGCGTACGGAGCGAGGCCGCCGTAGACGACGTCCGGCCCGTTGAAGGAGTTGCCGAGGTCGGCCGGCTTCGCGTACAGGATCGCCGCGTTCTGCCCGCTGGTCAGCGTGCTGATGCGGCAGACGTCCTCGTAGCCGTCGCCGTTGAAGTCGCCGTGGGTCACCGAGTTGCCGAAGGCCGAGGCCAGCTGCGTCGTGGTGAACCGCGTGTTGGTGGTGTCGAAGAAGAAGCCGGGCCCGGGGCCGCCGCTGTTCCCGTAGTTGACGAGGAACTTGTTGTCGTAGTCCTTGGTCGCGGTCTCGCCCGGCGAGGACTGGCACTCGTTGGCGTCGTTGGTGTCGCCGTCGCCGTTGAGGTCGATGCAGACGTTGCCGCTCGTCTCAGGCGTGTCGTAGTCGACGAAGAAGATGTCGGGGAAGCCGTCGCCGGTGAAGTCGGCGACCGTCATCTCGCAGAATCGCGGGTTGGCGGTCGAGCCGTTCTTCGCGGTGAGGACCGGGATGCGGGCGTCCTCGAAGCGGAAGCCGAGCCAGTTGCCGCCCGCGTCGTCGCCGAGGTTGATGTAGCACCGCGGCTGGCCGAGGGTCGCGTTGACCTGGTCGGACATGGTGGTGCAGGTGAGGAGGTCGAGCCATCCGTCGCCGTTGATGTCGACGGCCTTCACGTCGCGGTCGTTCACCAGCGCCTTGAACCCGAGGTCGCCCGCGGTGTCGGAAGCGATCGCATACTCGTCCGTGCGGTCGACGAGGGAGCCGTTCTCGTTCATCAGCAGGACGTCAGGGAAGCCGCCCTGCACCGATCCCGGGAACTTCATCATGACGGCGAGGTCGATGTCGCCGTCCTGGTCGAAGTCGCCCCATGCCACGTCCTTCTCGAGATTCAGGTACTGGAGGCTCGGGCTCAGCACGAGACGGCTGCTCGTCTCGTTCACGAAGCTCGTTCCCCAGCTCTGGGCTGCTGCGCCGGAGGTCAAGGCCGCCGTCGCGGTCAGCACGAAGAGGGTTCTCGTCACGATCATCACGGACTCCTGTTGTCACGGGCACGCGCCCGTTGGTCGTAGTAACCACCTGATGCGTACTCTGGCGAGTACGTTGAAGGGGCGGACGCTCGGCACGTCCGCCCCGAACGGTCAACATCTGTTCAGACGCCCGCCTCGGTCACGGGCACGCGCCCCAAGCGCCGAGGAGAATACCGAGGTCCGGTGCGGAGGTCACGGAATCTCCGTCAAGATCAGCGGAAGAGGTGCCCCAAGCGCCGAGGAGGATGGCCAGGTCGGCAGCATCGACGGCGCCCGAGCCGTTGAGGTCGCCGAGGCAGGGGGTGCATCCGTCGATGGCGCCGTCGCCGTCCTTGTCGGGGGCAAGACCGAGCAAAATCTCCTTGATGTCCCACATGCCGTTGCTGTTGCAATCGACGATGTCGCCCTCGTAGACGGTCTGGAGGACGTCGAGGTCGGTGCCGTCGATGTCGCCGTCCTGGTCCACGTCGGCCACCGCGCAGGCGTCGTCCGGCGTCACCGGCGAGCCCATGCAGTCGCGGAGGAGGAAGTAGTCGAGGATGTCACGGTGTCCGTCGCCGTCCATGTCGAACTCGAGCCGGCCGAGGGAATCGAGGAAGGCGATGAGCTGACCCTGCTCGGTGCTGTTCAGGGCCTGGAACGCCGCGGCAGCCGCGGCGCCTTCGCCGAAGGGGCCGTGGGCGACGATGGCGGCCGTCACGCGATCCTGGAAGGTGCCGCTCGAAGCGCTCCCGTTGTGGAGCATCGGGTCGCGGGTCCGCAGGTTCCAGAGGGTGGGGGTGCGGAGCTCGCCGCCGGTGGCGAAGCCATCGGGGATGTTGTCGGCGAGGGTGCCCATCTCGTGGAGCAGGAAGTCCGAGTAGGGCCGGATGGTCTTGCTGCGGATGGCCGTCTCGAGGCCCGGGCTGTTCGAGGTGGTCCAGCTCGCGATGTGGCACTTGGCGCAGCCGATCGCGTTGAAGACCGTCTCGCCGGTCATGCCCGACTTCGGCGTCTGCGGCGGGATGCCGAGGTAGCGCTGGAAGTGGGTCACGCGATCGATGAAGGCGTAGCCCTCGGCGTCGGGATGATCCTCGGGGTCCGGCACGTTGTCGCACTGGGCCAGGCGGACCATGTCGCCGTTGGGGGCGTTCTCGGTGGTCACGAAGCGGTTGGTGAGGCCCATCTCGTTGCGGCTGGCGTCCGCGGAGAAGGTCAGCACGGTCGGAACCTGGGCCTTCCAGCCGAAGCGGCCGACCTTCGGCTTGCTCGACTCGAAGGGGACTTCCCAGCGGACGCGGCCGGAGATGCCGTCGCCGTTCAGGTCGTTCGGGTCGTCGTTCGCGGCGATCGCAGCGTCAGGGATCGCCTCGATGAGGCCGAAGGCCATCGACGAATTGGTTAGGCGGAGGGCGGTGACGTTGGCTTCCGGCGGCACGACTTCCTCGCAGCCGCTCGAGATCGCCGACACCTGCTGGAGCGAGCCACCGAGGCCTTCGAGCGGATCGAAGTTGCCCTTGTTGTCCTCGAACCCGAAGCGGGTGACGGTGATCGAGCCCCAGCCACCCAGCGGGTTGGCGTGGCACGAGAAGCAGCCGGCCTTGTTGAAGATCGGCCCGAGGCCGTTCTCGGTGCTCAGCGGAGCGCCGTACAGAGCCTTGCCGGCGTTGAAGAGGGCGAGTTGGGCGGGAGTCAGCCCGACCAGCGGATCGCCGGCCTTGGGCTGGGCCACCGGTCCGCCAGCCATCGCGGCGGAGAGGGTGGCGAGGGGGAGTGCCATCACGACCGCGGTCATGCCGCGGCGGGCGAGCTTGCTGCCTTCAATCGAACGAACCATGCGACGCACGGAAGCCTCCTTGGCCACCGCCTCGAGCGGTGCCCTGTGGAACGAGAAAAACCCCACGGGAGCGGACCCTGACGCTGGTCCGTGCCCCCGTGGCCATCACTGTGCCCGGAGTCGCGTGCGAAGGCAGCGCGAACCGAGCTGAAACCGACAGACGAGTGGGATTCGCCGGGTTATCGGGAGCCCCGTGAAGGGACTCCCACCCGGCGGTCCCGGAAGGATCGCCGGAACGGTCGATCCGGCTTGCATGGAAACTAGTGCATATACGGACCGTCGTCCAGTGCCGAGATCCAAGTTTCGCGCGCCTCGCGGAGTCTTGTTCCGCGGCTCGATCGATCCGGCCAGCGGGCCCCGCCTCGGTGTCGGGAGGATGCCCCACGGAGGCCGGCGGGCGGGGGGGCTCGGCGTCTCTTCCAAAGGTCAGGCGAGTCTGCAGCGGCACGAGAGGCTCTCTCTATACTCGCCGCGTGCTTCGTCCCCTCCTCCGACCCGGATTCGGCGCAGGATGGCGCAACGGCTTGGGCTCCTCCCTGGCCTGTGCAGCGTTCCTGCAGGTCGTTCCACCCCCCGTCCAGCCGCCTGCTGCGTCGCCGCCAGCGGCGAATCCGCCGCCCACCACCGTGCCGCTCAAGGACGGCTACCCCGACGACCCGCGGCTCGAGGTCGCCCGGCGCCTCTTGGCGAGCGGCCAGTTCACCGAGGCGAGGATCGTCGCCGACACCGTGGCCAAGCAGCGACCGGACATGGGTCGTGCCCACTTCTACCTCGGCCTCGCGTTGGTGAAGCTCAAGCAGTATCAGCAGGCTCGACCCGAGCTCGAGCGGGCCATCCAGCTCGACCAACCCTATCCCGAGCGCAAGCACGCCCATCACTTCCTCGGCTGGGCCAGCTACCACCTCGGCGAACTCGATCGGGCCAAGAGCGACTTCGAGGCCCATCTCGCCGACGTGCCGGACGAGCCCGACTCGACCTTCGGCCTCGGCCTGATCGCCTTCGACGAGGACCGCCTCGATGACGCGGAGCGGTACCTGCGTAAGGCGATCGACCTGCAGCAGGATCCGAAGGCGAGCAAGCGCGATCTCTCGAAGGCTTGGGCCCGGTTGGGCGATGTGGCCATGCGCCGCGACCAGCCCGCCGAGGCCGAAGACCGCTACATGAAGGCGC
>JBGAKK010000132.1:0-5238 GCA_044224425.1 Phycisphaerales bacterium
CTGCCCCGCTCTCCCGCGAAGCGGGGGAGCTGCCGAGCCCCCGTCTGCGGGGGCGAGGCTGAGGGGGCGGTGGTCGACTCGATGGCTGTGCCCGGCACGGCCCCCTCTGCCCGCTGCGCGGGCATCTCCCCCAACGCGAGACGCGTTGGGAGAGAGGCGTCGGTTCTCACAGCAGCGCCTGCCCCGCTCTCCCGCGAAGCGGGGGAGCTGCCGAGCCCCCGTCTGCGGGGGCGAGGCTGAGGGGGCGGTGGACGACTCGATGGCTCGTCCGGCACGGCCCCTCTGGTTCGCTGCGCTCACCATCTCCCCCAACGCGAGGCGCGTTGGGAGAGAGGCGCCGTCCTCGCCCGAGGTTTGCCGTGCGCCGTCACGACCGCTGCGCCGCGACCAGCTCCTCAGCCAAGCGCGGCGAAGCCACGATCACGCCGCGGTTCGCCGTCAGCGTCGGGCCGCGGCCGAAGTCGAGCGGCTTGCCGTCGAGGTCGCACACCGTGCAGCCTGCTTCCTCGGCGACGAGGACGCCCGCTGCGTGGTCCCAGGCGCACTCGGCCCGGGTCGCGTCGCGGGGGATGCGCAGGTAGGCATCGGCGAGCCCCGCCGCGACGAGGAGGTACTTGCAGGCACTGTCGAGCCGGACCGGCGTGACGGCGCCGATGCGCCCGGCGATCCGTGTGGCCGTGTCTGCGTCGCCGTGGGCCGCCTCGAGGGAGAGGGCGAGGCGAATCGGGTCGCCGGGCGACCAGGGACGGCATTGGATGCGGGTCGGTCGCGGGTCCTCGCCGAACCGCATGAGTCGGGCCCCGTCGCCGCGGCGGGCGGAGGCGACGACGCCGGGCGGATGGGCGGCTGCGAGGTCGCTCGCCTCGAGGTCGAGGCAAGGGCAACCCAAGGCGCCCTCGGTGGGGCGCCCGCCTTCGAGCCAGGCGAGGGCGATCGCGTACTGGCCGCCACGGAGGAATCCCTTCGTGCCGTCGACCGGATCGAGCGTCCAGCATGGGCCATGACGAGGGTCGGCGCTCGGAATGGCCAGCGCGGCCAGGATCTCGTCCGCCTCGATGCCCTCCTCCGCCGCGTCCGCTGCCCGCACCACGGCCTCGAGGAGCGGGGCATTCGATGTCTCGCGTAGCGCCGCGTCGCTCTCCTCGCCGAGGATCGCCGTCGCTTCGAGCGGGTGGCCCATGAGGTGGGCGAGGACGCGGGCCACGATCGCCTGGCTCGCGAAGTCGGCCACCGTGACCGGGCTCTTGTCGTCCTTGGTGATGGCGGTCACACCGGCCCGCCGAGCCGCCTCGGTGGCCAGCGCCGCCCGGCGCACGGCGGTGAAGGCCGCCGCCTGCCGTCGGATGCTCGTCTCCCGCATCGCCACCGAATTCGCGTCGTTCCCGGCGTTCGTCAAGCCTCGGTCTCCACGGAAGGGTCCATCGAAGGTTCAGGCATGCATGTCGCGGCCAAGCCCCGCCTCGCGGCAGCGCTCATCGATCGCGGCGAGGAACTCGCGTCCATAGTCGCGGAGCTTCCGCTGCCCGACGCCGCGGATCCGACCGAAGGCCTCGAGCCCCGCAGGCCGCACCCGGGCCAGCTCGCGCAGCGTCTCGTCGTTGAAGACGACGTAGGGCGGCTTGCCGATCCGGATCGCGATCTGTCGGCGCAAGACCCGCAAGGCCTCGAAGAGCTCGCGATCGACGCCCTTCCAGCCCGCCTCGGCGACCGCCGACTTGGTGGCCTTGGCCTTGATCCGGGGGCGGAGGAGCGTGACGTCGAGCTCGCCGCGCAGGACCGGAAGCGACGCCTCGGTGAGGGTCACCACCGGCCGGTCGCCCCCGGTCGTCCCGAGGAGGCCCTGGTGGACGAGTTGATGGACGAGGTTCTTGATCACCGCGGTGGGGCGGTCCCGCATCAAGCCGTACACCGAAAGCTGGTCGTGGCCGCACTCCCGGACCAGCTCGGTCTGCCCGCCGTGGAGGACCTCGGCGACGTGTCCGACCCCGAAGCGTTGCCCAACGCGGGCCACGGCAGAGAGGATCTGCCGGGCAGCGAGCGTCGCGTCGTGGAGGAGCTCGATCTCGCCAAGGCAGCAGTCGCAGGCGCCGCAGGATCCGCTCGGGCCTTCTTGCCCGAAGTACTGGCAGAGGGCCCGATGCCGACACTCGATCGAGACGCACAGCCGCTGCATGTCGCGGAGGAGATTCCGCTGCGCTTCGTACGACGCTTCGAGGGCGGCGGCGGCCGAGCCGTCGGGTTCTTCGATGGCGAGGGCCTCGTCGATCGAGCGGCGCATGAGCCGCTCCCAGCGGAGAGCATCGGCGGCGGAGTGGAGGAGGACGCACTCCGCTTCGAGCCCGTCGCGGCCGGCGCGTCCGGTCTCCTGCTGGTAATGCTCGATCGACTTGGGCATCGTGGCGTGGATGACGCAACGGACGTCGCCGCGGTCGATCCCCATGCCAAAGGCGACGGTCGCCACCACCACGTCGAGCTTCTCGTCGGAGAACGCCTCCTGCGTCCGGTGCCGCGTCTCGGCGTCGAGGCCGGCGTGGTAGCAGCCGGCGTTGATGCCCGCTTCGCTGAGCTGGGCGGCCATGGTCTCCGTCTCGTGCCGCGAGAGGCAGTAGACGATGGCCGCTTCGCCGGCGTGGCGGCGGAGGATCTCGATCGCCTGCTGCCGGGCATCGACCCGGGGGACGACGCGGTAGGTCAGGTTGGGCCGATCGAAGTTGCCGACGAGTTGGACCGGGTCGCGCAGCCGGAGCTGTTCGACGATGTCGGCCCGCACCCGCGGCGTGGCGGTGGCGGTGAAGGCATGGATGCTGGCCCCGGGGAGGAGCTCGCGGAGCCGGGCAAGCTGGCGGTACTCGGGCCGGAAGTCATGGCCCCACTGGCTGATGCAGTGGGCCTCGTCGACCGCCACGTGGGCCGTGCCGATCCGCCGAAGCCAGGCCACGAAGCCATCCGAGGCGAGCCGCTCGGGGCTGACGAAGAGGAGGCGATAGCGGCGCTCCTCGAGCCCGCTCCGGACCGCGGCCCGCTCGTCCTCGCTCATCCCGCTGTGGAGGGCGGCGGCCGGGTAGCCGCACTCGAGGAGCCCGTCGACCTGATCCTTCATGAGGGCGATCAGCGGGCTGACCACGACATCGAGCCGCCCCGCGACCAACGGCGGCATCTGGTAGCAGAGGCTCTTGCCCCCGCCGGTCGGCAGCACCACCAGCGAGTCGCGGCCGGCCAGCCCCGCCTCGATCGCCTCTTCCTGGAGAGGCCGCAGCGAGTCGTACCCGAAGTGCCGTTTCAGGAGGCGCAAGACAGCCGCAGGGCTTCCGCCGTCGGCCAACAGGCCTTCGCCGGACGCCTCCTGCGTCGTGTGCGCATCCATTCGCAACGGCATCGACACGGCGGGGAGGATACCGCGTCGGGAGGCGGGGCTTGGGATTTGCCGACTTTTTTGGGCCAGACGTCCGCTGACCGGTCGCTCACTCAGCCGCCGCCAAGTGCCTCGCGATGCCGCCGAGCCACCAACGCCTCGGCGATCGCCGCCACGATCTTCTCCTGCAGGGCCTTGGCCTTGGCCACGGCGTCGCCCTCGACGAGGTCGTTGCACAGGACGGAGAAGGACATGCGGCGGCCGTCGGGGGCGGTGACGAACCCGGAGAGGCAGGAGACGCCGCGGATGTAGCCGGTCTTGCACTGCACGACGCAACCGGTCTTCTCGACCTCCTTGAACCGCTTCTTGACCGTCCCGGTCTTCCCGCCGATGGCGAAGGAGTCGAGGAAGACGGTGCCGAGCTTCTTGTCCTGGGCGAAGGACTCGAGCCAGGCGGTCATGGCTGCGGCCGTGATCCGGTTCTCGCGGGAGAGGCCGGAGCCGTCATCCGGAGCGACGCCTGCGGCGAGGGTGGGGTTCTCGAGCCGCTCGGCGACAGCGTGGCGGACCGCCGCGACGCCGTTCTTCCACGAGCCAGGAGCCTTGGCCACGGCCCGGCCCAGTCGCTTGATCAGGCACTCGGCGTAGAGGTTGTCGCTATCGGTGTTGCAGCGGTAGAGGGCGGTGGCGAGGGGCGTGCGGATCTCCGGGGCGATCGAGTCGCCGTCGAAGGCGGGGTCCTCGGGCCGGGCCTTGCGCGCCGCCCGCACCTTGATGCCGGCGGTCTTCAGCCGCTCGGCGAAGAAGCGGGCGAAGACCTCGGGGCTGTCATGGAGGCTCACCGCGGCCGGGTCGGTGGCAGCGAATTTCACGTTGCCGTTGAAGGTGAAGGCGTTCTGGTCGGGCGGGCGGTTGATCCAGAAGGTATGCCGATCCTGCGTCCCGGTCCGGCTGGTGGTGGCGTTGGCCCGCACGAGCCACGGGGCGTCCGGGGAGATGCGACTCACGTCGGCCGCGGCACCCGGTCGCGGGCGGGGCCAGACGTAGAAGAGGTTGTGGTGGAAGTTGAAGCCCCACACCTCGGCGCAGTAGTCCTCCTTGTACTGGTCCTTCGGCCAGTTCGGCTGGTAGCCGACGTCGTCGAAGATGCGGGCGTCGACGATGAGCTCGTCGATCGAGGTGACGCCGCCAGCGAGCAAGGCGTCGGTCCAGATCTTGATCAATCCGTCGACGTCGAGCCCCTTCTTGACCGTGCCGTCGGGGGCAGTCCAGCTCATCTGGCTGAGGAGATCGGGATCGGCGAAGGCAGGGTCGCCATCGCCCAAGACGACCACGTCGTCCCCGGACCGGACCAAGCGGGTCCGAAACTGGAAGTCCGGCCCGAAGGCGTGGAGGAACGCCCCGGTCGTGAAGACCTTGTTGTTGCTCGCCGGGATCATGGGCCGCTCGGCGTCAATCGCGATCAGCGGCGAGCCGCTGGCACCGTCGCGGACGCTTACCGAGACGGTCGCCTTCTTCAGGTTGGCCGAACGGAGAGCCGCCTGGATGTCCGACGCGAGGTCGGCGGAGGCGGAGGCGACAGCGACGAACGCCGTGAGGAGGCTCATGGCGGCGGAGGGACCAAAGCGCAGAGAGGGCATGCGGGGGAGGTTATCGACGGGTTGGACCGCTAGGCTGCATTTGGAGGGAGCGGGTCGCGACCTGGGGCAGGGGTGCGGACACGGGCTGAGGCCGGGACCAGCGGCGACGAATCGCAAAGAGCGTCGCAGCATGGTCCGTAAGTCTGATGCTTGGTCCGCGGAAGGGACGCCATAAAGCGTTGCTGAAGCTCAAATAACGGCCAATTCACGCCATCGCATGCTCGTGACTTGCAGTCCGTCCCAGAC
>JBGAKK010000133.1:0-5185 GCA_044224425.1 Phycisphaerales bacterium
CCGCATCGAGCTCGATGGCGAGCGACGGGTCGTGTTCGACGAGATGCCCGGCGTCGCGGCCGAGTCCGTCCGAGACGTCGATCATCGCCCGCAGACGATCGCCAAGCTGCCCGAGGAGCGCCTGGGCTTCGGCCACGCGGGGCACGAAGGTCAGGTGCCGGCCACCGCCGTCCGCGGCCAGGCTTCCGCCGACCTCGCCCGTCACGTAGACGCGATCGCCGACGCGCCCCCCCCGCCGGGTGAGGACCCGGGCTCCAGGCCAGGCCGAAAGACCGAGGATCGTGACGGAGACGACGAGGGGTGCTGCGGGGTCGGCGTGGATCGAGGTGTCGCCGCCGATCACGGGGCAGCCGAACGCAGCAGCGGCATCGCGCAGCCCTTCGAAGAGGGCGGTCGCCCGGGCCAAGCCATAGTCGGCCGGCAGGGCGCACGCGGCGAGGGTCGCCACGGGGCGCCCGGCCATCGCAGCGACGTCGCTCACGTTCCGGGCCACGACCTTGCGGCCGACGAGGCGAGGGTCGGTGTCGGGGAGGAAGTGGCGCCCGGCAATGACCTGGTCGACGGCGGCGAGCAGCGTCTCGCCGCCGATCGCGATCCCTGCCATGTCATCGCCCGGCGGAAGCGTCACGCCGGGCGGCAGGCGGTCGTTCGAGGCATAGACCGCTCGCAGGAGATCGAACTCGCGAAGCGTCATCGCCTCGGTCCCGTCGACGCAGCGTGGCCGTCGAGCATCGAGAGGAGGAGCTCCGCGTTGCGGCGAGTCGCCCCCTGCTTGTCGCGGATCACCGCCCGGCCCTTCTCGGCGAGGGCCGCTCGAGCGGCCGGCGACTGGAGCAGCGTGGCCATTGTCGGTGCCAACTCCTCCGCGGTCACCTGCACGATGCCGCCGCCAGCGAGGAGCGCGTCCATGGTCTCCTGGAAGTCGCCGGTGCGAGGCCCGACGATGGTGGCCCGCCCCAGTGCGATCGGCTCCATCATGTCCGATCCGTGCAGCGTGCCGAAGGAGCGGCCGACGACGACGAGGTCGGCGAGGGAATAGGCCTTGCGCAGCTCGCCGATCGTGTCGAGCAGGAATCGTCCCGCAGGACTGCGGTGCGAGGGCCCGTCCGTGGCGGCCGAGCGGCGGACGCAGCCCGGAAGCGAGCGGGCAGCGCCGTCGAACCACTCTGGCTTGCGCGGCGCGACCAGGAACTGCACGCCATCCGGCAGGCCAGCAGCGATCAGCGATTCCTCGCCAGGGGCCGTCGAGCCAGCCACGACGAGCGGACGGGTGCGATCGACGCCCAAGGCGGCGGCGAGATCCTCGGCCCCTGGCACCTGGTCGGCGATCTCGGCCGTGTCCCACTTCATCGTGCCGCCCACCACCACGTCGGGGGCGCCCATGGCCCGGAACCGCGAGGCATACGCCTCGGTCTGGGCACTCACGCTCGCCAGGCGGCGGAAGCTCGAGCCGAGGAGGGACCGCACCAGCCGATACCGCCCGAAGCTCCGGGCGCTGAGCCGGCCGTTGACGACGACGACGGGGATCCCGCGCCGCTCGCAGGCTCGCATGAAGTTGGGCCAGACCTCGAGCTCGACCAAGGCGACCAGGTCAGGCCTGATCGAGTCGAGGAACCGGCGCACGGCGAACGAGGCATCGAAGGGATAGCGGACGACCCGGTGCTTCCCGCCGAAGAGGGACGAGGCCCGGGCGAAGCCGGTGTCGGTCGTGGTCGCGACGATGACCTCGGGGTTCGACCGATCGGCGGCCAAGGCCTCGACCAGGAGCCGCACCGCGTTCACCTCGCCGACCGACACCGCGTGGAGCAGGATGCGCGGTCGCCGCGTGGGGCGAGAGGCTGGCGGGACGCGCCCGAAGCGAGCCGGCCAGTCGGTCTTGAGCTTGCCCGAACGCCCCATCCGGATGAGCCACAGCGGGCTCGTCACGATCGCGGCGAGGAGATAGGCGGCATCGTGCAGGAGGTCGGCGAGCACGTCGATCGTCTGGCGAACCGTAAGGAGCCCCGCCGTCGTCGATTCGGACGCCGGGCGGGCGATGCGCGACGATCACTTCTTCGTCATGTTCTTGAGCATCGTCTTCATGAACGCGGGGTTCTGCACACCGATCGAGACGTCGATGAGCTGCCCCTTCTTGTTGACGTAGGCGACCTTCGGGATGTTGACCCCGTTGTTCAGCTTGTTGAGCCGGGCCTGCAAGGCCGGGGTGGCCAGAAGTTCGACCACCCGCGAGGTCTTCGGCGACTTCTTCTCCGCCAGGAAGATCTTCACCGTGTTGCCGCCGCCTTGGTCGGTCGAGGCCGCGATGAAGGCGATGTCGGGGAACTCCTCGCTCAACTGGTGCATGATCTCCCGCTGCCGGCGGCAGGGGCCGCACCAGGTGGCCCACAACTCGATGACCATCGGCTTGCCCGCAAACTGGGCGAGGTCGACGTCCTTGCCGTCGAGGTCCTTGTAGAGCTGGTCCCACATCGTGCCGGCGATGGCCACCGCCGGCGGGTTCTCGCTTGCCGGTGGAGCAGCCGGCTTGGGGGCCTCGGTCGCTGGAGGGGCGGTCGGCTTGGCCTCGGGCTGCGACGGCGCCGCGGGTGGGGCGGTCTCGGGGGGGCGGTCCCCCGGCGTCGCGGCGGGTGGGCTGGCGGGTGGGGCCGCTGGCGTGGTCGAGTGGGGGGCGGCGACCACGAGCGTGGCCGAGGCGACGCCCACAACGAGCGAGGCCAGCCTCGCGACGGACGAAACGGTTCGCGTCATAGCCAAGAAGATAGCCGAAGCGGAGGCGATATCCTCCGAATCCTCGGTAATCCGTCCCCCATGGCAGCCGTCGACGCCAGCACCTCCCCTTCGTCCGCACCACGCGAGCCGACCGCCGCTGAAGTCGGGTCTTTCCCGGACGCCGGACGGGCTTGGCGTATCGCAATCGACACCGGCGGCACCTTCACCGACGCCATCGCCCAGGCACCGGACGGCACCCTCCGGCGGGCCAAGGTGCCAAGCGACGGCTCGATCCGCTGCCACGCCACGGGGCGGGCGGGCGAGCGGGCCCTCGCCCTGACCCTCCCCGCTTGGCTCCCCTGCCCGGACCGTTGGGTCGTTGACCGAGGCATCGACGTCGCCGGCCGCCGGTATCGGCTGACGCTCCAGGGCGGGCGATTCGAGGTCGACCCTCCGCTGGCGGATGCCGTCGACGGTCCTCTGTCGCTCCTGACCGGACTCGATGCCCCGCTCCTCGCGGTCCGCGTCCTGGTTGGTGTCGGGCCCGAAGACTCGCTCCCGCCCGTTGAATTGCGCCTCTCGACCACTCGGGCGACCAACGCCCTCCTCGAACGGCGCGGGGCCCGCACCGGGCTCCTCCTCAGCGAGGGATTCGCCGACCTCCTTGCGATCGGCGACCAGAGCAGGCCGCACCTCTTCGCCCTCGACATCCGGAAATGCCCGCCCTTGGCCACGACGACGAGCGATGTCGCCGAGCGCCGCTACGCCGACGGACGGGTCCGCACGCCGCTCGACCTCGCCACGCTCCGGTCGATCGCCGCGAGTTGGAGGGACGCGGGCATCGAGAGCGTGGCTGTCTCCTTCCTGCACGCCTTGCGAGACGGAGCCAGCGAGCGAGCCGCCGGGGAGGTCCTGGCCGGACTCGGGTTCCGGTCCGTCGCCCTCGGCCATCGCCTGTCGGACAGCCCGCGCTACCTGAGCCGCACCGAGACCGCCGTCGTGCACGCCACGCTCGCTCCGATCGTCGAGGACTACCTCGCCGACGTGGCTCGGGTCGTGCCGACCGCGTCGACCTTCATGATGACGAGTGCCGGCGGCGTGCAGCGCGCCGATCGCTACCTCGCCCGCGATGCCCTCCTGAGCGGACCGGCCGGCGGCGTCGCCGGGATCGCCGAGATCGCCCGACGCACCGGGCGAGGGCCGCTCCTCGGGCTCGACATGGGCGGCACCTCGGCCGACGTGGCCCGCTTCGGCGGCGAGTTCTCCTACCGAAGCGAGACTCGAGTCGGCGATGCCCGCGTCGCGGCCCCCGCCCTCGCCATCGAAAGCGTCGCTGCGGGCGGCGGATCGATCTGCGCGGTGCGCCGCGGCGAGCTTCGGGTGGGACCGGAGAGCGCCGGAGCCAAGCCTGGACCAGCCTGCTACGGCCTGGGAGGCCCGCTCACCCTCACCGATGTCAACCTCCTCCTCGGCCGCATGGATCCGCGGCGGGCCGCCGTTCCCGTGGTGGCGGAGCGGGCCCGGGAAGCCCTGGCCAAGGTGCGGGCCGATCTCGAGCGGGAACGCGGGGAGCCCATCGCCGACGAGGACCTCCTTCGCGGGTTCCTGGCCTTGGCCGATGAGCGCATGGCCGGAGCGATCGCCGCGGTGAGCGTGCGCGAGGGGATCGATCCGCGCGGCCACACCCTGGTTCCCTTCGGTGGGGCCGGCGGCCAGCATGCGTGCTCCCTTGCTGAGCGACTGGGGATCGACCAGGTCCTCTTCCCGATCGACGCCGGACTCCTGAGCGCGCGCGGACTCCTCGGGACGCATGTCGAACGCATCGCGTCGCAAGCCGTGCTCCGTCCCCTCGGCGAGGTGGCGGGCGAGCTCGACACGATCGTCGCCGAGCTTGAGGGATTGGCGCGGCGCGAGGTGATCGCGGATGTCGGACCGCGCCCGCTCGTCCCTGGCCCGCGCACGGTGAGCGTGCGCTTGGCCGGCCAGGACCGCCCGATCGAGGTGCCTGTCGGCTCCGAGACCGCGATCCGGCATGCCTTCGCCGCTGCGTTCCGGGTCGTCTTCGGCTACGAGCCGCCAGCCCGCGAACTGGAGGTCGAGGCGGTGCGCGTCGCCATGCGGGCCCTTGCGGCGGAGGTGAGGGCCGAGGCGCGGCCAGCCCGGCTCACGTCCGAGCCGATCGATCGACTCGGCACCACGCCGATCTACGACCGAGCCTCCATCGCTCCGGGCACCCATCTCGCGGGCCCCGCCCTTCTCGTCGATCCGACCAGCACCGGCTACCTCGCTCCCGGATGGGAGGCCGATGTCCTTGCCGAGGGCGACATCCTCGCCTCGCGCGTCGCCCCCGCCGCCGCGCCCGCCGCCGCGCCCGCCGCCGCGCCCGCCGCCGCGCCCGCCAAGGAGCTCGAAGGCGCCGCCGACCTCGACCTCTTCGCTTGCCGGCTCGAGGCGATTGCGACCGGCATGGGCGAAC
>JBGAKK010000134.1:0-6350 GCA_044224425.1 Phycisphaerales bacterium
GCCCCGACGCAAGGCTTCCCCGTTCGGCCACACGGACCGTCGGGTGCAGGGGAGGATCGAGGAAGATAGCAGGAACCCCCGTACCGATGGGATGCTGGGGGCGGCAATGGCCGGATTTTGTTCGGCGGGTCTGCGCTGGCCCGGGGCCCGCGTCCCCCGTCCGACCCCTTCGGCCGATAGATTCCGCCTCCCGGGCACCCAACGGCGGCGTCCGCTTCCGACCCGCTGCCCGCTGCGCCTCCACCGGCCTCTCGCGGCCCCAACCAACCCGACCTCATGCTCTCCAAAGTCTTCAAGGCCTACGACGTCCGCGCCACCTACCCGAAGCCGCTCAACGAGAAGATCGCCTGGCAGATCGGCTACGCCACGGCCGAGTACCTCCTCGGCTACGCCCTCGACCACGGCTTCGACGACCCCATGATGAAGCACATCGCGGTGGGGCGCGACATGCGGAAGAGTTCGCCCTCCCTCACCGACGCCCTCACCCAGGGGATGCGCGACTTCGGGGCCCACGTGATCGACCTCGGGATGGTCGACACGCCCTTCGTCTACTTCGCCATCAACCACCTCGGCTGCGCCGGCGGGGTGCAGGTCACGGCCTCCCACAACCCGTCGAACTACAACGGCTTCAAGATCTCGAAGCTGGGGGCCAAGCCGGTGGGCAGCGAAACCGGCCTCGAGGAGATCAAGCGGCTCGCCGCCCTGGTCGAGCGAGAGAAGCTCACCCCGCGCGGCGGGCGCATCGAAGCACGCGACCTCTGGGCTCCCTACCGCGAGCACCTCCTCCGCTTCCTCGACCCGTCGATCCTTTCCGGCAAGCGCACGCTGAAGGTGGTGGTCGACGCCTCGAACGGCATGGCCGGCACCATGCTGCCCAAGGTGTTTGGCGGCATCCCCGGGCTCTCCATCGTCGAGATCAACTTCGACAATTCGAGCGGCGAGTTCGTGCACGAGCCGAACCCCTTGGTCGAGTCGAACCTGGCCCAGGTGCGTGAGGGGGTCGTGAAGCACAAGGCCGACTTCGGCGTCTGCTTCGACGGCGACGCCGATCGCTGCATGGTGCTCGACGAGAAGGGGAGCCCGATCGGCTGCGACCTCCTGCTCGCCTGGCTGGTCAAGGACATGCTGAAGGGGAGAAAGGGGGCAAGCGTCGTCTACGACCTCCGCTCCAGCCGCTGCGTCCGGGAGACGATCGAGGCCATGGGCGGCGTCCCGGTCGAGAGCCGCGTGGGCCACGTCTTCATGAAGGCCAAGCTGGCCGAGTCGCATGCCCCGATCGGCGGCGAGCTCTCCGGCCATTTCTACTTCCAGGACATGTTCGGCACCGACTCCGGGGCCCGGGCCTTCGCCGCGGTGGCCACGGCCCTCGCCAAGTCGCCCAAGCCGCTCAGCGAGCACATCGCGCCGCTCCACAAGTACGCCCAGTCGGGCGAGATCAACTTCGAGAACGAGGACAAGGAAGGGGCCATCGAGGACCTGCGCGAGGCGTACCCCAACGCCAAGATCTCGAACCTCGACGGCATCTCCCTCGACGCCGGGCAGTGGTGGGCCAACGTCCGCATGTCGAACACCGAGCCGCTTCTCCGCCTCAACCTCGAGGCCAAGAACAAGGCGGCCGTCGACCGCGCCGTGGCCGAGGTGTCGAAGCTGCTCGGGAAGCGCGTGGCCCACTAAGCCGAGGACGGCGACCGATCACGGGGCGTGGTCGGGGCTCGCCGCGCACCGCCCCAACCGGCGCAGCACCACCTCGAGCCCGGTGACCACGCGGGCCATCTCCTCGGGGTGGACCTTGTCGACGGTGTCCTCGGGGGTGTGGTAGTGGGGATAGCGGAAGGGGGCGGTGTCGGTCGCCATGAGGGCGGGGACGCCGGTCTGCCAGAAGGCCCAGTGGTCGCTCCAGGAGATGCCCGCGATCGAGCCGGGCAGGGCGGCGCCTTCGCTCGGGAACTCGGTCGAGTCGCGGAAGGCGGCGATCACCTCGTGGAGGAGCCGCCGCGAGGAGACGTCGGAAACGAAGCCGACGAAGTTGCCGCGGTCGGGGTAGAGGGCGCTCAGGGGCGGCGGATAGCGCTGCGACTCGGGCCGATCGGAGTACCAGCCGATGGTCTCGACGCTGAGCATGGCCTCGATCGACTCGCCTTCGGCCTGGCACCAGCGGGCGAAGACGAGGCTGCCCATCTCCTCGGTCTGGAAGTAGGGCGGCTCTTCGTCGGCGAAGGCCACGAAGCGGATGGTCCGCTCGGGCTTGCTCCCTGCGAGGCGCTCGGCGAGGGCGAGGACCGCGGCCACGCCGCTGGCGTTGTCGTCGGCGCCGGGCGAGTCGGCGTAGCTGTCGTAGTGGGCTCCGATCACGACGATCCGCTCCGGCTCGCGGGAGCCGCGCACCTCGGCCCAGATGTTGCCGGGCGTGGCCTCGGGACGGGTGCTCGGCGTCGCCTGTCGGGCCGGAACGAGGCCCGCGGCTCGGAAGCGCCCCTCGATGTGGTCGGCGGCCCGGGCGTAGGCGGCGGGGGACCAGCGGTTGCGGGGGCCGATCTCGCCGGCCAGGACCCGGACGTCGGCGGCGAGCTGTTGGGCCAACGCCGCTTGGTTCGCGTCGAGGGGGGGCAGGGGGCCATCGAACGATCGACCCGGCATGCGGATCATGATCCACCACGCGACTGCCGCTCCGATGAGGAGCCCGCCGCCGAGGATCGCCAGCCGCTTCGCACCCGCCTTGGTCAGGATCCGCATGGGATGCTCCGGCGGTCGATTCGCGGCGCGGAACGCCGCGGTTCCCGTCGGGAGCGCGAATCCGCCACCGTGCGGCGCTTGTCAATGGCGGCGTCGCGCTGCCACACTGCCCACATGCCCGTCGACACCCGCGCCGTCACCGGCCGACGCACGCTCCACTTCCAGACGCTCGGTGATCTTCGTGCCGAGATCACGCGGCTCTCCGCCGCGGAGCGCGCCGGTCGGCTCCAACATGTCGGCAACTGGTCGCTCGGGCAGTGCTACCACCATTGCGCCACGTGGATGAACTTCATCTTCGACGGGGTGCCCGGTCCGAAGCCGCCCTTCTTCGTTCGCTGGCTCGGGCCTTTCCTCAAGAAGAAGTTCCTTGGAAAGGGGATGCCGGTCGGTTTCCGCATGCCCAAGGTGAAGGAGGGGACCTATGGCACCGAGCCGATGGACCTCGTTCCGGCCGAGGCGATGTATCGGGCTGCCATCGAGCGATTGGAGCGTGGCACGCCGCCCGAGAGGCATGTCATCTTCGGTCCCATGACTAAGGACGAGTGGATCGCCATGCATCTCCGGCACGCCGAACTCCATCTTTCGTTCCAGGTTATCCCCTCTGAGCGGAACGGGCCCCATGCGTCTCTGCCGAGGCGACGCGATCCGGAGTCGGCGGCGTGCTGCTGCATCGAAGCGGCCCCGCGGCCCATGCCCGCCGAGCGTTCGGCGTCTCCGCTGGCCGGAGAGCGTCCTGGAGTTCGCCGTCCCAGGAGCCGCCGCCGAGCGGCTGGCCGATCGGCCGGGGCGTCCTTCAGTGGCATCGATCGAGCCGAGCGTGGCCTGGCCTCGACAGCGCCGCCGATGCCTTCGCCGGCTGGGCCCTGCTGCAGGAAGGCCGGGTCGAGGAGAGCATCGCCCGATTGTCCGAGCGGTCGCCGGCGAGCCGGCCAACGCTGCGGCGTGGATCAACCTCGATCAGCCCCCGGCGCCGGGGCGAACTCGATGAGCCGCCCGCCGCCAGGGCGAGGTCAGCGCGGTCAGCCTTCGAAGAAGCCAATGGCTGACCAACCTGGCGGGCATGGCGCTGAACGCGCCGTGTCGACGAACTGCCTGACCATCCTCGAGCGCAGTTCCAACGCCTGCACCTCCTGATCCGCTGGCCGCCGGGATGCGGGCCATGGTTGGTTCTATCAGCCTGATCCCGGATGCGGGCCGCGAACGGCTCGAAGCGGAACGGGCTGGAGCGATCCTGGCCCAGACCAGCGAGGCGCGGCCCTTCCTCCAGCGACGAGCCAGGAAGCGCAGCGAACCCCCGCGTGGGCTTCGTCTCGGGCGACCTCTGCGTGCAGACCACCGCGGCGAGCTTTCCTCCTCCTCATCGAACGGCTCGATCGCTCGCTGGTCGCCCCGATCCTCTTCGCCACGAACGCGGCCCGCGATGCGGTCTCCGCCTGTTTCGCCAAGACCGCTCCGCTCGTCGACGCAGCCGGGCTGGACGCGGAGGGCCTGGCCGGCTTGCCCGCGGCAACAGCCTCGACATCGCCATCGACCTCGGCGGCCACACCCGAAGCGGCTTCGCCTGCGCCGTTCTACGCGCGCGTCTTCGCCCCGCCCAGGTCAGCCGGTTGGCCATCCGGACCACCGGCCTGCCGGCCATCGACGCCCGCTTCGTCGACTCGATCACCGATCCGATCGGAAGCGAGGCGTCCTGCACCGAGCGGCTGGTTCGTCTCGATCCCTGCTTCCTCGTCTGGCGGAGCCGGGCCGAGGTGCCGCTGCCTCCTCCCGTCGCCCGCCCGGTCACCTTCTACGCCCAACGATTTCCTCAAGATGAACGCCTCGGTGCTCGCGACGTGGCGCGCATCCTGGACGCCGTTCCGGGGAGCCGCCTCCTCAAGGCGCGTATTCCTTCCGCAGCGAGTACCTGGTCAGCGCCTTCCGCGAGCGGGCGGCAAGCGTCGGCCTCGATCCCGGCCGGGTCGAGCTCCGGAGTTGGAGCGCGACCCACGCCGAGCACCTCGCCCTCTACCCCGAGATCGACGTCGCCCTCGATACCTTCCCCTACGCTGGCACGACCACCACCTGCGAGGCGCTCTGGATGGGCGTCCCGGTGGTCACGCTGGCCGGCGTCGCGCATCGCTCCCGGGTCGGGGCCTCGATCCTGTCGGCGCTCGGCCAGGCCGACCTGGTGGCGGCCGATCTCGACGGCTACGTGGCCCGCGCCGTCTCCTTGGCGGCGGGCCGTCCGGATGCCGCTCGCCTTCGCGCCGCCTGCCTCGCCTCGCCCCTCTGCGACGAGGCGGGATTTGCTCGTCGCTTCGCCGAGGCCCTTCGCGGGCTCGCCGAGGGCTAGGCCGCGTCGTACTCGCCGCGATAGGTCACCTGCAGCGTGTTGTTGAAGAGGTTCAGCATGGTGATCAACCCGATCATGGCCACCAACTCGACGACTTCGGGCTCCGAGAAGTGCTGCCGCAGGCGGACGAAGAGCTCCTCCGGCACGCGGTTCGAATCGCGCCGCACGGAGCGCATCAATTCGACCGCCAGGCGCTCGCGATCGTTCATCAGGTCGGGCCGGTCGAGCAGGCGGAGCGGGTCGCCGGTGTCGTCGCCGATCCCGAGCATGCGGGCGATCGAGACGTGGCTCGCGGTGCAGAACTGGCAGGCGTTCGAGCGGGAGGACTCGAGGATGATGAGTTCCTTGGTCCGCCGCTCGACCAGGCCGCCCGGGTAGATCGCCTCGCTCAAGGCCGCAAACCCTTGGAGGAGCTCGGGCCGCAGGGACATGGCCTGGATCATCTCGACCGGACGCCCGCCGGCCGCCACCAGCCGGGCGCTCTCGGCGAAGGCGGGGCTCGAGCGGAGGGACTCGAAGGTGGTCCGGAGATGGAGGTCGTCGACGGCAACTCGCATGGGGCGACAGGGTACGGGAGGGAAGCTGGCACCGTTCCCTTGGAGGAGGCCCGAACGCGCGGTAGCCTCCAGCCGGTCGCACCGCTCCCGGGCCGAGGGCCCGGAGCCGGTGGCCTTCCTCTCTCGCCGCACTTCTCGGAGCTCCTCATGCGGATTCGGATCGTGGCCACCTGTGCGACCGCACTCCTCCCGGCGGGCCTCGCCGCGGCGACCCCGCCCGCCTTCTCCGACCAGACCTCCGCGGCGGGTGTGACGGCCGCCCACAGCACGAGCGGATTCGTGAATCTGCAGTACTCCGGCGGCGGGGCCGTGGGCGACTTCAACCGCGACGGCTTCATGGACTTCTTCATGATGTCGGGCGGCGGCGGCAACCAGCCCGACCTCCTCTTCATCAACAACGGGAACGGGACCTTCACCAACAAGGCGGCCCAGTGGGGGATGACCGTGATCCATCGCGGCAAGTCGGCCTGCGTCGGCGACTACGACCACGACGGCTGGCCCGACCTCTATGTGACGAGCGCCGGCATCGTGGGGCAGTCGACGGGACCGGGCCACCACCTCCTCTATCACAACAACGGGAACGGCACCTTCACCAACGTGGCGGTTGCCGCCGGGGTGGCGTTCGCCGACCCGACTGCGGAGAGCGCCTGGTCGGCCACCTTCGGCGACTACAACCTCGACGGGAACCTCGATCTCTTCGTGGGCGGCTTCACTGGATCCGCCTC
>JBGAKK010000045.1:0-41874 GCA_044224425.1 Phycisphaerales bacterium
GTCGCCCGGCCGCCTGATGATGCCGATCAGCGTGGCCGCCCTGGTGAGCGGCATGACCACCCTCATCGCCACCGCCCCGAACCTGGTGGTGAACGCGGAGCTCATCCGCCACCACGAGGCCACCAAGGCCGCCGACACCACTGGGTTCCGCTTCTTCACCTTCCTGCCCTTCGGGGCCCCCATCCTGGTCATCGCTGTCTGCTACATGCTCTTCGCCCGCAAGCTGCTCCCGGGCGGCGGCGGCGAGGGAGCGAAGGGCGGCCCCGCCCGCCCGCGGCTCGCCGACTGGATCGAGCGCTACGGGCTCGCCAAGCGCGAGTCGCGCCTCCGCGTCCCCGCCGGCTCGTCGCTCGAAGGGCGCACCGTGGCCAGCCTCGATCGCAGCACGGCCCGCGACCTCAACGTCCTGGCCGTCGAGCGCAGCGGTCGCGGCGGCCGCAGCGTCCTGTGCCCGAGCCCCGACCTCGAACTCCGGGGCGGCGACATCCTGCTCGTCGATCGCGGACACGACGCAGCGTCGATCCCCGCCCTCCGCGCCTCCTTCGGCCTCGAGGAGCTTCCCCTGAGCGGCGAGTACTTCCGCGACCGCTCCCAAGAGCTCGGCATGGCCGAGGTCATGGTCACCGCCGACTCCGACCTCGTCGGGCAGACCATCCTCGACGGCCGGCTGCGCACCCGGACCGGCCTCACCGCCATCGGCCTGCGGCGCCGCGGCGAGGCCCTCTGCGAGCGGATGGCCGACGAGAAGCTGCAGGTCGGCGACACGCTCCTCGTCCTCGGCCCGTGGAAGGCGATCGCCCGCGTGCGGCCGGCCGAGTCGGGCCTGGTGACCCTCGAAGTCCCCAGCGAGGTCGACGAAGTCCTCCCCGTCTCCGGCAAGGCCATGCAGGCCGTGGCCTGCCTCCTCCTCGTGGTCGGGCTGATGATCTTCGGGGTCGTGCCTAACGTGCACGCGGCCCTCCTCGGTTGCCTCCTCATGGGAGCCCTGGGGGTGACCGACCTCAAGAGCGCCTACAAGGCCATCGACTGGAAGACCCTCGTCCTCATCGTCGGCATGCTGCCCTTCTCGACCGCCCTGCAGCGAACGGGCGGCGTCGAGCTCATGGCTGACGGCCTGATGCGGGCCGTGGGCGGAGCCGGCAACCACGTCGTCCTGGCCGCGATCTTCCTCATCACCGCGGTCCTTGGCCTCTTCATCTCGAACACCGCGACCGCGGTCCTCATGGCGCCGGTGGCCATCGCCATCGCCAGCGACCTGCACCTCTCGCCCTATCCCTTCGCCATGATCGTGGCCTTGGCCGCCTCGACCGCGTTCATGACGCCGGTCTCCTCGCCGGTCAACACGCTGGTGGTCACGCCGGGCAACTACACCTTCGGACACTTCGTGAAGGTGGGCGTCCCGCTGGCCATCCTGGTCATGATCTTCTGCGTCCTCGTCGTCCCCATCGTCCTGCCGTTCGCGCCCTGAGCGCCCTTCCGAGCCCAGCTCCACCGCCCGCCGGAACCGAACCATGGCCACCACCGCCGCCGCCACCGCCCCCAAGACCGCCATGCAGCGCGTCCTCGACGTCGTCGAGAAGGTCGGGAACATGGTCCCGCACCCGGCGGTGATCTTCCTGGCCCTGATCGGCGTCACCATCGCCCTCTCCCACATCCTCTACATGACGGGAGCAAGCGTCACCTACGAGGTGATCGACGAGGCGACCCACGGCACCAAGGAAGTGACGACGAAGGCCCAGAGCCTGCTCACCGGCGACGGGCTCCGCTTCATCTACACCTCGCTGGTCCCGAACTTCATGGGCTTCGGGGCGGTCGGGCTCCTGATCGCCGCCGTGCTCGGCGTGGGCGTGGCCGAGGAGAGCGGCCTGGTGAAGGCCCTCATCCGCAAGCTCGTCGCGGTGGCCCCGCCCAAGTCGATCGCCTACATCCTCGTCTTCATCGGCATCCTCTCGAGCATCGCGGCCGACGCCGGCTACCTCGTCCTCATCCCCCTCGCCGGGGCCGCCTTCCTGAGTATCGGCCGCCATCCGCTGGCTGGCCTCGCCGCCGGCTTCGCGGCGGTGGCCGGGGCCTTCACGGTGAACATGCTCATCAAGCCGCTCGACGCGGTGCTCACCGAGTTCACCAACGACGCCGTGCGCAGCGTCGACCCTAACCTCACCATCGGACTGACCTCGAACCTCTGGTTCTCGATCGCCTCGGTGATCCTCCTCACCTTCGTCATCACCTTCATCACGCAGCGGGTGATCGAACCGCGGCTCGGGGCCTTCACCGGCGAGAAGCCGGCCGACGAGGGCGGCGAACTCACCGCCGCCGACTCCCGCGGCCTCTTCTTCGCGGCCATCGCCCTGGTCGGCGTCCTGCTCGCCTTCGCCGCCCTCACGCTGCCCGCCGGCGCCCCGCTCCGCCATCCCGGACCCGGTCCGGAGGCCGGCACCCTGATCGGCAACTCGCCGTTCATGAACAGCCTGATCACCTTCATCGCGGTGACCTTCTTCGCCACCGGCTCGGCCTTCGGCCTCGGGGCCGGCACCTTCAAGAGCTTCAACGAGATCGTCAAGGCCGTCGAGAAGTCGCTGAGCGCCTTGGGCGGGCTGATCCTCCTCCTCTTCATCATCGCCCAGTTCATCGCCTACTTCAACTACTCGAACATGGCGACCATCCTCGCCGTGCACATCGCCGACTTCCTCGAGTCGGCTAACATCGGCCCGGTCTGGCTCTTGCTCGGCTTCATCATCGTGGTCGCCATCCTCGACCTCGTCATCACCGGGGCCATCGCCAAGTGGGCCATCTTCGCCCCGGTCTTCGTGCCCATCCTGGTCCGCCTCGGGGTGGACCCCAAGGCCGTCCTCGCCGCCTATCGGCTGGCCGACTCGCCGCTCAACTCGATCACCCCGCTCAACGCCTACTTCGCCCTGGTGGTCAGCTTCGCCATCAAGTACGACAAGAACGCCGGCGTCGGCACCGTCGTCGCCCTCATGCTGCCCTACGTGATCTGGACCTCGATCGCCTGGACCATCCTCTTCTTCGCCTGGTACTTCCTCGGGCTTCCGTGGGGCATCTGAATCCGCCCCGGCCCGACGCGCTAACACCGAGCCACCATGCCCAAGACCACCGACCTCGTCGACACCGGTTCCGCCGAAGCCCGCCTCCTCCGCTACCTCGCCATCGACGGCGTGAGCGGCGAGGAGAAGAAGATCGCCGAGGCGATCGTGGCCGACCTCAAGAAGCTCGGCGTCTCCGCCAAGTCGATCCGCTTCGACGACGCTAACAAGCGCATCCCGCTGCCGACCCAGACCGGCAACCTCTTCGTCACCCTGCCCGGCACCAAGAAGGGCAAGCGGCTCCTCTTCGCCACCCACCTCGACACCGTGCCCCTCTGCCGCGGGGCCAAGCCGAAGAAGAAGGGCCGGCGCGTCGAGTCGGTCGGGCGGACCGCCTTGGGCGGCGACAACCGAACCGGCTGCGCCGTCTTGGTGACGCTGGTCGAATCGCTCCTCAAGCGCAAGCTCCCCCACCCGCCCATCACCCTCCTTTTCACCGTCCGCGAGGAGAGCGGCCTGCAGGGCTCGCACTACCTCGACCGCAAGCTCCTTGGCGACGCGGCGATGTGCTTCAACGTCGACAGCAAGGTGCCGGCCGACCTGGTCACCGGGGCGGTCGGGGCGGAACGCTTCGACGTCGAGATCGAAGGCCAGGCGGCCCACGCCGGCGTGGCTCCCGAGAAGGGCATCTCCTCGACCATGGTCCTCGCCCTCGGCCTCGCCGAAGCCAAGAAGGGCGGCTGGTTCGGCAAGGTGGTCAAGGGCAAGAAGCGCGGCACGAGCAACGTCGGCATCGTCGCCGGCCGCGACCACGTCTCGGCAGCGGGCGACGCCACCAACGTGGTCACCGACTTCGTCTACGCCCGCGGGGAGACGCGAAGCCCCGATGAGAAGTTCGCGGCGGCCATCACCAAGGGCTACAAGGACGCCTTCGCCAAGGCCGCCAAGGCGGTGACCGACGACACCGGCAAGGCCGCCACGCTCCGCTTCGAGAGCGTGAAGGCCTATCCGCCCTTCCATCTCGCCGACAGCGACCCCGCCGTGGTGCGGGCCAAGAAGGCGGCGGCGTCGATCGGCCTGAAGGCCACCACGTTCTTCTCCAACGGCGGCCTCGACGCCAACTGGTTCGCGACCTACGGCGTGCCGACGGTGACCATCGGGGCCGGGCAGCACGAGATCCACACCGTGAAGGAGTGGATCGACCTCGACCAATTCGACGACGGCTGCCGCCTCGCCGTGGCCCTCGCCACCGTCGAGGGCTGACCGCCTCGCCGAACCGACTTCGACCGCGGCACGCTCAGCGCTTGGGCGTGCCGCGGTTGGTTGGATCGGCGCGGCCCATCCGCGACTGCCACGATCCGAAGGTCTCCGACACCCACTTGTAGATCGCGGCCCCCATCAGCGTCCCGAGGGCGATGGAGGCGATCACGAAGACCACGGTCACCAGTCCGTCGATCCCCGCCGAGCGGTCGGTCAGCATGCGCTTCACGCTGAGGAGCCCGAGGGCACCGGGGACGAGCACCCAGAAGCTCGGCAGGAAGGTCACCATGGCCGGCGGCCCGCGGAAGCGGAGCTGGACGAGGTAGGAGAGCGGCGCCGCGACGGCCGCCCCCCAGAAGCCGCTCGTCTCGCTGCCGAAGACGCGGGTGCCGAGTTGCTGGGCGGCGAACGCGGCCAGCATCACGAGGAGCATCCAAGGCAGCGAACGGCGCGGGGCGCTGAAGTGGATCGAGACGCCGATGCCGAAGACGACGACGCCGAGCCAGGGCAGCGACTTCATGGGGTCGGCGATCGGCGCCGCATCGGCCCCCACGCCGGCGCTCATGCCGACCAGCATGGCCCCCGCCGCGAGGCCGAAGGCGAGGAGGACGAGTTGCACGAACCCCGTGATGAGGCGGCTCGAGCCGCTCACCATGTCGCCGTAGGCGAGTTCGACCATGCCCATGGTGAGCATGACGCCAGGCAGGAAGGTCACCAGCGGCGGCACCAGGAGGTGCAGCGGCTCGATGGTGTAGCCGCCTCTCGAGAGAAGGAAGACGACGCCGGAGACAAGTGCCGCCGCCACCACGGGGAGGGGCACGGCGAGGATCGGCTGCCCGCCCTTCACCAGCCGCAGGAGCCCGATGATCAGGCCGAGGACTGCGGCGTAGCCCAGTCCATTCAAGGTCGGCACGAGAAGCATGGCCACCCCGACGGTGAGGATCGTGTGGCCGATCACCGATCCGATCGCCCCGTATCGGGGCGGGGATCGCATGATCGCGTTCAGTCTTTGGAGCCCAAGCTCCGGAATGATCTCGCCCCGCTGGGCCGCCGCGCCGAGGGTGTAGACGTCGGCGATCTGGTCGAGCCGCAGGCCGCGCCCCGGCCCGGGGGCGACGTCGACGTGCTGGATCTCGCCGTCAGACATGCGGATCAGGAGAGCGGTCGGAAAGGCCACGACCGAGGTGCGCCGCATGCCGTACGCCGAGCCGACGCGGCGCAAGATCAGCTCGATCTGTGCGGTCTGCTCGCCGCCGGCGAGGTACGCTTGGCCCAGCGACACCAGGAAGTCGAGGAGGACGCGAGGATCGGGCGCCCGCTCGCCGCCTTCGGGCTCGGCGCCCGGCCCGCTCGCGCGGCCCCTGTCTCCGGCTGCTTGGTCCGTGGTGCTCATGGAGTGGCCCGCCTCCCCGTTAGCTGGAGCGTTGCGGCCCATGCTACCGCGGCAGGCGAGGTTCGCCGCCCCAGCAACGCACGCCAAGCACAGGGTCGCGACAGGCGAGGCACAACGCCGCTGTTACAATCCGCCGTGGAGTAGAGGGGGGTCGATGCAGCGCGACGTCGTGTCGCCGAGTTCGTCCCAGCCCCCGTCACAGCAACCGAGAGGATTCGATCCATGAGGCTCGCAGGCACGCCTGAAGCGGGTGGTTTCTACGCCCCGCGCCGCGGACCAAGCACCGCGGCCCCATTGGCAATGGCCGGCCTGGCCATCCTCGTTTCCCTCGTGGTCCCCGGCTGCTCGCGGGGCGACGACGCCCCGGTCGCCGAGCCGATCCGCCCGGTGAAGACGCTCCAGATCGCGGCGGCCGAAGCCACGACCACGCGGTCGTTCCCGGGGCGCGTCGAAGCCTCGAAGCGGGTCGAGCTCGCCTTCCAGGTGCCGGGGCTTCTCCTCGAGCTGCCGGTCGCCGAAGGGCAGCGGGTGAAGAAGGGCGACGTCGTGGCTCGACTCCGCGAGGACGAGTACCGGGCCCGCCTCGCCTCGCTCCAAGGACAACTCGACCAGGCCCGGGCCCAGCTGGCGGCCCTTCGCGGCGGCGAGCGTCCCGAGGAGCGCCTGCGCCGCGAGGCCGCGGTGCGGGCCGCCGAGGCCCGCCTCGCCAACGCCCGCGCCGACTTCAACCGCTTCGCCGAACTGGTCCAGGGCAACGCCGTGTCGCGGGCCGAGTTCGAGCGGGCCGAGGCCGCGTTCAAGGTGGCCGACGAAGAGTACAAGTCGGCCCTCCAGCTGTTGGAGAAGGGCACCCAGGCCCGCGAAGAGGACATCGCGGGCCAGGAGGCCTCGGTGCGCTCGCTCGAGGGACGGGTCGACGAGGCCCGCATCAACCTCGCCGACGCGGTGCTGACCGCCCCGTACGACGGCGTGGTGGCCGAGGTCTTCGTCCAGCGGAACCAGACCATCCGGGCCGGCCAGCCGGTGATCCGCTACCAGAACGTCGACGAGATCGACGTCGCGGTCGACGTGCCCGAGACGGTGATGGCGAGCGACGTCCGAAGCCCCGATGTGACCTCCATGGAGGCGACCTTCTCGAGCGCCCCCGGCCGCCGCTTCCCGGTCCGGGTCCGCGAGGTCTCGCAGTTCGCCGACCCGACCACCCAAACCTTCCTCGTCCGCTTCGCCATGCCTGCCCCCGAGGGTGTCTCGATCCTCCCCGGCATGTCGGCCTCGGTGACCATCGCCCGCCGCAACGCCGATGGCGGCACTGCGATCCGGGTGCCGCTCACCGCAGTGGTCAATCGGGCCGGCGGCCAATCGGTGGTCTGGGCCATCGACGCCGCCGGCGCCGTGCGGGCCAAGCCGGTGACCCTCGGCTCGATCACGGGCGGCGACGTCATGGTGACCAGCGGCCTCGCGGTCGGCGACCGCATCGCCATCGCCGGGGCCTCGGCCCTCCGCGACGGCATGAAGGTCCGCGACCTGGGTGACGCCCTCGGAGGCCGCCGCTGATGAACCCCGGCCTCCTCACGGTCAAGAACCAGCGTGTCGCGTTCTTCCTGGTGTTCCTCGTCCTCATCGGAGGCGTCATCGCCTACCAGCGCCTCGGGCGCCTCGAGGACCCCGAGTTCACCATCAAGGACGCCCTGATCATCACCCCCTACCCCGGCGCCTCGGCCGAGGAGGTGGCCAAGGAAGTCACCAACCCGATCGAAGCGGCGGTCCAACAGCTCGACCAGCTCCTCCGCGTCGAGTCGGAGTCGACCCGCGGCCGCTCCCTGGTCAGCGCCCGCATCCGCGACGAGTTCGGGCAGGACCGCATCCCGCAGGTGTGGGACGAGCTCCGCCGGAAGATCAACGACGTGCAGTCCCGCCTGCCCCCCTCGGTGCGCGGACGCTCGGTGATCATCGACGACTTCGGCGACGTCTACGGCATCTTCTTCGCCATCTCGGGCGACGGGTACAGCTCGTCGGAGTTGCGGCGCTACGCGGAGTTCCTGCGCCGCGAGCTGATGACGGTGACCGACGTCAAGAAGGTCGACCTCTTCGGCGAGCAGCAGGAGGTCGTCTACCTCGAGATCTCGCGGCAGCGGCTGGCCCAGCTCGGCATCCCCGAGGAGCGGGTCTACGCCCAGCTCCGGGACCGCAACGTCGCCGCCGACGGCGGCCGCTTCCGGATCGGCGAGGAGCACATCGCCATCGACCCCAAGGGGACCTTCGGCTCGGCCGAGGAGATGCTCGACCTCGTCATCGGCTCCGACGCGAGCGGCCGCCAGCTCCTCCTCAAGGACGTGGCCACCATCACCCGCGGCGAGCAGGACCCGCCGCGGCGGCTCCTCCGCTTCGACGGCAAGCCGGCCATCGGCCTGGGCATCTCGACCGTCCAAGGCGGCAACGTGGTGACCATGGGGAACGGCATCCGCAAGCGGCTCGCCGAGCTCGAGGCCGACCGGCCGGTGGGCATGGAGATCGGCGAGATCAACTTCCAACCCGACGCCGTCACCGCCGCCACCAACGACTTCGTCTTCAACATCATCAAGGCGGTCTCGATCGTCTTCGTGATGCTCCTGATCGCCATGGGCCTGCGGGCCGGGACGATCATCGGGGCCGTCCTCCTCCTGACCATCCTCGGCACCATCGTGGTGATGTTCGGGGCCGACATCCTGATGGAGCGCATCTCGCTCGGGGCGTTCATCATCGCCCTGTGCATGCTGACCGACAACGCGATCATCGTCACCGAGGGACTCAAGGTCCGCATCGAGGCGGGCGAGGACAAGCTGGAAGTGATCCGCGACGTGGTGGCCAAGGACCAGTGGCCGCTCTTCGGGGCCACCGCCATCGCGGTCATCGCCTTCGCCGCGATCGGCCTCTCCGAGGACAACACCGGCGAGTACTGCAACTCGCTCTTCTGGGTGATCTTCATCTCGCTCACCATCAGCTGGGTGGCGGCGATCACCATCACTCCCCTCTTCGGCTACCTGGCCTTCCACGCCAAGCCTGGCACCGAGGGCAAGCAGGCGGACGAGAAGTCGGCCTACGACGGCTGGTTCTACCGCGGCTACCGCTCGATGCTGGCCGTGGCCCTCAAGGCCCGCTGGGCGGTCATGCTGGCCTCGGTGGTGGCCCTCGTGGCCAGCGTCTACGGCTTCCGGGCCGTGACCCAGAGCTTCTTCCCGCCGGCCACCCGCCCGCAGTTCATGGTCGACGTCTATCTCCCCGGCGGCACCCACCTCCGCCAGACCGAGGCCTTCGCCGCGGAGATCGAGTCGTTCATCGAGAAGCAGCCCGGCACCAAGCACATCACGTCCTTCGTCGGCTCGGGCGGCCTGCGCTTCATCCTCGTCTACACGCCGGAGCGGGAGAACCGGGCCTTCGTGCAGTTCCTGGTCAACGTGGACGACGAGCGGGCCATCGACCCGATGATCGCCGCGATCCAGCAGCACCTCGACACCGAGTACCCCAACGCCAATGCCATCGCCAAGCGCTTCCTGCTTGGCCCGGGCGCCGGCGGCCGCGTGCAGGCCCGCTTCCGCGGACCCGATCCCGACGTGCTCCGCGGCCTGGCCGACCAGGCGGTGAAGATCCTGCATGACGATGGCGGAGCCCTCTGCATCCGCCACGACTGGCGGGAGCGCGAGAAGGTGGTCCGCCCCGAGATCCTCGAAGCCCAGGCCCGGCGCAACGGCATCACCCGCGTCGACGTGGCCCAAGCCCTCGAGACGAGCCTCGAAGGTCGCGTGGTCGGCACCTATCGCGAGCCGGGCGGCGCCGGCACCGGACTCTACGCCCAGGAGACGCGCCTCCTCCCGATCGTGGCCCGCCCGCCGGAAGCGGAACGGAGCTCGATCGACGTCATCGAGAGCGCCCAGATCTGGAGCCCGGCGGCGGCACGGATGATTCCGCTCAGCCAGGTGACCTCGGGCACGGAAGTCGGCTGGGAAGACCCGCTCATCGCCCGCCGCGACCGCGTGTCGACCATCACCGTCCACGCCGATCCCCGCACCGGCCTGCCCAGCCAGCTCTTCGGCCGCGTGCGCGACCAGATCGAGTCGATCCCCTTGCCGCCGGGCTACACCTTCGAGTGGGGCGGCGAGCACGAGGACTCGACGCGGGCCCGCCAGGCCCTGGCCGAGCCGCTGCCGCTGGCCCTGACCTTGATGGTCCTGATCGTGGTCTGCCTCTTCAACTCCTACCGGGCCACGCTCGCCGTCTGGCTGGTCCTGCCCATGGCGATCATCGGCGTGACCCTCGGCTTCCTGTCCACCGGGCAACCCTTCGGCTTCATGGCCCTGCTCGGCGTCCTCAGCCTCGGCGGCGAGTTGATCAAGACCTCGATCATCATCGTGGGCCGCATCAAGGCCGAGATCGACAAGGGGGCCAAGCCCTGGGACGCGATCCTGCAAGGGAGCTCGTCCAAGGTGCGGCCCGTCCTGATGATCGCCCTGACCACGGTCTTCGGCATGATCCCGCTGCTCCAAGACCCCTTCTTCGTGGGCATGGCGGTGACCATCATGTTCGGGCTCTCCTTCTGCTGCATCCTCGTCCTCATCGTCGTCCCCGTCCTCTACGCGATCCTCTATCGCGTCGACGAGCACACTCCGGCCAAGGCCAACTGATGCGAGCTCCGTCCCCGACCCATCGTTCGCTCGCCGCCATCGCCTTGGCCGCAGCGGTCGCCAGCGGCTGCAAGGTCGGCCCGGACTACGTGCGGCCCGAGACCGCGGTGCCCACCGGGTTCCGCGACGGCCCGGCCTCGACGGGGCCAGAGTCGATCGCCGACCGCCCGTGGTGGGAGGTCTTCGACGATCCCACGCTGGGGGCCCTGATCGACGAGGCCCTCGCCTCGAACAACGACCTGCGCATCGCCGTGGCCCGCGTCGAGCAGGCCCGCGGCCTCCAGATGCAGATCGTCTCGCCGCTCTTCCCGCAGATCGGCTACGGGGCCGGCGTGTCGCGGGGCCGCAACGAGCTGTGGGGGACGCCGGTCCCGAACGGCGGGCAGACCGGCTCCTCGGGCATCGCCGCCCTCACCGCGTTTTGGGAGATCGACCTCTGGGGCCGCATCCGCCGCGCCGACGAGGCGGCCCTCGCCAACATCCTGGCCAGCGAGGAGAACCGCCGGGCGGTGCTCCTTTCGATCGTGAGCGAGACGGCCCAGCTCTACTTCGTCCTCCTCGGGCTCGACCTCCAGGTCGAGATCGCCAAACAAAACGCAGCGTCCTTCGCCGAGAGCCGCCGCATCTTCGAGCTCCGCAGCACCGGCGGCCTCGACTCCGACCTCGCGGTGAGCCGGGCCACCGCTGCCGAGGCGGCGGTGCGGGCCACCATCCCGATCCTCGAGCGCGACATCGCCATCGCGGAGAACGCGCTGAACGTGATCCTCGGCCGGGCCCCGCAAGGGATCGAGCGGCCGCGCGGCCTGGCCGCCCAGAACAATCCGCCCAGCGTCCCGGTCGGCATCCCTTCGCAGCTCCTCGAGCGGCGACCCGACATCCGGGCCCGCGAGCAGCAGATGGTCGCCGCCAACGCCACGGTCGGCGTGGCCATCGCCAACTACTTCCCGCAGCTCAACCTGACCGCGGCCCTCGGACGGGTCAGCCCCGAGCTCTCGGCGTTCAGCTCGGGCACCGGCAACCTGTGGTCGATCGGGGCCGGCTTGGCCGGGCCGATCTTCCAAGGCGGCCGCCTGAAGGGTGCCGAGGAAAGCGCCCGGGCGGCCTTCGCCGAATCGGTCGCCGCCTACGAGCAGAGCGTCCTGGTGGCCCTCAAGGACGTCTCCGACGCTCTCGTCTCCCGTGAGAAGCTCGACCTCGCCGAGACCGACCAGGTCGTCGCGGTCGGCTCGCTCGAACGCTCGGTGAGCGTCTCCAGCCGTCGCTTCCTGAGCGGGCTGTCGAGCTACTTCGAGGTGCTCGAGGCCCAACAACTCCTCTTCCCCGCCCAGCAGTCGCTGGCCAGCACCCGCACCCAGAAGCAGTTGGCCCTGGTGCAGCTCTACCGGGCCTTGGGCGGCGGTTGGAACCTCAAGGACGAGGAGTGGACGCGGCCGACGTCGAAGCCGGCCGGTTCGTGATCGCGGCGTGCTCGCGGAGGATCCGCCGCACCTCGCGGATGGCGGCCGGATGCAGCGTCACGCTGTGGTCGGAGTTCGGGATCACCAGCTCCGACTCGACGCCCGCCAGGTGCGAACTCGAGTAGGGCACGATCCCGTCGGTGCCGCTCGGGCCGGGATTGGCGGAGCGGTCGCCGATGATCGAGTGCGCCGTCACGCCCGGGGCGAGGGGCAGGTCGGCCATCGCCCGCAGGAAATCGGACTGCGGCGAGAGCGACTGGATGCCGTTCGACAGCGTGCGCTGGCTGGGTTGCTGCGGCGAGGCGCCGTCAGCCTGGAAGACCCGCCCCGCCGCCTCGACCATGGCGGGCGGCAACTGCACGAGCCAGGAGGCGAACCGGCCCGGCGTGCGGTCGGCGAGGTTGCTGCCCCGATGCGGCACGGCGAGGAAGACGACGCGGGTCACTCCCCGCACCGGCGGCGACACGATGGCTCTGGTGACCAGCTCGCGATCCTCGTCCGAGAGCGTGGCCTGATCGAACGGGACCGGGCTCAAGCTGTCCCAGAGGGCGGTGCCGGGATCGGTCACCAGCAGGCGGGAGACGAGCCCGCCCATGCTGTGGCCGATGAGGACGATCTGCTCGAGTCCACGGCATCGACCCTCGGGATCGCATCGCCTCCGCACTTCCTCGAGCTCCGCCCGGAGCGCCGCCGCCGAGAGGGCGAAGGGCTGGCCGGTCGGGTAGAGGAAGAACCAGAACTGGTAGCGCGAACGGATGGCGGGATCGCTCCACAGGTCGTTGGCCATCTCCCGCCAGGTGAGCGGCGACGAGACCAGGCCGTGCACGAAGACGACGGGGATGCGATCGGGATCGAACGGCTCGAGCATGTAGAGCCCGCCGATCTCCTGCCAATCATGGACGCGGAAGAGGCCGCCGAACCCGACCTGGCGAAGCTCCTCGCTCTGCCCCAGGGTGTCGGCGAGGGCGGCACTGCTGTCAGCCTCGAGCGGCACCTCGCGGCCGGCGATGACGATGGATGGGGTTCGGTTCGGGTCGTAGATGGCCAGATCGAGGGCATCGGGGATCCAGCGATCGCCGGGAAGAAACTGCACGTCGCGCAAGACGGCGGTGAACGGCACAGCCTGGTGGGTCGGCGGAAGGCGGAGGACCGAGGCATCGGCGGTGGAGCGGTCGATCGGAGCCCGCATGCCGAGCAGGGCCGCCCCGACGCCCGACTGCCGGTGGCGGTTCCGCAGTCCGCGCACGCGGAAGTCGTCGACGGGCACGAAGTCGACGAAGCGCACGCTTCGCCACGTGCTCGCCTCCCACGTGCGGCGGAAGACGATGTCGCGACCGAAGACGAGACGATGGAACTCCGCCGGCTCCGGCCCGGGCGGGTCGGGAAGGCCGAGCACCACCGCGGCCAGCGACACGTTGTGGAGGTGGCGAGCGAGCATGGCTCGGCTCTGGAACGGCGAGAGATCGGCCACCGAGCTGAAGAGCGCCGCCCAACTCGCGGTGGAGGCGACCACGGCATGCTGCCAGCCGAGGTCGCTTACGAATCCGTTGCGGCGGGCGAGGGCGTAGGAGACCTCGGCCAAGGCCACCAGGTGGTCGGCATCCATCGCGCTCGTGGCCATGGTCCGTAGCGACGCCGCCGCTTCCTCGCTCGCCACGGGAGCGATGCCTTCCCGCTCGAGGACCTGCACGGTGCGGATGGAGAGGGTGTCAGCAGTGAGAGCGCTCTGCTGGGCCTCGCGGAGTTGCTCACCGGGCGGGGCCGGCTCGAGCCCGAGCTGGGAGCGGCACCCGGCGAAGGCCACCATGGCCACGCCGCTCGCAGCCAGCAGTCGCAGAATGGTCCGGGCTCGCATGCGGCGGCATCGTACGGCCTCGCCGAATGTCGCGCCGAGGGCCGGTCCGGCCGCCCGTCATCCGCGCGGCTGCTGGCTCGGCGCGGCGGTGAGCGCGGGGGGCTCGCTCGGGCCCGACTCGACCCGCACGTCCGCCTCGTCGTTGACGACGTCGAGGGCCTCGCGGATCACCCTCGCCGCGATGGCATCGAAGTGCTCGCGCAGCACGCCGACCGCGTCCCGGTAATGCGGCATGATCACCCCGTCGAGCAGGGACCTCGTGGTCCGCACCATCAGCGAGGTCCGCCGCTGGCCGCGGTAACGGTAGGGACGCACGCCATGGTGTTGGGCGATGCCCATGAAGAGCTGCCGCGACCAGGCATCCTCGATCCGGAGCTGGAACTCGACGGTCGGCTCGGCGACCCGCCCGCCGCCTGCCCGCGAGGCCGACGCAGCAGCCCGGAGCCGCTCCTCGACCCGAGCGGCAGCGGCGGCCGCGGCCTGCCGCTCGCCATCGGTGGCAGGAGCGTCGTAGAGGGCCTGGATCTTGCGAATCAGCTCGAGGAGCGTTGCGACATCCGATACTGAGGTCATGGCGGGAGCCTAGCTGGTCCTCAATCGCCTCGCTGACGCCAGACGCGCCGCGGCGCTGGTCGCTTTCGACCCGCCGAACCCTTGGCTGGCCGTCCGAACCGCAGCACGCGGGCCAAGTCGGCGTTGACCGAGTCGCGGTCGAAGGCCTGCGGGTCGTAGCCGCGCGGGATCCACTCGAGCAGCTCACGCAGTTCGGGGGAACGGGGCGGCTTCTTCGAGGCCCGTGGCCCAAGCAACTCGACGATCCGCTCGTGTCCCGGAGGGCCGCCGCAATCCTCGAGCGGACCGGCCATCGCCCCATCGACGCACCACGCAAGCGCTCCCGCCGGCACGCTCGTTCCAGCCGCTGCCGTCGGCAACCCCTCGTGGAGGATCCGATGCGTCCATCCGTCGCCGAAGTCGTACTCGTAGAGGAGCTCGCTGCCCTGCGAGGGAAGCACCGACGCCACCAGCACGCGCTTCTCGTCGACCGGCTCCGGCCCGGCGCCGTGCGACCCCCCCTCTTCGGCGAGATCGGATGAAGTGACGATGCGCTGGCCGTCGTCGGTCCGGAACTGATGGAGATGCGAGTTGGTCCAACCCATCGCCACCTGCAGCGCCATGTGGAGCTCTTCCAACGTGAGGGCTGGCGAGACGACCAAGCTGCGCCAGATCACGGGCTTGACTCCCAGGAGGGTCACCGTCAGTTGGATGCGTCCGGTGAGGTGGTGGAACGTCGTCGGCATGGCGACCCCGAGGCTGGTTCACGATCGAAGCCGGCCCGCGGCCGCTTCGCCTCAGCCATCATCGCGACTGGAGCGCTCGACCGCCAGCACTGCCGCGGCGAAACGCCCCGCCGCCTCCGGCACCCGCTCGAGGAAGAGCGACGGCTCGAGCATTTCGAGCTCCATGAGGACGGCCCGGCCCTGGCCATCGCGGGCGATGTCGACGCGGGCATAGGCCACCGCGCCGAGCTGTTTGGCGTCGACCGCGGCCAAGGCCTGGCGGGCCAGGGCGAGTTCGTCGGGATCGGGCTGGAGCGCCCCGCCCGAGGCCTCCGGCTCCCCGCTCCACCTCGCCCCCTTGGCCAAGGCGTGGGAGAAGCGGCCGCCGAAGTGGACGAGGTTTCGTTCGCCGCGCTCGAGCACGCTCCCCAGGAACGGCTGGACCATCATGGTCCGCGTCGGGTGGCCAGCCCGATGGGCCTCGGCCCGCGCCGCGTCGCCCGGTGGCACCCGGATGGTGGCGAAGGAGCCGGCCGAGATGGCCGGCTTGAGGACCAGCTCGCCCCAGCGGCCAAACAGCTCGCTCCAACCGACCCGTTCTCCGGGCTCGAGAAGGACGGTGGGGACGACCGGCACCCCGGCTGCGGCGAGTTCCAACAGGTAGCGCTTGTGCAGGTTCCAGCGGAGCACCGGCAGCGGATTGACGAGCCGCGTGGCCGCAGCAGCCCGCTCCAGCCACGCGGTGTAGGCGTCGAATCGCCGCACGTAGTTCCAGGTCGAGCGGATCACCGCTACGTCGAAGCCCTCCCAACCGACGGACGGGTCGTCCCACGAGGCGATCGCGGCCTCGCCCCCGGCCCGCTCGATGGCCGCGGCAAGGACGGGCAACTCGAGGTCGGGGCGCGGGAGCTCGGTGCAGGTGACGAGGGCGATGCGGGTGCGAGGCATGGGCGGGCCGCAGCGTACCCCGCCCTCTCCATCAACCAGTGGCCCGGGCCCCGGTACCAGCCGCCATGACCCCTGACGACATCCGCGAGTCGCTCGTGGCCCGCCTCCGGAGCACGCTCGAGGAGGACTGCCGGGTCCTCGCCGCCTGGCTGGCCGGATCGGATTCCAACGGCCGCACCGACCGCTGGTCGGACATCGACCTCGTGGCCATCGTCGAGGACGACGCCGTCGAAGCCACCATCGACCGCTGCCGGGCCGCCCTCGCCGGCCGGCATCCGATCGACCTCGAGCTTCGGCTGCCCATGCCGACCTGGCACGGGCACGACCAGGTCTTCTGGCAGCTCGAGGGTGTGCCGGATTGGTGCATGGTCGACTTCGTGGTGACCAAGCGCAACGCGACCGCCCCCCGTTTTCTCGAGGTCGAGCGGCATGGCACAGCCCAGATCCTGTTTGACCGCGAAGGACTGGTCCGGCCCGAGCCGTTCGATCGCCCGGCCCACCAGGCGAAGGTTCGCGAGCGACTGGCGGCGATGGCTCCCCGCTTCCGGCTGCTCCAACATCTGGTGCGGAAGGCGGCCTGGCGCCGCGACCCGCTCGAGGCCGCCGACCGCTACCTCACCTTCACCTTGCGGCCGCTGGTCGAACTCCTGCGGATCCGCCACGCCCCCGATCGCTTCGACTTCGGGCTCCGCTATCTGGGCGACGACCTCCCCAGCGATGCCTGGGGCGAGATCCAACCGCTGGCCCTGCCCGGCTCGCTCGACGCGGTGCTCGAGTGCCAGGCCAAGGCCGAGGCCATCTTCTGGCGGGAGCTCCCGCTCGCCGTCCAACAGCACGCCGCGTCAGCCCGGTAGCCGACAGGAGGGCTCGAGGGCCCGCACCCGGTCGACCATCGGCGTGAGGTCGCGGAGGAGCCCGTCGGCCACGTCGTAGATCCAGCCGTGGACCGAGATCCCCCGCTGCGCCGCAGCCTGCACCACGGGAGACTCGCGGACGTGCACCACCTGCACCGCGACGTTGAGCTCGCAGAGCCGCCGGGCCTGGGCCGGGGCGGTCGCCGCCGCCTCGATCTCGTCCTTGTAGAACTTGGCGATGTCCCGCACGTGGCGGATCCAGTGGTCGACGATCCGACCCTCGCTCGCCGCGAGCGCCGCCGCCACGCCGCCGCAGCCGTAGTGGCCGCAGACGATGATGTCCTCGACCTGCAGGGCGTTCACCGCGAAGTCGAGGACCGAGAGGCAGTTCAGGTCGCTGTGCACCACCAGGTTGGCGACGTTGCGGTGGACAAACACCTCGCCGGGCGGGAGGCCGATGATCTCGTTGGCCGGCACGCGGCTGTCGGCGCAGCCGATCCAGAGGTACTTCGGCCGCTGCTGCGCTGCGAGCCCCCGGAAGAAGCCGGGGCGGTCGCGCTCCATGCGCTCCGCCCAGGCCCGATTGTTGGAGAGGAGATGACCGAGGTCGGACATGGCCGCATGGTACGGCAGGAGCGGACTCCGCGGCCATCGATCTGCGGTCGCCACCGAGGAGCGAGGCTCGTCGACCTCGGGCTCCGCCGATCGCCACTCACTCCAGCGGGAAGGCCTTGGCGATGTGCAGCTCGCGAAGCATCGAACGCTTCTTGGTCTGGTGGGCCTGCATCCGGCAGAGGATGTCGTCGAGGGCCATCATGGCCTCGGTGACGTGCGGTCCCTTGTTGAGCATCACGCACTCCGCCCGGTGGGCCATCGCGGCGTCGGTGATCTCGGCCCGCGAGGGAAGCCCTTCCTTGGCCAGTTGCTCGAGCACCTGCGTAGCCCAGATGACCGGCACGTGGGCCGCCTCGCACATCCAGAGCATCTCTTCCTGCACTTCGGCCAGCCGCTCGAATCCGCACTCGACCGCCAGGTCGCCGCGGGCGATCATGATCCCGCACGAAGGCCAGCGCATGACGCGGCGGAGCAGCGCGGGGAGGTTGTTGAACCCGCGGCGGGTCTCGATCTTGAGGACGATGGCCGGGCGACGCTCGCCGAGGCCGCGCAGGGAGTCCATCAGCGATTCGACGTCCTCCGTCGCGTTGGCGAAGGAGAGGGCCACGATGTCGGCATGCTCCGCGATGAAGGCGAGATCCTGGCGATCCTTGGCCGTCATGGCCGGGATCCGCATGGTCGTCTCGGGCAGGTTGATGCCCTTGTCCGAGCGCAGCAGGTCGCCGCCAGCACGGGCGTGGGTGATCGAGGCCACCACGTGGTCGGGTTCGACCCGCTCGATCACGCCGCCGATCTTGCCGTCGTCGAGCCAGATCGGCTCGCCAGGACGGGCCTCGTCGAGGGCCTCCGGCAGCGTGCATCCGATCGAGGCCGGGGTGAGCACGCGTCCGGCGCTGTCGAAGGTCGCCAACCGTCCGGGCCGCTGGTCGCGGGTGATGATCAGCCGGTCGCCCCGGGCCAGACGGATGGCCTGCTCGCGGGCCGGCACGCCACAGACAGCCGTCTCCGCGGCGGGATCCTCCGGGCCAGCGCTCCTCCGCCGCAGGATCGCCCCGTTCTCGAAGTAGATGGTCGACTGCGTCTCGGCCCACACCCCGCCGGGGGCGAGATCGACGACCCGCAGCTCGCGGGCGGCGTCGCGGGCGTCGCGGACTCGGATCGACTCTCCGAGGGCGATGGCCTCGAGCCACGGACCCGACACCGAGATGGCGAGGTCGGCCGGGCTTGGCGGCGGCGCCGGCCATGCCTCGTCGGTGAGCCATATGCGGGCCGGGGCGGTCACCCGGCCAAACAGGTCGCGCTCCGGCCGCACCTTGCAAACAGCTGGCCCCGGTTCGAGCGGGCCGGTCCGCAGCTTCGGTCCGGCCAGGTCCATGATCACCTTGGCCCGCCGCCCGGTGACCCGCTCGGCACGGCGCAGGTTGGCGATCATCGCCCCCCACGCCACCTCGTCGTCGTGGGCGCAGTTGATCCGCATGCAGTCCATGCCTCGCTCGAGGAGGCGCTCCACCAGGCCGCTGTCGCTCGCCGCCTCGCTCGGCATGGTGACCATGATGCGGACCTCGCGGCCCCGCGGCGCCGGCCCGAGCAGAGCCTCGGCGTGCTCGCGAAGGAGCCGTTCGCCGGCCTCGAAGCTGATTCCGGCCGGCGCTGCCTCGGCCGGCCGCTGGCCCTCGCCGGTCAGGCTCCGCAGGGCGGAGACGACCGCGTCGATGGTGGCCAAGACGTGCGCTTCGCAGCGCCCGAGCGAGGAGAGCCCGAGGGCCGCCAGCCGCACCTGGATCGAGCGCAAGTCGCGCCGGCGCATGGCGACGTAGTGCATCAGGTTGCGCCCGCTCGCCCGGTAGCGGAGATCCATGTGGTCGACGCCGCTCCGCGGGCGATCGGCGAAAGCGGTGAGATCGTGGCGCAGAGCGGTGAGTTCGTCGAGAAGGGCGGCGTGCTCGTGCAATCCGGAGTCGAGGGTCTGACCACCGGTGGCGGGGACGGACATGGCGTGGCACCTCAGGCGACGCGGCGCCGAGGCCTGGAGGGAGAAGGGCCGACGGCAATCCGCAACTCGCGCTTCAAGGAGCGTAGCGGTCATCCCTCGCCACGAACCGACGTCGGCGAGGTGGCGGCGCTCAGATTTCGTGAGCCGAGGGGCTCATCGGAATCGCAGAACGATCGTCGCTGAATCTGCCCGACGAAAACAGGCGGCGAGGCCGAAGCCTCGCCGCCCCTCTCCGCCGGTGCCGTCTCCTCCCCTACGTGGAGCCGCCCGATCCTGCCCCTCTGCTGCGGCGCCCTGAGGTCGGCGTCGCGGCGGGGCATGCTGCCGCGGGTGTCACGCGGCAGTTCCCTGATGACCGTTCGCTCTCATGGCGTCGGTCCATCGGCCGGGCCCTCTCCCGGCCTTCCCTTCCTCCGCCCTCGTGGATCTCGGCGGAGAGCAGTCTCCGCCCACCTTCCGGCCGGGAACGGGGAGTTCTCTCAGCAGCCCGGCGAGAATCCTGGAGCGCCTTCCCGGACCTCCTCCGCCAGCAAAAGGACGGCGGCCGGGCCGAAGCCCAGCCGCCGTCGCCATGAGATCCGGTTGCCGATCGCGGGATCGCCGTCAGCTCACGGGCAGAGCCCCCACGCCCCGAGCAGGATCGCCAGGTCGCCGGCGTTGACGATGCCGCTGCCATCGAGATCGGCGGCCCCAGCGGTGCCCCACGCCCCGAGAAGCACCGCGAGGTCGGCGGCGTTCACCGCGTGGTCGCCGTTCAGGTCGGACGGGCACGGCGGCGGACCGCACATCGAGTAGGCCTCGTTCACGCAGAGCGAATCCCATTGCACCTCGCAGCAGAAGGGGTCCGCGGCGCAGACGGTTTGGCAGCAGCTCGCGTTGTTGCAGGCCGGCGCCGAGTGCGCCCCATAGCAGGAGCCCGCCGAGGCCGCGCCGCATCCGTAGCACATCTGGAACGCCTCGCCGACGCAGATCGAGTCCCACGAGTTGGCGCAGCACCATGGATCGGCGTTGCACACGGTCGTGCAGCATGCCGCGTCGTTGCAGAAGGGGCTGCCGTGGGTCTCGAAACAGGACAGCGTGCCGACGTCGCCGCAGATGGTGACTTCGATCTCGGCCACGGCGTAGTTGTCGCTGAAGCTGTACTTCGTGATGTCGTTCCAGGTGCCGAGCGTCGGATACAGCTCGACGTAATCCTCGTCGTAGGAGTTGTTGGGCTCGCCGGGGGCCCAACTGGAATAGGCGAACGGCTCGCCGTCCACCCAAACGAAGGTGCCTTCGGTGGCCACGTCGCCAAGGCCGATCCAGACCTTGCGGGCGGTGCCTCCGTAGTTCGCCAGGTTGGCCCGGACCCACTCGTTCTCCGCGGCATTGGCGATGGTGACCAGGTGGCCGCCCATCGACGCCGCCTTGGCCTGGGCCGCAGTCGCCGAGGCCACGCTGAGCAGGTAGTACTGGTTGCCGTTGGTCGGATAGGTGATCGGGCCGGCGAGGACCGAGACCGCGCAGAGGTCGAGGGCCTCGTGGACGCAGATCGAGTCCCAGAGCGAATCGCAGCAGTAGGAGTCGACCGCGCAGACCGTGTCGCAGCACGCCGCGTTGTCGCAATAGCCCCAGGCGTGCGTCTCGTAGCAGGAGCCGGTGGCGGATCCGCCGCAGGACGCGCAGTAGAGGTTGGCCTCGTTCACGCAGATCGTGTCCCACTGGTTGTTGCAGCAGTAGCTATCCGCTGAGCAGACCACGTCGCAGCAGCTGGCCCGGTCGCAGTAGGGCGTGCCGTGGGCGCTGAAGCAGCTTCCGGTGCCCACGCCGCCGCAGCCGGCGCAGAGCTCGTTGGCCTCGTCGACGCAGATCGTGTCCCATTGGTTGTCGCAGCAGAAGGGATCCGCCTGGCAGATCGCCTCGCAGCAGGCCGTGTTGTCGCAGCCCGGCGTGCCGTGGGCGGCGAAACAGCTCCCCACGCCCGGGCAGGGAGGCGGCGGGGTCTCCAGCCAGCCGGTGAGCTTGGCCGTGATCCAGCAGTGCATGCGGCCTGCCTGCTGTGAGGTGAAGGTGTCCCAGCAGGCGGGGCCGGCATAGCCCATGTAGTTCTGCGGCTGGGAGCTCCAAGCCTGGCCGGAGCAGGGATCGGTGCCCCCGTAGCCGTCGCAGTCCCCGTTGGCCTCGGTGGGCGTGGGATGGGTGTCGGAGCAGAAATCGCCGCTCGTGTTGTTCCCCGGCGGGCTTTCGTAGCAATCGCTGCAGGTGCCGACCTCGCTCACCCCGTGGTGGGTGTGCCAGAGGCCGATGCAGTGGCCGACCTCATGGGTCAGCACCTCGTTGGTGGCGTCGAAGTAGCTGTCGTCGATGATGATGCCGCCCGCGTTGGTCAGGCTGTTCGGGTCCCAGGGGAAGGTGCCGAGGCCGGCGTAGCAGCAGGTGGTGTTGACCACGTAGACGTTGAGCTGGGTGGCCGGCGAATCGGCGTAGAGGTTCTTCATCGCCGAATCCTCGACGTTGGGCGTGAAGTCGCGGTACGTCGAGTCGTTGATGATCTCCGCGGTATGGACGAACTGGATCCGCCAGACCAGGTAGTCGGCGTTCAGCTTGGCCACCTGTTGGGCGACCTCGGTGAGCGAGGAGGCCGGGTTGCCGCCGTCGGTGTTGGCGAAGACGTGGAAACGCAGGCGGATCGTCTTGATCGGCGTCGAGCTGTTGGGGATGTAGGTGTCGCGGACGCTGGCGTTGTCGCAATCTCCCTGCAGCGGACAGCCCGCGACGCCGCCCTCGGCATCCGCTGGGTTGGCCAGCACCCAGTTCTCCCAGGTGGCGCAGAGGTTCCAGTTCTGGGCCGACTCGGCGGCCAGCTTGACGACGTCCTGCCCGTTTGCGGCGACGGGAAGGAGGAGCGACGCGACAGTCATCGCTGTCGGCGCGAAGAGGTTCTTGGTCACGGGTTTCTCCTAGCTACCTGTCCGGCAGACCGCGTCACACGATGCGACTCACGGACGCCATCACGCTAGCGATGGGCGCTGCCCGACGCGAGCCATGTGGACATCTCCCGACTTCTCGGCCGTCGGCCCGCGAGCGCGAGCGTTGCGCATCGCGAGTTCGCGAATCACACGCGAAGTTCCGGATTGCTGATCCCGGGCGGCGCCGCGTGGCGCGTGGGACGGAGGTCGGCTCGGCCATCAACCCTTCACGCGACACCATCCGGAGCTCGCCATGCCCACGCCACGTCTCCTCGCCCTCTCGCTGCTTCCGCTCGCCATCGCCACCCCCGCTCCAGCCGCCACGGTCACCCTTCTCCAGGCCGGCGACGCGGCGACGGTGCAGGACGCGGTCGATCAGTTCCGGGCCTTGCTCGGTCCGCTCAACGCCAACGTCCCCGGCAGCTTCGGAGGAGGTCGCCGCGAGATCAACTGGGACGCCGTGCCCGACAGCTTCTCGTCGCCCAATGCCTTCCCGGGCGACTTCTTCAACTTCACCGCCGCCCCGCGGGCCCGTGGGGCGCGCTTCGCGGTCGATGGCGGCCATTTCGAGGTCAGCGCCAAGGCCGGCAATCCGACCGCCACGCCGATCGAGCTCGGCAACATCAACCCCAACTACGTCGAGGACTTCGCGGCCTTCACGCCGCAGCGGATCTTCGGCACGGTGGGCTCGACCGAGTACACGCTCACCTTCTTCGTCCCCGGCACGGTGACCGTGCCCGCCGGAGTCACCGGCGTCGGCATCGTCTTCTGCGACGCCGACCTGGCGGAGGTGACCGGCATCACCGCCTACGACCAGGACGACCAGGTCATCGGCCACGCCTTCGCTCCGCCAGCACCGGGATCCGGGCTCTTCAGCTTTGTCGGCATCGCCAGCACCGACGAGGTGCGCATCGCGAAGGTCGTGGTCACCACCGGCAACCTGCCGCTGGCCCCGCGGAACGACGATTCGCCGGCGGGCGCCGACGTCGTGGCCCTCGACGATGTCCTCTTCGGCGAGCCGATCAGCCTGGCCTGCCCGGCCGACCTGAACGGCGACGGGGACATCGGGGCCCCCGACCTCGCCATCCTGCTCGGGGCGTGGGGACCGGTCGGTCCGCATCCGGCCGACTTCAACGGCGACGGCATCGTCGGGGCGTGGGACCTGGCCTGGCTCCTCGGGCTGTGGGGACCGTGCGCTGGCTAACCGTTGCCCGCCTCCAGCCGGGGAAGGTGGCCGCCGCATTCCGGGCAGGTGACGAACGGATTCGCGGCCCCCTGGGCGGCGAGGGCGTGGCAGCAGCGCGGGCAGCTCGGCGTGTGCGGCTCCCATCCGACCCGACGGAAGGGCCGGGTGGCCGCTGCCCCCAGCCCCCCGATGACGGCGCACCCGAGGCCAGCGGCCACCACGATCGGGTTGAGCTGGGCGGCAAGGAAGGAGAAGTCCCAGCGCCAGATCCGGGCCTCGTATCGCAGCAGCCTGGCGATCGCGAATCCGACCGCGAGCAGCGCCCCGCAGGCCATGGCGGTGCGGACCCGGGGGAACGCGAACGCCGCGGCCACGGCGGCGGAGGGAAGGACCAGGTTGACCGCGACCAGGTTGCCGAAGCCGGGCCGCACGCCGAGAGCCGCGGCCACCCGATCGACCGGGGCAACACCGATCGCTGCTCCGACGGCAAGGGCGGCGAGGAGCATCCAGGGCGCCCGCTGGGGGGGGATCCATCGCATCGTGGCGAACCTCCGCATCAGCCGACCGCGGCGGCCACCGCATCGACGGCCCGATCGACCTCGGCTGGCGAGTTGTAGTGGACGGCGCTGATCCGCACCACTCCTTCGTCGGTGCCGATGCCTAACGCTTCGCAGAGGCGGTAGGCGTACATGTGGCCGTACCGGATGCCGATCCCCCGCTCCTGCACCGCCCGGACGATCGCGCTCGGCGAGCGCCGGGCGTGGAGGAAGGAGACGGTGGGCACGCGCCCCGCGACCGAGGTGTCGGCGGGACCGACCAACCGGACGCCGGGGATGGCCGACAAGCCCTCCACCAGCCGTTGCTGCAACGGCGCCTCGAGCTCGCTCATCCGACCGAAGGCTGCCTCGATCGTCGGCCGATGGCACGAACCATCGGCCTGTCCGGCCAGGAAGGCGAGATAGCCGGCCAGGGCCAGCAGGGCGGCGCAGCCCTCGTGGTTCGCGCCGCCCAGCTCGAACTTGTAGGGGACGTGGTCCTTGGGGATGAAGAAGTGGTTCGGCCCCTCGAGCTCGGCGAGGGCGTCGGCCCGCCCGAAGAGGGCTCCCATGTGCGGCCCGTAGACCTTGTAGGTCGAGTAGACGTACCAGTCGACGTCCCAGCGGGACACGTCGATCGTCCGATGCGGAGCGAAAGCCACGCCGTCGACGAAGACGCGGGCTCCCGCGGCGTGGGCCCGCCGCGTGATGGCTTCGACGTCGGCCACCGCCCCCAGCAGGTTCGAGACGTGCGGGAAGGCGACCAGCCTGGTCCGCGGCCCGAGCACCGCCTCGAGCCCGGCCAGCGTGCAGTCCCCCGCCTCGCGGTCCACCTTCCACCAGCGGATAGTCGCCCCGCGATCGGCGAGCCCGAGCCACGGGCCGATGTTGGCCTCGTGCCCGTTCTCGGCGAGGACGATCTCGTCGCCCGGGCGGATCCGCGGGGCGAGGCAACGGGCGATGAGGTGGCAGAGCTGCGTCGAGGAAGGACCGAGGATGACCTTGCCCACCTCGGACCCGTTCACCAAGGTCTCGATGAAGCGGTGGGCGGCGTCGACGGTCGCCGTGGCCCGGTCCGACATCGGATAGCCGGCCCCGAGCTGGACGTAGTCCTCGAGCATGTAGCGGCGGATCGCGTCGGCCACCTCGCCCGGCACCTGTGAGCCGCCAGCGTTCTCGAGGAGGACGGTGGAGCCGGCCAAGGCCGGAAAGCGGGCCCGGATGGCGTCGAGCGTGGGCATGCAGCGAGTGTACCGGTTGCCCATCGCGGCCGAGCCCGTGACACTGCAGGCATGCAGCAAGTCGCGATCGCCAGCCTCCACGTCTATCCGCTCAAGGGGGCGGCCGGCTTCGCCCCGCGGCGCTGGGAGATCGACCCGCGCGGCCTGCGGCACGATCGCCGCTTCATGGTGGTCCGGCCCGACGGGTCGTTCGTGACGCAACGGCAGGAGCCGCGCCTCGCCCTCCTCGAGGCGGCGATCGAGGGCGAGCGGCTTGACCTGCGCTCAGCGGGCGGCTCGGCGAGCGTGGCGGCGGTGCCGGACGGCGGCCGACGGCTCCCGGTCCGGGTCTGGGACGACGAGGTCGATGCCCTCCTGCCCTCCACCCACGCCGACCAGCTGTTGGAAGCGCACCTCGGCTTCCCGGCCTGCCTGGCCTACATGCCGGAGACCTCCGGCCGCCGCACGGCCCCCAAGCGCGGCGAGCCGACCAGCCCGGTGAGCTTCGCCGACGCGGCCCCCATCGTCCTCGCCGCGGAATCGGCCTTGGCGGAGCTCGGGGAGCGCCTCGAGGCGGCAGGCGCCGAGCCCTTACCGATGGATCGCTTCCGGCCCAACATCGTGGTCCGCGGCAACGCCCGCGGCGACGACGATCGATGGGCGGCGGTTGCGATCGGCGCCGCCCGGCTTCGCGTCGCCACCCCCTGCAAGCGCTGCCAGGTGGTGACCATCGACCAGCGCACCGCCGAGCTCCGCGGGCCGGAACCGCTCCGCACCTTGGCCACCTATCGCCGCCTCGAGGATGCGGTCGTGTTCGGGCGGCACGTCTTGGTCGACCGCGGCGGACCGATCGCGGTGGGCGACCGGGTCGAGGTCCTGGCCACGTGAAACGAAAAACCCCGGGCCGAGGAGGCCCGGGGTTCGAGGTCGGTCGATGGGTTAGGCGATCACTTCGCCTCGAGGGCCTTCTTCACTTCCTCGGTCAGAGTCTCGACCAGCTTCTCGTCGTACCCGATGTGGGTCGCGGCGAGCTTGCCGTCCGGGCCGATCACGACGAAGGCCGGGATGCCGCTGAAGCCGTAGGCATCGATGAACTTGTTGTCGGGGTCGAGGAGGGTCGTCATGGTGAACTTCTGGGCGGTCCAGAACTCGCCGACGGCCTTGCTGCGATCGGCCGGAGCCATGCGCTCCCAGACGTTGACCGGCTGGACCACGACCTTGTCGTTGTCCTTCATGCTGTCGGCGAACTTCTGGAGGAGCGGCAGGCCCTTGCGGCACGGCCCGCACCAGGTGGCCCAGAAGTCGATGACCACGACCTTGCCCTTCATCGAGGCGAGGTCGACGGTCTTGCCGTCCAGGGTCTGGAGCGGGGAGATCGGAGCGACGTCGCCGACCTTGACCTTCATCTCCGGCTCGGCGCTGTCCATGAGGTCCATGACGCTCTTGACGGCGGTGCGGTTGCCCTTCTCGAAGGCGATGGGCTTCTCGAGCTTCTCGGAGAGCGTGTTCTCGACGGTCGCGTTGAGGGCCAGGCTGAATCCGGGCGGAGCGCCGGCCGGGCTGATCGAAGCCCGCATGCCGGACTGGAGCTTGGTCTTGGGGTCGAAGACGACGACCACGTCGCCGCCCTCGCCGGTGAGGAGGATCTCGTCGTGGCCATCCGCGGTCCGGGCCCCGGCGACCTTCGGGCCTTGCAGGAAGAGCCCGCCGATCTCCTTGATGAGATCCTCGCCCTTGAGGCCGTCGCGGAGGGCGAGGGCCACGGTCGGCATGGCGAAGCCCGGGAGCATGTCGGCGAAGGTCTTGCCGACGCCGTTCTCGACCTTCTTCTCGACGTACTTGTCGGCAGGCTGGTCGGGGAGGAAGTAGGCGATGCCGTCGACGGCAATGAGCGTGGCGCCCGAGCTCGACATGCGGAAGGCGTTCTTCGGCCCGTACTCGACGACCATGGTTTCCTTGTTCTCGCCATCCGGCATGGCCATGCCGATGGTCACCTTCTCGCTCAGCGAGCTGACGGCGGCGTAGGCCTTGGCGGCGTCGGCGAGGATGGCGTCGGCCCGCTTGATCGCGTCGGCCGAACGGTCGGCGTCGGTGAAGGCGGCGCCCACGGAGGCGGGCTTCTCCGCGGCAGGCTGGGCGGGCGGCGGGGTGGCGGGGGTGACCGGGGCGGCCGCCGTGCCTTGGGCAAGGGCGGGAGAGGCGAGCGCGGCGGCGATCGCCAGGGTGGCAACGAGTTGACGCATGTCGGCTCCGAAGGAGAGGCGTGGAACGGCGTGAAAACGCGGGGAGGCATGCTACCAGCGGGCGGCCCGAGGGCTGCGGAGCTAGCCCTTGATTTCCGCCTTGGCCAGAGCCCGATTGAGCTGCAGCACCCGGATATCGGGGTCCACGACCACTTCCGTGGGCTTGAACCGCGATTCGATCGACACCGGGGCGCTTTCCCCGGGGCCGAGGGTGACGGTGGCGCGGGCGTCCTCGTAGAGCGGGGTCGACTGGTCCGCCCAGCGCTTCCCGCCGTTCACCGCCGCCACTTGCACGGTCACGTAGCCGGTGCCCTTGTTGGTCACCGTCGCGGTGCTGGTCCAGGTCTCGCCGGAGAGGGACGCACTCGCATCGCTCACCGTGAACTCGGGGGCGACCACGTTGAAGAACCACTGCTGGGTGAAGGCGTCGTAGGCCCCGACGTCGGCGGCGTGCCGGCGCATGAGCGCCACGAAGTCCTGGAGGAGCGGATAGTCCGGGCCGTCCTTGAAGGTGGTGATGAAGTCGCGGAGCCCCTCGTCGAAGCGTTCGCGGCCCATCGATTCCATCATCATCCAGAAGACCCAGCCGCCCTTGTCGTAGGTCACCGTGGTGTCGCCGCGGTGCGAACCGTCGATGGCCACCATCGGGCGCTCCTCGTCGGGGCGCCGAGTGTTAGCGTAGGAATCCTCGATCTTCCGCAGGAAGGCCTGCCGGGCTCGCTCGCCCTTCACTTCCTCCATGAGCCGGGCAGTCGAGAAGTGAGCCATGCCCTCGGAGAGGATGTTGCCGCCCGGTCCGTCGCCCGGCATCAAGATGTTGCCCCACCACTGGTGAGCGGCCTCGTGGGCCGTGATCATGAAGGGCGAGTCCTCTTCCTCGGTGGTGCGGGCCAGGAAGCCGATCGACTCGCTGAAGACGATGTTGGTGCCGAAGCCCTGGGCGTAGCCGGCGAGGCCGGGGAACTCGGTGAGGCGGAGCTCCTTCCACGGATAGGCGTGGAACCACTCGCTGTAGTGCTTGCGGGCCCAGTCGAGGGCCAGGCTCATCTCGGCCACGTTCCGCTCGTGGGCCGGCAGGTACCAGATGGAGGTCGATTCGCCCTTGTGTTCCTGCCAGCGCCCGGCGACCACGTTGAAGAAGCGGATCGGGGCGTCGGTCTCCCAGACCATGGCGCGGCGGTCGCCGTCCACCTGGTCGGAGACGAGGACGCCCGGGCAGTTGGCCCGGTAGTCGGCGGGTAGGTGCACGGTCGCCTTGACCATGGTCTGCGAGCCGTAGCCGAAGGCGGGCCGCGTGGACTTCTTCCATTCGTCCGGCCCGGGCACGCGGGGCTCGGGCTGGTTCTCCGCCTCGAGACCGACGCCGTCGACGAAGCCGACCAGCGGCAGGAAGCTCGGCGAGAAGCTGTTGAGGACGACACCCGAGGGCAGGATGAACTCCCCTGCCCCGCGGGTGGTGAAACCGGTGCCGGAGGGATGCCGGCCGTGGTGCCGGAAGCCGACGGTGAGCGTCTCGTCCTTCGCTAACGGCTTGCGGGGCGTGAAGACCCACAAGCCGCCGCTGTCGTGCACCGCCGACTCGGGCTTCGCCGCCTTGGGGTCGTCGGCCTTGATGGTGGCCCCCTCGAAGGTCCACTCGAGATCTTCATAGCCCAGCCCCGGGGTGAGGGCGAAGCGGCTCATCGGCTCGGACTCCGCGTTCCGCAGCGTGTACTCGCCGACCACGGCATAGCTGCCGCTGGCCGGGTCGAGGGTGAGGTCGATGGTCAGCCCGTCGACGAACGGCTGCTTCACGTCGCGCCAGGTGTTGACGTTCTTCTTCCAGTAGTCCTTCTGGCGCCGTCGAGCCGGCCCGCCCTCGGAGCCGTTGCGGACCTCGAGCCCGAGCCACCCGCCGAGGAGGAGCGGCACGACGACGAAGGGCAGGAAGCGGAGGATGCCGCGGGTGATCGGCCACGGAGCGAGGCGCGAGGCGATGCCTTGCGGGTCGTTCCCGCGGCGCGGCAGGAGCCGCAGGGCGAGGACGAAGCAGGCCAGGGCCACCGAGAGCCAGAGGAGGCGGTTGAGGACCAAAGCGTGTCGATCGAGCTCGAAGGCTCCGAAATCGGTCCACGTGGCCCCTTGCCAGAGGTGCCAGTTGAAGACCCAGTTGATCCAGCCGCGGAGGACCATCCAACCGGTGAGGATGAGGACGCCGAGCCCGAGCCCGTAGACCGCAAACCGATTGCGGGTGAGGGACCAGAGGAGGGCCACGAAGGACAGCCACACCAGCACCGTCGGCAGGAGGAGCGGCCCCCACATGATGGCGAAGGGCACCGGGGACGGGGCGATCCAGCCCGAGCCGCGCAGGCCCTGGATGGCCAGGGAGAGGACGACGGCGAGATAGGTGCCGCCGAGAACGGCAAACAATACGACCACGCAGTTGGCGACCAGCCGCCCGGCCATCAGGGCCCCGGCCGAGACGCCGGAGGAGCGCACGATGGGGGCCACGCGGCATCGCTCGTCGCGGGCCAGTGACTCGGTCGCGTAGAAGAGAAGGAGGAGGAGCGAGAGGAGCGTGACGGTGTTGAAGCTGCGGGCCGCCATGCCGCCCGGGGTGAGGAGGATCGGCGTGTCGAAGGCACCCGGCACGCTAAGGGCGGTGCCCACCACCTGCAGGATGATGAGCGGGACGAAGATGAAGAGGCCGGGCGAACGGCGCAGCTCGCGAGCTTCGGCCCCGAGGGCGGCAAGGAAGCCGCCGACCGGGCCCGACTTCCGCTGCGACATGGCGGGGACGGCTCGCTGGCCTGCCTCGGCGAGGGCCGGCTTCGGGACGACCTGGTCGGCCGCCGCGATCGCCTTCTCCACCGCGGCGGGCGCCAAGCGGTGGGCGGCGCGCAGGCGTCGGGCCTCGCGCCACGAGACGAGCCCCACCGCAGCCAGTCCGATCGCCGTGCAGCCCACCCGGTTCGCGATCATCAGCCCGTCGAGGGCGATGGTGGTCGAGTTGTAGTACGCGGCGCCGCGATCGACCTTCAGGTACTTCTCGGTTAGCCAGCGGAAGCCGGTCGGATCGATGAGTTGGAGCAGGCGGTTGATCCGCTCGTCGAGCCACTCGGGCGAGAAGGACCAGAGGAAGAAGGTGCAGCCGAGGAGGGTGGCCACCGGCAGCAGGAACACCACCACGGTCTGCCGGGTGAGGCCGCCGATCGCGAAGCTGAGCCCGCCGAAGAAGATGGTGGGCACGGCCACGAAGAGAAGCGTCGGCCAGAGGTAGTTGGCCCACTCGAAGGCCCCGCGGACCTTCTCCGGCTCGGACACCGGATAGAGCTGCAGGAAGGCGGCGAGGATCGCCGTCTGCACCGCGATGATCACCGCGTAGGCCGCGAGCTGGCCGACGAACCGCCCTGCCACGTACTCGCCGGTGGTCAGCGACGAGCTGTGCAGGATCGGCCCGATCCGTGCGTTGTCGTCCTCGAGGAGCGAGGTGCCGAAGCCGACCGCCACGAAGAAGATGTAGAAGAGCGAGAAGAAGATGGCCTGGGTGAACGCGATGTTGAACATCGAGTTCATGTGCGGCCGTTCGCCCCCGACCACGGCGCTGCCGGTCGAGATGGTGACGCCGCCCGAAACGAAGCCCCAGCTCAGGAGGAGGAGGAGGACGAGCAGCACCCAGGTCGAGATCCGCCGCGAGGCGGTCCGGAACTCATGGCGGGCGATGGCGGCGAAGCGTCGGAACGAGCCCATCACGCGGCCCCTCCGGCGGCGGGTTCACGCGTGGCGTCGCCCATCACGCCGAAGTAGACGTCCTCGAGGGTGGGCGGCACGGGGAGGAAGCCGGTCGGCTCCTGTCCGGCCTTGGCGTGGACCCGCACCCGGAGCTCGCTGCCTTCGAGGAGGACGGCTTGCGTCACGCGGTGGGCGGCCCGGAGCGAATCGATCCGCTCGGGTGCGACGATCCCCTCGAAGACCTGGCCTTCGAGCGCCCCGCGGGCGGCGGCAGTGGCCCCGCTCGCCACGCAGCGGCCTTCGCGGATGATGGCGAAGCGCGGGCAGAGGGTGGCCACGTCTTCCACGATGTGGGTGGAGAGAAGGACGATCCGGTCGCGGCCGAGCTCGGCGAGCAGCCGGTAGAAACGCTGCCGCTCCTCAGGATCGAGACCGGCCGTCGGCTCGTCCACCACCAGGAGCCGCGGGTTGCCGGCGATGGCCTGGGCGATGCCTAACCGTTGTCGCATGCCGCCCGAGTAGCCCTTCACCTTGCGCTTCGCGGCGTGGGCGAGGTTGACCCGCTCCAACAGGTCGGCGACCAGGCGCTTCCGCCCGTTCGGCCCCTCGACGCCCTTGAGGCGCAGGAGGAAGTCGAGCATCTGGATCCCGGTGAGGGCGGGATAGAACCCGAAGTCCTGCGGCAGGTAGCCGAGCCGACCCCAAACGGCGCGGGGGTCCTTGGTGAGGTCGGCCCCGTCGAGGGTCACCACCCCGCCGGTCGGCTCGAGCAAGCCGGCCACGATGTTCATCAGGGTGCTCTTCCCGGCACCATTGGGTCCGAGGAGGCCGAAGAGCCCGTTCGGGATGTCGAGGGTGACGCCGCGGAGGGCAGCCACGGGACCGGGATAGATCTTGACGAGGTCGCGGATCGCGAGCATGAAAGGCTCCGGCGCCCCACGAGCCGTGCCCGACGCCGACGGGGTCCGACCACCGCCAGCGCCGACGCGGCTCCTTCCGATGGGCCGAGCGGGGATTTCACCACAACGGCGGCGCGGCGAGGCGGCCGGGCGGCGTCCTTTGGATCCCGACTGCTCGGCGAGAACGATCGCCGCCCCATCCCGGGGTCTCCGGGACGGGGCGGCAGGATTCGCGCCCGCAGGCAGTCGGCCGGTCGGCGCTCAGGGGCCGACGGTGCAGCCGAGGGTGAAGGAGATCTCGAAGTTGCCGGTGGCCCCGTTGTACCCGGCGACCCGGACCAGGTAGGTCGCCCCCTGGGTCGGGGAGAAGAGGAGCTTCGACTTCCGGTTGAGGCCGGCGATCACGCAGGACGGGTCGTCGGCGTCGTCGTTGCACGCCACCTCGGTGAGGTTGTCGCAGGATCCGGAGAAGACCGTCACCACGGTGTCGAAGTTGGTGCCCGGATGGCAGGTCGAGACCTCGGCGAGGAGCGGGATCCCGTTGGCGCAGTTGACGTGCACGCAGTACCAGACGTCGCGCGAAGCGTCGGCTCCGCCGCAGGTGGTGACCACGACCGAGGGGACATCGGTGGCCGTGAGGTTCGAGCCGAATCGGGTCGCGCTGCAGTTGCCCGGACACGTCACGTCGACCGGCTCGCAATCGATGCAGAGGTCGTGCGGAGCGTAGAAGTCGACGTCGAGGTTGCCGGTGCCCTGCAGGGCGGCGTGACCGCCAAGGCGGATCGAGTAGGTCGTCCCGCCGTTCACCGGGGCGAAGAGCCGCGAGGTGAGGCTGCCGGGGCAATTGGGACCCGAGTAGTCGTCGTTGCAGGCCAGGAACTCAGCGGGGAAGAAGCCGCTCGGGCAGAGCGTCCCGAAGGCGCCGGGGCCGTAGAGGGCGAGCTTGGTGTCGAAGTCGGCGCTGCAGGTCGACAGCCCGATGTACCCGCTGGCGGGAGCCGTGACCCGGTACCAGACGTCGGACCCGATCTGGGCATAGCCCTGGAACGAGCAAGCTCCGTTTGGCAGGTCCGGACCATCGGTGTCCGCGCCGAACGTGCAGAAGGGAACCGACTGGCTGACCACCGAGGGCAGGACCAGAGCGTCGCCGCAGTGGTCGTTGTCCGGGCTGTTCGGGCAGGGTCCCCAAGCCCCGAGAAGGATCGCCAAGTCGTCCGCGGCGACGTGGCCGTCGCCGTTGAGGTCGGCGCTCCCGCCCTTGGAGCCCCAGGCGCCCAGCAGGATGGCCAGGTCCGCGGCGTCCACCGAACCGTTGCCGTCCAGGTTGCCCGGGCACGGGCAACCACCTGCCAACACCGGAGATGCGAGCGAAAGGGAGGCGAACAACGGGGCCAGGCGAAGGACGGACCGGGTGCGCATGGATATCTCCTCGGGCCGGACACGCATGTCCGCCACGGCGGCGCAGCGCGTTTTGCGGCATCCGCCGAGGTTTCCAACGTCTGACCACTTCCCTTCCGCCGGGAAACGGAAGCCGGCCGCGCCCGACGCGACGCTGCGCGGGCGCGGCCGGACACCACAGGGATCCGGTGGGGGTCAGGTCAGTGCATCCAGTAGAAGAGAGGCAACAGGCCCACCCAAAGAAGGAGGGCGAGGTTCCACAGGCCAAGGGCGATTCCGAGCCGGGCGACCAGGGCCGGCCGGATCGATCCCAGGCCGAGCACGGCGAGCACGCCGACCAACCCTGTGGCCAGGACGACGTGCATCGCTTGCACCGCCCCCATCAGCGTGAAGAGGCCAAAGACGTAGTGGGCCTTGGGCGGGCGCAACTCGTCGGCCCGCGGCTCGGCAGGCCGAGCGCCACGGGCCGCGGCTCGGTAGCGAGCATTCGCCGCGACACCCTCGGGACCGTTGGTCGCGTTGGGGATCGTCGATTGTGTGATGAAGAGGGCGTCCTCGCGAAGCGCAGGGGCGGCCGCGACAGGAGCTGCGGGCTCGGGCTTCGCGGCGGGCTCGGGCTTGGCTAGCGCGTCAGGCTGCGCCGCGGGCGCCGCCGGCGCGGCCTTCACCAGGGTGCGGAGGTAGGCCACGATGTCGGCCAGGTCCTCGTCCTTGAGGAGCGGGTTCCCGCCGCGGGGCGGCATCTGGATGCCGGTCGTGTTGGCCTTGTCGAAGGGCATGCGCCCGGCCTTGACGAAGGCCACGAGTTCGGCGTCGCTCTTCGAAGGGATGAAGGTGCTGGTGCGGAGGTCCTTCCCCTGTCCGTTGATGCCTTCACCATGGTCGGCGTGGCACGTGCGGCAGGTGCCCATCCAGAGGGCTTGGCCGCGCTGCAGATTGGGTCCCTTCGGCGCGGCCGGTGCGGACACCGCCGCCACGGCCGGAGCGACCGGCGCAGGCCTCTGCGGCGAACGGAAGTCGGAGGCCGCGATCTGCCCGCGCGTCGTCCGCATCGAGTCCCAAGTGCGCAGACCGAGGAATCCGACGCCGCTCAGGAAGGCCACGGCGAGCGCCGCGAGCAGGGTGAGGCGCGAGGAGAGCTCCGCCGCCCGCCAGGCCACGAGGAGGGCCAGGCTGCCAACGGCGAGGACGCCCGCCGCGACGATGGCCCAATTTGGATCGAGGAACGACGCCGCGTAGGCGAAGGAGGCTGGCGCCTTCTCGCGCACCAACAGGTAGAGGACGAAGCACGCCCCGAGGAGGATGGTGTCGATCCCGGCAAGGAGGGGCAGGAGCCACGAGCGGTGGGCGCAGCAGCGGGCCGTGGCAGACGACGTGGTCACGACGCCCACCGGGGCGCCGTCGATGGAGAGCGTGGTCATGATGAAGGTCCTTCGCGGTCCGCTGCAGGGGCAGCGGGGCGTGGCTGGGGGGTGAAGCGGACACGGACGGCAGCGAAGTCGATGAGGTCTCCTCCGCTCCGCGACTGCTCGGCCTCGGCTGAACCCCGCTCGGCGAAGGCGGCGACGCCCGAGGCCATGGGCGTGTGGAGGTCGGGGCTGGAGACGTAGAAGGCCGACTCGGCGTGGATCCAGGTGCGGGTCGACGCGTCGCGGACCCAACGGGCGACGACCTTGCCGCCCTCGAGCTCGGCCTCGAACTCGACCAGGCAGTTCAGGTCGTCAAACAGCTCGTCGTGGCGGCGGCCGTCGGCTTCCTCGACCAGGATGGCTCCGGCGTAGCGCTCGTCGTTCAGGATCATCTGGCAGCGGGCGCAGGGGTCCTCGCCGAAGACGACCTCGGGCGGGGCGATCTCGCGCTCGCCGCAGCCGGCGAGGGCGAGGCAGAGGCCGGCCGTCCGGCAGGTGGCGATGACGGCTCTCATGCCGCACCTCGCTTCCCGAAGATCGCGGCCGCCACGGCCAGCGGCACCACGACCCAGGCCGCGAGCATGGCGACGAGGGCCGGCACCAGCCAGGCCCCGAAGCTGCGCACCGCGTAGGTGCCCGCCGGCCCGAGCAGGTCGAGCGAGGCGTGGATGCCGCCCATGGCCAGCATCTTGAAGACCTGGAGCGGGTTGGCGAGCGAGGCCCCGAGGAGCGTGCGGACCTCGAGCTTGAGGGCCAGGGCCGAGCCCATCAGGACGAGGTCGCCGGCCAACGCGAACAGGAGCCAGAGGACGAGGGCCCAGGCCATGGCAGCGCCTTGCCGGCGGCAGCAGGCCGAGACGAGGAAGCCGATACTCAAGGTCGCCAGAGCCAAGCCGTAGGAGGCGGCAGCTAACCGCAGGAAGCCGCCAGCGTCGGCCGAGCCGCCCTTCCAGGCCAGCACCGCGCCACCCACGCCGAAGCCGAGGGCGAGCGAGGCAAGAAGCGAGAGGGCGAGGCCGAGCCACTTGCCGAGGAGGAGCTCGACCCTGGTCACCGGTTGGGCGAGCAAGAAGGCCAGGGTGCCCTTCTCGCGCTCGCCAGCCAGGCTGCCGGCGCTGGCCATGAGCGACATCAGCGGGACGATGAGCATGACCAGGTTGACCAGCCCCGCGGCCGTGCGGCCGAAGCCGCCGAGGCCGTAGCGGCCGGTGCCCATCGCGGAGAGCCAGGAGATGCCGAGCGCGAGGGCCACGAACGCCGCTGTGTTCAGCAGGAACCAGCGGTTCCGCATCGCCTCGCGGGCCTCGGCCTTGGCGAAGAGGAGGATGCTCCGCGGGCTGGGCACGAGGTCGGACAGTCGGTTGTCTTCCCGGCAGGTGTCAGCAGTGGCCATGGCTCGTCTCCTTGGCCCGCTCGAGGGCCGCGTCGCCCAACAGCTCGAAGTCGTCGATTTCGATGGCCGCATCGGTGAGCCGGCGGATCGGCTCGGCCTTCCGCCGCGCCGCCACCTCGACGTGCACGCCGCAGCCGTTCGGCCAGGCCGAGACGCCCGCCGCGGTGAGAACTCGCATCGCCTCGGCGATGGAAGACGGGGCGAGGAGGATCTTCATCACCTGCCGACCGGCCACGCGTTCCACGAATGCCGCCGGGTCGCACTCCCCCGCCGCCCTGCCCTTCTCGAGGAGGACGACACGGTCGGCGAGGGCTTCCACCTCGTCGCTCCGGTGCGAGGTGAAGAGGATGGTCCGCCCATCGCGCTTGAGGCCCACCAGGAGTTGGAGGAAGTCGGCTCGGGCCCTGGCATCGAGCCCCGAGGTGAGTTCGTCGAGGAGGAGGACCGGCGGATCGTCGAGCAGGGCGATGGCCAGTGCCAGCCGCTGCTTCATCCCGCCGGAGAGCTCGCGCACGCGCTTGCGGGCGTGCTCGGCCAGGCCCACGTCGGCCAGGGCGTCCGGGCAGCGCCGCACGTCGGCTCGCCGCAGGCGGGCGAAGAAGCCGAGCGTGTCGAGGCAGCGGAAATCGTCGTGGAGCCGGAGCTCTTGCGGCACGTAGCCCATGCGGCGCCGAGCCGCCTTGCCGTGGCGGCGGACGTCGATGCCGTCGACGGCGATGTCGCCGCGGAAGGGCAGGATGCCGAGGAGGCAGCGGATGGCCGTGGATTTCCCGGCTCCGTTGCCGCCCCACAGGGCCACCGACTCGCCTCGCTTCACCTCGAAGGAGAGCGCGTCGAGGGCCCGGAACCGACCGAAGTCCTTGGTCAGGCTTCGGACCGCGATCATGAGACACCTCCTGTGGTGGCCGACGGCGCGAAGGGCCGTCGGGCGAAGAGGACAAGGCCCGCCGCGAGCCCTGCGAGGGACGCGGCGGCAAGCCACACGCCAGCCACATCCGCTCGTTCGGCGAGCGGTGCGTCAGTGGCCGGCAGGGCGAGGAGCGGCGCCGGATCGGAGGCCCGGGCCTCCGGCTTCACCGCGGGGAAGGCCCGCGCCGCAAGTTCGATCGCCTGCTGGGCGGGGCTGTGGAGGAAGAGCCGCAGGGCCGGCTCCCGGTCCATCAGGTTCTCGAAGAGGCTCTCGCAGCGGTAGGCGACATCGCCGATCCCGTCGCCGCCGAGGTCGAAGCCCGCGTAATCGCTCCAGTAGTTGCCGCGGCCGTCGACGGCAAACTCGTTGCCCTTGAGGGCCCCGGTGCCGACCACCGCGACCTGCTCGAGGTTCTCGACGAAGGCGTTCTCGGTGAAGCGATTGCGGGTGACGTTGGGCAGGCAGCCCACGCCGACCTCGTTGGCGGCAAACACGTTGCGACGGAAATCGTCGTAGGTGCCGATCTCGTTGGGGGAGTTGTCGATGTACGCTCCCATGCGGTTAGCAAGGAAGAGGTTGTCCTCGCAGACGATGCCGCTCATGTCCTTGAGCCCGAGGCCGTAGCCGCTCGGACCGCGGTTCCTGGCAAACACGTTGCCGCGGACGACCAGCCCCTTGCTGTACATGAGGAAGGCTCCGACCGAGTTGTCCTCGAGGCGGTTCCCCTCCAGGGTGTTCGCGTCGGTGAACATGAAGTGCATGCCGTAGCGGCACTCCCGCACCGTGTTGCCGCGGAGCGTCACGTCGCTCGAGTACCAGACCACGACGTCGCGGCTCCCCCGCACACGGTTCCCCTCGATCAGCGTGCCCGAGGCCTGCCACAGGCGGATGGCGTCGCCCCGCTTGGCGATGTCGATGGCCTTGCCGCCGATCTCGTTGTCGCGGATCACGCCGTGCTCGGCCCCCTTCATCAGGATGCCGAAGAGGACGTCCTCGAGGCGATTCCCCTCGATGGTGACCTCCGGGGCCTTGACCAGGACGCCGGCGTCCTCGTGGTCGAGCGTGGCCCCGGTGTTCCGGATGGTGAGCCCGCGGATGGTGGTCTTGGGGGCGGTGACCACGATCACGTGGCCTTCGCCGCAGGCGTCGAGGATGCCCTCGGCTCGCCCTCGAGGACGATCGGCTTGGCCACGGTGAAGGTGCCTGTCCAGCGCCCGGCCGGCACCCGTACGGTGTCGCCAGGCTGGGCCGCGTCGATGGCCCGTTGCAGGTCGAAGCCGCCAGCCAGGGCCGGCCCAGCGGCGAGGCAGAGAGCAAACAATTGGCCGAGGAACATGCGTGGCATGGCCGACCTCCTCAGGCCGCCGCGGCGGCCGGGGCAGATCCGGCCGACGCAGCGCTGCGGGCCCGATCGACGAGCGGCTTGTAGGCTCGTCGATGCAGGACCAAGGCGATCACCACGAGACAAGCCGCGGCGACGGCGAGCCACCAGCCGACGCCCGCCGTCGCCACGGTCTTGGAATTGCCCCACGGTGCCCGTGCCCAGCACCGGGGCGTGAAGGGCTTTGACGGAGTTCGCGAGCGGGGCGTGCGGATCGAGGTGCTGCCCGAAGTGGCTGAGCCAGAGGTGCAGGTCGAGCAGGAACCCCGCCGGGAAGAGGATGGCCGGGGCCGCGAGGAGCGCCGCCCAACGGCTGTGCAGGAGGAGCCCCGCCGCCACCAGGGCCGCGGTGACCGCGACCAGGAGCCACGAGGTCTCCTGCTCGAGCTGCGCCGCATCGTTCAGCGGCCGCATGCCGATGTAGTGGTTGAGCCTGTCGATCCGGCCACGTCGCCCGAGAGCCGGTCGAGGTGGGCCGACGTGCAGGCCGTTCGGGTACTGGGGCGCCACCAGCGTCATGTGCCAGTAGGGCTGCCAGTAGGAGACGATGTAGAGGACCGCGGCCGCCAGGAGCAGGGCTCCGGGGATGGCGAAGCGCGGGCGAAGGACCTCGGCCCAGGCGATGCGTGGGCCGGTCACCGAGCGGATGAAGCGGAGCATGGCACGACTCCGGCGTGGGATGCGATATCAGGTCAGGCAGGCGATGCGGCGCCGGACCCGGCCCTTCACCGGGTCCGGCGCTGGTCGCGCCGTTCAGTTGTTGGATGCCACCTTGCCCTCGTCCTTGGGCTTGACGAGGAGGTAGCCCATCATCTCCAGGTGCAGCGCCGAGCAGAACTCCGAGCAATAGAACGGGTAGGTCCCGGCCCGGTCGGCGTCGAACTCGAACACCGTGCATTCGCCCGGCTCGATGCTGAGGCAGACGTTGAAGGCCGGAAGGGCGAAGCCGTGCGTGGCGTCCTTGGTGCGCTCCACGTTCGTGATGCGCCAGATGACATGGTCGCCCTCGTTGACCTCGATCCGCTCCGGCTTGAAGTGGCTGCGCACGGCGGTCATCTGCACCTCGACGGTGCTGCCGTTGCGGATCACCTTCTCCTCGCCGGGCTTCGGAGCCTTGGGGTTGACGGCCTGGGTGTGCGGATCCCAGCCGACCTCGGGGTAGACCTCCCAGGGCTTGAGCTTGTCCGCCTTGACCAGCTGGCAGTAGTGCGGCTCGCCGAACCCGATGGGCATGTCGTAGACGACCTTCATCTTGTCGCCGCCCTGCGAGATGTCGATGAGCTGGAAGTTCTGCGGCAGGAGCGGACCGGTCTGGAAGAAGCGGTCGATGGCCCACTTGTTGAAGGCCACCAGGTACTTCCCGTCGGGGCTCGCCGTGTCGCCTTCGGCCGTCCCGATGTGGCCGACGTTGTATTGCACGGGGACCTTCGACACCAGCTGCCAGGCAGGCTCGGCGTGCTTCGACGCGTAGGGGCCGCCCAGCGTCCAGCGGGCCACCGCCGAGTCGAGGAAGAGCGAGGTGTAGGCGTAGCCCTTGTCGTCGAATTGGGTGTGTAGCGGCCCGAGGCCGAGCTCGACCTGGGCTTCGACCACGTCATCGAGCTTGAGGATCGGGACACCGTACTGGTCGGTCGACCATCCCTTGGCGGCAATGGCCTTCTGGATCTTGTCGAAGGAGTAGACCGTCACGTGCGGATCGAGCTTCCCGCTGACCACGATGAAGTTGCCGTCCGGCGAGATGTCGACGCCGTGCGGGCTCTTGAGCTCCGGCGAGAAGAAGAGGACGCCCTCCTCGGCAGCGACCTTGAGCGGCAGCACCGGGAAGCCGTTCACCTTCTCGCATTTGCCGGCCTTGAAGAGCTCCTCGGCCTTCTTCCAGTTGACGATGTGGAGATAGTCCGTCTCGTTCTGGCTGACGCCCGACTCGAAGTAGTTCTTGTCGTCGTTGTTCTTCGATCCGGTGGCCATTTCGCTGTTGAGCGAGTTGCCGAACATCCAGCCGTTGCTGACGCCCTTGCCGGCGTCGAAGAGATCCTGCCAGTAGGGCGGGAGCTCGATGGCGAAGGAGTTCGCCATGTCGATGCGGCCCTTGGCCCGATCGAACTTCCAGAGCGTGACGTTGCCGCGGTAGCTCTTCTGGTAGTCCTCGAGCGGAGCGTAGGTCCAGCCGAGCGGCGTGCCGTACTGCCCGCCCTCGATCACGTACTCGGTGTTGGGCGTGACGAAGGTCCCGCCGTGGTCGCTGATGGCGATCGGGTTCTTGACGATCTGCTTGGTCTCGAAGTCGCGGAGGTCGACCACCGCGACGCGCGAGTTGGCCTTGTCGCCGATGAAGATGAACTGCCCGTCGTACTCGGCGTTGGTCTCGCTGAGCGAGGGGTGGTGCGTGTCGGCCCAACGGACCTTGCGGCCGTTCACGTCGCCGCCGCTGAGGACTTCCTCGCCGGCCCCGAAGCCCCACCCCTGCCACGACTCGGGGGTGAAGACGGCGATCGAACGGAGGAGCCGCATGGAGGGCACGCCCACCACGAAGATCTGGCCGCTGTGGCCGCCCGAGGCGAAGAGGAGGTAGTCGTCGATCCGCCCGCTCGGCGTGTAGGTCTTGAGGGCGGCCGCCACGTCGTCGGGGGTGAGGTTCCGCTCGGCGATCACGGCCTGGGCGTCGCTGCCGAGGTCGGCCGCAGCAGACGCGGCGTCCGAGTTGGCCGCGGTGCGGGCGGAGGAATCGGCGGTCGGCTCGCTGCCGCCGCAGCTGGCGAGGAGCATCGACAGCGTCGATGCGGCGAGGGCCATCGCCCGTCCGACGCTCGAGGTCTGAGTCCCTGGGTGTTGCATGGTGTGGGTCCCTTTCTGGACAGGCCTCTCATCGGCCTATCCCTTGTTCAGGACCACAATATCCTGATTTAGCCCCCGAGGCGAGCGCGGTCGGGACGAAACCGAGATTTCCACCGCGACCGGGGGTCGCCTACGACGCCGTAGAATCGCGATATGAGCCACGAAATGAGGGTCTCTCAGGCTGTCCGGGCCCCGTATGGCGACTGCGGCAAGACCTAGCCGCACTCGGTGGAAAACTGGAGGTGACCATCCTGTTTTCTCCCCACGAGGGTCCCGGCTCGGCCCTTCCGTAGGATCTCCGCTCCCCTTGGAAGGAGCTCCCATGCTGCGGCGAAGCCTGTCTCGCAACGGTCGTTTCGTGGCGTCCCTGGCGGTGCTCCTGGCGACACCGACGCTCGCTCAGGCCCCGAGTGCTCCGCCCGAGGGGAAGCCCCCTGCCGCCGCGCCGGCG
>JBGAKK010000135.1:0-4937 GCA_044224425.1 Phycisphaerales bacterium
CTCCTCGTCCTCGCCGCCAGCGCGCGGGCGAGGCTCCTCGGCGGGCGGAGCGTGCATCTCGACCACCGGCCGCTCGCTGGGCTGGCGGGTCTCGTGCAGGGGGGCGTGCGGGTGCGCGGGGTTCGTCCCCGTCCGTTCAGTCTCGGTCTCGTGTGACACCAGTCGGTCTCCGTGGAGACGGGCCTGGCCGGGACGGAGCGCTCGGAAGCGGGGGAAGGAGGCCGGGCGAGCCCAGCGCCGGCTCCACGACCATTCGGTCGCGGCTGGCGGTCAAGGGCTGTGGTCGGCTGAATCGTTCCTGCAACGGAAGGCTCGTCCAAGCCTGGGACGGGGTGCAAGGCCAGCCGCGTAACCGGTCGGGGGGCGAGCGGCCCTCCCAAGAAGTGGGGAGGAGCACGCTGCGCGAACGCATCCGACTCGATGGGAGCCTCGGAGCCGGCCGTGCCAAGCGGGACCTAGGGTCCAGCGGGGCGAATCACGGTTCGAGGCGTGCGGCCAGCGGGGGTGAAACCCGTACCGGCCCGATGGTTCGTTGTGTTCCCGGCTACTCGGCGAGCCACTCGCCGACGTTTCCGGGATTGGTTTTCCGAAGTTCGTCGCGGAGGTACGTCAGTACCTGCCGCTCGGAATCGAACGAGCCGACCTTTCGGGCGAGCCGCTCGCAATGGGCGATGTCGACCGAGCGGATCACCTTCTTGATCAGGGGGATCTGGCTCGGGACAAGGGACAGTGTACGGAGCCCCAAGCCGATCAGCAACATGGTGTAGAGGGGCTCGCCGGCGATCTCTCCGCAGAGGGAAACGTCGATTTTGGCCCGTCGGCCCGAGCGCAGGATGTTCTTGACCAGGTGCAGGACCGCCGGATGGGCCGCCGTGTAGAGATGGGCGACCTTCTCGTTCCCCCGGTCAACGGCCAGGGTGTACTGGATGAGGTCGTTGGTCCCGATGGAGAAGAAGGCGGCCTCGCTGGCGAAGGTCCGGGCCATGAGGGCCGCGCTAGGGACCTCGACCATGATCCCGACCGGGACGTCGTGGCGGAACTTCACGCCTTCCTCGTCGAGCTCCTCGCAGACGTCTCGGAGGATCAGCTTGGCCTCCCGCAGTTCCATGACCGTCGAGACCAAGGGAAACATCACCTTCACCGGGCCATGCATGCTGGCCCGCATGATGGCCCGGAGCTGGGTCTTGAAGATCGGCTTGTTCTGCAGGCAGTAGCGGATGCTGCGGAGGCCGAGGAAGGGGTTCCGCTCCGGCTCCGCGGCCCGCTGCTGGGTGTACTTGTCCGCTCCCAGGTCGAGGGTGCGGATGGTGAGCGGCTTCCCGCCCAACAGCTCGATGGTCTGCCGGTAGGACGTGTAGTGGTCCTCCTCCGACGGCTCGTGGGCCGCGGTGAGGAAGAGGAACTCGGTGCGGTAGAGGCCGACCCCGTCGCCGCCGTTGGCCAGGACGCTCTCCGCCTCGTGCGGGAACTCGATGTTCCCCAGGAGCCGGATGCGGGTGCCGTCCTTGGTCTCGGCGGGCAGGTCGCGGAGGTCGCGGAGCGAGCGGCGGAACTCGCTGTACTTCTCCTGCTGCTGGCGGTACGCGGCGACCGTCCGCTCGTCGGCCCGCACCACCACCACGCCGGTGTCGCCGTCGACGATGAGGAGATCGCCGTCCTCGACCATCGAGGAGAGCTTCTGGCAGCCCACCACGGCCGGGATGTCGAGGGCCCGGGCCACGATCGAGGTGTGGCTGGTGCGGCCGCCGAGGTCGGTGGCGAAGCCCACCACCTTCTTGCGGTCCATGCCAGCTGTTTGGCTGGGGGTCAGCTCGTGGGCCACGATGATGACCGAGTCGGTCAGCTTGGAGAGGCGGCTCTCGCTCTCGCCCATCAGCTTGCCCAGCACGCGGCGGTCGAGATCGATGACGTCGTTGGCCTTCTGGCGGAAGACCTCGTTGCCCATGCCGCGGAACTGCTGGGCCAGGATCTTGAACTGCTCGGCGACCGCCACCTCGGCGTTGACGCAGTGCTGCTCGATGTGCTTCCGCATCTGGCCGAGCAGCGTGCGGTCCTTGAGCAGGCCGATGTGGAACTCGAAGATCTTGGCCGCCTCGCTCCCCAGCTGGGTCTCGGTGCGGTCCTTGAGCGAAGTCAGGTCGGCGACCGCCGCGGCCAGGGCTGCCTCCAGGCGCCCGATCTCGCCTCCCACCTCGGCGGGGGTGATCGACCGATGCGGGACGTGCTGCTCCGCCTCGCCGAGCACGAAGGCGCGGCCAATGACGATGCCAGGGGCGACAGCGATCCCGCGAATCAGTTCCATGCCGAATTCGGCCCGGTCGGGCCGGTCCTGGCGGCCGGAGGGGACGAACGCCCCGAGGCGACCGCGAGAGAGGGGCCAGTGTACAGGGAAGCGGGGGCTGGCAGCGGCGGGGGATCAGCGGGCGTTCGTCGGCGGCTGGTCTTGGGCCGCTCGCTTGGCGAGGACGGCGTCGACCTCGGCCAGGGTCACGCGGCCATCGCCGTCGGCGTCGTAGGCCAGCACGTCGTTGCGCATCCGCTTGGGGATCTCGCTGCCCTCGATCACCCCGTCCCCGTTCCGGTCGAGGCGCCGGGCGATGGCTCGGATCGCCTCGGGGCCGCCGCCTCCGGCCGCCGCGACGGACGCCGCATGGGCCGCGTAGCTCGCGGCCAAGGCTGGCTTGTCCGCTTCGCTCGCCGCCATGCACTCGAAGATCAGGGAGCCCATCTCGTCGCTGGTCTGCTCGCCCCAGCGGACCCGTTCCGGCGGGCGATGCGGATTGCTCGGGTTCGACTCGGAGTTGTCGTAGCGGAGCCGGCCCTCGACCACCGTACCCTTCGGCAAGCGAAGCGGGGCGAGGTAATCGTAGCGCATCTGCCAGTTGAAGTCCCAGTGCGGGATGGCGAGGAGGTCGATGCGCCGTCCGTCGGGAAGCGTGGCGTGGGCCTCGGCCTCCACGCAGACCTGGTGGGCATGGGCCCAGACCGCCACCAGATCGATGTCCGCGGGCGTCTCCCAGCGATCGACGACTTCGTAGTCCTCGTCGCCGGCCGGGATGTCGATGCCGTAGCTCTCGCCGAAGGCCGGCGGCAACTGGAACTCGAGGAGCTGTTTGGCTGGCCGCTCCTTGCAGAAATAGAGGGCGAACTCGAGCCGCACCTCGCGGGCCTTGCCGTCAGGGTGGAAGTGGACTTGGGTGACCAGGTCGCCCGGGTGATCGGGGTCGTGCCGCAACTCGTGGCCGAGGCCGAAGGGATGCCGTTGGGCCCGCTGGCCCACGGCCCAGCCGCCGAGCGACTGGAGTCGCTTGACCCCGCCCGCGGCAAGGCCCGGCTTCCCGTCGCGGGCCACGCGGCCGTGGCTTTGGCCCGACGGATCGAAGAAGTAGAGGGCGTGGTGGACGACGCTCGGATCGCTCGAGCGGATGTCGATCGCGGCCAGCCAACGGTCGCCATCGACGGTGATCGGCAGGGCGAAATGCCGGTAGATGTCGCGGCCGGCGGCAGGGACGGGGAAGGGTTCGCTGGTGGCGAGGACGAGGTCGGGTTCGCCTAACGGCCAGCCGCTCGGGAAGGTCGGCACCGGCGGGACCTTGGCGGCATCCCCGAGCGGGCAATCCGCCTCGACCCAGCGGCGGATGGTGGCGATCTCCTCGTCACCGAGCCGCCTGGCCTGGGCAAACAGCTCGCTGCCCTGGGCCGCCGGCCACGGAGGCATCTGCCGCTCGCCCACCACCTCGGCCATGGTCCGGGCCTTGCGCCGCGCGGCCTCGTAGGAGTCGAGGCGGAACGGGGCGCCGCCGCCCGGGCGATGGCACTCGACGCATCGACCGAAGACGATCGGGGCGACCTCCGCCGACCAGGTCGGGGCGGGCGGCGGGGCGAGCAGGGCGAGGGTGACGATGGCCAGCATCGCGATCAGAAGAGCGTGTAGATGAAGGGCGCCGCGGCGCTCGAGCCGAGGAAGACCAGGATGCCGATCAGGAGCAGGACCACCACCGTCGGCAGCAGCCACCACTTCTTGTTGTGGACGAGGAGGTCCCACAGCTCGGCCAGGAGCCCGGGATTGGTCGACTCGGCGCGGCGCTCGAACTCGCTGGCAGGGGTTTGGGGGTCGGGCTTCGGCATCACGATTGGCGGAAGTAGCGGGCGGGATCGGCGCTCGGGCGCCGCGCGATCCAGTAGCTGGCGGCGGAGCGGTCGAAGCGGCGGTGCAAGGGGTCGCGTCCGACCAGGCGCATGACGAGACCGGTCGGTGTCAGGATGGCGTAATAGACCGCCGCAAGCAAGACCGTGGAGATCGTCCAGGCCACCGGATGGAACGCCGCCATCCAGCCGCTCCGCACCGGCGGACCGAGCCCGGTCGCGATCAGGAGGCCGCCGCCGACCACGCCGATCGCCGCCCCTGCGGCAAGGGCGAGGGGGGACGGCAGGAGCGGTGCGCCAAGGCCTAGGCCGAGAAGGAGGAGCGGCGGGAGGAGCCGCAGCCCGAGCCGCCGCCGCGAGGCCGGATCGAAGGCGAGGGCGACGAGGAGGCACGCCCCGGTGGCCACGCTCGCTGCGACCAGCGTCCCGCCGGCCCGCGGGGCGAACCACCCGAGGAAGCACCAGAAGGCGATCCACATCAGTCCGAAGACCGTCTGGTCGCGGCGGGAGGCAGGGGATTCGGGGTCGGGGTTGGGGTCGGGGTCGAGCATGGGCGGCAACGGTTAGTCGAGCTTGAACTGGGCGAGGTAGCCTTCGTCGCGCACCGCCGCTCCGCCCGGCTGCTCGTCCTTCAGAAGGAGGAACCGCTCGAGGACGAGGGCGTCCATGTTGGTCCCCATGAAGCAGCGGTAGGCGTGCTCGGGGGTGCAGACGATCGGCTCGCCGCGCACGTTGAAGCTGGTGTTGACGATGACTGGGCAGCCGGTCAGCTTCTCGAAGGCCTTGAGCAG
>JBGAKK010000136.1:0-4840 GCA_044224425.1 Phycisphaerales bacterium
GGCCCCCCCCCGACAGCGAAAACCGCTACCGACTCCGGCGGCGCAGGGGGAGGCCCGCCGCCAGGAGCATCACCACCCCCGACGGCCCGGGGATGGTGGAGAAGTAGATGTTGTCGACGAGAACATTGTTGATGAAGCCTGGCGGACAGGTTCCCGGGCCGCCAGGGGTCAGCCAGTCGCGCACGACCACCTTGTCGAAGGGCACGTCACTGACGACTCCCGCGAACCAGTCTGTGCCCGAGCTCCCGAAGTTCGAGCTCGTGAAGAGGAGCGTCGAGCCGCTGTAGAACCACGCCTTCAGGCCGCCCGGGAAGTGCCAGGCCATCGAGTACGTGGGCTGGAGGAGGTAGAGGTCGACTTCGCAGAGGCCGTCCATGCCGGCACCGTCTTGTGGGAAGAGGCCCCCGCTCGAGATGTACACCAGGTCGATGTCGATCGAATCGAAGATCACTCCGAGGTCGGCATACTCGGTCGACAGGTGAGTGTTCTGAGGCAGGCCCACGAAATCGACGGTCGAGTACGGCGCCGTCGCCGACTGCCAGGCGGCGAAGTTCGTGTACTCGACGAAGCCGGCGGAAGCCGAGCCGTTCAACGCCAGCGACGACATGAGCAAGGCGCCTTGGTTCGCGAGATGTCGCATGTCAGCCTCCCTCCGGCGATGCCATGAGGATCAGGGCGATCGCGTTGAACACGGACTCCCGGTCCGCCACGGTCGCTTCGGCTGCCCAAGCATTCAGCGACTCGATCGACCCAAAGCCCATCGTAGCGATCGCTGCCTGCAATCCAGCCGGCAGCGCCGTCGTGGCTTCGCTTGCGCTCGATTCGCTCGCTGCGATCGCCGCTGCGAATCCGAGCTCGCAGTCGCAGGTGGCTGCCCAAGCGCCCAGCAGGAGCGCCAGGTCGGCGGCGTCGACGTCCAGGTCGTTGTCGACGTCCGACTTCGGGTTGAGGAAGGGACCCGAGCCCCAGGCCCCAATGAGAATCGCCAGGTCCTGGCCATCGATGTCCCAGTCGTAGTCGACGTCGCCAGGGCAGCGGAACGGAGACTGGCCTGGCGCGACCGGCGCGAGGGTGCGCAGCAGGACCGCCCCTCCGTCGATCCCCTGACCCACGATCGAGCCGTCGTCGGCGACGTCGTAGGCCGTGTCGATGACCTCCAGCGAGTGCGTCCCGGCCAGCTCCGCAACGAGCTTCCACGTCCACACGTAGCCGTCGCCCTCGGGCGTGCCGATCCAGAGCACTGCGTGGTTGTAGGCCAGGTCGTTGCCGACGACCCAGACAACACCTTCACCGTCCGGCTCGGTGATGGCGCGCGCCTCGGTCTTGGAGTCAGGGTACTCCTCCAGATACCCGCTTGCGTCGGCGATGTCGGTGACCGTTCCGTCGCCCGGCCAGAGCGCGGCGTGCGGCTTGCATTGCACTTCCTCGTCCCACCGGATCCACCCAACCGCCATGCCCGCGTCGTTACCTCCAAGGGCAGTCGAGCCGTCCACATCGAGCGTGGATGGGGTCGTCTCGCCGAGCGCGACACCGGAGGCGCCGATCGACCACCGTGTCGCGTCCAACGTCGGCAGGCAATCGTCAGCATCGTGGCAAGGGCTGCTCACGCCGAAGACCAGCGCCGCTGCCGGCGTCCCCACCTCGACCACGCTGAAGGCATTGGAGACCTGCTCGGTCGGATCCCCACCGAGCGGCGGCAGTTCGGTCGGCGTACCCATCGGGAACGCGAGCGCCCCGACGAAAGCGTGGCTGGGAGGCTCGTACGCTGGATCCTCGGGATTGGTGTAGGTGAGACACTCCTCCTCCACCGTCGAGTACCCGGCCACCCACGGCTCCTCGCCGTTGCTGATCGAGGTCGCGACGTTGGACGCCCCGGACATCGTCGTCAGCAGCGGAATCAGCGAGAACTGGTCCCCCAGCGGATCCCAGACCTGGCCGCGCCCCACCTGGTTGCCGTCCCAGATGAACTGCTGCCCCACGACGATGGTGGCGTCGTTCACCTCGTAGGCCATGCTCGGGAGCTCGCCCTGCCCCGGGGCATGCCCCGCCAACTCGGACAGGTCGATCATGGTGTAGGCCGGGAACGCGGGTCCCGGCGAGCAGAGGAACCAGATGAAGGCCCGCTGTACGTCGGTGATCCCGCCGGCCCAGCCGACGACGGTCAGATCGTTGTTGAGCCCAAAGGCGGCCGAGGAGCCGCTTCCGCCCGGGAGCCTGCCGAGGTCGATCAACTCGTGGGTCGCCGGGTGCGGATCGTCGGCGGCGGCGCCCTCGGACGCCAACCCCACGACCGTGGCCATCAGCGTGGCCAGCCCGAGGGTCGAGCAGACGGAGCTACTTGAGATGAGATGAGATGAGATGAGATGAGATGAGATGACGCAGGGACTTCGCGCCGCTTCACGTACGCGTCAAGCATGGGATCCTCCGATCGGTGAAGCAGAGGTCGCCCGCTGGGCTTCCACGACCAACCGTCGCGGATCGCAAGCGAGTGTCTCCTCTGCTTCGCGTTTCAGATATCCATACGTGAGCGGGCCGGCGATTTCCGTCGCGACATCGGAACTTGGCAATAACGCCGAGTCGTCGCTGATAGGCCGCCCGTGGCGGACCGTACGGTCATCCCGCGTCACCAATGCACGATCGCGGACGGGCTAGCGACTCCGCGAAATCACCCGCACTTGGGCGAACTGGCGATGGCCGTCGCGGCCGGAGTGGTAGCCGTAGCCCGACTGCTTGGCCCCAACCCACGGCGTGCCCTTGGCTCCGCCGCAACCCTGGTTGATGCCGACCATGGCCGAGTGGAGGCGCCTAGCGACCGACTCGGCGTTGGCGATGTCGCGGCCGAAGACGGCGCCGCCTAACGCATAGGGCGACTCGTTGGCCCAGCGGATGGCCTGGTCGACCTCGTCGTAGGCCACGATAGAGGCCACCGGGCCGAAGGTCTCCTCGGCCATGATGGCCATGTCCGGACGCACCCCGGCCAGGACCGTGGGCGGGACGAAGTTGCCGGCGGCCGGAGTTCCGCCAAACAGGAGGCGGGCCCCCTCGGCCACCGCGGACTCGATCTGCCGAAGGACGTGCTGCTTCTGGCGGGCGTTCACCATGGGGCCGATGGCCACGCCTTCCTCGGTCCCCGGCCCCTGCTTGAGGGCCCTGGCCTTGGCCACGATGGCCTGCTCGAAGGCCTCGGCGATCGAGCGGTGGACGAAGATGCGCTCCGTGCTCACGCAGACTTGGCCTGCGTTCCGGAAGCTGTTGCGGGCCGCGAAGGAGGCGGCGGCCTCGAGGTCCGCGTCCGGCAGCACGAGCAGCGGATCCTTGCCGCCTAACTCGAGGATGACCCGCTTCAGTCCTTGGCCAGCGGTTTGGAGGATGTGGGCGCCGGCCGCCCGGCTTCCGGTGAAGACGATGAGTTGGACGTCGCTGGCGACCAGGGCCTTCCCTTGCACCTCGTCGCCGAAGACGATCTGGAGGACGTCGGCGGGCAATCCCTCGGCGAGGCACTTCATCCACTCGAAGGCGCACAGCGGCGTCTCCTCGCTCGGCTTGAGGACGACCGCGTTCCCCGCCATCAAGGCCGGGACCACGCACTCGTGCGGCATGGCCACCGGGAAGTTCCACGGCGTGATGACAGCGGCGACGCCGAGCGGGTCGTAGGCCACCTCGGAGTGGCGACGGGCGTCCGCCCGGACCTCGGGGGTGAGGGCCTCGACGCACTCGTCGAGGAGTTCACCCAGCCCTTCGCCGCAGGAGGCGACCTCGCCGCGGGCGTCGGAAAGCGGCTTGCCCATCTCGCGGGTCACAAGCTGGGCGATCGCCTCGCTCCGGGCGGCGAGCCGCGCCGCCGCGGGCCGGAGGAGCTCGGCCCGCTGGGCGAGTGTCAGCCCGCCCCACGAACGCTGGGCCTGGCGGGCCCGGTGGAGGACCAACCCCAGTTGGTCGACCGGGGTGACCGGCACGGTGCCCACCAACTCCCCGGTGGCGGGGTCGTAGGAGGACAATTCGCGGACACTCCCGGCGGGCGGCGGGGCGAGGGTGCTCATGGCCGCCCACGGTATCCGCCCGCGTCCGCCGATTGCCGTCGGCCCCGGGGCGAAACCCCGCCCGACCCGTTGCGGGAGCGGTCGGCCTTCCGCTAGACTTCGCGACTTCCCTCAAACCCCCCCCACGGCCCGTCATCGGGCGACCGGGGCGATTTGCGGGCCGATGGCGACTCGCCGGGCGGAGCCCGGAGTGGCGCCACATGGGACCTCCCTCCACGCGGCCGGAGGTTCCAGCTCCTGAGGGATGCCGCGGACTTCGGGCTTGGCGACGTTTGCCTCCTCACCACGAGGGGCCTCGACGCCAGGGAACGGATACCCGAACCGCATCAGGCATCGGACGGCGCACGGTGCGTCGCCCTTCTGGTTGGTCCGGTTCACCGGTCGCCCCGCTTCGGCCACGCGACCCTCCGTTCTTCGAGGTCCCACCCCCCCATTCTCCAAATCTCCGTCGACGTCCGCCGGGCCTGCTCGCGCAGCCTCCCGTCCCGGCGTACAGTCCGCGTCGCATTGGCCCGTGGTGTAACGGTAGCACCTCAGGTTTTGGTCCTGATGGTCCTAGTTCGAATCTAGGCGGGCCAGTTTCCCTCGCGTGACGCTTCGACGGTCCCCCCGACCATCGTGAGCAGCACCCTGCATCCAGCCTCTCCTTCGTCCGGCGCCGCCCCGCGGCGCCTGGGCGCGATCGTCCTCGCCGCCGGCAAGGGCACGCGCATGAAGTCCGACCTGCCGAAGGTCGTCTTCGAGGTCGGCGGCCGTCCCATGATCTGCGCCGTCGTTGACGCCTGCCTCGCCGCGGGCGT
>JBGAKK010000137.1:0-4814 GCA_044224425.1 Phycisphaerales bacterium
CGTCGAGTCGGGTCGCGATCGCTCCGCCGAGTTCCGGGCCTTCCGGCGCCGGAGCGCCGCCTGGCTCGGCTCGTGGTGCGCCTACGCCAGTGAACGCGACGGCGGGCACCCGGGCTTCCACGAGTTCATCCAGTTCGCCTTCGACCGGCAGTGGACGGCGCTCCGGGCCCATGCCCTCGGGCGCGGCGTGCGACTGGTCGGCGACGTCCCCATCTTCGTCGGGCTCGACAGCGCCGACGTGCGGGCTCATCCCGAGCTCTTCCGGCTCCGGAAGGACGGCAGGCCCGAGGTCCTCACCGGTGTGCCGCCCGATTCCTTCTCGAAGACCGGCCAGCTGTGGGGCCAGCCGCACTACCGCTGGACAGCCCATCGCCGGAACGGCTTCGCCTGGTGGTGCGAGCGATTCCGTCGAGCGAACGAACTTTTTGACCTTGTCCGCATCGACCACTTCATCGGCTTCCACAACGCCTACGAGGTCCCGGGGAACGCCAAGGACGCCCGCCGCGGCACGTGGCGGACGGCGCCGGGCGGGGAACTTCTCGCGGCGGTCGAGAAGGCCCTCGGGGCGCTCCCCCTCATCGCCGAGGACCTCGGGATGGTGACGCCGCCGGTGCACGCCCTGCGCGACCGCTTCGGGCTGCCCGGCATGCGGATCGTGCAGAACGCCTTCTACGGGGAGGGCTCCGGCGACCTGCCGTGCCGCCATCCGGCGCGCTGCGTGACCTATCCCGGCACCCACGACAACCACACCACCCGCGGCTGGTGGGGATCGATCGATGCCTCGACCAAGGCACGCTTCCGTCGCTACGTCGGGGCGAGCCGCGAGCCGGTCTGGCTGTCGATGGCCCGCATCACCATGCAGTCGCCGGCGGCGATCGCGATGCTGCAGCTCCAGGACGCGCTCGGCCTCGGGCCGGCCACGCGCATGAACCTGCCGGGCACGCCGCGCGGCAACTGGACATGGCGGGCGGATGCGGCGATGCTCACCGCTTCGGCTGCGCTGCGGTTGCGTTCGCTCTCGCTGGCAGCTGCCCGGTTGCCGCACCTGCCGGCTGCCAGCAAGGCTTGAGGACCCGTCCCGATGAGTCAACCCCTGCCGACGGCCTTGGTACGCGAGCGGCTCCGCGACTTGGCGATGAACACATGGTGGTGCTGGAACGAGATCGGCCAGCGCCCTTTCGCTGCCCTCGATCCGGTCCTCTGGGAATCGACGAACCACTCGCCGCTCCTCGTCCTCGATCGCGTCGACGAGGCCCGCCTCGCCGCCGCGGCGCAGGACGAGTCCTTCCTCACCGCCCTCGAGGACGCCCGCGTGGCCCGCGTCGCCTACCTCGAGCGACGCTCGTGGTTCGGGCGCACATCGAAGCAGCGGGAGAAGAACCTCCGCGTCGCCTACATCTCGTCAGAGTTCGCCATCCACGAGAGCATGCAGCAGTACGCCGGCGGCCTCGGCGTCCTGGCCGGCGACCACGTGAAGAGCGCCTCCGACCTCGGGATCCCGCTGGTCGGCGTCGGCCTCCTCTACCGGCACGGCTACTACATCCAGGAGTTTGACGAGGAGGGGCAGACCCGCGTCCTCTATCCTCGCTACGACTTCCGCCTGATGCCGATCGAGGAGACCGGCGTGCGGATCCGCGTCCCGATCGGACCGCGCGAGGTCGAGGCTCGGGTCTGGAAGCTGGCCGTCGGCCGCACCTGCCTCTATCTCCTCGACGCCGACCTCGCCGCCAACGCCCCCGAGGACCGGGCCCTCACCGAGGGGCTCTACAAGGGCGAGCCCGAGCTGCGCATGCGGCAGCAGGTCCTGCTCGGCGTCGGCGCCGTCAAGGCCCTGGTCGCCCTGCGCGAGCCGATCACCGTCTTCCACCTGAACGAAGGGCACGCTGCATTCGCCTGCCTCGAGCGCATGGCGAGCTATGTCGAGGGGGGCATGGCGCCCTCCGCGGCCATCGAGACGATCCGGGCCAGCACCGTCTTCACCACCCACACGCCAGTGCCGGCGGGGCATGACCGCTATCCGGCCGACGCTGCGGGGCGGGCCCTCGAGGACACCCTCGATCGGGCCGGGCTCGATCGCGCCGAGTTCGCCGAACTCGGCCGCGAACGGCGGGGCGTGGAAGGCGATCCGATCTGCATGACCGTCCTCGCCCTCCGCTTCGCCCAGTTCGTCAACGGCGTGGCGGCCCTGCACGGACGTGTCAGCCGCGAGATGTGGCGGCACATCTACAACGTCGAGGATCCGCGGCAGGTGCCGATCGGCCACGTCACGAACGGCGTCCACCCTCGGACCTGGCTCCATCCGCAGGCCGAGGACTTCTGGCGCTCCCAGATGGGCCTCGACCTCGACGACGCGACGCCGAGCCTGGCCCGCTGGGCGGAGGCCAAGGAAGTCGACCCCGAGGAGTTCTGGGCCTTGCGGCTCTCGCTCCGCCGGCAACTCGTCCACTTCATCCGCGACCGCCTGGCTCGGGCCGCCATGCGCCGTGGCGAGGGACCGGAGTCGATCGCCGCGGCTCTCGGCATCTTCCGCGAGGACGCCCTGACCATCGGTTTCGCCCGCCGCTTCGCCACCTACAAGCGGGCTCCGCTCATCTTCCGCGACCTGCGCCGCCTCGGTCGGCTGATGTCGGACGAGGAGCGGCCCTTCCAGATCGTCTTTGCCGGCAAGGCCCATCCGCGCGACAAGGGCGGGCAGGACTTCGCCAAGCTGATCTACGAGATGTCGCGGAAGGAAGGGCTCTACGGCAAGGTCGTCCTCCTCGAGGAGTACGACATGCGGGTGGGCCGGGCCCTCGTCTCCGGCTGCGACGTGTGGCTCAACAACCCGCTCCGCCCGCACGAGGCAAGCGGCACCAGCGGCATGAAGCCGCCCATGCACGGCGGCATCAACTGCTCGATCCTCGACGGCTGGTGGCCGGAGGGCTACGACGGCAAGAACGGCTGGGCCATCGGCGACGACGAGGAGCTCACCGACGTCGAGGAGCGCGACCGCCGCGACGCGGCGAGTCTCTACGACCTCCTTGAGTACGAGATGCTGCCGGAGTACTACGACCGGAACCGCAAGGGCTTGCCGACCAAGTGGATCAAGCGGGCCCTGCGCAGCGCGTCGACCGTCCCGAGCGTCTTCAACACGCACCGCATGGTCGGAGAGTACCTCGCCAAGTACTACTCGCTCGCCCACCGCTGAGTCCGGTGCGGCGGTCGCGGGGTGCGGCAGGGCGGTACACTTCGCCTGCTGGCGAGCGGGCCGGACGACCGGCCTTCGCTCGTCACCCCCCGATTGTCGACCGCACGGACGCGGACCCCGCAGGCTCGGCCCCGGGGCCGCCAGAAAGGAATCGCCGATGTCCATCCTCACGCTTTCGACCGACGCCTCGCTGCGTCGCCTTGCTCGACCCTTCGTCGTCGCCCTCGTCGCGATGGTGGGAGCCGTCCTTCTCGGCGGCTGCCAGCAATCGATGGTGTCGCGATCGAGCGAAGCCACCGACGTCCTCCGCGACTTCGCTGCCTCGGAGAAGCCCATTCCGCAGGATGTGATGGAGAAGGCCGAGGCGATCGCCGTCCTGCACGAAACCGACGCTGGCGTCGTCTTCGGCGCCGTGAGCGGGAGCGGCCTCCTCGTCCAGCGGACCTCGAAGGGTTGGTCGGCGCCCATCGCCCTCGACACCGTCGGCGGTTCCTTCGGTGCCCAGATCGGCGGCAACTCGCGGGAGATCGTCCTCGTCTTCAAGAACAAGACCGAGGTCGAGAAGATCATTCGCGACGGCAACTACGGCTTGGCCGAGGCGTCGGCCACGGCGGGGCCAGCCCACGGCGCGGCTGGCGACAACGACAATCCGGTCGAGACGTTTGCCATCGTCTCCGGCCTCTACGTCGGGGCCCGCGTCGGCGGGGTGAGCTTCAAGGTCAACAGCGACGTCAACCACTCGACCTACGGCATCAACTACTCGGTCGAGGACATCCTCAACGGCAAGGTCGAGCGACCGCTCGGGACGAGCGACTTCTATCGCTATCTGCCGGCGATCAAGTGAGTGGCGAGAGGCGGTGCGGGCGTTGAGCGGGGGAGGCCGAGGCGTAGGACCCGCTCCCGAATCCGGCGGTGTCGGTCGGGGAGTTCGAAGTGGTGTGTCCACCGTGGCCCTCCCCACCGCGGCCCTCCGAGGTCTATCTCGACCATCCGCTGCTGCGTCGTGCCTCCGTGCCTCTTTGAGAATTGGTGGTCGCGGACATGCGCGCCCAGGACGACCGCCCGAAGCCGCGCTGGGTTAGTCGGGTGGATCCTCGACCCCGCAACTCCCTCCATTCCCCCTTCGCGTCTTCGCGCCTTCGCGTGAGACCCTTCTTCGCGAACGGAGCGCGTCGTGCTGGGCACGCATGCTCACCAAGACAGGTTTCACGCGAAGCCGCGAAGCCGGGAAGAAGCAGAGACCGGCAGAAGAGGGGCTTCGTGGCTCTGTGAGAATCCTGTCGTCGCGAGCCGGACGACCGTCCGAAGCCAGGCGGGTTTGGTCGCTTGGATCCTCGGCCCCGCAACCCCGTCCATTCCCCCTTCGCGTCTTCGCGCCTTCGCGTGAAACCCTTCTTCGCGAGCGGAGCGAGTCGTGCTGGGCACGCATGCTTGCCAAGACAGGTTTCACGCGAAGCCGCGAAGACGCGAAGAAGCAGAGATCGGCAGAACATGGGCTTCGTGGCTCTGTGAGAATCCTGTCGTCGCGAGCCGGACGACCGTCCGAGGCCAGGCGGGTTTGGTCGCTTGGATCCTAGGCCCCGCAACCCCGTCCATTCCCCCTTCGCGTCTTCGCGCCTTCGCGTGA
>JBGAKK010000138.1:0-4769 GCA_044224425.1 Phycisphaerales bacterium
GGTTCGCCTCCACGCTCGATCGACCAAGGAAGCCGCTCCACTGGGATTGCTTCATGGCGTCGCCCGCGAAGGCCTCGGTCAATCCCGTCGGCACGGCTTGCGGAACCGGCGTCTCCCTTCGACTGAAGGTCGCGGCGATGGCTTCGGAGAGAGTCGCGCCGTCGAAGGAGAAGTTCGCCGCCAGAAACCACAGGTCGAAATAGTCCTTCATTCGAGTGTTCGCGAAGCCGAGATCCACGATGGCGTGGAGCTTCTCGGCGACGACCGTCTCGCGGCGATAGGCGCTCAGGCGAGGCGCCGGATGGCCCAGCAGGGCGGGCAGCTCCACCATCTCGGGCGCGGGAATGATCGAATCTCCGAAGCCCACGTCGATCTGCAGGGGAATGCGTGCCCCACCCAGGCGCCCCAGCAACTTCACCCGCACTCCCCGGTACGCGTTGCCTTCTCGAATGGCCTCGGCGCGCACGCTGTCGGCGACAAAGTCCACTCCGTCATCCTCGACCTCAGTTGCGCAGACTTCCCCGAAGATCGCGGCCAGCGCCGTTTCGTCGGGCGATCCTCGTCCGAGGAGATCCACGTCCCGGGTCGGGCGATGCGGTTCCTCGCGCCAGATGTGAAAGAGCATCGCGCCCTTGAGGACGAAGTTCCCCTGGTGGCTGGAGCGTGAGAGCCGGAAGAGGAGTCTTTCGATGCCGTACCAAGTCAGCAGCTGATTGAACTCGACTCCCCGTTTCCTGGCCAGGTTGAGCAGCCGTTGCTTGACCGACGCCGCGGTGTTCGGAGAGGCCGTCATCCCCGTCATCCGACGGCCTCGAGATACGGGCGCAGAACGCTCCGGACGCGCACGACCTCGGCGGCAGCCCAGAGCTCGTCCACATTTCCATTGCCCGCTCGACGGTAGTCGCGGAGCGCTTCGATCGCGACGTCGAGGCCGATCTTCGCGCGATACCGGAAGCAGTCGGCTACCGTTCGGGCTGGGGATGTCACTCGCACCTTGACCCCTTCGAGTTCGTGCTCCTCCACCCCCTCCACGAGAGCGCGTCCGGAGAAGCGGACGATACGGAGCGGCGGGTGGTCCTGGTGCGGTCGCCGCGCCTTGCGATCGATCGCCAGCCAGACCTCGAAGGGCTCCTGCGTCGTGAGGCCGTGGAAACGGAGCGCCGACAGTAGGCACACGATCCCGTTGGGGTTTCGTTTCGCCGTCTCGACGAGGCCCTGGTGCTCCGTGACATCGCGGCTCGGCAGAGAATAGAGGCCGCGACCGATCCTCTCGAGCTGGCCAGTTCGCGCCAGTCGTGTCAGAGTCACTCGCGGAATCCCTCGCGACGCGAGATCCCTGGAACGGATCAGTCCGGCCTCGCGGGCAAGTTCGAGAACAACTTGGCTACGAGTGGGCATGGTCCAATACGTCGGCTAGTGGCATCAAGTGCCGACATTAAGGAACTTTCCCTTCAAAGTAAAGCCTGGCGCCGGACCCCGGGCGCGGGCCCACCTGCCGTCTCCCAGTCCGCTGCCCGATGTGCGTCGGCGACGGCCTAAGGTGCAGGCCGGAGGATGAGTCCTCCAGCCTTACCTCCGGGTAATAGTCGATGACGCTCCGCAGGTAGCCCAGGAACCGCTTCTTGAAGTGCCGGGGGTTGGCGTAGCCGCAGCCGAACTGGAGCGCCAGCGAGGCCCACGGGATGGTGACCGGCTTCCGCAGGCGGAAGAAGCGCCAGGTCAGCCAGACATAGATGTCAATCTCGAACGGCGACCGGAGGGCGCGAAGGACCCGCAGGTCGAGCGGGACCGGCGCTTCAGTCGCCTCCCGATAGAAGCGGTCCGAGAGGACGACGTGAGAACCCCAGGCCGTCTCGCCCTTCCTCGGCCGCGGGTCCCACCAGAGCTCCCGCTTCTCGGCGATCAGGAAGCCGTCGCCAGCGTGTCGCCCCTGGCTCTCGTCGTGGAAGATGCACTGAAAGGTCGAGGCGAAGAGACGCTGGAGTTGGTCGCGGAGCTGCGGCAAGGACCCACGCGGTCCCGTGGTCGGCGGGATCCCGAGGGCGGCACAGAAGTGCGAAAAGTGGCTGCCGAGCTCGACGTCCGGGCTCTTGCGGCGCACCGCCTCGGTCGTGAGGTAGGCGAGGACCAGGCGTGGATACCGGCCGTACGGCAGCCCGACGTCCTTCGGGGCAAGGATGGACAGGGTGAAGTGTCCGTTCCGCCGGACGAACTCGTTGGCCTTCGGGTCGCTGTGCGGAAGGGTCGCCTGGACCAGCGCCCGGGCCAGGAAGCCGACCTCGCCGGCGGCGTAGGCGTCCTCCTGGTCGAGGTAGAGCGCCTGCCGGATCAGGCTGCCGGCGCGCCTGGACTTGCGGGATCCGATCTCAACATCTGTAGAATGAAACTGTGACGCCGGGGCGCCAGGGAGGACCAACGAGAGCTGCGGGGTCGCGGACTTCCAAGCGGTCTTTCCAGCCATATTGCCCCTCCGCTCCGCTGCCTTGCAGCGGATGCCAGAGAGGGACGCCGGTCCCCACAAGGCGCCCTTCAGGGCGCTTCTGAGGTGAGCGTACGGAACCCGGAGACAGGCCCCTATCAACGGCATCGACGTCATGCCGCCTGCCTCATTGCCGCGACTTTCCGGAGCCAGAAAATCAGGGTGTTCGAACTTCCTGGGGTGTTCGAACTCAGAGTGATTTGGTCCACCATTTCCGATCTCTGATTTCTCTGTTTCAAGGAGTTGCACCACGAACCGGGCGGGATCCCCGCCGCAGGCGCGCCTGGAACTCGCCTGCCACCTGTACCGGTCGGTGGATCGCCGGCGGAGTGTGAAGGGCTCCACTTGCCAGATGCAGAGCCCGCATCTACTCTCATCGACACTCTGAGGAGCCACACCATGGGCCGCTCGCCGTCGATCCGGGTACTTTTCTGTCTCGTCGGATCCGCGCTGGCGGCGATTCCCGTCGTCGCCCAACCGGCTTCGTGCAACGCCGTGGTCGGGGTCTGGCCGCTCGGTCCCTCCTACGCCGTGGCGCTCGACGGCACCACCGCGCTGCTCGGGCGCGGTCGCGAGCTCACCCTCGTGAACGTCGCCACCCCCAACGTCTCGCCGCTGCCGATCCTCGGTCGGGTGACGCTGCCGGGGCTGGTCCGCAAGATCGCCCTCTCCGGCACCGTGCCGGGCCTCGCGGCGGTGGCCATGGAGGCCGAAGGCGTGGCCCTGGTCGACTACTCGACGCCTTCGGCTCCGGTCATGACCCACCACTTCGCGGTCGGCGGCCCGGCCTACGGGCTCGCCTTCGGTCCCACCGACGGCGGCCTCTTCAACCCTCCGGTCGAGCGGCTGTTCGTGGCCCGCGGCCTTGGCGGGATTCAGATCGTCGAGTACGACAACCCGGGAGGACCGGTCCTGCGCGGCAGCTTCGTGCACGGGAGCCCGTACCAGAGCAATTCGCTCGACGTCGTGGTCGAGCGCTTCGACATCGGCTTCCCGAACTATGCCTACCGCGCCTTCGTCGCCGACCAGAACGCCGGCGTTACCGCGCTCGATGTGGCGAGCGCCGACTCCCCGTTCCTCGCCGGCGGCCCCTACGTGCTCACCGGCCCGGCCGGGGCCAAGACGCTCCTGCTGCACCGCGACCCGACGCTGCCGACGGCGCAGGCCGACCGGCTCTTCGTCGGCGCGGGCACGAGCGGCCTCCGCGCCTTCAATATCCTGAGCGGCACGATCAGCTCGCAGTACACCCTGACGCTCCCCAACGCGCCGTTCGACGTCGAGGGCCTCTCGCGCGACGGCATGCGCCTGTTGCTGGCGGCGAGCTACGGCGGGATGCGCGTCGTCGACATCACCGATCTCGGCTCGATGTCGCAGCTCGCCACCTCCGGCAGCACCCTGGGCCGCGTCCACGGCGTGGCGGCAGCCCCGACCGGATACGCCTACCTCGCCGGCGAGCAGGGGGGACTGCTGGTGTACCAGATCCAGGCCGGCTCGCCGATGACGTTGACCTGGCGGAACACGCTGCTGACGACCGGCACTGCTTACGACGCGGCCGGCACCGACCGTTTCGCCTACGTCGCCGACTTCAGCTACGGTCTCGACATCGTCGACCTGCTCGCACCGGGCGGGCCGACGCTCGTCTCGCCGCCCGCCACGTTCTTCTTCCAGGGCACTTCGGTGGCGCTCGCCGGCCCGCTGGCGATCGTCGGGGATTTCTCCGGCTTCGTCCGGGTCCTCGACGTGTCGGATCCGGCGGCTCCGAGCGAGCTCGGTGCGGTCTTCGTGACCGCGGCGAGGATCAGCTCGATCGCGGTGGCGGGAACGCGGGCCTATGTCTCGACCTCGTATGGCCAGCTGCTCGCCGTCGTGGACTTCTCCACCCCTGCGACCCCGGTCATCCAGGACACCGTGGCACTCGGCTTCTCCGGCGAGGGCGTGGCCCTCGCGGGCAGCTACGCCTACGTCGCTTCCTCGAACACGCCGCAGTTGGCGGTGGTCGACATCTCCGACCCGGGCAACCTGGTGCTCGCCAACACGGTCTCGACCGGCTTCACCGCCGCGAGCGACGTGGCCGTCGGCGGCGGGGTCGGGCTGCTGGCGCGCGGCAGCGAGCTGGTCACCCTCGACCTGTCCACGCCGACCGCCCCCGGCGAGCTCGGCGCCGCCGTCGTCGCCACCGGGGCCAGCACGACCTCGGTCGCGTCCACCGTGGGCGACGCCCACCTGGTCGGCATCGCCGTCGACGCGGCCTCCGGCGGGGCGATCGGGCGGGCCTTCGCCGTCGACGTGC
>JBGAKK010000046.1:0-39374 GCA_044224425.1 Phycisphaerales bacterium
CCCTTGCGATTGCTTGGCCTACCAACGCGAACGCCCGCGAGTTGCCTCGCGGGCGTTCACCGTTCACCAGCGGGTCGGTGGCGTTCCACCGGACCCAAGAAGTAGCGGGGACTGGATTTGAACCAGTGACCTCCGGGTTATGAGCCCGACGAGCTACCAGGCTGCTCTACCCCGCAGTCGAGTGGAGGAGTCTATCGCGGCGGGGGCAGGCGGTCAACCGCTGCGGCGCGTGCGAGGGGCCCGGCTGCGGGCGATGCCGTTTTCTGCGGCTGAAACCTCTCTCAGCGCGAGTTGGCCGGCGTCGGCAGGGGCTTGGCGGGGGCGGCCCGCTCGGGGGGCGCGCCGCTCTTCAGGAGGGCCATGAACTCGGTGAAGCTCCGGCATTCGCTGGCTGCCACGGCGAGGGTGCGGTCGGCGAAAGTGCGGGCGATGTCGGCGAGGATCTCGAGCTGGGCTTCGACGTCCTTCTCCGGGGTGAGGACGAGGAAGACGAGCCGCGAAGGCCTGCCGTCGCGGGCGTTGAAGTCGACGCCCTCCCGGGAGAGCCCCACCGCGACGATGGGCTGGGCGAGGCCCGCGAGCCGGGCATGGGGCACGGCGATGCCGTGGTCGAGGGCGGTCGGCATGGTCAGCTCGCGCTCGAGCACCGCTTGCGTGGCCCGCTCGATCGTCTCGGCGCCGGCGGCGGTCGCGGTGCGCATGGCGAGGGCGGTGAGCTCGCGGATCACGGTGTTCGGGGCCGTTCCCTCAAGATCGGCGACGAAGGTCCGGCCGTGCAGGAGGTCGGCGAAGCGGATCGTCTTCCGACGATGCAGCACCCGCTGGATAGTGGGCCCGGCCATCACCGAGGTCAGGAGGGCCATCACCACGAGGGCCACGAAGAGCCGCTCGCCGATCACGCCGTGCTGGAGGGCGAGGAGGGCGAGCACGATCTCCATCGCCCCGCGGGCGTTGAGGGCGAATCCGATGGCCCACGCGTGCCGCCGCGGGAAGCCTGCCCAGGTCGCCCCCAGGGCCCCGCCCAGCGACTGCGAGACGCAGGCCACGAGGACGACGATGGCCACGAGGAGCGGGTCAAAGTGGCGGACGAAGTCGACGCGGAGGCCGATCGAGGCGAAGAAGAGCGGGGCGAACACGCTGCCCACGAATTGTTCGATGGTCCGCCGCGTCCGCTCGCGGAGGTGCGGCGAGTCGCCTAACGCGACGCCCACGAGGAAGGCGCCGAACAGGGCGTGCACGCCGATCGCCTCGGTCGCCGCCGCGGCGAGGAGGGCGACCACGACGGCGAAGGCGAGGATCCCGCCGGGCCACGCGGTGTGGGCCTGCACCCAGGGCAGGGCCCGGTCGAGAGCCCGGCGGCCGACGGTGAGCATCAGCCCCGCGAAGCAGAGGGTGAGTCCCGCCGTGGTGGCGATCGACGCCCCGGAGGCGGAGCCCTTCGCCATCAGCCCGAGCACGATGGCGAAGACGATCCACCCGACCAGATCCTGGAAGATCGCCGTAGCGATGACGATCATCCCGAGGTCGGTGCGGTAGAGGTTCAGGTCCATCAGCGTCTTGGCGATCACCGGCAGGGCCGAGATGGCCATGGCGATCCCGATGAAGAGGGCGAAGACGAGGCCGTCGGCCCCCGGCTCGCGGCCCATCAGGGATGGGGCGATCCAGCCCAGTGTGCTGCCGAGCGTGAAGGGGAGCCCGATGCTGAGGACGCCGATCATGGCCGCCGAGCGGCGGAGGCGGACGATGGTCGAGAGGTCGACCTCGGTGCCGGCGACGAGCAGGAAGAGGATCACCGAGAACGTGGCGATTCCGTGCAGGACGAGGGCGTTGGGGCCGGTCTGCGGGAAGAGATAGGCGTTAGCCGCGGGCAGCAGGTTGCCGAGGACGGTCGGGCCTAACAGGATCCCGGCCAGGATCTCGCCGAGCACCGAGGGCAGGCCGAAGCGGCGGGCCAGCTCGCCGAGGAACCGCGCCGAGGCCAGGAGCGTGGCCAAGGCGAGGAGCATGACCAGGATCTCGTGCTGCTGGAGCGTCCCCATGTGGTCGATCGGCGAAGCGGTCGATCGCCATCCTACCGGCGGCCGGGCCGGAGCCGAAGCGGTGTCAGGCCCAGCCGGCGAGGACCGCGGCACCCTTGATGGCGTCCCGCTTGAGGGCGATCAGGGCGTCGTTGGCCTGGTCGAAGCGATAGCGCTGGGTATGCGTGTGCAGCCTGGCCTCGACCGCCTCGGCGAGGAAGGTCCGGGCGTCCTCGCGGGTGTTGTTGGCCACGCTGCGGACCACCCGCTCGTGCCACAGCCGCTCGTAGGCGAGGGGCGGCGTGGGACTCATGTGGATCCCGCCGAGGACGAGGCTGCCGCCACGATCGAGGGCGGCGAGGGCCGCGGGCACGACCTCGCCCGCGGGGGCGAAGACGATCGCAGCGTCGAGCGGTTCGGGCGGCACGTCGAAGGTGTCGCCGACCCATACGGCCCCGAGCTCTTGGGCCAAGGTCTGGTGTTTGGCTCGGTCGCGGGTGGCCACGAAGACCTCGGTCCCGCGATGGCGGGCGAGCTGGATGGCGAGATGGCCGGCGGCGCCGAAGCCGTAGATACCGAGCCTCGCTCCGGGCCAGCCGCCCGGCCGCTCGGCGAGTCCGGTGAGGCGGAGGGCGCGGTGGCCGATGATCCCCGCGCAGAGGAGGGGCGCCGCCGCCACGTCGTCGAGGCCGACCGGCAGGCAATGGACGAAGGCAGCCGGGGCCCGCACGAATTCGGCGAAGCCGCCGTCGACGGTCCAGCCGGTGAAGGCCGGATCAAGGCAGAGGTTTTCGCGGCCGCTGAGGCAGAAGCGGCAGGTGCCGCAGGTCCGGTGAAGCCAGGCCACGCCGACCCGCGTGCCTACCGCTGGCCCGGCGACGCCGGGTCCGTGTGCGGCGATCCGGCCCACGATCTGGTGGCCGGGGACGAGCGGCGTGCGCTTCGCCGGCAGGTCGCCCTCGATGACGTGGAGGTCGGTGCGGCAGATGCCGCAGGCGGTGACCTCGACCAGCACCTCGCCGGGGCGAGGCTCTGGCGTCTCGCGGTGCCCGACCCGGAGCGGGCGGGTCTCGATGGGGGCTTGGGCGTCGAGGAGGCAGGCTCGCATGCGGGGGGCGAACGGTTAGTCGGCGGGGACGCAGCGGTTGGCGGCCCAGGCCCGGAGCTCGGCCATCCGCTCGGCCATGAGGACGGAGAGCGGGGGACTGCCGCGGATCGCCTGCAGGAGATCGTCCGAGGCGAGGGGGCGGGAATCTGCGGCGAAGGCGGCGTGGAGGGCGGACTCGACGGCGGCCTCGAGTTCGGCGCCGCTGAAGCCGTCCGACGCCTTGGCTGCCGCGGCGAGGTCGAGGGCCTTGGGATCCTGGCGGCGCTTGCGGAGGTGGATGGCGAGGATCTCGCGGCGGATCTCCTCGGGCGGGAGGTCGACGAAGAAGACCTCGTCGAAGCGGCCCTTGCGGAGGAGTTCGGGCGGTAGCGACGCGATGTCGTTCGCCGTGGCGGCGAGGAAGGTCGGCGCGGTCCGCTCCTGCATCCAGGTGAGGAGGGTGCCAAACATGCGGCGGGAGAGCCCGCCGTCGCTCGACTGGCTGGCGGCGCTGGCGAAGCCCTTCTCGATCTCGTCGATCCAGAGGACCGCCGGGGCCATGCGGTCGGCCTGGGCCAGGGAGTCGCGGAGCTTCCGCTCGCTCTCGCCCACGAACTTGTCGTAGAGGGCGCTGGCGTCGAGGCGGAGGAGGGGCATGCACCAGGCGGTGGCGATGGCCTTGGCGGCCAGGCTCTTGCCGGCCCCCTGGGCCCCTAACAGAAGGACGCCGCGGGGGGGCCGGATGCCGAAGGCCTCGGCATCGGGGCTGGTGGCCTTGGAGCGCTCGACGAGCCAGCGCTTGAGGCGGCGCAGGCCGCCGATCTGGTCCATGGCCACCGGGGCCTGCACGAACTCGAGGACCCCGCCCAGGTCGCCGAGCGTGTTCCGCTTCATCACCACGATCTGCTCGAGATCGCTGGCGTCGAAGCGGTCGTCTTGGGCCGCGGTGGCCAGGATCACCCGCTCCGCCTGGCGGCGGGTGAGGCCGCGGAGGGAGCGGATGATGCTCTCGAGCATGGAGCGGGTCACCTCGACGGTGAGGGGCCGCGTCTTCTTCAGTTCGCGGAGGGCGGCCCGCACGGCCTTCTCCAACTCGTCGCGGTCGGGCTGCGGAAGCTCCCAGCGGTGGACCTCGGATTCGACCTCGGCGGGAAGCCGCGGATCGCGCTCCACGAGGACGATCACCCCGAAGACGGCGGTCACCGCGGCCACCGCCTCCTTGAAGGCCCGCAGCGTGCGCGCTTCGGCGAGGTGGGTGGAGAGGTCGTAGAAGACGTTGACGCTGCGGCTCGACCCGGAGCGCATGGCGAGCCAGGCGAGGGCGCCGGCGGGATGCTCGGTGTCAGGGACGGGCGGGTTCTGGATGCGGGCGTCGCCAAGCCCTTGCACCGCGGTCCAGCGGCGGTAGAGGATGTCGGAGGGGACCGCGGCGAAGAGCTCCTCGCGGACGCTCTCCTCGTCGTCGGTGCGGATCACGACCAAGGGATAGGTGCCGTCGAGCTCCCGGGCCAGGGGAACGCGGCGGGACTGGCCGGGCGAGCCTGTCGGGCCGGCGGGCGGCGGGGGTGGCATGGCCGCATTGTGGCAAAGGGACCGGCGGGCCGCGAGGCCGCGCCGCTCAGAGTTCCGGGCATAATCCGCCCCCCCCATGCTCCTCGCCACCACTGCCCCCGGATCGCTTGTCGAGAACGCCGCCGACTGGACCGCGTCGCTCGTCCACCTCGCCGTGGATTGGGGTGGCCGCATCATCGGCGTAGCCCTGGTGATGATGGCGGCGTGGATCGTCGCCGGCTGGGCCCGCCGCTCGGTGCGGCTGATGATCGAGCGGGGCCACGTCGACCAGACGTTAGCCTCCTTCGTCGGCAACATCGTCCGCTGGTCGATCCTCATCCTCGGGCTGGTGGCCTGCCTCTCCATCTTCGGGATCAACATCGCCGCGGTCACCGCGGTCATCGGTGCGGCCGGCTTGGCCATCGGCCTCGCCATGCAGGGGAGCCTCACCAACCTCGCGGCGGGGATCATGCTCCTCGTCTTGCGGCCCTTCCGGATCGGCGACGCGGTGACTGTGGCGGGCCAAGCCGGCTCGGTGCACGACATCGACCTCTTCAACACCAAGATCGACACCGCCGACAACCGCCGGCTGATCATCCCCAACAGCGCCGTCTTCGGCGGGACCATCGAGAACGCCACCCATCACCGCCGTCGCCGCATCGATCTCACCGTGCGCACCGTGTTCGGGGCCGACGTCGCGGCGACGCGGGCGGCTCTCTTCGCCGCGGCCAACGCGGTGCCCCAGAGGCTCGCCGAGGAAGGCGCCGACGTGGCCCTCACCGACATCGGACCCAACGGCATGGTGTGGGCGGTGCGGGTGTGGACGGCGACCGGTGAGGTCGGAGCCGGCCGCGACGCCCTGATCGCGGGCATCAAGCGGGCCCTCGACGAGGCCCAGGTGGCGATTCCGGTGGCCGGAGCGCCGAACTGAGCGGACGTCCCGCCAGCGGTTTGCCCTTGACGGCGCGCCCGGCGTCGCTTCCCATGCCGGCATGGCACGCCGAACGACGAAGCGTCCCGCGAAGGCCGCCCCCAAGCGGTCCGCAAAGCGGCTGGCTCCCGACATCGAAGGCACGCTCCTCGACCGGCGGCTGACGCCGGAGCAGGAACCAGAGGTGTTAGCCACCATTGTCCGCGAGTTGGGGCAGGGGGTGACCCGCACCCGCGACATCTGGCCGGCGGTGACCATCTTCGGCTCGGCCCGCTTCAAGCCGAGCTCGGCCCACTACAAGCTGGCCCGGGCCACCGGCAAGGCCTTCGCCCAAGCCGGCTTCAGCGTGATGACGGGCGGCGGCCCCGGCATCATGGAGGCCGGCAACCGCGGGGCCAAGGAAGGCGGCGGCCGGAGCATCGGATGCAACATCATCCTGCCCCACGAGCAGTCAGCCAACCGCTGGTGCGACGAGGTGGTCAGCTTCGAGTACTTCTTCACCCGCAAGGCCATCCTCCGCCTGCGCTCGGTCGCCTTCATCGTGATGCCGGGTGGGGTGGGCACCCTCGACGAATGCTTCGAGGTGATGACCCTCCTCCAGACCGGCAAGCTGCAGGGCTTCCCGCTCATCTTCATGGGCGTGAAGTTCTGGCGGCCGCTGAAGCCCTTCTTCGAGGACTCGATGCTGGTCGAGGGCACGGTGGAGCGGAAAGAGCTCCACTTCGCCCACTACACCGACGATCCCGAGGAGGCGGTGGCCATCGTCGAGGCCGCCGCGTCGTCAGGAACCATCAAAGCTCGCTCGAGCAAGAAGAGCGGTCGTCTCGATCGCCCGCCGCAAGGGCGGCGGAACGCCCGGTGACTCGGCGGCCTTGATGGCGTCGATGGCGGCCAGGGCCATGCCGGGCTTGGAGCGGGCCCGCACGGCCCGCTCGATGGTGGGCGTCGGGTTCTCCACCTTGGGCCGGCGGTCGAAGCGCCGCGGGGCGGCCGAGGGGATGGCTGTGCGGTAGACATCGGCGTAGCCAAAGTGCCACAAGGTGTGCTCGATGTCGCGGTCGGGGAGCCTCGTGACCCGCTCCTCGGGCGAGCGGTTTCCGAGGAAGGAGACGGCCGCCGAGGCGTAGCCCTCGCCGGCCCGGTCGCCGTCGGCGAGGAGGTGCCATTCGATGCCTAACTGGTTGGCGAGCTTGACCAGCGGAGCCACGCCGCACTGGGCGTACTCCATGCAGCGGATGCCCTCCAGGGCGAAGTCGATCCCGAGGTGCGCGGCGAGTTCGGGCAGGAGCCAGAACTCGGTCTCCCCCTCGACGAGGAGCCAGGCCCGGGCGAAGAGGGCGGTGCCGCGGTTCGCTCGCACGTGGTAGCTGATGCGGCGAAGCTCGTCGTCGTCGAGGGTGCGCCGGCCGAGCCGGTACGTGCGCGTGCCGCCGGTGTGTCGCACCAGCCGCCGCAGCGATTGGAGCGGCAGCATGGCGATGAGGTCGGCCGAGTTGGTGGTCACGATGCGCTGGCCGGGGATGGCCCGGATGATGCCGGCCACGGCGGCGAGGACCACGGGGTGGAGATAGGCCTCGGCGTCCTCGATGGCCACGATGGGCCGGCAGTGGGGGCCGAAGGTGCCTTCGCAGCGGAACTCAATCAGCGGCCCGAGGACGAGGAGGAGGGCGATGGCCCGGGCCGCGGAGCTGGTGCCGATCCCCTGCGGGCCGGTCGCCAGCAGCGGGCCCATGCGCCGCTTGAGCCGCTCGCCGCCGAAGCGTTCGACGTAGGCGATGGCCGCGTTCACGCCGCGCTCGACCTCTGCCTCGACGTTGGGGCGGTGCAGGTCGCCCAGCTGGCCTAACAGTTCGTTGAGCTCTTGGGCCACCCGCTGCTCGATCTCGACCGGGCGGTGCTCGGCGGCGGTGCGCGAGGGGCGGGTGAAGTAGCGGTCGGCCTTGAGGAGGAGGACGGGGACGTGCTGCCGCACGCAGGCGATGAGATCGGCCGAGGGGGGCGGCCCGACCACGCGGTTCTGGCCGTCCACGAAGCGGGCCTCGACCGCGACGGCCGGCGGGTCGCCGGAGCGGGTGGCCCGCACCCGCAGCTCGAGGCGGCGATCGTGGTCGGGGCCGAGCCAGACGTGGGCGTCGAGCCCTTCGAAGGGAGGCTTTTTCCACTCGCCGTCGCTCGTCTCGCGGAAGCCGACGCGGATCTCGAGCGGGAGATGCCCGCCGTGCCCGTCCTCGCGGAAGTCGTCGGCGAGGATGGGGAAGCTGCCGTGGTCGCTGCCCACGCCGAGGCAGACGAGGAGGGCGTCGAGGAGGTTCGACTTCCCGTAGCTGTTCTCCCCGATCAGGGTGGTCAGGGGCCCCAGGGTCAGCTCGAGGTGCTCGATGCCGCGGTAGTTCGAGATCTCGAGGAAGGCGAGGTGCATCGGCGGCCAGTGTCCCCGCCGGCCCGACTGGCCGCAACCGCCTGCCCGGGCCGCGGGTCCCGCTACGATGGCGGGCTCGACGCACCCCTCACCCCCGACGCCCCGTCCGCGGCACGAACGATCCCCCGCCATGGCTGCCAACAATTCGACCGACACCACCCGGATCATCTACTCGATGCTTGGCGTGTCCAAGACGATCGACCGCAAGGTCATCATCAAGGACATCAGCCTCTCGTACTACTACGGGGCCAAGATCGGCGTCCTCGGCCTGAACGGCAGCGGCAAGTCGACGCTCCTCAAGATCATGGCCGGGACCGACCCCAACTTCGAGGGCAAGGTCTGGGCGGCCCAGGGCTACTCGATCGGCTACCTCGAGCAGGAGCCGCTCCTCAACGAGAAGCGGACGGTGATCGAGGTGGTCCGCGAGGGGGCCAAGGAAACCTACGACCTCCTCGCCGAGTACGACAAGGTCAACGACAAGTTAGGGACGGAGACCGACCCCGACGAGATGGAGCGGCTGATGAACCGCTCCGGCGAGCTGCAGGAGAAGCTCGAGCATGTCGGGGCCTGGGACCTCGACGCCCGCCTCGACATGGCCATGGAGGCCCTCCGCTGTCCGCCCGCCGAGCAGGCCCTCGATACCTGTTCGGGCGGCGAGCGGCGCCGCGTGGCCCTCTGCCGGCTCCTCCTCCGCAAGCCCGACATCCTGCTGTTGGACGAGCCCACCAACCACCTCGACGCGGAGAGCGTCCTGTGGCTCGAGCAGCACCTCCAGAAGTACGAGGGCACGGTCATCGCGGTCACCCACGACCGCTACTTCCTCGACAACGTGGCGGGCTGGATCCTTGAACTCGACCGCGGGCAGGGCATCCCCTACAAGGGCAACTACTCGGGCTGGCTCGAGCAGAAGAAGAAGCGGCTCGAGGTCGAGGAGAAGCAGGAGAGCGTGCGACAGAAGTCGCTGGCCCGCGAGCTCGAGTGGGTGCGGCAGAACCCCAAGGGCCGGCAGGCCAAGTCGAAGGCCCGCGTGGCGGCCTACGAGAAGATGCTCTCGGAGAACGGCGAGAAACGGGCCAAGGAGATCGAGATCTACATCCCGCCGGGTCCCCGCCTTGGAAACCTCGTCATCGAGGCCAAGAACGTCACCAAGAGCTACGGCGACAAGGTGCTCCTCGACGGGGTCAGCTTCTCGATCCCCCCGAACGCGGTGGTCGGGATCATCGGGCCGAACGGCGCCGGCAAGACCACCATGTTCCGCATGATCACCGGCCACGACGCCCCCGACGCCGGCGAGTTCCGGGTGGGCGACACGGTGAAGCTCTCCTACGTCGAGCAGGGCCGCGATTCGCTGCCCGCCGGGAAGAGCATCTGGGAAGCGATCTCGGACGGCGACGAGGAAATCAAGCTCGGCGATGCCAAGGTGAACAGCCGGGCCTACGTGGCCCGCTTCGGCTTCACCGGCAGCGACCAGCAGAAGCAGGTCGAGACGCTCTCGGGCGGCGAGCGGAACCGCGTGCACCTCGCCCGCATGCTCAAGAGCCACGCCAACGTCATCCTCCTCGACGAGCCCACCAACGACCTCGACGTCAACACCATGCGGGCCCTCGAGGAGGCCATCGAGAACTTCGCCGGCTGCGTGGTCTGCATCAGCCACGACCGCTGGTTCCTCGACCGCATCGCCACCCACATCCTGGCCTTCGAGGGCGACTCCCAGGTCTTCTTCTTCAACGGCAACTTCAGCGAGTACGAGGACGACCGCGTCAAGCGGCTGGGCGAGGACCTCACCCCGCACCGCATCAAGTACCGCCGGCTGACCAGGGCCTAGCACGCTGTGGTACAACGCCGGCGTGACGGCCGACGCCCTGCCTGCCCCGCGGATCTCGATCGCCCGCCGCATCGTCGGGTTGGCCATCTTCGTGGCCACCGGGGTGGCAGTGATCATGGCCTGGCTCGGGTACCGGGCGGAGAACGCGGCGGCCATCCGCGGCGTCGACGCCAAGTTGGCTGCGGTCCTGCCCGGCCTCGAGGCGCTGTTGCCGCCTGGCTACCACGAGCGGGCGTGGGCGGGGCAGGTGGCGCCTGCCGAGTACGCGGCGGTCGTCCGGCGACTGAGCGAGGTCGCTAACCAGGCCAACGTCCAGTACGTCTACTTCTGCGTCCGCCGCGACGGGGCGATCTACACCGACGCGACGAGCGTCTCGGACGACGATCTCGCCAAGGGCGACATCGGGACGCCCCACGACCGCTACCAGCAGCCGCCGGAGGCGCTGCAGGCGCTATTCGACGACGGCCAGGCCCGCTACGCCGAATACACCGACGAATACGGCAGCTTCCGCTCCCTCCTCAAGCCGCTCGGGCCGGGCCTCGCCATGGGGGCCGATGTCCAGCTCGACGAGCTACGGCGGATCGCCCTCGGTAACTTCCGGTCGAGCTTGCTCATCGCCTTCGCGGTGGCCCTGCCGGCGGCGCTTCTCGCCTTCGCCCGGGGACGGGTGATCGCGGCGCCGATCGTCCGCCTGGCCCGCAGCGTGCGGGCCTTCAGCGACGACAACTTCGCCGACGACGAGGCCGCGATCCGCGAGCTCCGCTTCATCCAAGCCACGAGCCCGGACGAGACGGGCGTCCTCGCCGCGGCGATCCTCGACCTCCGGCGGCGGCTGGTCCAACACCTTCAAGATCTCGAGCGGGTCACCGCCGAGAAGGAACGGATCACCGCCAAGCTGCAGATCGCCCGCGACATCCAGCGCGGGCTCCTGCCGCACGCCTCGCCCGCCGCGGAGCACTTCGAGATCGCTGGCTGGAGCGAGGCGGCCGACGAGACGGGCGGCGACTTCTACGACTGGATGACCACGCCGCGCGGCGACATCGTCTTCGTGGTCGCCGATGTGACCGGGCACGGGGTCGGCCCCTCGCTCATGGCCGCTGTCTGCCGGGCCTATGCCCGAGCCACGCTGGTCGAGGCCGCCCCCATCGAGCCGCTCATCGACCGCCTCAACCGGCTGGTGCACGCCGACGCCGCCAACGGGCAGTTCGTCACCTTCTTCACCGGCGTCCTCGAGCCGGCCACGCGGCGGCTGACGGTCTTGAGCGCCGCCCACGGGCCGATCCTGATCTACCGGGCCAAGGGCGACCGGGTGGAGGAGACGCCGACCCACGGCCTGCCGTTAGGCGTGGTGGAGGAGCTCTCCCCCGATCCCGGCACGCACCTGACGCTCGAGCCGGGCGACGTCCTCCTCGTCGTCTCCGACGGCTTCTTCGAGTGGCCCAACGCGGCCGGCGAGCAGTTCGGCCACGAGCGGCTGGCCCAGGCCCTGCAGGAGTCCGCCGGGCGCGAGTCGGCGGCCATCATCGAGCACGTCCGGCAGGCGGTCTATGCCTTCACCGCGGGCACCGTCCAACCCGACGACATGACGGCGGTCGCGGTCCGCTGCATCAACTGAGCGGCACGAGGCGGTACGATCAGCGGCCCGGAGGTCCCCGTGTCCACTGCCCTCGTGATGGCCGGCATTCCCGCGTCGAACCGCTCGCTCTACCGGCAGGTGCGTTTCTTGGTCGGCGATCCCGTCGCCTTCGCCCACTTCGAGGAAGGCCGCGGCGAGCGGGTCTTCATCCTCCGCGACATCGAGATGGAGCGGGCCAAGCGCCACGCCCGGGCCGACCGCGTGGCCTGCCCGAGCATGTTCGAGCCGAAGGGCGGGCTCTCCGGGGACCGCGAGACGGCCACGGCCCAGGCTCTCGCCGAGTGCTTGCGGCAAGCCAAGGTCGAGGAGGCGGTGGCCGACCGCACCTTGCCCTTGATCTTCGTCGAGCATCTCCGCCATGCCGGTATCCGGGTCCGCTACGACGCCGACCTCGGGGTCACCGAGCGACGCTCGAAGGACGAGCAGGAGATCGCCTGGCTGGCCGAGGCCCAGGCGGCGACCGAGGCGGCGATCGAGCATGCCTGCCGGTTGGTGGCTCGGGCCACGGCCCGCGCCGATGGCGTGCTCGAACACGACGGGGCCGTCCTCACCAGCGACCGCGTGCGCACGGCGATCGACCTCCACCTCCTCGCTGCCGGCTACGAGAACCCGAAGTCGATCGTGGCCGGCGGTCCAATCGGCGCCGATTGCCACGACTACGGACACGGCGACCTCCGCACCGGCGAGCCGGTGATCATCGACGTCTTCCCCCGCAACCGGACCACGCTCTTCAACGGCGACTGCACGCGGACCGTCGTGCATGGCGCGATCCCACCCGAGGTGGCCCGCATGCACGAGGCGGTGGTGGCGGCGAAGGCAGCCGCCGAGCGGGCCACGCGGACCGGCGTGACCGGAGAGAGCGTGCATCGGGCGACGCTCGGGGAGTTGACCAGCCGCGGCTACGCCCACGGCCAGCCGCCGGCCGGGGCCCCGGACACCTGGTGCGGGATGACCCACGGCACCGGCCACGGCATCGGCCTCGACGTGCACGAGCCGCCGCTCCTCGACTTCAAGGGCCCGGCCCTGGTGGCCGGCGACGCCCTGACCATCGAGCCGGGGCTCTACACGAAGGCCATCGGCGGGATCCGCGTCGAGGACATGGTGATCGTCACCGACGACGGCTGCCGCAACCTGAACCGACTGCCGCAGGGGCTCGACTGGAGCTGAGGGCGAGGGTCACTCCTCGTCGTCGGCTGGGGCCTCTTCCTCGGCCTCTTCCTCGACCTCGAGGGCCTCGAGGCCTTCGCCGGTCGGCTCGTCATCGATCGGGCGGCCTTCTGCCACGTCCCGGGCCGCGGCGCGGCAGGCGTCGGCCAAGGCTTGGTGCAGCTTCTCGTGGTCGGGCCACGCATCGAGCCGGGCGAGCAGGGCATCGACCTGCTTGAGGTGGCTCATCCCGGTGTCGAGGGTCTCGATCGCCGCGTCGCCGAGGGACTCCATGGCGGAGACGAACCAGGCCAGGGTCGGGCGGTCCCACTCGCTGGGGGGATCGATCTTGGTCCGGATGGTGACTTGGCCGATGGCCACGATCGGGCAGAGCTTGAGCTTGGTGCGGGGTTCGCGGCAGAGGACCGCGATCGGCGTCTCCTGCTCGAACGCGGCGAGCCGCAGGCGGCGGGCGTCGGCGCCGACCAAGGGCGGTTGGACCAGGTAGCAGCCGGGCTCGGGGCGCACGTCCTCGCCGAAAGGTTCCTGCACCAGATGCAGCTTGCCGGCTTCCTCCGCGGCGTCGAAGGCGAGCTGCAAGCGCTGCCGCCTCGCTTCCTGGAGCGGGAGCGTGATGCGGGCCATCAACGCGAAGTCGAGGGTGCCGCGGGCGAGTTCGAGGGAGCGGGCAGCGAGGCGCTCGGCCTCGAACCAGGCGTTGCGGTGCAAGGCACCTTGGGCCTTGTCCATCATCTGCTGGATCGTGACGAGGGCGCCGCGGGTGCTGGTCATCGTTCGGGGCTCCACGCTGGTTCGCAGGCCGGTCCCATACGACCGGGAATCACATCAGGGTTGGCCCGCCGACGCGGAGCGGTCGGCGAAGGGTAGTGCATCATCGAGCCGCTGTCGGGCGATCCGCGTCGGCCCGACGGGCCAACTCGGCGAGGATCGCAGCCCAGCGCTTGGTCGTGGCTGGGAATTCGTACAGGAGGCAGTCGCACACCGCGACGGTGTCGTTCGAGCGCATGGCGTCGCGGAGACCGGTGAAACGGGTATTGAGGTCGTCGACCGCGGCGTTGAAGCTGCCTTCCGAGGATTGCACCGAGGCGGGGTCCATGCGGCCGAACTCGAGGCCTCCGACCACGGCCCGCTGGATGTTCATCCACACCTGCAGGGCTTCCATCAGGGCGTCCATGCCCGCCTTGGGCTGGTCGGCCTGCAGCAGCTTCGCGGCGCTCCGCTGGAGTTCCTCGGCGTCGAGGAGGGCTTGGGCCGCGTTCAGGAAGGTCTCGGCGAGGAGGTCGGCGGGGCAGACGGTGGTCATCCGAACCTCGCCGGCCGGCGCCGCCAGCTTGTTCGGGCTGGCCAGGTCGGCGTCGGTCCAGGCAGCCCCGTCGACGGCGACATCGACCACCCGACGGCCGCTCTGCTCGGCGAGCTGGGCCCCGTGGGCCACCGCGGCGCCGATGGTGGCGGCCTCGAAGGGACAGACGTGGTCGTCGAGCAGGATTCGCATCGGCTCTCCTCGTTCGGGGTCCGCCGGCGGGGCAGGTGCGCCGCGCCGAGACGGGCCTCTTATCGGGCCGTTGGGTCCAGCAGTTGAGTCAAGATCGCCTTCGATGGTGCGATCGGTCCCTCCCGCGCGAAGGGGGAGGCGACCTCAGCTCTTCGGGCCGGCCGGGGCCCGGACGCTGGCGGCACCCGACGTACTCGAGATCACCGAGCGCTTGTCGTCCGGCCGCTCCCGCTCGAGGGCCCGGCCGTTGACGCCGTCGATACTCGACTCGACCGCATCGCACACCGCAATGACCTCGGGGACGTCGCGGAACTCCTCCCGGAGTTGCTGGGCCACCTCGATTTGCGTCAAGCCGTTGCGGTCGATCTGCTTGCCGAAGAGCCGCCGGTAGGAGGTCCGGATCCCGGACAGGGCCTCCTTCGAGTAGCCCCACTTCTGCATGCCCCGGATATTCGGGGCCCGGATGCTGGCCCGGTTGCCGTCGGCGATCATGAAGGGCGGCACGTCCCGCTCGACGCTGGCCATGGCAGCCACGAAGGCGCAGGTGCCGACCGTCGCGAAGTGGTGGAGCCCGCAGCCGCCGCCCAAGGTGGCCCGGTCGTGGACGTGGACATGGCCCGCGATCATCACTTCGTTGGCCACCGTGAGGTGGTTGCCGAGGACGCAGTCGTGGGCCACGTGCATGCCGACCATGAGCAGGTTGTCGCTGCCGATCCGGGTCCAGCCGCCGCCGTTGCCGGTGCCGCGGTGGATGGTGACGTTCTCGCGGATGTGGTTCCGGTCACCCACTTCGCACCAGGTGACCTCGCCGTGGAACTTGCGGTCCTGCGGGGTGCCGGCGACGGTCGCGTACTGGAAGACCACGTTCTCGCGGCCCATCCGGCAGTGCGATTCGACCACCCCGTGATGGCGGATCTCCGTCCCTTCGCCCAAGGTGACCTGCGGCCCGACGATGGCGTAGGCGCCGATAGTGACACCGTCCGCCAACTCGGCGGTGGGGTCGACGATCGCTGTAGGGTGGATTCGGGCCGCCATGGATGGGCGGGTCAAGGACCGATCGTTGGTGGGGCACCACGTGCCCGGGGACAGATGGGATGCAATCCGAAACCGCCAGCGACGCAGAGCCGAGACGGCGGAGCCCGACGAGGGACCGGCCGACCGCTCAGGCCTGGTCGGCGTCCACCATCATAAACCGGATTTCAGCCTCGGCCGCCACCTTCTCCCCGACCCGGGCCCGGCACCGGAGGTGGCCGATCCGGCTGGTGGCCCGGACGCTCTCGGCCTCGAGGATGAGTTGGTCCCCGGGGGTGACCGGCTTGCGCAGCTTCACCCCGTCCAGGGAGAGGAGGATGGCGATCTTGCCCTGGTGTTCGAGGACCCGGCTCAGGAGAAGGCCGCCCAACTGGGCCATGGCCTCGACGATCAGGACACCGGGCATGATCGGGGTGCCCGGGTAGTGGCCCTGGAAGAACGGCTCGTTGATCGAGACGTTCTTGATCCCCACCGCCCGGTGGTCGCCGTCCATCTCGATGACCCGATCGACGAGGAGCATCGGGTAGCGGTGCGGCATCAGCCGCTGGATGGCCTTGATGTCCATCACCCGCCCGTCGAGCATCGTCTGCCGCATCTCGGCGGCCTGCATCTGCTCCCGCACCTTGAGGGCCAGGCGGCGATTGAGGGTGTGGCCGGAGCGGATGGCGAGGACATCGCAGTGGACCCCGACGCCGATCAGGGCCAGGTCCCCGATGACGTCCAAGATCTTGTGCCGGACGCATTCGTCGGGGAAGCGGTAGGCGTTCTCGATCGGTCCCTCGTCACCGATGACGAGGACGTCCTTGGGCGTCAGGTGGCGGCACATGCCGGCCGCCCACAGGCTCTCCGCCTCTTCCTTCAGGCTGAAGGTGCGGGCCGGGGCGATGTCGCGAGCGTAGTCGCCGGTGGCGGGGTGGAAGGACTGGACCTGCGACGAGATGCGGTGCGAGTTGCGGCCGTAGTCGAGGTCGTAGAAGACCCGCATGCCGGCGATCTCGCAGGGGATGGCGGTGATCCTGGCCCCGCTGTCGTCCTGGACGGTGATCGGCTCGGTCAGGCGATAGACCTTCTTGGGGCGATCCTGGGAGACGCTGCCCGCCTCGAGGATCGGGTCGGTGAAGGGCTTGGCGCTTCCGTCGCCGAGCGGGAGCTCGGGGCCGTTGATCCGGATGATCGCGTTGTCGATCCCGAGGCCGACCAGGGCGGAGAGGCAGTGCTCGACCGTCTCGATGGTCACGTCGCCCATCTTGAGCGTGGTGCGTCGCGGGCGGTTCGTGGTGTAGTCGACGACGGCCGGGATGCGGACCGGCGGATTGACGTCGACCCGCTCGAAGACGATGCCCTCGTCGACCGCGGCGGGGCAGATCTCGCAGGTCGCGTCGGCTCCGATGAGGAGGCCCTTGCCCTCGATCCGCACCACCTTGGCGAGGGTACGCTGCGGCGGGTTCGCCGCCAGCGGGCCGCCGCTCGGCGCCGTGTGGCGACGGGCCAGCCCTTCTGGCTTGGCGGGGGCGCCCTTGCCGGCCGCGCCTTCATCGTCGCGGGGGCGGGAAGTCGAGTCGCGCTCGTGTTCCTTGGTGGCCATTGGGGGAGGCGGTTCGGCGGGCGGCTACTCGCGGGGCTTCTCGGGGCCGCGCTCGAGGATGCGGGCGGCCTCCGGGCCCAGCACGTGCTTCAGGTTCTTGAGGTACTCGGGGAGGTTGCGGGCAGCGACCGCCTCGAGGAGGGCGCGGCGCATCTCCTTGGCCGGCATGCCGCCCCACGTCTCGCCGTCCGGGATGTCGTTCATCACGCCGCTGCGGGCGGCGATGCGGGCGCCCTTCCCGATCTCGAGGTGGTCGGCGAGGCCCACGCCGCCGCCGATCAGGACGCCGTCGCCGAGGATGGTGCTGCCGGCGATCCCGCTCAGGCCGGAGATCAGGCAGCAGCGTCCGATGCGGCAGTTGTGCCCGATCTGCACCAGGTTGTCGATCTTGGTCCCCGCCCCGATCAGGGTGGCCCCGAACTTGCCGCGGTCGATGCAGGTGTTGGCCCCCAGCTCGACTGCGTCCTCGATGACCACGTTGCCGAGGTGCGGCACCTTGAGGAGCCCGCGTCCGTCCGGCGCCGGGCGGTAGCCGAAGCCGTCGGTCCCGATCTGCACGCCGCCATGGAGGATCACGCCCCGCCCGATCTGGCAACGCTCGCGCACCACGACGTTGGCGTGGAGCACGCTGCCGGCGCCGATCGAGACCTCGTGGTAGATGCAGACGCCCGGGTGCAGGCTGACGTCGTCTCCGATCGTGGAGTCGCGACCGATGGTGACGTTGGCGGCAATGCGGACGTTGCGGCCGATGCGGGCCGTGGGGTCGATGTGGGCGCTCGGATGGATGCCCGCGGGCGGCAACTCGTCCGGCGGGGCGAAGAGTTCGAGCACCGCGATCATGGCCACGTCGGCGTTGGGGACCACGATGATGGCCCGATCCTCGGTCGGCTCGGTGAGGGCGGCCAGCTTCTTGCTCACCACCGCAGCGCTCGCCCCGCTCGAGGCCCAGCGCTTGGCGTGGTGCTCGTCGCCCACGAACGTGAGTTGCCCGGCCTTGGCGTCCTGGACGGTGGCCAAGCCTTCGATCCGAAGGTGGCCGGGGCCGCGGAGCTCGCCCCCGGTCCGCTTGGCCAGATCCTCGACGGTGAACGAAAGGGCGGCCGGAGATTCAGCGGGGAGGGACGGGGAGGGAGTGGGCACGTGGGAACTCAGGGGACGCGGGAAGCGGGGCGGACGCAGGTCACGGCTTGGAGCCGGCCCCGACGGCGTTCGCCGGCGGCGTGCTGCTGCCGCTGGTCGGGGCCGGACGCGGCGGAGCGACGCCGCCCTTGGCCTTGAAGTCGTCGTTCATGCGGGCGATGAGGTCGGCCGAGACGTTGAATTCGCCGTTGGTGTAGAGGAAGCGGCGGGCCGAGATCTGCTGCACGGTGCGGCTCGCGTTGCCCTTCTCGAGCTCGGGGATCGAGTCGTCGAGCATGACCAGGTCGAGGCCGCGATCCTGGGCCAAGGCCTTGCAGGCGTCCTTGATCTCGAGGTAGCTCTCCCGCATCGCCTTGGCCTTCTCGCTCTCGACCTTCAGCCGGGCGAACTGCTCGTAGGCCTTGTAGTCGCCGATCGCCTTCTGCACCCGGGTCTGGAGATCGAGGGCGGCCTGCGAGCCGGCCTGGAAATTCTGGAGTTCGAGCTGCAGGTCCTTCACCACCTGCTCCAACTCCTTGAGCTTTCCGTCGAGTTCGTCGGCCAGCTTCTTGAGCGTGGCGTCGCGGGCGGCGTGGGAGTCGATGGTGTTGAAGACCTGCTCGAGGTCGACCACGCCTACGGTCGGGGCGCGAGGCGGGGCGAAGGACGCCCCGGCGATCAGGCCGCCGGCAAGCGAAGCCACGACCAGGAGCGGGAGGGCGAAGCGGGGGAGTCGCATGGGTAGGTCCCTTGTTCCAGCGGGTGGGCGGGGGTGCGGTGCGGGGCCGGGGGTCAGGACTTGTTGTTGATCTGCACGATCACCTGGTCGGTGATGTCGATCGCCTTCGCCGCGTAGAGGACGTTCAGCGTGGCGATGAGCTGCTTGGCCTGCACTTCCATCGGGGCGTTGACGTTCCGGCTCGGGTTGACCTCGGTGTGCGAGTCGTCGACGACGACGAGGTCGTAGCCCGAGCTCTGGGCGATCTTCTGGGCTTCCTGCCGGATCATGCGGTACATGTTGGTCCACATGAGGCCGGCCTCGCGGTCGATCTCGAGCTGCTTGAGCTTGGTCCACTCCTCGAGCTCGAGCTGGGCCAGGGCCAGCGAGTCGATGATGGCGTCGCGCTTGGCCGGATCGGTCTCGGCGTCGAGCTCCTTCTTCATGCGGTCGATGTTGGCTCGCTTGGCGGTGCCTTCCTCGTTGCTCGCGCTGGTGAGCTGGGTGAGCTGGATGGACCACTTGGCACCGGACTTGAGCTGGTCGAAGACGGCGCTGATGTTGACCACCGCCACCGCGGTCGGGGCGGCCGTCGCGGCGGCGCTGGCGTCGACGGAGTTGCGCAGGGCAAGCACCTGGCTCCCGAGCCAGACGACAGCGGCGGTGAGGGGGATCGTCAGGGCGGCGCGGGTGACGAGGGGGGGCCGGGCTGTCGACATGCGAGATCCTCCGGGAAGCGTTCGACCGACGGGGCGGGCGGCCGCGACCTGCGGGCGCAGCCCGATGACGGGCCGGCCGGGGCGGGCCGCGGCGGGGCGTCGGGGATTGTACGGGGAAATGGCGGCCGTCCGCAGGGGCCGGGACGGCGTCCGCGGCGGTCGCGGCGGGCTCAGAAGGGCAGGTCGACGGCGAAGGAGAAGATCTGCTCCTCGTCGTCCGGGCCGTGCATGAGGGGGATGGCGAAGTCGAAGGCCAGCGGGTTGGGCCCGAGCTGGGGGATGTACAGGCGGATGCCCACGCCGATCGACACGCGGTAGTCCTCGAAGCCGACGTCGGTGGTGACGGTACCGGTGTCGAGGAAGGTGACCATGGAAAGCGAGTCGCCGATGATCGGGAGCTCGTACTGCGAGCCCAGGAAGTAGAGCCAGTAGCCACCGATCGGCTGGTCGTTGGGCGTGGTGGGGGCCCCGATCGATCCCTGCGACTTCGGGCTGACCGTGCGGAACTTGAAGCCGCGGAAGGAGCGGCCGCCGAGGTAGAGGCGGTCGTAGGTCGGGGCGTAGCCGCTGAAGATGTAGCCGATGTCGTTCTGGATGCGGAGCGTGCTGCGCCGACCGAGGTAGTCCTCGCCCACCGTGAAGATCGCCGCGGCGCTGGCCCGGGCTGTGGTCCAGGCGTCCTCCGTCTCCATGTCGTAGGACTGGGAGATGCTGAGCTCGAGCTGCGTGCCGCGGGTCGGCCGGATCGGGCGGTCGGTGTCGGTGCGGTTGAGGCTGGCGTTGGCGAAGAAGATGCTCGCCGGCCCCTGGTCGGCCACGATCTCAAGCGGCGTATTGGGATCGAAGTTGGTCAGCTCGACCCGCTGGAACCCGATGTTCCCCGAGATCGTCCACAGGTCGCCGAGCCGCCGGCTCAGGCCGCCGGCCAGGTTCAGGCGGTCTTCGTCGTAGTTGTCGTAGTAGCGGAAGCGGTAGGAGCCGTTGAGGCGAAGGGCGGTGTCGGTCTCGAAGAGGTGGGGCTCGACGAAGTTCGCCGAGAAGTTGCTCACCTCGGTGCCGGGGGCGATCGAGAAGTTGAAGCCCTGGCCCGCCCCGCGGAAGGCCCGGCCGGAGAGGAACTCGCTCAGCGTCGCCGGCGGGTCGGCGATGTCGAAGTTCCGCTGGGCGATCGAGATCTCGCCGAAGATGCCGGAGTCGGTGCCCACGCCGACGCCGAAGTTGATGCTGCCGGTGTCGCGCTCCTTGACCTCGACCAGGACGTCGCGGATCTGCCGGTCGAGCCGGGCGGCAAGCTCGGAGTCGCCCTCGGCGAGGGCTGCCTGCACCTCGGAGTCGGTGTCGTCGCCCACCGGGTCGTCGTAGCCCGGCCGCGGCCGCTGCACCGTGATGCGGACGTTGTTGAAGAGGCTCATCCGCTTGAGGCGATCTTCGGCTTGCTTGAGCTCCCGGCCGTCGAGCGGTCGGCCCGGCGGGATGCGGACGATCCGGCGGATCACCTTCTCCTTGGTGAGGATGTTCCCCTGGATCAGGACCAGTCCGGCGTAGGTGCGGGGCCCTTCGCGGATCGAGAGGACGAGGTCGACCTCGGCCACGTCGCCGACCTTGACCGCCTCGGTCTGGATCTCGGCGTCGACGTAGCCCATCACGAGGTAGCCGCTCTTGACCGCCTCGACGCTGCGGTCGATCAGGAGCTTGGTGTACCAGTCGCCCGGACGGATCACGAGGAGCGACTCGATCTGCTCTGGCGAGTAGACGCGGAGCGGCACCGGGCCTTCGGCGCCGGGCGAGCGGACCAGCGTCTGCCGCAAGCGGTAGCGGCGGCCTTCCTCGACCAGGAACGTGACCTTCGCTTCCTTGCTGTCGGCCGAGAGGGTGAGCCGGCGATCGATGCGGACGTCGATGAAGCCCTGGTCCTTGTAGAACTTGTCGAGCGACGCCACGTCGTCGATCAGGAGGTCCTCGTCGAGCTCGCCCTTGCGGAAGATGGGGATCGAGGTGCGGGTCTTGATCTGCGAGTAGAGCTGGTCGGCGTCGAAGCTCGCGTTGCCCACGAACTCGACTTCCTTGAGCCGGACGCGCGGGCCTTCGATGATGCGGAAGACGAGGATGCCGGTGTCCTGCAGCCGGCTCTCGTCGACCGTGACCTCGGCCAGGAAGTTGCCCTTGCTGTGGTAGAGCTCCTTGATCTTGAAGATCGACTGCTCAAGGAGGAAGTCGTCGCGCGGGCCGCCGGCGTAGAGCGGGATCGCCTTCCGCAGTTCCTCGTCGGAGACCACCTTGTTGCCGGTGAAGCCGATCCCCTTGATGATCGGCTGCTCGACGACCGAATAGACGACCTCGACCGTCCCGTTGGGGAGGAGCACCGCCTCGGAGACCACGGTCGCGAACTGCCCGAGGCGGTACAGGGTCGCCACGTCGGAGCGCAGCACGCTGGCGTCGAAGGGCTGCCCGGCCGCCACGCGTATGTTGTTGTCGATCATCTGCCGCGTGACGCGGTTCAGGCCGCGGACCTGGACGGCGGAGATCGGGCGATCGGCGAGGGCCTCGTCGCTCATCGACGACTGGTCCGGCGGAGCCTGTCCGGGCTGGGACTGTCCGGGCTGGGACTGTCCGGGCTGGGCCTGTCCGGGCGCTGGCTGTCCCGATGGTGCCTGAGCGGGTTGGCCGGGGGGCCGGACACCCTGGGCCAGAGCCGGCGAGGTCACCAGCGCCGAGGCCAAGGCGACCATGCCGGAGGCCCGGACCCAGCGCTGCGCCGCCATCGGCGTGGCGATCCGACTTCCGTCCGCCCGGCGTGGGGAGCGGGCAGGGACCAGCGCGCCGGCAGGGCTCGTGGCGGCGGGGGGAGGGAGAGGATCGCTGGTCGTGGCCATCGCGCGCAAGGGGCGTCGCGTCGTGGCGCGACGACGCCCTCGCGACGGCGGCGGAAGATAGCACAGGGGGCTCGACTGCGGAGGCCGGCGGGGTCCGCCCGATCCTCAGGCGACCCACAGGGGGCTGCATCGTGGCGATGGCGTCCGCTGGCCGCTACCCTTCGAGCATGACCACCGCCGCTCCGGTTGCGCTCAAGCGTACGCCCTTCCATTCGTTCCACGTCGACCATGGCGCCCAGATGGTCGAGTTCTGCGGTTGGCACATGCCGATCCGCTACACCTCGATCGTCGAGGAGCACAAGCAGGTGCGGACCTCGGGCGGCTTCTTCGACGTCTCCCACATGGGCCGGGTCCGCTTCAGCGGCCGGCACGCCCGTCGCTTCCTGGACAAGATCTGCACCCGTCAGATCTTCGGCATGCAGAAGGGGATGGTGCGGTACTCGCTCGTCTGCAACGCCCAGGGCGGCTGCCGCGACGACGTCCTCGTCTATTGCATCGACGAGGACGAGTACCTGATGGTCTGCAACGCGGCCAACCGGGCCAAGCTGCTCCAGCATTTCGAGGCCGAGAAGGGCGACCTCGTCTTCAAGATGGTGGACGAGACCGAGTCGACCGCCATGGCCGCCTTCCAAGGCCCGAAGGTCATGGACATCGTGGCCGGCATGTCCCGGGAAATCCCCAACCTGAAGCGCTACCGCTTCGCGGTGAAGAACCTCCTGGTGGTCAAGATGACCGTCAGCCGGACCGGCTACACCGGCGAGGACGGCGTCGAGGTGATCCTCGGGGCCGGCGTCGCCAAGATCGCCCTCTCCATGCTCCTCAAGGAGAAGGGCGAGCAGGCCGGGATCGTCAAGCCGATCGGCCTCGGGGCCCGCGACACCCTCCGCCTCGAAGCGGGCATGCCGCTCTACGGGCACGAGATCGACGAGGAGACCGATCCGCTCTCGGCGGGCCTCGACTTCGCGGTGAAGCTCGACAAGGGCGCCGACGATGACCGCATCGGCGGCTTCATCGGCCAGGAGGCCCTCAAGAAGATCGCCGCCCAGGGCGTGCGGAAGAAGCTGGTCGGCCTCCAGCTCGATGGCAAGCGGAGCCCGCGGCAGGGCATGAAGGTCTGGAAGGGCGATCGCGAGGTCGGCCAGGTCACCAGCGGCTGCCCGAGTCCGACGCTCGGCTATCCGATCGCCATGGCCTACGTGCCGCCGGAACTGAGCGAACTCGGCAGCGAGGTCGAGATCGACCTCGGCTCGGCCAAGGCCGCCGCGAAGGTGGTCAAGCTGCCGTTCTACTCGGCCCTGCGATAAGCGGCGAGCTGGTCCCAACGAGCTGGTCCCAACGAGCTGGGCCCAAAACGAAGGCCCGCAACTGGGCTGGCCCACAAGTCGGCCAACGACATGCGATGACGACTCAGACCGCGGCTCGGCCGTTGGTCGAGCCGTCGTCGGCCGGTCGTCCCGTCCGTCGGGCCGAGGTGGCCCGGCCGTTCGGCCGCCGGAGGCTCGGGAGGCAGGTCGCGTCGTCGCTGTCGCCGCGGCTCCGAACGAACCGCGATGGCCTGTCGTCCTGCAACTGCTGCTGCAGCTTGCGGAGAGCCTCGACCTCGATCTGCCGGACCCGCTCGCGGGTCAAGCCGACTTCGTGGCCGATCTGCTTGAGGGTCAGCGGCTCCTGGCCTTCGAGGCCGAAGCGGAGGCGGAGGACGCGGGCATCGCGTTCGTCGATCGAGTCGAGGAGCTTCAGGATGAGCTTGAACTCCTCGGCCTTCTCCACGTTCTCGTGCGGCTTGCGGTGCCGCGTGTCCTCGAAGAGGTCGTTGAAGTCGAGGGCCTCGCCGTCATCGCCGGTCGGGGCGTGCGACGGGGCGTGGAAGGCCTTCACCGCCCGGCGGATGATCTGCAGCTTCTTGACCGGCAGCTTCATCGACTTGGCGAGTTCGTGCAGCGTCGCCGGACGGCCCAGCTCTTCCTCGAGCTTCCGCGAGGCTTCCTTCCAGCGGGCGATCAGCTCGACCATGTAGGCCGGGATGTGGATCGGCTGCACCGCGTTGATCAGCGTGCGCTTGATGGCCTGCTTGATCCACCACGAGGCGTAGGTCGAGAAGCGAGCCCCTTGGGCCGGATCGAAGCCCTCGACGGCGCGAATGAGGCCGATGTTGCCTTCCTCGATGAGGTCGGCGAGCGGAAGGCCGCGGTGGACGTAGTTCTTCGAGATGGAGATGACCAGGCGCAGATTCGCCTTGATCATCGTCTCCTTGGCGTTCTGGTCGTTGTCGTTGATGATCGCCCAACCGAGGCGCTTCTCCTCGTCAGGGGTGAGGAGAGGCACCTCGTTGATTTGCTTGAGGTAGAGCTGAAGATCGGACTGCAGCGGCGATCGAGCCATGTACGACCTCACCCACGACCGTGAAGGCCGAGCCCTGCCGAGCGGGAGTCCTCCCGCGCGGCGGCCCTGGCATGCGAACCGTCCCGACCGGTATCGGGCGTCGTCATGACGGTATGGAGGTGCAGAGGCGGGCCGGTCTCCGAATTCCCCCATGGACACATGGGTAGATGGGACCGCCCGACGCTTTCTCCCCGACATGACTGCGGTTCGCACCGCAGAGGTCCGCGCAGCATAACGACGCTGGCGTGGCCCGGACAAGCCAAGAGTGGCTTTGTCTTCCTCCCTGGTCTCTTTCTTCCATGATGGTGGTCGGCACCCTTGCGGGCCGGCTGAAGACCAATACGCACCGCTTCCGGAGCCAGACGCGGGGAAGGGCCGGGAACGGCCGATACGATCGGAAAGGGTTGCCTGCCGTGCACGATCCAGACCTCACGGACCTCTTGGCGTCTTGGCCACACGAACCCGGCCGGGTGAACGCGCGGCTCGTGCGCGGTCTGGACGGGCGGACCAAAATCCAGGTGCGGGTCGAACTGGGGATCCTCCAGCTCGAGGCGGAGGGACGCCCAGACGGTGCCCGACCAGGGGGCTTTGAATCCCTTCTCCACGCGATTCGGGCCCGCATGGCGCAGCTTGATCCGGAAGGAACCGGCGTTCTCTCCAACTTCCGGCTATCCCCAGAGGAATGCGCCGGCCTCCGCGAGGAAGCCGTCCAGTACTACCATCGCTACATCTCCCTCTTCGCCCTCGAGGACTTCGAAGGGGTGGTGCGAGACACCTCCCGCAACCTCGAGGTGTTCGATCTGTGCCGGCGATACGCAAGCACCGAGCAGGACCGGGAAGTCCTCGAGCAGTTCCGCCCTTTCGTCCTGATGATGCGCACCCGGGCCGAGGCGGCCTGCGCCCTGCGCGCCGGGCATACCAGGGGGGCGGTGGCGGCCATCGACCGTGGCATCGACGCCCTGCGGACGGCCTTTGCCTCGCGCGGGCAACTTGACCGCTTCGACTCGGCCAACGAAACGCAAGCCTTGCGCGGCCTGCGCGATGCCTTGATCCCGAAACTCCCCTCGAGTCAGCGAATCGAGCTCGAGGAACGGCTGCGGGCCGCCATCGCGGCGGAAAACTACGAGCTCGCCGCGATCCTCCGCGACGAACTCCGCCAACTCAGTTGAAACCGCCGCTCGGGCGCGTCGCTCACTGCCCGCGCTGTTCCGCGGCCTTGAGCTTCACGAAGAGGGTGACCTCCTGGCCGTCGCGGACGACGACCGCCTGGATCTCCTGGCCCGGCTCGTGGGTGCGGAGCTGTTCGACCAATGCCTCACGGGTCGCCACCGCCGCCTTGTTCCACTTGATCAGGTGGTCGCCTACCTTCATGCCGGCCGCTTCGGCGCTCCCGCCGGCGGTGACCTCGATCACTTCGAGCCCTGAGCCATCGTCGAGCGGGCGGCTGCGGGCCCCGAGGCGGACCTTCATCGGCTGCTGCCGCATCGGCCCGCCGCTCGAGGCGAACTCGAAGCGGTCGGTCCGCTTGGCCGCATCGAGGGCCATGTCGCGGAAGAGGTAGACGGCCTTCATCGCGCTCTCGCGGTTGATGAGCTCGCTCACGTCGCGCGGGGTGTGGTAGTCGTCGTGGAAGTCGGCGATGATCGCGAAGAGGACCGGGACGCCGGCGTTGTAGAAGGGCCGGTGGTCGCTGCCGCCGCCGCCGATCCCGGGCGTCTCGACCACGGTCAGCCCGTATTGGGCCTTGGCCTGGTCGAAGAAGGGCTTGGCCCACTCCTGCATGCCCTTGCCGGTGCCAGTCCCGGAGACGCTCAGCCGGTCGTTCTTCATCCGGCCGATCATGTCGTAGTTGAACATGAGGACGTGCTTGTCCGCCGGGTAGAGCGGGTTCTTGGTGTAGAAGGTGCTGCCGTTGAGGCCGCTCTCCTCGGCGCTGAAGGCGATGAAGAGGATGGTGCGGAGGGGCTGGTCGGGCGGCAGCGCCGCGTAGTCCTTGCTCAGGAGGTCGGCGAGGATCAGGAGTCCGGCCGAGCCTGAGGCGTTGTCGTCGGCGCCGGGGTGCAGGGCACCGGGGCCGGAGCGCGAGCCGAAGTCGCCCATGCCGAGGTGGTCGAGGTGGCCGCCCATCACGATCACCTCGTCCTTGAGGTTCCCGCGGCCGGGGAGGACGCCCACGATGTTCTCCGTGGTGACCGAGGTCTCGGTGATCTCGCCGCCGATCGAGACGGTGGCCTTGGGCAGATCGATGATGCCGCCCTTCTGGTCGGCGATCTTCCGGAGGTCGAGGAGCGAGCGGCCTTCCGCGTCGGCGGCCTGGACCAGGAGGTCGCCCGCCTCGGGGGTCATCGAGAAGACCGGGACGTCGACCATGGTCTGGCCGGCGAAGCGGAGGCTCTTGGTGCGGGAGTCGTCCGCCCCGGGCGTATTGACCACGATGATCGCCGCCGGCTTGTGCTTCTTGACCGCGGCGACCTTGCCCGCGAATCCGGCCGCTGGGGACCAGCCGTCCTCGGCCCAGCGGCTCTTGCCGGCGTCCGTCATGGGCTCGAAGCGGAGCATCACGGCGACCTTGCCGAAGAGGTCGTCTCCCTCGGCGAAGGTCTCGTAGCCATCCTTGCCGCCCTCGATCGAGTAGCCGACGAAGACGAGCGGGGCGGTCACGTCACCCGCCCCGCCCAGGGAGGTCATGTCGAAGTCCTTGCCGAAGGCGAACTCGAGGGTCTTCCCGTTGGCGCGGGCCGAGAGGTGCTGGTCGTGGAAGACCTTCTTCGGGCCGAGCGGGAAGGGCTGCCGCCAGCTCGGAGTGCCGTCGGTGTTCTTCGCTGCGGGTTGGAGCCCGGCCTTGGCGAACCAGTGGATCATGTAGTCCTGGGCGTGCTCCATCCCCTTGGTGCCGGGGAGGCGCCCGTCCATCCACGGGCTGGCCAGGATCGTCAGGTGGTCGTTGTAGTCCCGGACCTCGCGTGGCAGGGCCTTGAGCACCTCGTCGATGCGCGGCGTCGGGAGGGCCTCGGTGGCCGCGGGGATCTGTTTCGAGGCGGGGGCCGCGGTGGCCTGGCCTTGGACGTCCTGCGGGGCGGGCTGGACGGGGGCGGTCGCGGCCTGCATGCCGAGCAGCCCGGCGAAGCCGAGCGGGATCGACGCCAGCGCGAGAAGACGAAGCGGGCGGTGACGACGGTCGCTCACGGAGGCCTCCCAGCGGAAGTCGGTTCGGAAGGGGACGGGGCGGAATGGAACGGGCCAGGCAGACCCGGCGGACCCAAGAGACATGGGGGGTCGGGGATCGACTCCCCGGACGGGATCCGCAACGCGGGTTGTACCTTGCCGTACGCTCCTTGGCTGCGATGCCCGTGCCGACCCACCGCCGAAACTTCGCCGCGTTCCTCCGGTCGACCGGCTGGGTGCTGGCTGTCGCTGTGGGCAGCCTTCTCGGCGGGCCGTCGCTCTGGGCCCTCCCGAGCTCCCTCCGCCACCCCCAGGACGGGCCGCACGCCGACCTCCGCTTCGACCTCCGCGCCGACGCCTTCGTGGCCGACATCTCGATGAACCTGACGTTCCTCGACGGCATGATGGAGACCGGCCGCGAGCAGCCCGATCGCTTCGAACCCTCGGAACTCCGCCAGCTCAAGTCCGCCCTCCGTGACCGCATGGCCCAGGTCTGCGCCGTCACCGCCGACGGCAAGGCCCTCGTCCCGAGCCTCGAAGAACTGGCCATGAACGAGCCGGACGAGTCGCTCCTCCCGCTCTTCCCGCGCTCCGGCATGCGCGGGCTCCGGAAGATCCGTTTCCAACTCGTCTACCCGCTGGCGAGCGCCCCCACGTCGCTCGCCATCGTCTGGTCCTTCTTCCCGCCCGACGAACTCTCGACCCTCGATCCCAAGCCGCCGCTCGTCCTCGCCGCCGAGCTCACCGCCCAAGGCGTCCGCTCCCAGCTTGAGTTCTCGCAGGCCGAACCGGAACAGATCTGGCACGCGACGGCCGGCGGCCTCGACGCCCGCCTCCTCGCCGTACCCGCCCCGGCGGAACGGAAGGATTGGTACCTCTCGCTGCCCGCCGTCGTCTCGGGCGTCGCTGCCCTCGGATTCGCCGGGGCGGGGCTCCTGCGGAACGAGCGGCGCGGACGGCGGCTCCTCGCAGCGGTCCTCCTAGGCGGGGCCGCGCTCGGCCTGACCGCCGTTCCGGTCGGCCGCGTGCGCCTGGCGGCCGTGGGAAGCGGGGCCAACCTCCCCGCAGCGGAGGACGCCAAGGCCATCTTCCGTCCGCTCCACGCGAACCTCTACCGGGCCTTCGACTTCACCGACGAGCGGTCGATCTACGACGCCCTCGCCCGCAGCGTCGACGGGGCGCTGCTCGAAGACCTCTACCTGACCATCCACCGCAGCCTCGTGGTGCAGGAAGAAGGCGGTGCGATGAGCCGCGTCCGCGCCGTGCGCGAGGTCGACCTCGCCGTCGACGCCATCGGCCTCGTCCCGGCGTCGACCGGGCGAACTGGCACCGACGCTCCCGCCGGCGAGGTCCCCGGCTTCGTCATCACCTGCCGCTATCAGGTCGATGGCCGCGTGACCCACTGGGGCCATTCGCACGATCGGACCAACGAGTATCTCGCCCGCTACACCGTCGTGGCCCGGCCCGAGGGCTGGCGCATCGCGGAGACCGAGGTCCTCGAGCAATCGCGCGTCGACCAGCCCGACGCTCCGCCGCCGAGCGACCCGAAGCAGAGGGACGACGGCAGCTTCGAGGTGTGAGCTCGCTCACTTCGATCTGGTCGGCTCGCCCGGCCCGCGTCCGTCGACCACCTCGAGTTCCGGCCGCCTGGCCCGCAGGGCCTCGATACCCGCTTCGCTCACCGCGCTTTGCCAGACGTAGAGCGTGCGCAGCGAGGTCGATTCGCCGAGCCGGATCAGCCCGCCGTCGCCAAGCTTGCTCGACACCAGGTTGAGCGAGGCGAGCTTCGGCATGGCCAGGAAGACGTCGACGATCCGATCGGTCACCGCCACGTGGTCGAGGCGGAGATGGGTGAGTTCGGGGCAGGGGGGCAGGCTCAGGAGGCCCTCGTCGGTGATCGCCGAACGGGCCAGGTTGAGCGACTCGAGGTGCGGGGCGAGCGGGGCGAGCAAGGCGAGGTCGCTGTTGGTCCAGGCCGGCGTGGCATGCGAGAGGTTGACCTCGTACTGCTCGCTGTCGAGGGAGACGGGGCGAGCCGATCCGCCGCGGGCCTCGATCGCTCGGATGGCGTTGGCCAATTCGCTCGGGATCGCCCGCTCCGCGTTGGCGGCCGGCTCGTCGACGAGGGCCGGTTGGTCGGCTCCGAGGCTTGCCGACTCGGGATAGCGGGCCCCTTCGATGATCCAGCGCTTGAGGAGCTTGATCTGGTCGGCGGTCAGGCCGTCCCCTTCGGGCGGCATGGCATCGGCGTCGTCCCGGTCGAGGAGGACGCGACGGAGGAGCTCGCTCTGCTCGGCGTCGCCGGGCACGATGACCCAATCCGACTCTGGCCCGCGGAACGCGGCTCCGATCGGGTCGAGCCGCAGGTGGCCCTTCGTCTTCTTCGCTCCGTGGCACTCGGCGCAATGCTGGAGGAGGATCGGCTCGATCGACTGGACGAAGAACGCGGCCCGCGGATCGCTCGGAAGGTCGGCGGGGCGGGGCGGCGGCGGGGCCTCGGTCCGCTCGGGGCGAGTCGAGGAGTAGAGCCCCTTGAAGACGTAGCCCTCGCCGTAGACCAGTTCGCCGCCGAAGTGCCCACCCACGGCGATCAGGCCCGCCGCGGCGAAGACCCCGAGCCGAGCCGCGGCCACCCAGGACGTGAAGCCCGGCCCGGTCGCCGCCCGCCGGGCGAAGAAGGTGACGAGGACGAGGAGGGCGGCAGTCAGCGTGCCAAGCCAGCGGTGCCAGTAGAGGAGGGCGCTGGTGTCGCCGGCGTGCTCCCAGCCGGCGTTGAACCAGCCGGCGAGGGCGGCGAGGACGGCGAAGCCGGCCGAGGCGGCGACGAGGGGAAAGGTCGCTGGGGAAGGCGTGCCGAGGCGGCGGAGGAGCCGCGAGGCTTCGAGCACCGCGGCCACCGCGACCAAGGTGATCGGGAAGTGGACGAGGAGCGGGTGGAGGCGCCCCGCGAAGCGAAGCGGCGTGAAGATTGCCTCGGCGGCAACCGGCGCCGCATCCGAGGCGAGAGCGAGGAGGGTGGCCCCGGCCATGGGACGTGCAAGATAGGGCAGAGGCCGCGGGGCAGGAGGCGAGCAGGGAGTCGGGGGTGGGCCTCGGGGGCGAGCGTCGGGGGTGGGCCATGTCCGCCCGGGACGACGGGCCGCAACCAGGGCATGAAAAAAAGAAGACCGGGTGCGGTCTCCTTGCTGCCGCACCCGGTCGCCCCCCGGAGCACACGGCCGGTCAAGCCGGTCGGTCACCCCCACGCGCGTCCGAGCAACCTCCTGATGGCAGCTCGGTCTCTCCTGCACTTTCACCCAGCAATCACGGGGGTCAACTCGGAATTGCCGAGTTTGGCGGAAGTCGCGAGCGGACTCCGGCGGGCCGCGCCCGGCGGTTCCGGGGCCGCTTCCGGCCCGGCGTTTCCCGAGCGAAGCGGATAGGCTCCGCCCGGTGTTCTGGCCCCGCAAACCATCGGGTTCGGCGTCCGAGCCGCTGCTGCTTCGGCTGCCTGACGCTGCGCCGCCGCTCCCGGTCGACGACTTCTCGCCGCTTGAGGCGTCGGCCGCCGGGGCCGACCCGCCGCAGCGGGCCGCGCTTGCCGCTCGGGCCGGAGCCTTCTTCCTTGAACTCGACCGCTGGCACCTCCTCGCCCGCGGCGACCAGCCTGGGATTGCGGGCGCCCCGCCCCTCTTCGTCGTCACCACCTCCGGCCAAGGGCGCGGTCGCTACGCCTGCGCGTTCGGCAGCCGGGAGCGGGCCGCCGCCGCGATCCGCCGCCTCGGGCTTGGCGAGGGAGGCCGCTCGCCGCTCGCCCTTCATCTCCCGGTCGACCAGGCCTGCAACATCCTCGTGGGGAGCGACGTGATCGACGGAGTCCTCCTCAACCCCGACCACCCCGAGCGGTCGCTCGCTCTCGGACTCGCCGACCTCGCCGCCCAGTTCGAGGAGCGCTTCGATCGCCTCACCCCGCGGATGTTCGGCCGCTTCGCCGAAGCGGTGAACCGCGGCGGGGCCCCGCTTCGGGCTAGGCTCATCCGACGGCTCCTCGAGGCGAGCGAGTGGTGGTTCGTGGCCACGACGGCCCGGCCCCACGCCCCGGCCCTCATCGCGACCAGCGCCGGCCAGCTTGCCATCCCCATCTACACCGACGGCGAGCGGGCCCGCCGCGGCGGGGCGGTGGCCGTCGAACCGCTCGGCGAAGGCCACGCGGTCCCCGTCCCCGGCACGCCGCGCGACGGCGTCTCCTACCTGCGGCGACTCCACGAGCGGATGCGGAGCGAAGTGATCGCCGTCATCGTCAACCACGTCCCGGGGGAGCCCGGCGAGCCGGCCCCGATCCCCATCGCCGAGCTGTTGGACAGCGCGGAAGCCATCGGCCTGTGACGGCCCGAGGCGAGCATGCCGACCTACGAACCGTTTGACTGGTACGCCACGCCTCGCCACTACGACATCGTGTTTGACGGGGAGACGGCGATCGAGGCCCGTTTCATCGAGGCCGCCCTCGACCGCTACCGGACCGGTCCGGCCCGGGCCAGCCGCCGCTTGCTCGAGCCGGCCTGCGGGAGTTGCCGTTTGTTAGCGCTCTTGGCCCGTCGTGGCTGGGCCATGAGCGGTTTCGACGCCAGCGGCCCGATGCTCGACTTCGCCCGCCGCCGGCTGGCCGGCCGAAAGGGCCCGCCGCTCGCCGCCGACCTCCGCCACGCTCGATTCCACGACTTTCCGGCTTCGATGTGGAAGGCGGGCCGCTTCGGCGGGGCCTTCTGCCTCGTCTCGAGCTTCCAGTACGTGGGCAGCGAGGCCGAGGCCCGCGAACACCTCCGCCGCATGGCCGATGCCCTCCTCCCCGGGGGCATCTATCTCCTCGCCCTGCATCTCACCGACTACACGCGGCGCCGCGAGCTTCGCGAACGTTGGGTGGCCAGCCGCGGCGGGACCGAGGTCGTCGCTGCGATCCGCCACGGCCTGCCCGACCGTCGACGGCGGGCGATCCCCATGCGAAGCCGGCTCACGGTGACCGAAGGCGGCACGGTGCGGCGCTTCGAGACGAACTGGGAATTCCGGACCTTTGACCGTTCCGAGATTCGCCGCCTCCTGGCCAGCGAACCTCGCTTCGAGCATGTGGCGACCCATGACTACTGGCTCGAGATCGACCGCCCGGTGCCCTTCGACCGGGATCTCCACGACTGCGTCCTCGTCCTTCGCCGTCGCGGCAGGGGCTGAGGCCGCAATCACCCCCAATCCCCGCTTTCCCCGCTCGCTCAAGGCGGTTTGGGGACCATGCCCGATTCAAAAATCGCGCGTCGTTCCGCAAGATGACGGCGTCAGGGTGCGTTGAGATGCAACAAGGGCACGAACCCCTGCGTATGGAGAGGCGAAAGGACACCTGCCAGCGACGAGGGACCCCACGACCCTCACGACTCGCTGGCCACGACGGAACCGCTCGAAGAGGACGCTGACGGAGACTCGACGCACGCTCGCCTCCACTCGGGAACCTGCAAACGGTCTGACTCCTCTCTCTCCTGGAACGCATCTCCCTCCTTGGAACTCCTCAGCAAATCCCGTCCTCACGACCGGTGACGACGGGTGGGCAGAACGGCAAACACCCAGCCAGCACGACTCGCCGCGACGCCCGACACGCTTGCTCCCTCACTGCATCTCGATGGTTTGGCCCTGCCCGGTCTCCCCAGCGTCTTCTTCCCGCGATCAAAAGTTCTCTCCTTGCTGCCGAACTCCGATCGGGCCCGAACCACGCCCAGGTCGGAGTTCGGCTTTTTGGCCGCTGCGGCGGACTGATGGGGTAACCTGCCCCCCATGCCGCACCTCTCCCGTCGCCTCTTCGTCCGCACCGCCGCCGGTTTCGCCGCCCTCACGCCTGCCGCAGTCGGCCGGTCGAGCTTCGCCGATGCCTTCACTGCGGGCGGTGAGTTAGTCACCGGGACGGGCGACCAGCGCTACCGCGTCGAGCACGACTGGCTGACCCCGCCGGCGGGCGTGGTGTGGGGCGACACCCATGGCCTGGCCCAGGATGCGGCGGGGCGGATCTACGTCTCGCACACCGTGCATCCCTCGAGCACGGTGCCGCACGCGATCGTCGTCTTCGATCGAAGCGGCAAGCCGATCGGAAGCTGGGGCGAGCGCTTCGTGGGCGGCGGTCACGGCCTCGACATCCGGAAGGAAGGCGACGACGAGTACCTCTACCACTGCGACGTCAACCACCGGCGGTTGGCGAAGACCACGCTCGAGGGCGAGCTCCTCTGGGAGACCGGCGCCCCGCTCCACGCCAAGGTGGGTGGCGAGGCCTGCTACGACAACGAGAACGCATGGAACCCGACCAACGTGGCCTTCGCCCCCGACGGCGACCTGTTTGTCGGCGACGGCTACGGCAAGAGCTTCGTCCATCGCTTCTCGAAGGATGGCGAGTGGAAGGCGACGATCACCACGCCGGGTTCCGGGAAGGCCGAGACGAGTTGCCCGCACGGCCTGTGGCTCGACGCCCGCGGCGCCGCCGGAGCCCCCAGCAAAGAGCCCGTCCTCGCCGTCGCCGACCGCGGCAACCGGCGGATCCAGTACTTCTCGCTCGAGGGCAAGCACCTCTCCTTCGTCACCGAAGGCATGCGGCAGCCGTGCCACTTCAAGACCCGCGGCGAGCTCCTCCTCGTGCCCGACCTCTCGAGCGTGGTGACCATCCTCGACGGCGACAACAAGGTGGTCGCCAGCCTCTGCGACGGCGATCCGAGCAACCTCCGCGGAGCCCCGCGCGAGCAGTTCATCCCCGGGAAGTTCATCCATCCCCACACCGCGATGTGGCTCGACGACGGTTCGATCCTGGTCGCCGAGTGGGTCCCGATCGGGCGGATCACGCGGCTGGTGAAGGTGTGAGGAGAGGTCTGCTCGGGCCTGCTGCAACCCGCCGCCTTTGATCCGCCAAGGCATCCCCGTTCTCACCGGCGGAGCCTTCTCGCATCCGGCTACTCTCCCCAGTCCCCCAGCACAAGCGCCAGGTCGTAGGCGTCGACGAACCCGTCGGCGTTGAGGTCGCCCGGGCCTTGCGGGTAGTTGTAGGTCCGACCCCAGAAGGTGAAGATGGCTTGGATGTCGCGCTCGTCCACGTGGCAATCGATGGTGGCGTCGCCGGGCCTGGTGCGGATGGGCTTGATGATGGCACCCTTGAGTGCCGTGCCCATGTCGACCTGCGCGACGATCTCGCCGCGGTCGTTGATGCCGAAGGCCCAGGAGAGGTGCAGGATCGCCGGATCGGGGACGAGGTCCTCGAGCAGGTACCGCTGGTCGTTGATCCAGAGGAACGCCTGTCCCGCGAACAAGGTGCCCACCACCTGGCCGATCTCGTTGATGTCCCACGCGACGCTCTCTGGGAGCTCGTCCGAGACCCACCCGATGTCGTGGAACTCGCCGTCCCAGACGAAGGCCTTGCATCGTTTCATCGAGGTCCTGGGGACCGGGAAGGTGCCGCACCCGACTGCGATGCCTTGATCGTTGACGGAGTAGAACATGCTTTCGAGTCCGCCGGGGGCCGCAGGAAGGACGGTGACTCCATCGACAGTTCCGATGAACGCTCGGTTCGCGTACATCTTGGGCCCGTCCAGCGACGTCCAGCCGACGAGGAGCCCGGAGTCGCTGATGTGCTGGATGCTGGCCCGGGTGCTCTTGAAGAGTCCCGTGAGCTCGACCGGACCGGACTCGGGCGCCCAGGTCAAGGGCAGCATGCCCGGTCCTTGACCTCCGTTGCCCCAGAAGCCGCCGACGAGGCCGTCGTTGTTGATCGCGAGCCATTCGCCTTGGTCTGGTGCTGCCGTATATGGCGGCGGCAGCGGCGGAAGCGGGAGGAGAATCGTGGCTTCCCCAGCGTGGTAGTGGAACGGTGCAGGCACAACGTCCCCTGGGGTGGGGACAGAGACAGTCCCGACGACAGCACCTGCGTCGTTGATGGCGTAGCCCTGCGAACGATTCTGCGGGCCCAGGTTGAGATACACGATGCCCGTCGCCTCGCTCCAGTAGACGGCGCGAGGCTCGCCGAGGCAGGGGTAGACGTTGCCCGCCACCTCGGTGTGGTTGTTGATGGCCCGGAACGACACCGGGGAATCGGTCGACGGGAAGCACTGGTTCGGGGCCGGGACGAGGAGGACTTCGTACTCGCACTGCCCGAGGACGGTCGGCGAAATGGCGAGGACCGAGGCGACGAGCGGGGCGCCGAGATGAGAGTGAACGGAAGCGGACATTGGGCGTTCCCAAGAGGCAGGCGCCTCCGGACGTGCCGGAGGCGCCTGCGGGCGGATTCACCAGACACCGAAGAGGCTGAACGCAACGGCGTGACGTTGGGCCGGGGACAGCGAAAGCATCCACGCGCCGAAGTCGGCCACCGTCGCGAAGCCCATGGACTCGGCGATGGCCTCGACGTCCGCGCCGCCCTCGACCTCGAACGCGACCTCGCCACTCGCCATCATGGCGGCGGCGCCGAACCCCGACTCAGGCGAGCATGGCCCCCAGGCGCCGAGAAGCAGGGCCAGGTCGCCAGGGCCCACGTCTCCATCGAAGTCGAGGTCCGCCGGGCAGAGGAAGGGACCGCACGGCCCCCAAGCCCCGAGGAGCACAGCCAGGTCGTCCGCGTCGACAGCGCCGTTCTCTGTCAGGTCGGCGAAGCAGTGCAGCTCGAAGGCGCCCATGTCGATCGACAGGGGTGTGACCGGCCCGCCCGTCGTGGGAATGACCCTCGCTCGCCGGTCGAGGTCGGGCACGGGCTCGTTGGTGTTGAGGTCGTTGTCGGCGTCGGCGCTGTCCAGCGGGAAGTTGTCCGCGCTCGTGTTGGGATCCGGATCTGTCGAGCCGGCGTCCCTGCAGGGGGACGACCAGGCGACTCGGTAGTTCATCGCGAAGAGCAGGACGTCGGGAGCGCCCGGGAAGAGGAACTCTGGATCGACATCGATGTTCCCGGAGCCGCCGCCGGTCCCAAGTCCCATCACGTCGCAATGCATGGCCACGAAGGCGCCTCCCGGCGGACCTGCCGCGTCCAGCCCGTACTGGTTGGCGACCGTCGGCGGCGAGTCTGGGTCGCCGTCGTCGTTCTCCCAGAGGATGCAGTCGACGAGTTGGACCCGCAGCAGGCCGTTCGTACCAGGTTGGGAGCCTCCGAAGCTCACGCCGCCGACCGGTGTCGAGAATGGGAGAGAGGTCGCCGCCACCCAGTTCTCGGCGATCGTGCACGCGAAGAAGTCGGCGCTGGCCTTCCCCTCGACGCGGGCAGCGCCGCCCTTCAGTCGAGCCGTGTTGCGGACGATCACGCAGTTGACGAATTGGGGCGAGCCCTCTGCGACGTAGATGGCGCCGCCGGCGCGGTCCGTGTCCGGAACGTCGCCGAATACGACGTTGAGCAGGAAGGCAGTGTCCGGCACGGTCGGGCTCGCGACATTCGCACCGTCGGGCGGGGTCGTGGCTCCAAGACAGGCCAGGCCGCCGCCGCGCGCCTCGGCATAGTTGCCCCGCACGACGCAGTTCTGGATGGTGGGAGAAGCCTCCGTGAAATCGCCCTTCTTGGAGTAGCAGAGGATGCCCCCGCCAGCTCCGTTCCAAGGCTCATTCTCGTCCAGGTCGGCGTTGCCGCCGACGATGGTGAAGCCGTCGAGCAAGGTCGCTGCATTGACGTTCCGGCAGAAGACGGCGTGGTGACTGGTGGCCGAAATGGTGGTGACAGAGAGGGCGGGATTCCGCTCACTCGCGTCGTTCCACGGTTCCTCCGGGATGAAGCCGCCGTAGATTCGGCGCGCGCCTCCGTTGAGGCTCAGCGGCCCGTACGCGTTCGCGTCGCCTGCGACCAGGATGTCGTTGACTCCTCCCACGCCCAATGCCTCATCGATCGAGTGGAATGCGTGCGGCCAGTCGCTCCCATTCCTCGGCAGGGCGGTGCTGTCCGCCCAGACCCTCAACGTGGCGCCGATCGCGCTACCCCCCCCCCCTCAAAGGACGAGAGGGCCGCTGCACACCCGCACGCCAAGCACACCCTTCGGAGCCGATCACGATTGACTAGTCTCATCGTCCGATCTCCATGGATCGACAGACCCTGGGTCGACGCGACTCGAGATTGCCGATCCGAGTACGACATCAGTGTCGCAGCGGCGCCGGAGACGAGCAAGCGCCGCCTTCCAACTTCGAGGACGTTCCGCCCCGGAGTCCGCTCACGGGCCGCGCCGGGGTCCTCTGGAGACGATGGGCGCGGTGTCGCTAGGATACGTCCATGGTGCACGCCGTCGTCCTCGGGGCTGGCATGGTCGGCTCCGTCATCGCAGCGGATCTCGTGGCCACGAAGGGCTTCCGGGTCACGGTCGCCGATCGGTCGCGGTCGGCGTTGACCAAGGCCGCTGGCCGTTGCCACAACAACGCCAAGCTGGTCGAAGCCGACCTCAGCAACCTGCGTGAGGTCGAGAAGACGATCGCCAAGGCCGATCTCGTGATCGGTGCCCTGCCCAGCGTGCTCGGCTTCCAGACCCTCAAGCTGGTGGTCGAGAAGGGCATGCGCTGCTGCGACATCTCCTTCATGCCCGAGGACTTCCTCGAACTTGACAAGCTGGCCCGGAAGACCGGGGCGGTCTGCGTCGCCGACTGCGGCGTGGCCCCCGGCATGTCCAACCTGCTCGCTGCCCGCGGCGTGGCCAGGCTCGACAAGGCGGAGCGGCTCGACATCATGGTCGGCGGCGTGCCCCGCGATCGGCACTGGCCCTACCAGTACAAGGCCGGATTCTCGTTAGGCGACGTGCTCGAGGAGTACGTCCGCCCGAGCCGCGTGGTCGAGGGCGGGCGTATGGTGATCAAGGAGGCCCTCTCCGAGCCCGAGCTGGTCGACTTCCCGACCCTCGGCACGCTCGAGGCCTTCAACACCGACGGCCTGCGCAGCCTGGCCACCACTCTCAAGGTGCCCCACATGCGGGAGCGCACGCTGCGCTATCCGGGGCATATCGAATTGATGCGGGTCTTCCGCGACCTCGGCCTCTTCGGCCTCGAGCCGGTGCAGGTCGGCGAGGCCACGCTTCGGCCCCGCGACCTGTTGGCCAAGCTGTTGGCGAAGAAGTGGACCTACGAGGAGGGCGAGGAGGACCTCACCGTCATGCGGGTGGTGGTCGAAGGCGTGGCCAGCAAGGTGCGGACCAAGCTGACCTGGGACCTCTTCGACCGCTTCGACCGGGAGACGGGGGCCAGCAGCATGTCGCGCACCACGGCGTTCCCCTGCACCAGCGTCTCCCGCATGATGGTCGACGGCATGATCGCCAAGCCTGGCGTGTTCGCACCGGAGCACCTCGAGCCGATCCCAGGTGTACTCGACCGCGTCCTCAAGGAGCTGCGGGCGCGGGGGATCGAGTACCGGGCCTCGGTGGATCAGATCGCCGCGGAGCGGCCAACTCGGACGCGCGGCGGCAGGACGGGGTGATGAGGGGCCTCGCGCCCAGGCCAGCACGGGGCAGCGCCTCTCTCCCATGCGCAGCATGGGGGAGATGCTGAGCGCAGCGAAGCAGAGGGGGCGGTGGACGGCTCGACGGCTCGACGGCTCGTCCGGCACCACCCCCTCTGCCCGCTGCGCGGGCATATCCCCCAACGCGAAGCGCGTTGGGAGAGAGGCCCCGCTCTCCCGCGAAGCGGGGGAGCTGCCGAGTCGCCCGTCTGCGG
>JBGAKK010000139.1:0-4615 GCA_044224425.1 Phycisphaerales bacterium
CTCGACGCGGCCCGGGCCATGGGGCTCGTCCTCGACCATGGCCTCGACGACGGGCGCTTCTGGTACGCGATGCCGTACCACCCTGGCGACAACCTGAACGAGACGACGCACTACCTCCACGCCCGATCCGGCCCGCAGGGGCTCGAGAGCGAGGATCTGGCCGAGGCCATCAGCTACGGCCGCGACCTGGTCGGCACCTTGGCCCGCTACCACGCCGGCGGGCTGTGGCACAAGGACGTCAAGCCCGACAACATCATCGTCCACGACGGCAAGGCCCATCTCGTCGACCTCGGCTTGGTGACGCCGCTTCGCTCGGCGATGACCTTGACCACCCACGGCACCGAGTACTTCCGCGATCCGGAGATGGTCCGCCAGGCCCTGCGCGGGGTGCGCGTCCACCAGGTCGACGGGGCGAAGTTCGACGTGTACGGGGCGGGCGCCGTCCTCTACTTCATGCTCGAGAACACGTTCCCCGCCCACGGTGGCCTGAGCGCGTTCAGCAAGCGCAGTCCGGAAGCCCTCCGCTGGATCGTGCGCCGAGCGATGGCCGACTACCACCAGCGATACGCCTCGGCCGACACCATGCTCGCCGACCTGAACGCGGTGGCCATGGCCCGCGACCCGTGGAGCGTGAAGCCGATCGAGCTGCCGTCGATGCGGCGCGTCGACCTCGAAGGCGCTGCCGCCATGGGGCCTGGCATCGGCTACGGGGCCGGCACGCCTGCGGGCTGGATGCCGCCGCCCGCCGTTCCGCCAATGGGCGGGCCAGGCGTCGGGGCAGGCATGGGCCTTGGTGGCGGCTCGGGTGGCGGCATGCGAGCCAGCGCCGCCACGGTGGCCGACCGGCCGCGGCTCATCGTCACGAATTGGTGGCACGGTAGCTACGCCTCGCCCGACATCGCCGCCCGCGAGCGCGACCTGCGGGCCGCCTCGGGTTCGGGCCGCGAGGCCGTCGACCGCAAGCGTGAAGGCTTCCGCGGCGTGGGGTTCGTCGCCGGGCGCAACGGCGTCCGGAGCATCAAGCAAGTTCCGTCGCGGCTCGCCGCCACGATCGGCATCGTCCTTTTCGCCGTCCTCGTCATCTCGCTGACCGGACGTTCGTTCCACTTCTCAAGCCCTTCCGACGAGGCGATGGTGGCCGCCAACGAGGATGTGGTGTCGCGCTCGACGCCCTCCTCGAAGCTCGCGGCTCCCGAGGGCGGGGCCCGCCTCCTCGTGGTGAACGATCACCCGACGCCGGCCAGTAGCGAGGTGCAGGAGTCGGTCGATCAGGTGCTCCAGGCGTACGAGGAACGGGGCTTCACGATCGTCCGCGACGACGCCGAAACCGCCGCCCGCGCTTCGCTCGCCTTCGCCAAGATCCGGTCTGCGGCCACCAGCGGCATCAGCGACACGGCAGCCGAGGCCGACGTCGAGGCGGCCATCGCGACCGGCAGCTACTTCGGCATCCTGCATGTCGAGGCCCCGGTCGGTGAAGGCTCGCCGCTCGAGCGCCTGCTCGTCTCGCTCGAGGGCGAGAAAGCCAAGGCCTACCAGAAGGAGATGCTGGCCAAGAAGAAGGCGAAGTCGCGATCCTCGACTGGGAAGGCGACGACCAGCAAGAGCTCGACCACCTCGGCCCGGAGCCAGATTCGCGAGGGGATCCGCAAGCTGAGCGAATCGGGCATCTCGATCGACGCCCACGGCTGGACGCTTCCGCCGGCCAACCCGCCTCCCAAGCCCGCGCCGCCGGCGCCTCCCGAGCCACCGCAACCGCCGGTGGCGCCCGAGGCCGACGCCCCGGTCCAGCCGCAGGGCTGACCCCGCATCCTTCTTTGTGCGACACTCTCCGACCCGCGCCCAAGCGCGGGTCGGAGCCGTTTCCATGCCCACCATCCATCCTGGCCGCGCCCTCCGCGAACTCGCTGCCCGCGGCACCGTCATGGTGCCCGGCGTCTTCAACGCCTTGGTGGCCCGGGCCGCTGCCCAGGCCGGCTTCGGGGCGGTCTACATCTCGGGGGGTGCCACGGCCAACGTGGCCGGCTATCCCGACATCGGGCTCATCACCCTCACCGAGATGACCCGCACCATCCGGGAGATCGCCGACGCCTCGGGGCTCCCGACCATCGTCGACGCCGACACCGGCTACGGCGAGGTCGAGTGCTGCGTGCGGACGATCGTCGAGTACGAGCGGGCCGGAGCCGCCGCCCTCCACATCGAGGACCAAGTCTTCCCCAAGCGCTGCGGCCACCTCGACGGCAAGGACCTCATCCCCGCCGAGTCCATGTGCGAGAAGGTCGCTGCAATGGCCCGGCATCGCTTGAGCAAGGACTTCGTGATCATCGCCCGCACCGACGCCCGCCACGTCAGCGGCTTCGACGACGCGGTGCGGCGGGCTAACCTCTACCGCTCCGCCGGCGCCGACTGCATCTTCCCCGAGGGGCTCCAGAGCGAGGACGAGTTCGCCGCCTTCGCCAAGGCCAGCCCTGGCCTCCTCCTCGCCAACATGACCGAGTTCGGCAAGACGCCGGACATCACTGCGGACCGCTTCCAACAGCTCGGCTACCAGCTGGTGATCTATCCGCTCAGCATGATGCGGCTGGCTATGGGCCACGTGGCCCGCGGGCTGCAGGCCCTGAAGCGCGACGGCAGCGTGCGAGGCGTCCTCGGCGAGATGCAGACCAGGAAAGAGCTCTACGAGCTGTTGGGCTACGTGCCGGGCCAGCAGTGGGACTATCCCGGAGCGGGGATGCGTTGATGGGTCCCGAGCCAGCCGGCGGCGGACGCGTCACTTCACCGGCTTCTTCTCGGCCTCGGCGCGTCGGAAGACATACGCCCCCTTCACCGCCCCCCAGATCTGCTTGCCGTCCTTGTCGAAGCCGCGGTCCCAGCTCCGCAGGCTGTCGGCGGCGATGGTGACCTCGCTGGTCGCGTAGGTCGCCCCGCGGAAGTCGTTGGCGCAGCCGATCCCGGTGGTGCCGCCGAACCAGGCGCCATCCTCCTGCAGGTTCAGGTAGACGGTGCAGCCCTCGAGGCGATGCAAGTCGCCCGGCCCGATCACGTCGAGGCGCTTGGGGTCGCTCCACGCTCCGGCGAAGGCGAGCGGCTCGCCCGGCAACTCGAAGACGCGGCTCTCGACGGTGCCGGGGGCCCGATCGGCCTCCTCGCTCAGGGCGAGCTGATAGACGCGCTGCCGGTACGGCTTGTCGAGCGAGCCGGCGGCGGCTTGCTCGACGTAGAGCCACGGACCGTCGGAGCGCTTGGGCCAGATCCGCACCATCTCGAGGTGGATGTCGCGGAAGTCGGGGTCCTTCTTGGCCTGCTCGGCGCTGGTGTAGGAGCCGGCCATCATGGTGGCCAAGGCCTCGACCGAAGGGCCGCCGGCGGTGGCGGTCGGCCTCGGCGTGCCCGTCGTCCGGCAGGCGGTGGCGAGGAGGCAAGCGGCCAGGCAGGGGAGTCTCGCTGCGGTGGCGGCGGTTCGGCGCGGCATGCGGCCATGCTACCGTCCGGTCCGGCGGATCCGACGGCGGGCCCGCGCCGTTTCGGGCCTTGATGCTGCGATCCGCAGCTGCCTTCCGCTACCATCTTCGTTCCCCCCGAAGTCCGACCTCCGCACCTCTCCGCACGCCACCGCCATGTCCACCACCGCTCCCGCCGCCTCCACCAAGCCCGTCGACACCCGCGGCCTCGCCGGCCAGACCGTCGGCGACACCTCGATCTGCGCCGTCACCCAGACCGAGCTCATCTACCGCGGCTACGAGATCGCGGACCTCGCCGCCAACGCCACCTTCGAGGAAGTCGCCCACCTCCTCCTCGTCGGCCACAAGCCGTCGCCAGGGGAGCTCAAGGCCTTCAAGGACGAGGTCAAGTCCCTGCGGTCCATCCCGGCTAGCGTGCGGGACGCCATCGTGCGGATCGCCAAGGAGAGCCCCAAGGCCCACCCGATGTCGATCCTCCGCTCGGGGGTGAGCCTCCTCTCCCACCTCGACCCCGACTGCGAGGACATCTCGCCGGCCGCTGAACTCCGCAAGGCGAAGCGGCTCCTGGCCCAGATCCCCTCGGTCATCGGGGCTTGCCAACGGACCCTCGACGGCCACGCCCCGGTCGAGCCCGACGCCTCCCTCGATCACGCCGCCAACCTGCTGTGGATGATGAGCGGCAAGAAGCCAAGCGAGCTCGCCGCCAAGATCATGGACGTCAGCCTGATCCTCTACGCGGAGCACGACTTCAACGCCAGCACCTTCTCTTGCCGCACCATCGCCTCGACCGAGACCGACATGCACTCCGCGGTCTGCGGCGGCATCGGGGCCCTCAAGGGCCCGCTCCACGGCGGGGCCAACGAGATGGCCATGGAGATGCTCAAGGACATCGACCACGACTGCGCCGGCGGCGCCATGACCACCGAGCAGTGGATGAAGCGGGCCTTCGAGGAGAAGCGGAAGCTGATGGGCTTCGGCCACCGCGTCTACAAGAACGGCGACCACCGGGCCGGCATCCTGCGGAGCTGGGGCCTCAAGCTCGCCGAGCAGCAAGGGCCGAGCTCGAAGAAGTGGTTCGACCTCGGCGACGAGGTCCAGAAGATCATGCTCCGCGACAAGAACCTCCACCCCAACGTGGACTTCCCCTGCGGCATGAC
>JBGAKK010000140.1:0-4546 GCA_044224425.1 Phycisphaerales bacterium
GACTCCTCGACGGCCTGCGACCTGGCGTCGACTCGCCGGTGGGTGCGGAGCCACCACTTGAGGGTGCCGACCTTGACGCCGAGCGACCTTGCGACGTCGGCCGGCGCCCGTCCCTGGTCGACGACGAGGCCGATGGCCTGTTCCCTGAACTCGATCGTGAACGTCTGCCTGTCTGCCATGGTGAACTCCTGCGGGCTTTGTACTCCCGCGCCCGGGTGTCCACCATTCCGGGGCAAGTCCACCCCGCAACCCCTCCCTTCCCCTTCGCGTCTTCGCGCCTTCGCGTGAAACCCGCCTTCACCGGCGTGCGTGCGCACGACAACCGCCCGCGCGCGGCGGGTCGGGCGAATGCTCGACCCCGCAACCCCTCCCATTCCCCTTCGCGTCTTCGCGGCTTCGCGTGAAACCTGCCTTCACCGACGCGCGTGCGCACGACAACCGCCCGCGCGGGGCGGGTCGGGCGATTCCTCGGCCCCGCAGTCCCTCCCATTCGCCCTCGCAGCTTCGCGTGAAACCGCTCTTCGCGAACGTATGTGTCCCCTACGTCCCGTCCAACCCGCTCCTCTACCCTAGAAGTGATCCACCATCCACGGCGCCGTTCCCGCGAACGCTCCTGCGAGCCGGGCTGCGGTGGCGGCGTCGCCCTCCGCCAGGCCGAGGAGGATCGCTTGGCTTGGGGCGAGGAATCCGCTGAAGAGGGCACCCATGGTGCGGATGTTGCAGCGGAAGGCGGCTCCGTCGAGCGTGGTCCGCTCGGCGCTGCCGCGGCCGTTGGCGATCCGCAGGCGCCAGCGGCCGGCGTTCTCGGGGATCAGGTCATCGCGCAGCTCGACGCAGGCGTCGACTTCGACGCCCTCGTGGTATCCGCGGGCGGCGATGGCGTCGGCGAAGCGGGTCACCCGCAGCATCCAGTAGTCGCGGAGCTGGACCTCGACCCATTGCTGGTCGAGGAGCGTGAGGAGCGGATGGCAGGGGCCGCCGATCCACTGGAGGTGCAGGCCCATCGAGGTGAAGTCGCGGAGGAAGCCAAGCAGGCGGAGCCCGGCCCGGCGCGTCGTGAAGGCGAGGTCGGAGAGGACCACGTCGTGTCGTCCGCCGCTCGGGTGCCGCTGCTGGGCGAGGAAGACGTGGCCTTCGATCCTGCCGCCCGGTCCTTCGGGCACGACGGCGAATCCGTGGAACGCGGTCTCGCGCACCTGTTGGATCCGCCGCCAGATGAACGGCCCGCGGTCGAGGCAGCCATCGAAGTGGCGGGCAAAGGTTTGGTAGGAGTCGACCAGCCGCGGGTGGGGCCGGCCGTCCGCGGCCATCACCTCGATCGGCTCGATGGGCAGGTCGCGGGTCCCTTGGTGGATCTGCCGGAGCGGCACGCGCACCTCGAACTTCGAGCCGGCCTGCTCGAACCCGACCTGCCGATAGAGGGCCTGCGTCGACGCATAGAGGCAGGCCAGCGGCACGCCCTCCGCGGCGATCTCCCGGACGCACTCCTGCATGAGTCGGAGGGCGAGCTTGCGGCCGCGGGCCTCGGGGGCCACGCCGACCGCCGCGATGCCGGTCATCGGCACGCTGCGCCCACCGAAGAACTGGCCCATCGGAATGCGGGCCAGGCACGCCGCGATCGGCGGCCGGCCTTCGTCCAAGACTCGCATCTCGCTGCGTCCGACGAGATCGAGGTAGCCGGCGGTCCCTTCCCGCGGCATCCCGAAGGCGAGGGTTAGGACGCGGGTCAGATCAGCTTCGTCGCGGGCAGCGTCGAAGGGGCGGAGCGTTGGCGTCATGCGAGGTGCTCGTCCGGAGGGGTCGGGAGGGGAGATGCCGCCGACGCCGCGGGAGCTGCGACGACGGCGGCGCCCAGCGTACCGCGTGTGCCGCGAGGCGCCACGTGCCGCTACGGCACCCAGATGGGCGAGGTGGCGAGCGGCGCATCGCCTCGGGCCATGGCGACGGCGGCGCGAATGCGGCTCCAGATCGGCGGATCCCCGGTGGGCGGGGCGTACCACTCGGGGACGATCACGGCCCGCACGCGCGTTCCGGCGGCGATCCGGACATCACCCCAACCGCTCGTGCTCGAGCCCACCTCGTCGACGACGGGCGCCGTGATCCGCGGAACCCAGGTGCGCCACTCCTCGCTCCACGTCTCGATGGCCACCTTGCGTGCGGGAACCGCCTCGGTAGGCACGTCGACGTCGCTCTCGATCGTCACGTCCACCGAATCGTCGTCGCTCCGCTGCACGACCACCTGCAGGACCCGCCCCGGCGACTCGGCCCGCCAGACGTGCTGTTGATAGGCCGGTGGAGGCGGAAGCGTCGAGCCGTCGGCGAGTTCGTATCGTTGGAGCGTCGGATTCCAGCGGACGCCAGCGGCGCCGATCGCCTCCGAGATCTCGCGTCGCCGCGCCGCGATCGACGCCGGGTCGCGATCGAGTCCGCATCGCGTGGCTCGATCGCCGCCCGCGGGCCGATAGACGTCCGTTAGGAGGAGCAGCGTCTGCTCGGCGAGCAGCGCCTGGGCCGCGCTCGCCGCGTCCGGCGTGTCCTTGACGAGCGCGAGGCCCGCCCGCCAGGCGGGGCTCTGGAGGAAAGCCACCTCCGCGGCGGTCGGGTCGTCCGGAGGCACGAGCGGACGCGAGCGGAAGGTGCCGTGGGCCCGGAGGTCGTCGAGTTCTTCCTTCCACGTCGACCAACCGCCACCGAGGCCCCAGCCGCCGAGCGGAAAGAGGAAGTACGGGATGTCGTCGGCCATCACGATCGGGTAGTGCGGGAAGGTTCCCCGCAGTTCGCCCCATGGCAGCAGCCACTGCGGAAGCGACTCGCCGGGCGTCGGCTCGAACAGCGCCAACGCGACGAGGATCGTTCGATCTCGCCCTTGCCGGGAGACGCGGGCGTACTCGTCGAGGACGGCAAGGGCTTGCGCTCGTCCCAGCGGGACCAAGGCGTTGACGGCGGCGATCACTGCTCCCGGGTCGTACAAGCCGTCGCCCAAACCCAGTCCCCTTACCCGATCGATGCAGGCAAGGGCGGGCCGAAGCACCTCCTCCGGCGGAAGGTCGCGGGCAGGGGCACTGGCGCCATAGATGGCCTCGACATCGCCTTGGACTGTGAAGACCACCGCTCCCAACGTGCCGAGGGGACGCCCGGCGGTCGTTCCGTAGAGCCAGATCTCTCGGATGCGGAGCGGCTCGTCCCAGCCCGCCGACTCCGGGGTCATGACAAGGTCCGGTGGGCCGAGCACATCCCGCACCGCATCTGGCGTAGGCCAGTGCTCCTCGTCGATGTCGGTCAAGTTGATCTCCGACGCGAGCGCGATGGCACGCTCCGCAAATGCGATGCGGGCGGGGGACGTGTGGCTCTGGCCGTGAGGGACGAGAGCCAACAGGAGCGCAAGCAGGGTGGTGCCCATGGCGAACGGCCGTCAGGCTACCTCGGGCGAGCGGTAGTCGATCCGCGATTCCCTTCACTCGGCGAGCGTTGCCCGCAGCCTCGCAACGAAAACCGCCCCGGCATGGGCCGGGACGGTCGGGTGGATTCGGTGCTGGCGGACTCGAGGAGCGATTACTCCTCGCCGCCCTCGCTGTCGTCATCATCGTCGTCATCGGCCTCGTCGATGATGTCCGGCACGCTCGGCAGTTCGGGCTTTCCGGCGGCCCGCTGGGTCCGCTTCCAAGCCTCGACCCGCTGGCGGTCGGGCACCATGATCATGGTGAGCCGGCGGCCGTTCATCCGCGGCGTCATCTCGACCTTGGCGAGGTCGGAGAGCTCCTGGATGATGTTCCGCATGCGCACGTCGCCGCGGTCGCGGTGGGCCACTTCGCGACCCTTGAAGTTCTGCACGATCTGGACCTTGTGGCCTTCGATGAGGAACCGGCGGGCCTGGGCGAGGCGGATGGCGATGTCGTGGGGGTCGATCTTCATCGACCGACCCAGACGGACTTCCTTCATCTCGGAAGCCTTGCTCTTCGCCTTGTTGGCCTTGTTCTTCTTCGACTCCTCGTACTTGAACTTCCCGTAGTCCATGATGCGACACACGGGCGGCCGCACATCCGGGGCGATCTCGACCAGATCGAGCCCGAGTTCCATGGCCCGGCGACGGGCGTCGTCGGTCTCCATGATCCCGACCATCTCGCCGGTCTCGTCGATCACGCGGATCGGCGTGATGCGGATGCGGTCGTTGATGCGCGGACCCATCGGGGCATCGCGGAACGGGGGACGGCGGGGCGGATAGGCGATGGCAGGATTCCTTGGCTCAGAGGCTCGAGGCGGCGATCGGACGGGAGGGACCAACGACACCGCGCCGCTGGCGGTGTGGCCCCGGAACTGTGCAATGCGTATCGACGCGCGGCAGCATGAACGAGCAATCGATCATGCTGAAGGAAGGAAGTTCAGTCGCATAGAGACTGGCACGCGTCGTTTCGTCGTCGGAGGCCCCGACGAGGCTGGCGGAGTCGATGTCCCTCAGGTCGAGGCCTGAGTTCCGAGCGAAGCGGTGAGAGGGAAGCTCCCACGGATCCCCGCCACGGACGCCCGGCAGCGCCGGGGGAATCCGCAC
>JBGAKK010000141.1:0-4167 GCA_044224425.1 Phycisphaerales bacterium
CCGGCACGGCCCCCTCTGCCCGCTGCGCGGGCATCTCCCCCAAGCACTGCGTGCTTGGGAGAGAGGCGCCGTCGTCGCACCAGCGCCTGCCCCGCTCTCCCGCGAAGCGGGGGAGCTGCCGAGCCCCCGTCTGCGGGGGCGAGGCTGAGGGGGCGGTGGACGACTCGATGGCTCGTCCGGCACGGCCCCCTCTGCCCGCTGCGCGGGCATCTCCCCCAAGCACTGGGTGCTTGGGAGAGAGGCGCCGTCCTCGCGCCAGCGCCTGCCCCGCTCTCCCGCGAAGCGGGGGAGCTGCCGAGCCACCGTCTGCGGGGGCGAGGCTGAGGGGGCGGTGGTCGACTCGATGGCGCGTTCGGCACGGCCCCCTCTGCCCGCTTCGCGGGCATCTCCCCCAAGCACTGCGTGCTTGGGAGAGAGGCGCCGTCCTCGTGCCAGCGTCCGCGTCGCTCTCCCGCGAAGCGGGGGAGCTGCCGAGCTCCCGTCTGCGGGGGCGAGGCTGAGGGGGCGGTGGTCGACGCGCCCGGCTACAGCACGAACCCGCGCTCGCGCAGCGTGCGCAGCACCGTTGCCGCGCAGGCTTCGAGCGGTTCGTCGTGGGTGCGGACCACGAGATCGGCATCGGTCGGCGACTCGTAGGCGATGTCCACTCCAGGCACGTCGTGGAGCCGCCCGCTCGCTGCGTCGCGGTAGACGCCGCTCGGGTCGCTCTGGCGGCACTGTTCAAGCGTCGCCTCGCAGTGGACGAGGAGGAACCGCTCGCCGCCGATCCGTTCGCGAGAGCGCTTCCGCATGTCGTCCTCGGGGGCCACGAAGGCGGCGAGGACGAGGAGTCCGGCGTCGTTCAGGACGCGGGCCACTTCCATCGAGCGGCGGAGGTTCTCTGACCGCTCCGCAGCGGAGAAGCCGAGATCGCGGCTCAGGCCGACCCGCACGCCTTCGCCGTCAAGGACGACGACGGCCCGCCCGAGGTCGAAGAGGAGCCGCTCGACCGCCCGGGCCAAGGCGGACTTGCCGCTTCCCGAGAGGCCGGTGAAGAGGATCGTCGCCGGCCGCTGGCCGAAGCGGGCTTCGCGCTCGGCGTTTGACACGGTGCTGACGCTCGGACGCAGGCGGCCCTCAGCCGGATCGAGCCAGTGGCCGATCTCGGTCCCTTCGACCATGCCGGCCCCGACCGTGGCGTTGGTCAGGCGGTCGATGAGGATGAACGCCCCCGTGGCGCGATTGACGCGATAGGGGTCGATGACCAGCGGGCGGGCGGTGCGGATCTCGACGCGGCCGATCTCGTTGAGGCCGAGGCCGGGGGCCGGCTGCGGCTCGATGGTCTGCACGTCGATCCGATTGGCGAGCCGCCCGATCGAGGCGGGCGTCTCGACCGTGGTCTGCTTCAGGAGGTACTCGCGGCCGGCGACGAGCGGCGTCTCGCTGAACCAGACCACCGTGGCTTCGAAGCGATTCGAGATCGCCGGCCGGCTGTCGCTCAAGGTGATCATGTCGCCGCGGGCGCTGTCGATCTCGTCCTCGAAGACGAGGGTGACGGCCATGGGGGCCACGGCTTCCTCGAGGTCGCCGTTCATGGTCACGACCCGGCTCACCCGGCTGGTCCGGCCGCTCGGCAGGGCGACGATCCGGTCGCCGGGCCGGACGCGGCCCGAGGCGATGGTGCCGGCCGAGCCACGGAAGTCGCTCGAGGGCCGGAGGGCCAACTGCACCGGGAAGCGGAAGTCGACCTGGTTGACCCCGGGATCGACCGGCAGCGTGTCGAGGAGCTGGAGCACGCTCGGTCCCCGATACCACGGCAGCCGCGGGCTGGCCGCGATGACGTTGTCGCCGTCGAGGGCCGAGATGGGGACGAAGCAGTGCGTTCGCTCCGGGAGCTTCGCGGCGAAGGCCAGAAACTCCCGCTCGATCCGCCGGAAGACCTGCTCGTCGAAGCCGACCAAGTCCATCTTGTTCACCGCCACGATCACCTGGCGGATGCCGAGCAGGCTGGTGATAAAGGCGTGCCGCCGGGTCTGGGCGGTGATGCCGTTCCGGGCGTCGATCAGGATGATGGCGAGCTCGGCGGTGCTCGCTCCCGTGGCCATGTTCCGGGTGTACTGCTCATGTCCCGGGGTGTCGGCGATGATGTACCGCCGACGATCGGTGGCGAAGCTGCGGTAGGCGACGTCGATCGTGATCCCTTGCTCGCGCTCCGCCTTCAGGCCGTCGGTGAGGAAGGCGAGTTCGGTCCGTTCGCCCTGCGTGCCGTGGGTGCGGCTGTCGCGCTCGACCGCGGCGAGGACGTCGCGGGGCACCGAGTTGGTGTCGAGGAGGAGCCGCCCGATGAGCGTGCTCTTCCCGTCGTCGACGTTGCCGCAGGTCAGGAAGCGGAGGAGCTCCTTCCGCTCATGGGCCTCGAGCCAACGCTCGAGGATCTCAGTGGCACTGGCCTGGGCTGCCGGCTTCGGGGCGGAGGGCGACATCAGAAGTAGCCCTCGCGCTTCTTCTCTTCCATGCTGCCCGAGGCATCGTGGTCGATGACCCGTCCCTGCCGCTCGGAGTACTCGCTGGCGATGAGTTCGAGGATGATCTCGTCGAGCGTGGTCGCCGCGCTCTCGATGCAGCCGGTGAGCGGGTAGCAGCCGAGGGTGCGGAAGCGGACCCGTCGCATCGCGGGCTGCTCGCCCGGCTCGATCGGCATGCGGTCGTCGTCCAGCATGAGGAGCGTCCCGTTCCGCGGCACGACCAGGCGGTCCTTGGCGAAGTAGAGGGGGACCACCGGCAGGTTCTCGCGGCGGACGTAGAGCCAGACGTCGAGCTCGGTCCAGTTCGAGAGGGGGAAGACGCGGACGCTCTCGCCGGGGCGGATCCGCGTGTTGTAGACGTTCCAGAGCTCGGGACGCTGGGAGCGGGGATCCCAGCGGTGCCGCTCGTCGCGGAGGCTGAAGACGCGTTCCTTGGCCCGCGACTTCTCCTCGTCGCGGCGGGCCCCGCCGAAGGCGGCGTCGAACTTCCACTTGTCCATGGCCTGCCGCAGGGCCTGGGTCTTCATCACATCGGTGTGGATGCGGCTCCCGTGGCTGATCGGCCCGACGCCCGCGGCGACCCCTTCCTCGTTGGCGTGGACGAGGAGATCGAGGCCGAGCTCCCGGTGGACGTACCGGTCGCGGTAGGCGTACATCTCCTTGAACTTCCACCGGGTGTCGATGTGGAGGACCGGGAACGGAGGCTTGCCCGGCCAGAACGCCTTGCGGGCAAGGTGGAGGAGGACCGTCGAGTCCTTGCCGATCGAATAGAGGAGGACCGGCCGATCGAAGCAGGCCGCCGTCTCCCGGATGATGTGGATCGCCTCGGCCTCGAGGAGGTCGAGGTGGCGGAGCCGCTCGCGGCTCGTGTGGGGCGGGGCGGTGGCCTCGGGGTCGCGCTGCACGGGAAGGGAATCAATAGCATGTTCTGCGATGGAACGCAGCACCTCTGACCAGGGACCCCTCCGGGGCAAGCCGACCCAGCCCGCCAAGGCCGGGGCCACCAACGTCGTCTGGAGCGAGAGCCTCGTCGACCGGTCCGAGCGGACGCGGGCTCTCGGACTTCGCGGGGCGACGGTGTGGATGACCGGCCTGCCGGCCTCGGGGAAGAGCACGATCGGCCGCCAGCTTGAGCGCGTCCTCATCGCCCGCGGCATCCCGGCCTACCGGCTCGACGGCGACAACCTCCGCCATGGCCTCAACGCCGACCTCGGCTTCTCCGCCGAGGCCCGCGCCGAGAACGTCCGCCGCACTGGCGAAGCGGCGATCCTCTTAGCCGACGCCGGCGTCGTGGCCATCGCTTGCCTGGTCAGCCCCTACCTCCGCGATCGTGATCGCGTGCGGAACCGCCATGCCGAGTCGGGCGTCCCCTTCTACGAGGTCTTCGTCGACACCCCGCTCGCCCTCGCCGAGTCGCGCGACCCGAAGGGCCACTACAAGAAGGCCCGGGCCGGCGAGATGAAGGGCTTCACCGGTATCGACGACCCGTACGAGGCGCCGCCCAAGCCCGACCTCCGCATCGAGACCCAGGGCAGCTCGGTCGAAGCGTGCGTGGAGCGGATCGTGGCGATGCTGGCGCCGCGGTGAAGCCCCGCTCTCCCGCGAAGCGGGGGAGCTGCCGCGCCACCGTGTGCGGGGGCGAGGCTGAGGGGGCGGTCGACGA
>JBGAKK010000047.1:0-35257 GCA_044224425.1 Phycisphaerales bacterium
CCCGGCGCTTGGAGCCGCGTCCGATTCGTTCGCTCCGACGCTCGTCGCGGCAGGGCGTCGGCATGGTGCCACCATTGGCCCTCGGCGCGTCCTACCAACTCGTTGCCAGCACCAGGGCCTGGTCGAGCATCCGCCTGTACTCCTCGGCCGGAATGTCGCAGGTCCCGAATTGCTTCATGTGTTCGTTGGCGTACTGACTGTCGAGCAGCGTGAAGCCGCGCGCCCGCAGGTGTTCGACGAGGTGCACGAGGCACACCTTGCTGGCATCGCGGCCGCCTTGGGTGGGACGGGCGAACATGCTCTCCCCAAAGAAAGCGCCGCCGAGCGTCACGCCGTAGAGGCCGCCGACGAGGGCGCCTTCGCGCCACGCTTCCACCGAATGGGCGAATCCGAGTCGGTGGAGCCGTTCGTAGCCCTCGATGATGGCCGGGCCGATCCAGTTGCGGTTCTCCTCGTCGCGGTCCGAGGCGCAGGCGCGGATCACCTCGCCGAAGGCCGAGTCCATGCGGATCGTGAAACGTCGCGAGCGTACGACGCGGGCCAGCGACTTCGGGATGTGAAAGCGCTCGTCGAGCGGAACGATCGAGCGCGGGTCGCAGGTGAAGAAGGCGACCTCACCCGTTTCCGGATCGCACATCGGAAAGGCGGCATCCGCGTAGGCTGAGAGCAGCAGTTCCGGCGAGAGTTGGAGGGGCTTGCGCCGGGCCACGTCTAACCCTCGACGTCCTCGACGGAGTCCACCTGGCCGAGGAGCACCTTCAGACGAAGCCGATCGCCGACTTGGGGATGGCGACGGAAGGCGTGCAAGGGGACGCGCACGGCCTCGACACCGCCGCTGCGCTCGATGGAGAGGTCGAGGTAGCGATCCCCGTGGATCACCACGGGCGTGAGCCCGCGGACCGTCACATCAATGGTTCCAACAAGTGGCAGCATGGGGAGTTCGGGATCCGCGCACCCCCTCTGCCTCGCTTCGCTCGGCATCTCCCCCGCTGACGCGGGGGAGAGGAAGTGGGGGGGGCGTGTCGGAGACCCTATCGAATCTGTTTCCGGGTCATACGTTGAAGAGGAAGTGCACGACATCCCCGTCGCGCATGACGTAGTTCTTGCCCTCTGCACGCATCTTGCCTGCGTCGCGGATGGCCTTCTCGCTCTTGTAGTGCACGAGATCGTCGACGCTGTAGCACTCGGCGCGGATGAAGCCGCGCTCGAAGTCGGTGTGGATGACCCCGGCGGCCTGCGGGGCGGTGTCGCCCTTGTGGATGGTCCAGGCCCGGATCTCCTTGGGGCCGGCGGTGAAGTAGCTCTGGAGCCCTAACAGGTGATAGGCGTGGCGGGCCACCGAGGCCAGGGCCGGCTCGGTCATGCCGAGCGACTCGAGCATCTCCTTGCGGTCGGCCTCGGGCAGTTCGGCCAGCTCGCTCTCGATCTTGGCGCAGACCACCACCACCTCGCCGCCGTGGCCGGCCACGTACTCGTGGACCTTCTGCACCAAGGGGCCCTTGCCCAGGGGATCGGTCTCGTCGACGTTGGCCACGTAGAGGACGGGCTTGGCGGTGATGAGGCCGAGCGAGGCGAGGGCCTTCCGCTCGTCGGCGTGGAGCTCGATGGAGCGGATCGGCTTGCCGCCCTCGAGGGTGGGCTTGACGCGGTTGAGGAGCTCGGCCCGGGCGATCGCTTCCTTGTCGCCGGAGCGGGCGGTGCGCGTGGCCTTGTCGAGCACGCCCTCGATGACCTGGAGGTCGGCGAGCATCAGCTCGGTCTCGATGGTGTCGATGTCGCGGATGGGGTCGACCGTGCCTTCGACGTGGATGATGTCGTTGTTCACGAAGCAGCGGACGACGTGCAGGATGGCGTCGACCTCGCGGATATGGGAGAGGAACTTGTTGCCGAGCCCCTCGCCGACGCTGGCCCCGCGGACGATGCCGGCGATGTCGATGAGCCGGAGCGCCGCCGGGATCACCTTCTGCGAATCGATGTGGTGGCGGATGATCGCCAGCCGCTCGTCCGGCACGCTGACCACGCCGACGTTCGGTTCGATGGTGCAGAACGGATAGTTCTGGGCCTCGATCCCCGCTGCGGTGAGGGCGTTGAACAGGGTGCTCTTCCCGACGTTTGGCAGTCCGACGATCCCGGCTTCCATCGCAGTACCTCGTGGCTCGCCCGGGCGGCCGCCTCCGGCAGGAGGAAGCCGTTCGAACGGAAAGGGGCAGAATGGTACCGTAGCTTGACCGTCGCGGAATCGATCGCGACGGGCGGGAGGAGGCTTTGGTGCGGAGCGAGGTCCTCAAACCGCAGTGCTCGCGATGGGGACGCCGGCACGCGGGCCCGAGCCGCTGGATGTTGCCCTTGGCTGCGCTGTGGGCGGCCTTGGCGGCGGCCGCCGCCTCCGCCCAGCGGTCGGCCGAGGCGTGGCCCCCGGCTCCCCGCTACGAGGCCGCCATCGAGGCCATCCGGGCCGTCGTGCCGGAGGTCGACATCGACGCCGCCGCTTCGGCGGAGCGGGAGGCGATCGACGATGCCTACCTCGCCTTCCTGGACCGTTCCGAATCGATCCGGCTCGCCCACGCCGAACTCGAGCGGCGCTCGGCGCGGGCCACGATGCACCGGGAGCGCGGGGGGCTCTCGAGCAAGGAGCTCGAAGAGGTGCTCCTCGTTCGGAACGAACTCGAGGAGCGGGTCGACGCGGCACTCGTCGCCTTCGCCGAGGAGGTCATCACTCGCCTGCCCGAGGCCTACCGCTCGCGGCAGGCGGATCTCCTCACCATGCTCCGCTTCCGCGAGCAATACCTCCAGTGGGGCACGGAGATGGTTCCTCTCGCCGCCTTGGTGCGCTATCCATTGCCGCGGGCCGATCGGATCGCCATCCGCGAGCGGTTCGTGGCGGCGGCCGCGTCGAGCCTCGGGCTCGAGCTCGAGCGGCGGCGGGCGGCGCTGCAACGGGCGATCGGCTGGACCCGTTTCGCCGAAGCGAATCGAACTCCGGCCGCCGACGCCCCGCCAGCGGAGCGCGAGGCGTACCAGGCGCGCTCGCGGGCCGCGTTGGAGCCGCTGCGGCGGGCCTCCCTTGAGGTGCTGGCCGCGATGTGGGAAACCGAACTCCAAGCCGTGGAGTCGATGCTCCCGAGGTTGAGCGAGCGGGGACGCTTCGTGGTCGAAATCGCCCTCGACGGGAGCTGCAACTGCCGTCGGTCGCCGGGCGGGGCGATCGACTCCTTGCGGAGCGACTTCGCCCGGAGCCGGACCGGGGCGGATGCGAAGGACGCCGCGGTCGCCGCCATCCGTGACTGGCTGGCCAGCGACCGCGAGCGGGCCCGGGCCGAGCGTCGGGCCCGGATCGACGCCCAGCGAAGCGAGTGGCTCGGCGAGGGGAAGGAGTCCGACCTGCATGCCGAGGCCGAGCGCCTTGCCGACGAGCGCGAGGCTGCCGCGTCGGCTCTGGTCCGGCGGGTGGGCGAACTGCTCGCCGCCGAGCCGGACGGGCCGGAGGACGAGGCCCGCGTGCCGGCGACCATGGAAAACTGGCGATGGCCGGCCGACCGCAGCCTCGGTCGGGTGATCGGGGAACGAGGCCCAGGCGTGCATCGCTGGTTCCCGCTTCCGATCGGGCCCGAGGCGAGGGCCCTCCTCGTCGAGCGGTTAGCCCTCGATGCGGCGGCGGCGGCGGCGCTCGATGCGAACCTGGAGGCGTGGGCCGAAGCGGTCGAGGAAGCCGAGCGCCGCGTGCGGACGGCCCTTGGCGATGCCGGCTCGGCGGTCGGTCCGATCTCGGCCGCGGACGCCGCGCGGGGCGCGGCGGCGATCGAGGAGGCGAGCCCGACGGTGGCTGCTGCGTTCGAGCGACTCGCGAGCGACGTGCGGAAGCTCGCCGCCGACGAGCGGGCCCAGGCCACGGCCGAGACGTGGCTGGTCGCCGTTCGCCTCGGCGATCCGGCGGAGCGGATCCGCTCGCAACCGCGCAGTCCCTTCAGCGTCGACTCGCGGATCCCGGACCGCTACGGCAACTGGCCGCTCGCCGTCCTGCGAGCCTCGCTTCCCGCCGAGCGATGGGCCGCGTGCGCCGAGGCCGTGGTCGCGGCCTCGGCCGCCCTTCTCGCCGCCCAGCGCACCTACGAGATCGCCGAGCGGGCCGCGTGCCTTCGGGCCGCGATCGCGTCCGACTTTCCGAGCGGCGACGCCGGACGGCTGGCTGCGATCGTGGAGCGCAACGAGGCCATCGCCGACGCTGCTCGCGGGCTCGACACCGCGGCGGCTGCCCGCGGGGCGACCTCGGCCGGGCTCGCTGCGGCCCTCCGCGCGGCGGCGGGTGAGGAGGCCGACGAAGCGATCGTTCGAGCGGAGCGCACGCAGAACTACCCTGGCTTGGGCGATGGGCAAGCGGTGATCGAACGTTGGCTCGCGGGACGCGCCCCGCCACCTGTTGGGCAACCGTCGCGGCTCGTCTTCGACACGCTCCTCGCCCGTGCCCGGGGCGACGCTGGGCGGGTCGAAGCGGAACTCGCCGAACTCGGATGGCGGCCCGGCGACGTCTATCCGTACCGCACCTACGCAGCATCGGTCGACGAGGCCATCCTCCGCCGCGACTGGCTCCGCTTCCGGCGCGACCAGACCATCACGCTCTGGTTGAGCCGTCTCGAGCGGTGGGCCCGCTGAGGCTGCCTCGTCCCCTCGGACGCCTCTACGCCAAGCTGCCCAAACCGGCGAGGGCCGACGCCACGGCCGGATGCTCGGCCAGTTCCGACTCCCGGAGGCTGGCCAGCTCGGCTGGGATCTCGACGATCCGCGAGGAGAGGAACGGCGTGGCTGCGGCCCGCAAGGAGCCGATGCCGCGCGGGTTGGCGCAGACGAGGAGCTGGCCGAGCTTCCATTCGCTGCAGCGGGCTTCGAGCCACGCGGCGAGGTCGCGCATGAAGCGGCGGGCCTCCTCCTCCGGACCGTGATTCACGCCCACCGCGTGGTGGGTGCCCGGGCTGCCGCCGGCGAGGGTCGGGCGGCGGTGCTCCTGGAGGTTCTCCCAATCGTTAGCAATTGCTCCCATCTCGCGGAGCGTCCACGTCGTCGGATGGGCGGTATCGATCGAGCGCCGGCAGCGGAAGAGCCGCGCCAGGTGGCCGTCGAAGGTCACCAGCCAGGCCGTCGAGAACGTGCGCATGGCGGAGTCCTTTCGTTTGGGATGTCAGGGAAGGTCGGGGGGCTGGGGGCCCGGCTCAGGCCGGGGTCGCCTCGTCAGGAAGGACCTTCCCGAGATCGATCGTAGCACCGACAGGATCGGCCTTCCGCAGCAGCCGCTTGCGAAGGAAGCGGACTGCCCGCAACAGGTCGCCGGCCAGAGGAGCCACAAACAACAACGGAGTTTCCGTCGTCGGATGGCGGAAGCCGAGGGTCGTGGCGTGCAGGGCCTGCCGGGTCAGGAGCGGGGCGTCGCTCGGTCCGCCCAAGTCCCGCTCGGTCACGTGCTTGCCGCCGTACATGTCGTCACCCACGATGGGGAAGCCTTGGTGCGAGAGGTGCACGCGGATCTGGTGGGTGCGCCCGGTCTTGAGCTCGAGTTCGAGGAGCGACATCCGGCCGTAGCCCGAGGCGGGCGGCGGCTCGTAGACCTCGCGGACCCGCCAGATGGTCTGGCTCGCCTTGCCCGTGTCGTCGAAGCGGACGGCGTACTTCTCGCGGACGACGGGGTGCTTGCCCAGCGGAAGGTCGATGAGCTCGGTGTCGGGCCTGGGCTCGCCGTGCACCAGGGCCAGGTAGCGCTTGTCGGTGCGGCGATGCTCGAACTGCTTGCCGAGCCGCCAGTGGGCGGTGTCGTTCTTGGCCGCCACGATCGCCCCCGAGGTCCACTTGTCGAGGCGGTGGACGACGCCAGGCCGGGCGAACTCCTCGCCTACGCTCGAGAGCGTCCCGCCCGAGACGTGCTTGAAGCGCCAAGCCAAGCCGTTGATGAGCGTGCCCGACTTGTGGCTGCGGGCGGGATGGACGATGAGCCCGGCCTGCTTGTTGAGGACGATGAGGTCGCCATCCTCGTAGAGGACGTCGAGTTCCATCTCTTCGGGCTGAATCGCCCCGGAGGGCGGCGGCGGGAGAGTGGCGACGACGGTGTCGCCCTTCCGGAGCTTGGTGCTCGACTTGGGAGTGCGGCCGTTGACGGTGACCGCGTTCTCCTCGATCAGCCGCTGGATCTGGGTGCGGGAGAGGAAGGGGACGCGATCGACGAGATACTTGTCGAGGCGCTTGTCGAGGTCGCGGTAGAGCGTGAAGCTCACGCGGACCGGCGTCTCGTCGTCCTGCTCGGCCTGCTTCTCGTAGAGGGCGAAGAGGGCATCGCGGTCGACGGCGCCGCCGGGGCCGACTAACTCGCTGCCCATCGTCGGGCCGTCCGTGAGGTCATCGCCGGCCGACCGCCCCGCGGCGAGGTCGTCGCTCGAGGGATCGGGGCGATCATCGCGCTCGCGGGGCAACGTCTCGATCGATCAACGCCCTCCCCCGGTCAGGGCTTGGCGGGCGGCGTGGGGGTCGGGCCGAAGTTCGGCGGCGGGCCCTGATTGGGCTGGGCCGGAGCCGGTTGGGCCGGAGCCGGTTGAGCCGGAGCTGGTTGGGCCGGAGCTGGTTGGGCTGGCGGTGGGGCGGGCGCCGGCGGAGCCGCCGGCGTCTGGGTGCTCCGGATCAACTCTTCGCCGACGTTCGGGGCGATCGGGGTCGCGTCGGGCTTGGTGGGGAGCGACGCCTTCGCCGGCAGGTCGACCGCGGCGGCGATCTGCTCGAGGTTCGCGATCCGCTTGGTGGCCTCGGCAGCGTAGGTCGGATAGGGACCGTCGGCGGTCGCCTTCACCGTCTCGAGGAAGCCCTTCGCGGCGGCGATGTCGCCACGCGACTCGGCGACCGCGGCCCGGCCGAAGAGGGCGGCGAGCTTGAAGTTGAGCATCGCCACGTCGAGCTTCGAGTTGCTGAGGGCGTCGAGGATCTTCTGGTAGTAGCGATCGGCCGACTCGAGGGCGATGGTGCGGCCCTCGCTGTCGAGGACCTGAGGCGGAGGAAGCGTGCCGTCCGGGCCAGGGGTCTGGCTGCCGCCGCCGACGAGGCCGGTGACGACCTCGCGCATGTGGGCGTCGCCCGCCTTGAGCCAGGCCCAGTAGGCGATCGAGTCGACCTTGCCGTAGTTCTTGGCGATCTCGTCGAAGGCCTGGGGGAGCGTCGCCTCGCTCATCTCCGCCCACGCCGCGTCGCGACCCGCTTCGCGCTTCTCGACCCACCAGTTGTACGCCATGTAGGCGCAGATGGCGAAGAGGACCACCGTCAGGTAGTTGAGGCCCTTGGTCTTCAGCCAGTAGAGGAAGTCGTCGTTCAGGCGACTCTCGGTGAGATCCTGCTGCTGGACCTGCCGCAAGCGTCTCTTGTCGGTGACGTCAGCCATGGGTGGGGCGATGCAAAGGGGAAGCCCTGCGGCGAAGGCCGCAGTGCGGGGCGAATCGGGGAGTGTAGCAGACGCTCGGGGCGATCCCGGGGTCTGGCTGAAGCGTGGCCCGAAGCCTATCGGAGCTCCTTGAGCCCTTGCTCCAGCCGCACCAAGGACGCGGACAGGAAGGGGGGATGGTGCTCGCCACGGAAGGCGGGGGTCGTCGCCGCCAGAAGCGCCCGGCGGGCCGAGGCGAGCGGCGGCCAGTCCCCGTTCTCGAGGCCCAACGCCTTGCGGGCATCGGCCACGCATTTGACGGGCTTGGCCTCGAGGCGATCGGGACGCGTCCAGTGCAGCCGCTCCAGGTAGACGGCGTCCTCGAGCCAGTGCCCGGGTCGCACCTCGGCGAAGTCGAGGAGGCAGACCGGGCCCTGGTCCTGGCCCACCCGGCTCATGGCGTTGGCCGGATGGAGGTCGCCGTGGATCCACCCGATCGGGCGGCGGCTCCGCCAGCGATCGACGGCCCGGTCGGCCCGCTTCGTGAACTCCTTGAGGGCGGTGGACCAACGCGAGCGCTCCGGGAAGCCGGCGTCCTTGACGTGGGTGCGGGCCCGGTCGAGCAGATCGTCCCACGGCTCCTCGTTGGGAGCCCCGTCGATCGGGGTCTCGAGCGAGGCGTGGTGGAAGCGGGCGATGGCCTCGCCGATCCGGCGGAAGTGATCGGGGTGCCAGTGCATGGCGAGCGGCCCGTGCGGCAAGCGCTCGAGGATGACCCACGCGAAGTCGTAGGGCCCGAGGATCTCGTCGCTCGCGAAGAGGTGGGGGACCGGGCTGTCCGGACGGCCAGCGAAGCGTTCGCCGATCCGGCGAAGCCAGCGCGTCTCGCGCGGCGGGACGGGCACCTTGACCACCACCTCGCGGGTCGTCCCCAGCGAGTCGCGCCACCGGGCCGCCGCAGTGGCGGCGCCGCCGCGCTGCCAGTCGGTCCGGAACCAGTGGACGTCTTCGAGGCGTCCTTCCGTGGCTCGCACCAGCTCCGCCTCGAAGGCCATGGCCAAGGCGTGGGTGCCGGTGCCGGCGATACGCGGGGCCGGGGCGGCGTGCTCGGGAGCGTGATGGGCCGGGCCCGACAGCGCGGGCTGGTGGGTCGACGGAAGGTGCTGCGCTCCGCTTGCGGGGTGAGGGTGCCCGTGCCCCTGCCCGCCGGGCGTGTGGGAGTGGCTGTCTCCGCCGTGCGCGTTCAAGCGTTGCCCCGCATGGGTCTCGTGGCGATCACTCTAGCAAGGAGACTCGGGCCTCGGGTCGCCGCCAGCGGGGGGATTCCGCGGCTTGTTCGGAGCGGTCCTCGGCTCTTCGCCCTCGCGGTACGCTCCGCCCATGGCCTCGCCCTTTCGGCTCCTCGTCGTCGATCTCGATGGCACCTTCCTCGACCGCCGCGGCGAGGTCTCGCCGGGCAACGCGAAGGCCGTCGAGCGGGCCCGCGAGGCGGGGATCGAGGTGGTGATCGCGACCGGCCGCTCCTGGCTCGAAAGCCGCCATGCCCTCGAGGCGATCGACCACGACGGGCTCTTCATCGGGGCCGGCGGAGCCACCCTCCACGACAGCCGGAGCGGTCGCATCCTCGAGCGTCGGACGGTCGACACGCATCTGGTCGAGGCCATCGCGGAGAGCGTCATCCGCCACGGCCATCTCGCCCACCTCCTCCAGGATCCGGGCGAGACGGGCAGCGACTACGTCCTGATCGGCGACGCCGGGCTCGACCCGGCCAGCGAGTGGTGGTTCCGCACCTTCCCGGTCGTCGTGCGGCGGCACGCCACGCTCGATGCGGCCCGACCGCTCGGGTCCACGATCCGGGTGGGCACCGTCGCGGTCGGCGAGGAACTGGCGGTCGTCGCCGCCCAGCTCCGCCGCGACCTCGGGGAGAGCGTGATGCTCCAGCACTGGTCGGCCCTGACCGAGCACCATGTCACCGGCAGCCCCACCCATCTCCTCGAGTGTTTCGCCCCCGAGACGAACAAATGGACCATGACCCTCGAGGTGTGTGCTCGCCGAGGGATCGACCCGCGAGCCGTGGCTGCGGTGGGCGACGGGCTCAACGATCTCCGCCTGGTGGCCGAGGCGGGCCTCGGCATCGCCATGGGGAACGCCGATCCGCGCATCGCGGCCGTGGCCAAGGCCCAGGTCGGGCACCACGACGCGGAGGGCTTCGTGGAGGCGGTCGATCTCGTGCTCCGCTCGGCGACTCCGTACCATCCTCGCTCGTGACGAGTTTCGCGGCCCATCCCTCTTTTTTGGCCAAAGCCGAGGGCTTCGCCCCGGCCACCGCCCTCGAGGCGATCACCAAGGGGGCGCTCGAAAGCGAACTGCCCATCGCCCTCATCGCCGCGCCGCGGCAAGCGCCTTTCGAGGGGATCGGGCGACTGGCCCCCGACGAGGGGTTGCAGCGGCTTCTTCAGCGGCACGGGCTCGAGATCGCGGTCGCCTCCGACGCCTTGCGGGCGGTGACCATGGCCATGCGCCATGTCCGCAACAACCGCTGCGGCATTGCCCTCGTCCCCAACGAGCAGGTGCCGCTCGTCGTCCCCGCCTTGCAGTCGATCCTGCCGTTGCCGCGGCTTCCCGAGGCGGCCCTGGTGGTCGTGGTCGAGGACAACCCGAGCGGCTCGCCCGGCATCGACCCGCGCTGGCACCTCGCCGGCCTGCGGATCCCGGTGATCGAGCCGGCCACGCTCGACGACCTGCGCGACGCGGTCGAGCAGGCCACGCGCCTCTCCCGGGCCGGCAACTGCGCGGTGGCCATCGTGGCCCACGTCTCGCTCCTCCGCTCGACCGACACCCTCGAAGCCCGGGCCAACCGCATCGTGGACACGGTGGACGTGGCGGCCGTCCTGCGCCGCGTGCGGCGCGGTCCGCGACCGGGCGAGGCCACCGACTTCCTGCGCTTGGCGCGGCGGCTCGAACTCAACCGCCTGGTGAGCTTGCCGAGCCCCGGGGAGCGCGAGCCGCTCGGCCTCCTCTGCGTGGGGCCGGCCTTCGTCGCCGCGGCCTATCTGGTCAACGAGCTGCGGCTCACCGGGCGTGTCCCCCTCCTTCGGTTAGGCATGACCCGGCCGGTCGACGACTCGGCCCTGCAGCGCATCCTCGTCCGCTGCCAGCGGGCCATCGTCCTCGAGCCGCGAGTCGGCTCGGTGGCGGGGGACGTCCTGCAGGCGGCCGAGGCCGCCCGCCGCAGCGGGGAGAAGGTCGCCGAGGTGTGGACGCGCGGCGTGCCCCCGGGCCCGGAGGGCGACGACGATCGCTGGCAGCTGGCCGACGGCGACGCCCTGCACCCTTCGATCCTGGCTCGCAAGCTCCTCCATCTCCTGCACGAACTCCGGCCCGGACTCCAGGTCGCCTCGCGGCTCGCTCCGGTGGCCGAGGAACTCGAAGGGCTCGAACTCCCGCGCCGCGGAGCCCGGCTCGGGACCGCCAAGACCTTGGCCGAGGCCCGCGAACTCCTCATCGACGTCGACCAGTACACGCGGGCCATCCCGCCGGTGGAAGGCGACGCCGACGCCCGCACCACGGCCCTCGCCATCGACGGGGTGCAACCTTCCGGCGAGTGGGATCGCGTGGTGCTGGCCGAGGTCTGGGACCGCCGCCGATTCGCCATCGAAGGGGTCGGCGCGGTGCGCCAGGCGGCTCGCGAAGGCCGGCCGCGGATCGTCCTGATCCCCGACGTGGGCGGGGAGGACGACGTCGACATCGAACGCTTGGCGAGCGCCTCGGTGCCCGCCGACGCGGCGGCCCGCACCTCGCTTGCGGTGCGCGACCTGAACGACCGGACGGCCCTGCGCGACGCCCTGCGCGAAGCGGCCCTCGCCGATCGGGTCAGCATCATCGTGGCCCGCGACGGACCGCCGCCGCGGCGCGACGAGGCGGCCCTCGAGCGCTCGCTCGCCGAGGTCGACCGGCTCGGCTTCACGCCCAAGCTTCGACTGGTCTGGCCAGCGGACATCGCCTGCGAGCTGCGCCCGCCCTCGACCGAGTCGCTCATCGAGCGAGGCATCGAGCGCGGGGCGGAGACCCTCGAAGGGGAGTGGCTGGTGGTTCGCCTCGAAGGGACCAGCCCGGCCAGGGCCCGCATCTCGGCCAAGCCGCTCCTCGAGCAGGTCGAGATCATCCGCACCAGGCCGCCCACGCCGGTGGCCCGCATCGCGGGCGGCGAACGCGTTGCCCCGCCGCGACCGATCCACGCCAACCAAGGGATGTGGCGGGCCCATCTTGCCGGCTACCGCGGTGAGACCCCCGGCTTGGCGGCGCTGGCCGTGGCCGAGGCGGGGCACCTCATGGGCTATCGCGTGCAGACCGCGTGCTCGCCGATGGCGATCGGGGCCGGGCGGCGGGCCTGGGCCCAGGTCCTCTTCTCGCGGAGCCGCGAGGAAGGGGTGCGCGGCGACGCGTCGACCGCCGCGATGCTGGCTCTCCTCCCGCCCGAGATCCCCTACGGCGAGGCGGATCTGCTCCTCGGGGCCGACGGCGTGGAGACGCTGCGGGCGATCGGGCCCGACCCGACGCTCCGGGTCGCCGCTCCCGACCGGACCAGCGTGGTGGTCAACACCGGGCCTCTCGAAGACCAGTTCGACGAGGCCTCGGTCGAGTCCTGCCGGCGGCTCGATCGGGCGGCGCCCCTCGTGGCCCAGCCCGAACATCTCGCCGCCGCCGATTTCGCAGCGGCCTGCCGGGCCCGATTCCTCACCGACCGCGTCCTCGACCTCGTCCTCCTCGGCGTCGCCTTCCAGCGGGGGGCGATCCCGGTCACCGTCGAAGCGATCGAGACCGCCATCCGCCGGCTCGAGGGACGCGGCTATGGTCGATCCGCGGACGCCTTCGAGTACGGCCGTCGCCTGGCCGCCGAGCCGCGGCTCCTCGAGCAAGTGGCGACTCGCGAGTCGGACGAGGAGGAATGGCGCGATGCGAGCGGCATGCGACTCCTGCGGCGCCTCCTGCTCGAGACGCGATCCTCCGGTTGGGGTGGACGGAAGCGGGCCCACAAGTTCCAGTCGCTGGCCCGCGAAGCCCTCGCGGCCCTGCCCGGGCTCGAGAGCAACGAGGCCGGCCACGCGGCGCGGCGCGACTTCCTGGTGGCCATGCACCGCTGCCTGACCTGGGGCGGCATGACCTTGGCTCGCCGCTACGCCGACCTGGTCCGCTCGCTGCACGCCTCCGACCGCGGCGAGTCGGGCTTCGAGATGACCCGCTCGGCGATCCGCCCGCTGGCCGAGGCCCTCCTGGTCCGCGACCTCTTCCACATGGCGGCCATGGCCACCAGCCTCGAGCATCGCCGCCGCACCCGCGATCGGTTAGCCGTTCGCCGAGCTCGCGGCGACGTGATGGAGCGGCGCTACCTGAACCGCGTCGAAGCGGTCGGCTTCGGCCGCAGCTACCGCCTCGACGTGCGGACCAGCGATTGGCCGGCCCGCCTCCTTGCCGTCCTCGCCCCCCACGTCCCGGAGCGCCTCCGCGGGGCGAAGGGCGAGCAGGAGATCCGGGCCTACGTCACCGGCCTCGTCGAACGGGCCATCCGCGGGGCCACCGACAACCCCAAGGTCTGGCTGGCCACGATGCGCCGCCTGGCCGAGGTCTGCGAAGCCACCAACGGCTTCCGCCAGATGGCGGTGAGCGAACTGCGGCTGCGGGTGGAAGGCTTCGGGGAGTGAGGCCGCGGAGGGGGGGGAGTTCGGGGAGGGATTCAGATTGCCGCAGAGGCGCAGAGAGCGCAGAGTCCTCGCAGAGGAAGGCAGGGAATTGGGGTTTCGGGTCAGACCGCAATGGCCGTTCGATCCCAAGCGACGGCCTCGCCGCGCGGACGGCCACCCTGCATTTCTGAATTTCGGCCTTCCTCTGCGAGAGACTCTGCGCTCTCTGCGCCTCTGCGGCTATCCGACTGCCTGACCTGCTCCCCGGCCTCAATCCGCCTCCGCGGCCTCGCTCCGGCCGGAGCGTTCGTGCCGGAGCTGTCCGCATGCCGCCGCGATGTCGCGGCCGCGGCTGGCTCGGATGTGGGTGTTGACGTGCCGCTCGCGGAGGACCTCCTGGAAGACGAGGACGTCGTCGGTCGTGGGCCGCGAGAAGGGCACGCCCTTCACCTCGTTGTAGCGGATGAGGTTGACGTTGGCCCGCAGGCGCTTGGCCAGGATGGCCAATTGTTTGGCGTGCTCCGGGCGGTCGTTGAAGCCGCCGAGGAGGATGTACTCGAGGGTGATCTCGCGGCCGGTCTTGTCGAACCACTCTTGGCAGGCCTCGAGCAGTTCCTCGATGGGGGCGTACTCGGCCCAGGGGATGATCTGCCGGCGCAACTCGTCGTTCGGGGCGTGCAGGGAGAGGGCCAGGGTCACCGGCAGCTCGAACTCGCAGAGCTTGCGGATCGCCGTCGGCAAGCCCACCGTGGAGAGCGTGATGCGGCGGGCCGAGATGCCGAGCCCCCACGGGGCGTTGATGGTGCGGATGGCCCGCACCACGTTGGACAGGTTGGCGAGCGGCTCGCCCATCCCCATGAAGACGACGTGCGTGATGCGGCCCACGCCTGGCTCGCGGGAGAGCTTCCAGACCTGCTCCACGATCTGCCCGGTGGTCAGGTTGCCGTCGAGGCCGCCGATCCCCGAGGCGCAGAAGGCGCAGCCCACCGGGCAGCCCACCTGGCTCGAGATGCACGCCGTGCGCCGCTCGGGGTTCGGGATCATCACGCACTCGGTCTGCCGCGAGGAGGGGATCGCGGGCTGCCCGGCGATGGGCAGGCTGGTCGCCTCGCGGTCCTTCTCCGGCCAGCCGACGAGGAGCTTGAGCGTCCCGTCGCTCGCCTCCTGGCGGGTGAGGACGATCCCTTGTTCGAAGTCGATCAGCTCGGCCAACCGATCGCGATTCGCCTTCGAGAGGTTGGTCATCGCCTGGGGATCGACGACGCCCTTTTGGTAGACCCAATCGAGGACCTGCTTGCCGAGGAAGCTCGGCAGGCCGTTCGCCGTGCAGAGTTCGGCGAACGTCGCGGGGTCGAGGTCGAAGGCGCTCGGTCGGGCCATCGCTGGAGGGGCGGGCGTCGGGGGCCCGCTCAGTTGGTGGCCCCGATGGTCAGGTCGACGACCTTCATGGGCACCCCGCGGGTGCGGAGCCAATCCTCGAAGTCGGCCCGCAGGTCCATGCGGATGCGGCGGCCGGCGGGGTCGATGCCGCGGTTCCGCATCACTTCCTTGAGCGTGCCGGGGAGACCGAACTCGACCTCCTCGCGGTACACGTCATGCTGCTCGATCTCCGCCCCGTGGCGCTCGACGAGATGGAGGACGAGATCCTTGACCAGGTCCTCGGGGGCGCTCGCTCCGGCCGTGACGAGGACCCGCTCGACGCCCTCGAACCACTCCGGCTTGAGCTCGCTGGTGTCGTCGATGAGGCGGGCCTTGGTGCCGCGGTTCTCGGCGATCTCGGTGAGCCGCACCGAGTTCGATGAATTCCGGCTGCCGACCACGAGCACCAGGTCGACGCTCGGGGCGATGGCCCGCACCGCCGTCTGGCGGTTGGTCGTCGCGTAGCAGATGTCCTCGCTCGGCGGGTCCTTGATCTGGGGGAAGGCCACCTTGAGGGCGTCGATGATCCGCCGGGCATCGTCGAGGGAGAGCGTGGTCTGGGTCAGGTAGGCCAGCTTGCTCGGATCCTTGATGGTCAGCTTGGGGATGTCGGCCGGGCTCTCCACCACCTGGATCGCGTCGGGGGCCTCGCCGCAGGTGCCGACCACCTCCTGGTGGTGGGCATGCCCGATGAGGAGGATCTGGTAGCCCTTGCGGGCGTAGCGGATGGCCTCGGCGTGGACCTTGGTCACCAGCGGGCAGGTGGCGTCGATCGCGGTCAGGCTCTTGCGGCGGGCCTCCTCGCGGATGGCCGGGCTCACGCCGTGGGCGGAGAAGACCACGATCGCCCCCTCCGGGACCTCGTCGATCGATTCGACGAAGGTCACGCCGCGGCGCTTGAAGCGGTCGACGACGTGCCGGTTGTGCACGATCTCGTGGTAGACGCAGATCCGCTCCTCCGGGCAGATGTCGAGGAGCTGGTCGACGACGTCGATGGCCATGTAGACGCCGGCACAGAAGCCGCGGGGATTGGCGAGGATGAGTTTCATGGTGGGATCGCCGGCCGCTTCCCCCTTGCACCGTGACGAGGGCGGGGCATGTGCCGAGGGCGGGCATGATAGGGGAGAGGCCGGGTCGGCCACGCGGGCCATTTCCGCTCGCGGCTGACCGGGAAACGGCGATCCGCCCCGGAATCGGCCGCTTCCGGTACCCTGTCCGCCTTCCCCATGGCTTGCCCGATCGGTGATGTTCGCACGGCCCTCGAGCGCTACGGCCCCGACCGCTGCGACGCGGTGGGCGAGCCGGAAGCGCGGGCGTGGTGCCGCGCCCTTGCCTGGGGGCACTACGAGAACTTCAGCGTCCTCTCGAGCCTCGTTCCCAAGGAGCTGCGGGACGACTTCGGGGCGGTCTACGCCTTCTGCCGCTGGTCGGACGACTTGGGCGACGAGATCGGCTCGCGGGAACGGTCGCTCGAACTCCTCGCCTGGTGGCGAGGCGAGCTCGAGGCATGCCTGGCCGGCCACCCCCGGCATCCGGTCTTCGTGGCCTTGGCCCCGACCATCCGGCGGCACGACCTGCCGGGCGAACCCTTCGATCGCCTGATCCGGGCCTTCGAGCGGGACCAGGTGCAGTCGCGCTACGCGACGTGGGACGACCTCATCGACTATTGCCGGGGCAGCGCCGACCCGGTCGGCCGCATCGTCCTGATGCTCCTCGGCGAACCGCGCGAGGAGTCGCTCTTCGCCCTCTCCGACCGGATCTGCACCGCCCTCCAGCTCACCAACCACTGGCAGGACATCCGTCGCGACTTCGTGGAGCGAGACCGGATCTACGTGCCCGCCGACCTGGTCTCGATTGCCGACTTCGAGCGGCGTCTGGGAGAGACGATCCGCCTCGGCCACTCCTGCGACAAGACGTTCTTCGACGAGAGCCGGAAGCTGGTGCGCTCGCTCGTGGCCCGGACCTGGACCCTCTTCGAGGAAGGCGAAGCCCTGCTCGACCGGCTCGGAGCGCGCTCCATGCCCCTGGTCTGGCTCCTCGCCGCGGGGGGCTGCCGCACGCTCCAGCAGATCGAGCTCTGGAATTGCGAGACGGTGCTGCATCGGCCCTACCTGTCGAAGTTCACCAAGCTCCTCCTCGTGATCCAGGCCCAGTGGATGCGGGTGACCGGTTCCCGGCCCGCCCCGTCGAAGACGCCGTCGCACCCAGCCCCTGCCGCGGTGGGAGAGGCAGGAGGCGCACCGTGAGCGACCTCCACGCCGCCTTCGCCGCCTGCGAGAGGATCGTCCGCGAGCAGGCCAAGAACTTCTGGTACGGCCTGCGGCTGACTCCCGAGCCGAAGCGCTCGGCGATGTACGCGATCTACGCCTGGATGCGGCAAGCCGACGACCTGGCCGACGAGCCGGGCCCGGGACGGGAGGGGCCGTCGGCCGCGGCTCGCCGCCGGCGGCTCGAGGCCTTCCGCCGCGACACCGACCAGGCCCTGGCCGGGACCGCCCCCGACGCGAGCCCGGTGTGGACCGCCCTCGCCGCGATCGCCCCGCAGTACGAGCTGGTGGCCCAGGACTTCCACGACATGCTCGAGGGGCAACTCGCCGACCTCGGTGATGACCGAGGCGAGGTGCGCCTCGCCACCTGGGAGGACCTCCGCACCCAGTGCTACCGCGTGGCCAGCACGGTCGGCCTCGTCTGCATCCGGATCTGGGGCTTCCGCGACGAACGGGCCAAGGACTTGGCCATCGCCCGTGGCATCGCGTTCCAACTCACCAACATCATTCGCGACATCCGCGAAGACCATGGCAACGGCCGCATCTACCTGCCGGCCGACGAGCTTCGGGCCGCGGGACTCTCCGTCGAGGAACTCCTCGCCTGGGGCGATGCCCCGCGTTGCCAGGCCTTCCTCGAGACGCAGATCGAGCGGGCCCGGGCCCACTACCGGGCCAGCGAGGGCCTCGAGCGGCTGATCACGCCGGATTGCGTGGCCACGTTGTGGGCCCTGACCAGCATCTACAGCCGGCTGCTCGAACGGATCGCCGCCGATCCGCGGCGGGCCGTGGTCGGCGAGCGGGTCCGCCTCCCGAAGTGGGAGAAGGTCTGGATCGCCTTCCGGGCCCGAAGCGGGGCCCGGCAGGCGGCGGCGGCTCCGGCCGGCGAGGTGGTCACGCCGTGATTCGGCGCATCGCGATCGTCGGCGGCGGCGTCGCCGGCATCGCTGCCGCGATCCGCGTGGCCGAGGCGGGGGAGACGCCGATCCTGATCGAGACTCGCCGCAAGCTCGGCGGACGAGCCACGAGCTTCAGCGATCCGCGCTCGGGTCGCGTCCTCGACAACTGCCAGCACGTCCTGATGGGGTGCTGCACGAACCTGATCGACCTCTACGAGCGGCTCGGCGTCCTCGACCGGATCGCCTGGCACACCTCGACCTACTGGGCCAATCCGCCGGGCGAGCCCGACGAGCTGGGCCCGGGGTGGCTGCCGGCGCCGCTCCATTTCACCGCCTCCTTCGTCCGCATGCGGCAGCTAACGTTCGCCGAGAAGCGGACCATCGGTCGGGCCATGGTCCGTCTGATCCGCATGGGATTCAAGGGTCGTCTCGCTTGGCGGGGCCGCGTCTTCTCCGAGTTCCTCGCCGAGACCGGCCAGCCCGAGCGGGCCATCGAGCGCTACTGGGAGCCGGTCGTGGTCAGCGCCTGCAACGCGAGCTGCGCCCGCTGCGAGGCGTCGTACGCCATGCAGGTCTTCCAGGAGGGCTTCCTGGCCAGCGCCTGGAGCGCGGCGATGGGCGTCTCGACCGTGCCGCTCCTTGAACTCTACGATCGGGCCACCCCGATCATCGAAGCGGCGGGCGGCGAGGTGCATCTCGGGGAGAGCGCCCGCGGCCTCGCCTACGACGGCGAGCGGATCACCGGCGTGGTCACCGAGAGCGGCTTCACGCCGGCTGCCGCGGTGGTCAGCGCCGTGCCGCCCGACCGCCTCGACAAGCTCTGCTCGGTGCCCCTCAAGCACGCCGATCGCCGGCTCCGGCGGCTCGGCGAGTTCGCCATGACGCCGATCGTCGGGGTGCATCTCTTCTTCGAGTCGAAGGTGATGGAGACGCCGCACCTGGTCTTGCCCGGCCGGGCCACGCAGTGGCTCTTCGACAAGGGCGAGGCGGAAGGGGGGCTGCACCACGTGCACGCCGTGATCTCCGCTGCCGACGCCTGGGCCGAGCTGCCCGAAGCGGAGATCGCCCGCCGCGTCGTGGCCGACGTGCAGTGGGCATTGCCGCGAGCCCGCGGCCTCGCCCCCCGCGAGGTCCGCTCGGTGAAGGAGAAGCGAGCCACCTTCGCCCTTGTCCCGGGAATCGACCAGTGGCGGCCGACCGCCGCTCCCGACGCCCGCGGCGGGGTGCGGAACCTCTTCCTCGCTGGCGACTGGACCGACACCGGCTGGCCGGCCACGATGGAAGGGGCGACCCGGTCGGGCTACCGGGCGGGGGCCCTCGCCACCGGGAGGGGCGGCGTGGTGGCGGATGTCCCGCCGGCTCGACTCGCCCGTTGGCTCGGGCTGCGGTGACGCCATGGGAGCGGGCGACCAACGCGAACGGCAGCGCGACGAGTTGATTCGCCGGGCGATGGCCGAGGGCTTCGCCCTGGCTGGCGTCTGCGAGGCCCTGCCGACGCCGCGGGCCGATGCGGTGCGGTCGTGGTTCGCGGCGGGGAAGTACGGCAGCATGGAGTGGCTGGCCGACGAACTCGAGGTCCGGCTCGATCCGCGACGCTTGCTCGCGGGGGCCCGCAGCGTCCTCTGCCTCGCCGATCGCTACGCCGGCTACGGCCGCGATCGGATCGCCGGCGACTGGCCGCCGCGCGGCCGGATCGCCCGCTACGCCCGCGGCGAGGACTACCACGTCGTCGTCCGCAAGCGGTTGCGTCGCCTCGCCGCTGCCCTCCGCCGCGATTTTCCGGGCGAGGAGTTCCGCATCTGCTGCGACCTGCTGCCGCTTCTGGAGCGCGATGTCGCCGAGCGAGCCGGCCTCGGGCGGATCGGGAAACACACCCTCCTGATCGAGCATGGCGGCGGCTCGTACCTCCTCCTCGGCGAGATCGTGACCACCATGGATGCGGCCCCGAGCGTGCCGCGATCCGGGGTTGGCGATCCGTGCGGGACGTGCGTGCGCTGCATCGAGGCGTGCCCGACCGGAGCGATCGAGCCCTATCGCGTCGACGCCTCGAAGTGCCTGAGCTACACCACGATCGAGCATCGCGAGGCGATCGACGAACGCTTCTGGACCCCGACCGGCGATTGGCTCTTCGGCTGCGACATCTGCCAGGAAGTCTGCCCGCACAATCAGCCCACGCGCCGCCGTCGCCGCCTCCCGACGAACCCGGCCTACGAGCCGCGGCTCGCGACGCTCGACCTCCTCGCCATCCTTGGCTGGTCCGAAGCCGACCGCCTCGCCGCCACCATGCGGAGCGCCGTGCGGCGGGCCCAGCTCGCCATGCTGAAGCGGAACGCGATCGTCTGCCTCGCCAACGCCGTGACCCGCCGGCCCGACACGGCGATCGTCGAGCGGTTGGGCGAGATCGCCGCGAGCGAAGACGAGGACCCGCTCGTCCGGGCGACGGCGCGGCGGGCGGTCGAGCGCCTCGCTCAGAGCGACTGCGGCGAATAGAGCGGGGCCATGCCTTGGATCATGGCCACCACGATCAGGATCGCGGCGACCACCAGGATGAGGGTCGAGAGGATCATCACGATCCAGCGGTGGCGCTTGGAGACGAGGAGCCAGATGCCGCCGGCGATGGCCGGGAGGCAGAGGACGGCGAAGAGCCAGGGCCGCTGGATGAAGGGGGCCGTGAAGACCGACGGCTGGGCCCCGCTCTCCGCGTAGAGCTTGGGGAGGGTGGTCAGGACGAAGGTGCCGAGGGTGGCGAGGGCCAGGCCGGTGATGACGTTGAAGAGGGCCTTGCCGACGACGAGGCAACCGATCGTCTGCTTCGCCGACGCCGGCATGCCCGGATAGTCAGCCGGCCGCGGCGGCGGCGGCATCCCGCCAGAACGACCGCCGCCCCCGACTCCGCCTCGCGGGTTGCGAGGCGCTGGGGGGGGCGGCGGGGGAGATCGTTCGTCGGTCATGAGCTCAGGAGGTCAGTTCCCCTGCGGGCCGCCGAAGCCGGGCGGCGGGGCCATGTTCTTCATCGCTTCCTGGATGGCGCCGCGGATCTGGTCGGCCGAGGTGATCTCGCCCGACTTGATCTTGGCCGCGACCTCCTCGGCGGCGGTGCGGAGGCCGCCAGCCATGGCCTTGAACATGGGCAGCATGGCCTTTGCCATCTGGGCCTCCTGCGGATCCATGCCGCCGAAGACGGCATCGCCGCGGACGAACCAGGCCCCGTTTACCTGCACCAGTTCGAGTTCCTTGGTCGTGCCGTCCTTGCCTGCCACCTTGAGGTAGGACTTGTCGCCACGGTCGACCTGCTCGAAGGTGCCGGTGAGCGGGTTGAACCCGGCCCCGCCGGCCTGGGCATCGAGGCCCTTGACCGCCTCGGCCCCGAACTTGTCGCGGGCGGCGACGAGGACCGGCATCATCGCGTCGGCCAGTCCCATGATGGCGTCGAAGAACTCGCGGCCTTGCGGTCCGTTGAAGGCCCATCCGCGGCGGAGGAGGGCGATCGCCGCTTCCGGATCGCTCCGCGAGGCGGTGAAGGCGGCGACGAGTTCCTCCTTGGAGGGGAAGCCGCCGCCGGTCGTGATGAGCGTGCCGCTCGATTGGGCGAAGCCGGCCCCGGCGGTTGAGGCGGCGCCCGGTGCGGCGCCCGGCGCCGCTTCCACCTTGCGGCCTTCGAGCGCTGCCAGCGACCCTTCGATGGCCGCCTTGGTGCGGATCACATTGGGATCCTCGGCGTTCATGCCGCCGAGCATGTCATTGACCGCGGTGTAGGCGTCCTTGGCCTTGGTGATCGCTTCTTCGCGCTTCGTGCTGAGGGCAGCGATCGCTTCCTTCTGGCCCGACTCGCCGCCGAAGAGCGTGCCGGCGCTCGCCAGCCGCTGGAAGAGGCCGATCTGCGAGGTGAGGCCCGCAGCCTGCTCGGCGTAGAGGTTGCCGATCGCCGCCTGGGCGGCGAGCTTGGCTTGGGCCGCGGCCTTGCCGAGGTCGCCACTCGCTCCGCCGGCGCTCGAGAGGGCCTTGGCGAGGATCGCGTCGGCCTGCTCGTAGGCGGTGGCCATCGCCCCGTTCGCTTCCTCGACCAGCTTGGCGGTGGCATCGGCGGCCACCTTGCGGAGCTCGTCGGCACGCTTGCGAAGCCCGTCGGCGTCGGTCTTGAGGGCGCTTGAGTAGTTCTCGAGCTCGCCCATCGCCGCGTTGGCGGCAGCGGCCACGGACTGGGCGGCACTGGCGGCGATGTTGGCGATCCCGAGCTCGGGCTCGAGGGTGTTGAGCTGGATCTCGTCGCCGGCCAACGCCACCTTCACCTGACGGGCCTGGCCCTTCACGGTGGCGCCTTCCTCGACGTAGGCGAGAGCCGCCTTGGCGTCCGACTCATTGGCCTTGCGACGAAGTTCGTCCGCCTTCTGGTCGAGGGCGGTGAGCTCGTTCTTCTTGCTCGAACTCGAGGCGCGAAGCTGGTCGATCGGTCGCTGCAGCTGGTTGACGGCGTCCTGCAGGCCCTTGAGGGCGGCCTCGGCGGCAGCCTTCTGGCCCTGGAGCAGTTGACGGTCGTCGCCCAGGGAGAGGGCGCCCTCGGCATCCGCGAGGGCTTCGAGGGCGGCGGCGGACTCGGCCGCGGAGACGATCACGTCGCGGTCGTAGCGGGCTTGCGTCTCGCCAGCCCGAATCGCAGCGGTCCGGATGGAGCCGATCTCACGAGCGATGTTCGAGGTGAGGAGGGCGGCCGGACCCCGCTGGTCGTCGGTCACGTCCGTGAGCTGGCCGAGGAGGGACTCGAGTTCCTTCGAGGTCTCGGCCCCGTTCTCCGCCGTCTGCAGGATCATCGCCTTGCGGAAGTTGTTGGCGACGACGGCGATCTGCTCTTGCGAACGGACCCGCGGACCGTCTTCGGCGTCACGGCAGCCGCCCAGCGACAGCGAAGTGGTCGCCGTAGCGAGGAGAAGGAGGGCGATCGACGCGCGAGCCTGGAGCCGGGTGCGGGGAGCGAGGATCTGGAGCATGCTGGTGGACCGGGGGGGTCAGAGGGGAGCCGAAAGCCGTTTCGTCGCTGGCACCGGCCCGAGGGGGGTGCGGGACGGCGGCGAGGAACGGGGAACGGGGCATCGGCCCGGGGGCCGAGCGATCGCAAGCCGCGGCAGTGTAACGGAAAGGAACGGCCGTCGAGGCGGGCCCGACCGAGCCCGACGCGGCGGTCGGCAGGGTCAGCGGGGCACGGGTGGTTCGTTGCCGGGGACAGGCCCGGGCTCCGTTGGCCGGCTCTTCCCGCTCTTCGTGCTGCTCGGGGCGCTGTCGGGGGCGTCGAGCTTCGGGGGCTCGTAGTTCACCGGGTAGTCGGGCCGCGGCCGGTACATGGCCTTGACCCAGCGGGCGTAGTCCTCGAGGAGCCGCTGGTTGGTGTTGTTGAAGACCGGCTTCCAGCCCTTCACGTCGGGGTGCGGGTGCCGGGCCTCGGTCCGCGGCTTCGCGTACTGGACGATCAGGCTCTCGAGCGGCTCGTCCCAGTCGATGAGGGGAGGCCGACCCTCGAGCTTGGTTCGCTCGAGGATGAGGAGGTTGGTGTAGCGGACGGCGGCGCTCTTGGCGTTCCGGTTGTGCAGGAAGAACCGTCCGGCGTCGACGCCGCCGTGGCAATTGCTGGTCGCGCAGTTGTTGATGAGCCAGGCGTTGTGGACCCGCTGGCGGAAAAGGTTGAGCGAGTAGGGCTCGGTCTCGACCTTGATCTTGGGATAGAGGTCGCGGGCCTTGAGGTCGAAGAGGAGCCGCACCAGCTTGAGGGGGTCCTCGCGGAAGAGGGCCGTCCGCCCTTCGCTACTCGCCGGGATCAAGTCGCTCGAGGCGTAGCGCTCGATCATCTCGCGGATCGTGTCGGGGGTGATGGTGACCCGCGGCGGCCGGTTGAAGTCGATCTCGTAGACCCGGATGGTGTTGATGTCCTCCGGGGTCAGGAGCTTCGAGGGCAAGGTGTCCTTGAGGTCGACCGGGCCGGATTCGCCGACCGGTCCCTCGTCGTCCTCGTGGACCCCGGGGGACTCGACCGGCTGGCCGAGGGCGAGCTGGGCCTCGACGACCCGCAGCAACTCCTTGGCCTCGTGCAGGTCGACGAGTTCGAGGAGCGAGCGCAGTTCGTCCCGCGCCTCGGGGTACATCTTGTTGTCGTACAGGAACTGGGCGAGCCGCAAGCGGTCGCTGTACTGGTCGGGCTTGATGATCCGCTTGGCCTGCTCGTAGGCTTGCCGCGGAGTGAGGGTCAGCGTGGTGCGGAAGACCGCCTCGCGAGGCAGCCGCTGCTTGATGCCCTCGATCGAGATCTCCACGTAGTCGAAGGCGTCGTCGAGGATGATGCCCTGGTAGGTGCGACCGTCACGCATGGTCACCACGCCAGGCTGGTTGGGTTCGGGGTCGACCAGCGGGATGAGGCTTTGGATGCGGGACTTGTAGAAGCCCTTCAGGCGCCCCTTCGAGTCGATGACGATGTAGTCGGAGTCCTCGGCCTCGACCGTGCCGCTCCACTCGTGGTAGCGGTCTTCGATGATGTGGACGCGCCGCTTCTTGCCGTTGACGAGGGGCGCTGCCGGCGGATTGGGGATGGGGCCGGAGGGCGCGGCATCCGGGTCGATGCCCGGCGGCGGGGCGGGGGCTGGCGCCGGTTTCGGGTCGGGCGCCGGCTGGCTCGGCGGATCGTCGGCGGCCAAGGGATGACCGACGGCGTTCGCCAAGACGGCGAGCGACGCGAGGAGGGCGAGGGGGACGACGGTACGGGAAGGCCACGTGGGCCGCAGTCGGCGCATCGGGGCGGATTGTCAGGCTGGGGAGGGTCCGACGCAATGCGGCTCTCGCCGATTCGGCTCGAACCGGCCGCTTCCCTCCCCGGTGGTACGCTGCGCGACCCGCGGTGCGGCGGCCTGGAACGGCTCTCTGTCCGCCCCGGTCTGAGCCAGGAGCTCCCCCCATGAAACTCGGCGTGATGGCAGCGCTCTTCAGTGACCGCACCCTCGAGGCGACCGCCCAGTTCGCGGCCGATTGCGGCCTCGACGCGATCGAACTCCCGGTTGGCGCCTATCCCGGCAAGCCCTTCTTCGACCCCGCCAAGGTCAACGCGAGCAAGGCCGAGCAGGACCGGATCAAGGGGATCCTGAAGGAGCACGGGCTGGTCCTTTCCGGCCTCGCCGTCCACGGGAATCCCGTCCACCCCGACAAGAAGCACGCCGACGGCGACCACAAGGCCTTCGTGACCGCGGTCGAACTCGCCCCCAAGCTCGGCACCGACGTGGTCATCACCTTCTCGGGTTGCCCCGGCGGATCGAAGGCCGACAAGACACCCAACTGGGTCACCTGCCCGTGGCCGAACGACTACACGAACATCTTGAAGTACCAGTGGGACGAGGTGCTCGTTCCCTATTGGTCGGAGCAGGCCAAGCTCGCCGCCAAGCACGGCGTGAAGGTGGCGTGGGAGGCCCATCCCGGCTTCTGCGTCTACAACCCCGACACCCTCATCCGCCTGAGCGAGCGGGCCACCAAGGCCTCGGGCCTGAAGAAGGTCGTCCTCGGGGCCAACCTCGACCCGAGCCACTTCTTCTGGCAGGGGATCGATCCCGTCCTCGCCGCTCGGGCCTTGGGCGAGGCAGGGCTCCTCTTCTACTGCCACGCCAAGGACACCGAACTCGATCGGCATGAAGGCCAGGTCAACGGCTTCAACGACGCCCGGCCCTACACCGACCTCAAGCACCGGGCGTGGAACTTCCGCACCTGCGGCTACGGCCACGGGCATGAGTTCTGGAAGCCCTTCGTCTCGATGCTCCGCCGCTACGGCTACGACCACGTCCTCTCGATCGAGCACGAGGACGCCTCGATGAGCGTCGAGGAAGGCCTCACCCGAGCCATCGAGTTCCTGACCGAGGCGATCATCTTCGAGAAGCCGGCCACGCCCTGGTGGACCTAAGTCAGGGGTGGATGTGAGTCAGGTTCGCCGCGCGACGACGACGATGTCGCGGTAGACGCCGCCGATCCGGGCCGTGCGCTCGATGCGGAAGAGGCCTTCGGCGGCGAGGAGCCGCTGCAGTTCGCTGGTCGAGAACTCGCAGCCGTGGTAGAGCGGATCGCTCGAGTGCCCGAACTGCCACTCGGGCGTGGAGACGACGAGGGCGCTCCCCGCTCCCAGCACGCGGGCGACCGAGCGCAAGGCCCGGGCCGGGTTGTGGAGGTGCTCGATCACGTCGAGGAGGATCGCCCCTCGCATCGAGCCGTCGGCGAAGGGAAGCTCGTAGACGCTCCCTTCGGCGAAGCGGGCCAGGTGGCCGGCTTCCTCGCGGGCGACGACGATGGCCGGCCGATCGTTGTCGACGCCGACCACGGCCACGCCGCGCTCGGCGAGCTTGGCGGCGAAGAGTCCGTCGCCGCATCCGATGTCGGCGACTTCGCCCTCGGCGCTCCCGATCACGTCGGCGGCGAGGCGGACCAGGAAGTCGGCCCGCTGGCGGAAGGCCTCGTGCTCGGCGTAGGCCGTCCAATGGAAAGCGCCGCGCTCGGCGTACTTGTCGAAGGGCTGCGTCGAGCCGAAGAAGCGCACGTTCCAGCGGAGCGGGGCCAGCCGGTCGTTCGCGGCGATGGCGTCGATGTCCGGGGCGAAGGGATGGAAGCCGAAGCGCTCGACGAAGGCGGCGATCTCGGCGCCGCTCACGGCGAGGGGACGGGCGGCCTCGACCCACTGCACTTCGGGGATGGCCACCACGCGGCCTCCGCGGAGGCGGGCCTCGAGGCACCAGCCGAGGAGACCGAACGCCCCGTCCGGCGGGGCCAGCCCGGCGACGAGTTCGTTCGGGAAGAGGGCCACGCCGCTCATCGCCCCGTCCACCTCTTCGGGAAAGCGGTAGGCGCTCGCTTGTAGCCCATGCCCGAGGCTGTGCAGGCCCTTGGGATGGACCACGAACTCGCCCATCGAGGTGAGCGAGCCTTCCGGCGTGGTGCGCTTGGCGACGATGGCCACCCGCGGCCCGTGGCGGCGGAGGGCCTCGCCCAAGAGTGCCCGCCAGCGAGCGGGGCTCGCGGTGGCTGGCGGGTGGGCGGCAACGAGGGTCGTCGCGCCGTCGCGTTCGATGGTCCAATCGGGCGTCGAGCTCACCGCGGCATTGTGCCGCGTTCTCGGCGCGGCGTCAGTCGGGGACGGGCGTGGTCGCGATGTCGACGGGGTGGGCCAGCTTCACGTTCCAGCGGACCGGCACGACCTCGGGTTGGCGATCGGCGCCGCGCGGCGGGAGCTTGACCAGCCACTTGAGGAGCCCTTGCTTGCGTTCGCCTGCCTCGTAGGCGTTGTCCTTGGCGAGGGGCGGCAGGACGTCGGAGAGGGTGACGACGACGCGTTCGTCCTGGCTGACGGGGATGCGATCCCAGACCTCGACGTTGGCGGGCTTGTCGAGGGTGCTGGTGAGGTCGATGCGGTACTGCCAGGCGGTGTCGGCGGACTTGGAGAAGAGGCCGCTGGTGGAGGCGTTCTTGGCGACGAGGACGCGCTGGGCGGCGAGCCGCTTGTCGGCGCCGAACCAGAGCTCGACGTCGGCGCCGGGTGCGACGTCGGGGAGGTCGACCTGCCCGATGGAGTCGCCGCCGAGGAAGACGGAGGCCTTCCCGGCGAGGAGCTGGTAGGGGGAGTCGTTCCTGGTCTTGCCTCGGAGGAAGACGGCGGGGTCGGCGGCGGGTCGGGTGACGTAGGAGTAGTCGGGCTTGAGGTCGATGGAGGCGATGCGTGTCTTCTGCTCGCGTCGGCTGTCGGAGGGGAGGCTGACGGTGCGGGGGAGGACGTAGGTCGCGGCGGTCGCGTTCTGGGTGATGGCGACGTCGCCGGCGGCCCGATCGGCCTTCGACTTCCTCTCGGCCTGGATCGCCGGCTCTTCGGACCCAGCGACCAAGCCAGCCGTCCCGGATCGGAACTTCTCGCTCACCGACATACCCTCCGCCCCGTCGCTTCCGTTCACATCGCGCCCGGCCGCGCCGGCGAACCCGTAGCGCATCTCCGGGACGAACGAGAGGAAGAGCGGCAGGAGCGGCGGCGGGTTCGCCGACTGGGTCGGTCGGGCCGTCGAGAGGGAGAGCTGCACGTTGTTCCAGTCTTCGCCCGTGCGCTGGGCGATGACGGCGTCGAACTCGACGGTGAGCCCTTCGAGGTCGCTCGGGGCCCGCAGGGCGTAGCGCGGGACCCAGGTCGCATCGGTCGCCTGGTAGGTGAGGCGGACCGGCAGCTCGTCGGCGGGATTCAGGAGGGCGAAGGTCACCACCCCCGACCGCTCGATGCGGCCGCCGCCGCCGATCGCGGCCTTCTTCGCCTCGAGGGCCGTCAGGCGGTCCTGCACGCCCTTGGTTTCCTTCTCGAGGGCAAGGAGCTTCGTGTTGAGGGCCTGCCGCTCGCTGCGGAGGAAGGCGAGCTGGGACTTCAGCTTCTCCGGCTCGAGGGTCGGTGCGGCACCCTTGTCGCCGCTTGCCGTCAGCGAGGCGGCCACGCCGTCGAGCGTCTTCCGCGTCGCTTGCAGCGTGTCGCGGGTGGCGCCGAAGCCGGCGAGGGTCGCCTGCAGCGAGCGGATCTCCTTCTCGAGCGCTGCGAACTCGGGGTTTGACGCGTCGGCGGCGGGCAGGGGGCGCTCCTCGAAGCGGACATCGAGGATCTTGCCGGGGGCCGGCACGCTCGCTTGCAGCGACGCGGCGTCGGTGGTCGGCGGGAGGTTCGGGAAGCGGAGTTCCCAGAGGCCCGGGGCGAGGCGAGGTTTGGCCTCGCGGGTCACCGCGGCACGGCCTTGGTAGAGGGTCACCGCGGTGATCGTCGCGTCGGCCTCGACAGGTTGCGGTGCGGTCGCGACGGGATCGTCGGGCGCCACGAGGGCGCTCGAGGCGGCGAGGGAGGAGGCAAGGAAGGAGGCGAGCAGGAGGCTCATGGTCGGCTCCGCGAGGTCGGTGCTGGATCGGGCCTTGGCGCTGGCAGCGGTTAGTCCGGCAGGTTGGCGATCGGGAGGTCGGTGGGCCGCGAGACCTTCAGGTTCCACTTGATGGGGACGGGCGAGGGGGCCCGCTCGGGCGCCTTCGGCGGCAGGACGACCACCCACTTGAGGAGCCCCTGCTTGCGTTCGCCCGCCTCGTAGGCGTTGTCCTTGGCGAGGGGCGGCAGGACGTCGGAGAGGGTGACGACGACGCGTTCGTCCTGGCTGACGGGGATGCGATCCCAGACCTCGACGTTGGCGGGCTTGTCGAGGGTGCTGGTGAGGTCGATGCGGTACTGCCAGGCGGTGTCGGCGGACTTGGAGAAGAGGCCGCTGGTGGAGGCGTTCTTGGCGACGAGGACGCGCTGGGCGGCGAGCCGCTTGTCGGCGCCGAACCAGAGCTCGACGTCGGCGCCGGGTGCGACGTCGGGGAGGTCGACCTGCCCGATGGAGTCGCCGCCGAGGAAGACGGAGGCCTTCCCGGCGAGGAGCTGGTAGGGGAGTCGTTCCTGGTCTTGCCTCGGAGGAAGACGGCGGGGTCGGCGGCGGGTCGGGTGACGTAGGAGTAGTCGGGCTTGAGGTCGATGGAGGCGATGCGTGTCTTCTGCTCGCGTCGGCTGTCGGAGGGGAGGCTGACGGTGCGGGGGAGGACGTAGGTCGCGGCGGTCGCGTTCTGGGTGACCGCGGCGTCGTCGGCGGCGCGGCGAGCGTTCATGGCCCAGTCCGCCTTGGCCGGGGCCTCCGCCTCGCCTGGTGGCAGCGGAGGTGGAGGCGGCGGCGCCGCGGCCTCGACCGACATGATCCGACCAGCCGCCGGCTTCATCTCGAACGCTTGCACATAGACCGGCTCGATAGGCGGCGGCCCCGCCGGCCGGGTGGGCGTGGCGGTCGAGAGGGTGAGCTTCACGTTGTCCCACGCCTCGCCGGTCTGCTGGCGGATCGCCGCCTCGTAGTCGACGGCCAGTCCGCTCAGGTCGCTGGCGGCGCGAAGCGAATAGGTCGGGGTCCATGTCGCTTCGCCGGTCTGGTAAAGGAGATCGATCGGCACCGTGGTGGTGTCGCCAGTCATGGCCACCACCGCGATCCCGGTCCGTTCGACCGTGCCGCCGCCGCCGAGGCTCGCGGCCCGGGCGGCGAGAGCTGCCCGCTCGTCGTCTCGCTTCCGGTTCGCCTCGTCGATCGCGATGATCGCCCGGGAGGCGAGGTCGCGTTCCTGGGCCAGGGCGGCCAACTGGGCCCGCACCCGTTCGGGGTCGAAGCCTCCGCTCCCGAGGTCCTTCCCCGTCGACTGGGCAACCCGCGGAGCGAGGGCGTCGAGGATCTGGATCGAACCGAGGAGCGTCTCCCGCTCGGCGGCGGCGGCAGCGATCTCGTCCCGGAGGCGGTGAAGGGCGGACTCGATCTCCTTCCGCTCGGGCTGGGTTGAGGCGTCCTCGGGCAGGACCCTCGACTCGAACCGCACGTCGAGGAGTTTCGCCGGGGAGCCGACGCTCGCTTGGAGGCTCTCGGCGACCGTCGCCGCGGGCAGGCCGGCGAAGCGGATTTCCCACACGCCGGGCTCGAGGGTGGGCGAGGCCGAGCGGGTCACCTGGGCCCGTCCCTGGTAGAGGGTCACAGCGGTGATGGCGCTCGCCGCCGGGAGCGGCTTGGGCTGGACGGTCACCGGGTCGTCCGCGGCGCAGGTACGGACCGGCAACGGGGAGGGGAGGACGGCGAGAAGCACCGCGAGCGTCGTCGTTCGCATGGATCGCACTCCGGTCGGGGGGATGGCGGCGATGGCCGGTGGCCGGTCCGCGTCTCCCACCCGGGCCGCCGCATTCTCGCCGCGATCGGGACGGGCACAACCTCGCCTTCCGCGGCCCTCGAGGGCGGAACGAAGCGACGGGGCCCGCATGGCGCGGGCCCCGTCGTGCTTCAGGAGGCTGGATTCGAAGCGGGAGCCGAAGTCCCGCTCGGGATCAGAAATCGGCCAGGCCGCCGCGGGTGCCGCACCGCTCGAGGAGCGTGACCACGCGGGACTTCTCGGGCAGCGAGCTCTTCGAGAGGGCCTCGATGAGCCTGCGGTTCTCGATGTCCTTCTCGAGGTAGCGGCGGGCCAGTTCGCCGGTCGACTTGGCGTCGAGGGCGGCGAAGAAGTCGATGCCCTCGCGGTAGACGATGTTGGCGGCCAACCGCTTGGCGATGAGCCAGGTGAGGTAGGCCTCGGGGATCGCCTTCCAGATGCGGTCGCCGGCGTAGGCGGTGAGGGTCGCCGGGAGGTGCTCGATGACCAGGGTCCTGGCCAACTCGCGGCTCGAGGCAGGCCATGTCGGGTAGGCGTCGGCGATGGCCTGGGCCGCCCCGTTCATGACCTTCGAGAGCTGCGTCGAGATCTCCGGCAGCGGGATCTCCGGATGCCGCCGCCCCTCGGCCATGAGGAGCATGGCTTCCTGGCGAGCCAGCGTGCGGAGCCGGGCCAGGACGTCCTTCACGTAGTCGTCCTTGATCTTCAGGAACTCTTCCTCGGTGAGGACCATGCAGGCGTCGATCTCGAAGCTCGAGCAGATGACGCCGCACTTGTTGGCGGAGGAATCCTTGAAGATGAGGCAGCCCAAGGCGGAGAGCTGCTTGCGGGCCTCGGGGGTGAGGAAGAGGTTGGCGCCTTCGGCGATGATGGGGGCCGAGGGCTTGCCTTCCGGGGTGAGGTAGTCGCGCCAGTTGGTCTCGTTGATGGTCGCCGGGCGGCCGCCGCCGGGGACGAAGACGTCGCAGACGAGGCGGTTGTGCAGCGTGTTGCGGAGCCGGGCCCCGTCCGGTTCCTCGACCGTGACGACGCGGCCGCGCTTGCCGAGCTTGGCCTTGTTGAAGGAGGAGATGGGCAGGCCAGCCTTGAAGAGCCGCAGGAGCTCCTCGTGGTCGAGCCCGTCGGGATCCTCGCCGATCCCGAAGCCGTCGGCGATGCCGACGATCTTGGCGTTCGCCCCGTAGTCGCGGTTCAGGATCTTGATCATGTTGCCGGCCACGTCGCCGTCGGGGCCGCCGGTGATCTTGAGGGTGAAGGGCTGCTTCCGCGGATCGATGCCCCGAGCGAGGAGGGCCACTTCGAGGAAGACGTTCACGCCCTCGCTGGTCACGCCGTAGACCTTGTGGTTGATGCCGGCGCTCGGCTTCGAGGACATGAAGGCGGTGGGCATGCCGTACTTGCGGCGCTTGGCCCGAGCCACGATCCAGTCGATGTGGTCAGGGGTGATGTTCTCGTCCGGCCCGAGGTAGATGAACTCGGGCTTGCCGAAGCGGTCGACGATGTGCTTCTTGGTCTCCTCGTCGGGGGTGATGAGGTCGAGCATGCAGTCGACGAAGGCCTTCACGCAGCGGTTCATGTCATCGCCGGGGCGGACCAGGATGGCGCACTTCGAGCCGCCCTCGGGGATGTCCTTGTTCTTCTGCTGCTGGGCCCAGGAGAGGCCGTAGACCTCGTCGAAGAGCCGCTCGGCTTCCCGCGCCCACTGGGCCAGCGTGGCCGGCTTGATGACCCGCAGGCCGCCGCGGGCGATGTCCTTGAAGCGGTTGTGGAAGCCGTCGAAGCCGCGGCCGCTGACGAAGAAGCTGCCGAAGGGGAGCTCCGGCCGGTTCTGGTTCTTGAGGAACTTGGGGTCGAGCCGGACTGCGAAGCCGAATCGGGAGGGCAGGAAATAGTTGGTGCGGAGGGTGTGCTCGACCGCCTCGAGGATCTTGTGCAGGATGGTCCGGGCGGGCTCGGAGACCTTGGACTCGATGTCGGCGTGGAGGCCGGCGGCGCGGGTCGCGAAGGTCGCGTCGTCCATCGGCTTGCCCGGCTCGAAGCGGGCGATGAAGAGGTCGACGATCGAGGTCATCAGCCCGATCTGCTCTTCTTGGGCCGCGAGGATGCGGTCGTGGGTATAGGCGAAGGGGTTGATCGGGCAGAGCACCTGGTGGACGAGGTGCCCGAGGCCGAGGATGGCCTCGGCCTTGTTGAGGTCGAGATGGGCGTGGCGCTGGGTGAGCTCCTGGGCCCGCTCGTCGACCCACTTGACGCGGGCCAAGTCGCGGCGGAGGGCATGCCACATCGGGCTCTTCGGATCGATGGCGTGCCCTTCCGCGGTCTGGGCGATCACCGCGATGAAGGTGACGGCGCCGAAGGGCGGATCCTTCACCAGGTCGAGGTGGGCCCGGTGGATCGAGATCTTGTAGTGGGCGAGGAGCCGGGCGCACCGCTCGAGCATGGTCCGCGTGCGGGCGTTGGCGAAGGCGATGGTGATCCGGCTGACGTTGGGATCGCTCTCCGGCTCGAGCTCGACGACGGCGCTGTCGGTGCCCGAGACCTTGCGGTAGAGGGCGTTGTGCTTGCAGATGCGGAGCGGCGTCAGGGTCAGGACGTAGTCAGCGGTGCAGTTGGCGAAGAACGCCGCGATCTGGTCGCTCGACCAATCCGCGGCGTTCGCTTGGGCATAGGCCACCGTCTGCTTGAGTTTCTCCGCTTGCCGCGCGTCCTTGCCGTCGAAGGGCTGCTGCTCGCCGAACTCGAAGGTGTCGAGGACGAGCTGGCCGTCGCGCGAGGAGTGGATCTTGGCGGCGCGGAGCGAGAGGTCCATCGGCAAGCTGCCGACGAGCTCGGCGAGGACTCCGGGACGGTTGCCCGGCCGGAGCAGCGTCCACTGCCGGTTGTCCTCGCTGCGGAGCGTCATCTCCAAGGGACGACCGCTGGCCTTGGCCGCGATGATCGCCCGCAGGTGGCTCATCTGGCTGGCCCGGTCGGTGTCCTGGAAATACATCGGTGGCATCTGGCTCAGGAACCAGGGCACCACCGATTCGGCGGTCTCGCGGAGCGAGTTGGTGAGGTCGTTCAGAATCGCCGCGGCGTCCGGGGCGGCGGCGTGGGGGGCGGTTGGAGCGCGCATCATGTACAAATACCTCTTGGGCCTAGGGTCGGGCAAGCGCTTCGGCGACTAGGACACAGCCGAGGAGCCACCTTGGCTGGGGCCGGAAACCTCTTGCTAACCGATGCTTTCGGTGACGATTGGGAACTTCGACGGGGTCCATCGCGGGCACCTGGCTTTGGTGCGGGCGGCTCGGCGGCTGGCAGGCCCGACGGGTCGCACGGTCGCGGTTACCTTCGAACCCCATCCTATGGCGCGACTGCGACCCGACCGAGCTCCGGAGAGGCTCACCGGGTCAGGAGAACGAAGAAGTTTGTTGCTCGCGGCCGGGGTCGACGAGGTGGTCGAACTCGAACCAACGCCGGATCTTCTGGGTTTCGACCCCGAGGCGTTCATTCGTAACCTGAGGGCCCGCTGGGCCTTCACGAGCATCGTCGAGGGGCAGGACTTCCGCTTCGGCCGCAACCGCACCGGGACGGTCGAGACCCTCCGCCGCTTGGGGCTGGCCGAGGGGTTCCACCTCGAGGTCGTCCCCGCGGTCGAGACCATGCTCCTCGACCGTTCCGTGGTGACGGCCAGTTCGACCTTGGCCCGCTGGCTGATTCGCCACGGTCGGGTCCGCGACGCGGCCTCGGTTCTCGGTCGGCCCTATGGCCTGGTCGCCCCGACCGCTCGCGGCGACCAGCGGGGGCGCTCGATCGGGGTGCCGACCATGAACCTCGACCACGGCTCGGCCCTCTTGCCGGCGGATGGCGTCTACGCCGGACTCGCCACGCTGCCCGACGGCCGGGCCTTCGCGGCGGCGATCTCGGTCGGCACCAAGCCGACCTTCGGGACGAGCCGCCGCACCTGCGAGGCCCATCTGGTCGACGCCACCTTCCCGCTTGACTGGTACGGGTTCCCGCTCCGGCTCGACTTCCGGCATTGGGTCCGCGGGATGATCGCCTTCGGTTCGCTGGATGCGTTGGTGACCCAGATGCGCCGCGACATCGACGCGACGCGGCAACGCATCGCCGACGACGCGGGCGCCGCCTGCGGTCGCGATGGAACGAGTCCGACCGTGGGGGCCCTTTCGTGAGCGAGACCTTCGAGTACACGTCAAACGTGACGGTGGAGCACTTGGCGGCGAGATTGCGCGGGGCGACCCGCGTCCTCGCGACCACCCATGCCAAGCCCGATGGCGACGCCCTCGGCTCGGTGGTGGCCATCGTCCGGCTCTGCCAAGCGATCGGCGTGGCGGCGGAGGGTTGGCTGGTCGGGCCCTTCGAGCGGAATCTCCTCACCTTCGCCGGCCCAACGCCACTCGTCCTCGTCGATCCCGGCAAGCCGACGCTCCCGGGCGAGGGGTACGACTTGGTATCGATCAGCGACACCGGAGCGTGGTCGCAGCTCGAGACGCTCTCGCCGTGGCTCAAGCCGCGCGTCGAGCAGGCCATCGGCTTCGACCACCACGCTCGCGGCGATCGCGTGGCGGGGGAGCGGCTCGTCGATGTGCGCTGCGGCTCGACGACGGCCCTCCTGATCCGCTTGGTCGATGCCCTTGGCGTCGACCTTCGCTTCGGAGCCGACGCAGCCGGGCACGGCAGCATCGCCGAGGCCCTCTATCTCGGACTCGCCACCGACACCGGCTGGTTCCGCTTCCAGAACGCCCGGGCTCCCGAGTTCAGCCTGGCCTCGCGGCTCCTTGCGGCGGGTGTCGACAAGGACCGGGTCTACGAACTGATCGAGCAGAGCCATCGGGCGGAGCGCCTGGGCATCGAGTCGCGGGCCCTCGCCTCGCTGAAACT
>JBGAKK010000048.1:0-34972 GCA_044224425.1 Phycisphaerales bacterium
GCAGGCGAGAGGTGCGACGAGGCGCTGAAAGGCGTTCGGCATGGGTCGTCTCCGCTCGAGCGGCGCGGTCAGCGCCGTCGGAACCCCTGAAAGAGTACCGCCAGCACGATGATGCCGCCGGTGATCATCAGTTGGGCGGGGGTCGACACGCCGTTCAGGTCGAGGATCTTGCGGAGGTAGCCGATGGTGAGGGCCCCGAGCAGGGTCAGCGTGACGCCGCCCCGCCCGCCAGCCAGGGACGTGCCGCCGACCACCACCATGGCGATCGCGGTGAGCTCGTATCCCACGCCGCCATCCGGGTCGCCTTGCCGGGCCATGCCGGCGAAGAGGACGCCGGCGATCCCGGAGAGGAGTCCGCACGCCGTGTAGGCGAGCACCAGCGTGCGGCGCACGGGGACGCCGGAGAGCCACGCCGCCTCGGCGTTGTCGCCGATCGCGTACACGTAGCGCCCGAAGCGCAGCCGCTGGAGGAGGACGAGCGTGGCCGCGAACGAGGCCAGGAAGACGAAGGCCCCGACCGAGAGGTCCGCGCCCCCCAGGTGCAGCTTGGCGTTGAGGGCGTCGACCACCGGCGGCGGCGGCATGCGCTGGATCTTGACGCCGTGGCTCAAGAGGTCGGACTTGGCCAGCCCGCGGGCGAAGGCCATCATGGCCAGCGTGGCGATGAACGGTTGGAGGCGCAGGAACGCGACCATGCAGCCGTTAGCAAGGCCGCACAGCCCGCCCACGAGGACGGAGACGCCGATCGCCGCCAGCGGATGCCAGTCCCGCTGCATGGAGGTGATGGCGAAGACGATGCCGCACAGGGCGACCACGCTGCCCACCGAGAGGTCGATGCCGCCCGAGAGGATGACGATGGTCATCCCGCAGGCGAGGATCCCGAACCCGGCGATCTGCCAGAAGGCATCGGCGTGCACCGCCGGCCGGAAGAAGACGCCGCCCGCGTTGAACACGCAGCCGATCAGGAGGATCAAGGCCAAGGCGGCGAAGGCGAAGCCGACCTCGCGGGAAATCAGCCAACGCCGGCTCGATCTCGGTTCGGGCAGGCTCATGGCAGGCGCCTCGCTCCCGACGAAGTCGGGGGAGATGTCGGCGCAGCCGACAGAGGGGGCGGTGCCGGGCGCGCTGTCGAGTCGTCGACGGCCCCCTCAGCCTCGCTAACGCTCGGCAGCTCCCCCGCTGGCGCGGGAGAGCGGCGCCTCGCTGCCGACGAAGTCGCGGGAGAGCGGCGCCTCTCTCCCATGCGCAGCATGGGGGAGATGTCGGCGCAGCCGACAGAGGGGGCCGTCCCGGACGAACCAACCCCGCCTAACCATCGCTCACCCATGCCGTTCCCCCATCGCCGCGGCGATCACCGCTTGCGGCGTGGCCTCGCCGCGCTCGAGCGTCGCCGTGCACTCGCCGCGATGGAAGACCACCACGCGGTCGGCGAGGCCCAACAGCTCGGGCAGGTCGCTGCTTGTCACCAGCACCGCTGCGCCGCGGGCCGTGGCGTCGTTGATCAGCCGATAGATCTCCTGGCGGGCTCCCACGTCGACCCCGCGGGTTGGATCGTGGAGGAGGAGGATCGACGGCTCGCGGGCCAGCCACTTCCCGAAGGCCACCTTCTGCTGGTTGCCGCCCGAGAGCGTGCGGACGGCCTGGGCCGCGCCGCGGCAGCGGATCCCGAAGGTGGCGATGGCCTCCCGGGCCGCGCCGCGTTCGGCGGCGACGCCTATCCAACCGCCCGGCGAGAGCCGCTCCACCGAGGGCAACGTGACGTTCGCCCCGATCGACAGGCCTTGGCAGAGGCCGGTCATCTTGCGGTCGTCGGTGAGGAGGGCGATCCCGAGCCGCATCGCCTCGCGCGGCGAGCCGATCGTCGTGGGGCGTCCGTCGATCGAGACCTCGCCGCCCACGATCCGCCCGTCGCCGAAGAGGGCGTGCAGCAGTTCGCCCGTGCCCGACCCCTGCAGCCCGGCGAGCCCCAGCACTTCGCCGCGGCGGACCGCGAGCGAGACGTCGCGCACGGCGAGTCCGCGGCGGCCTGCGACCGAGACGCGATCGAGGACGAGCACCTCGGGGCCGGGCGCCGTCCGGCTGCGGATCGCCGACTCGTCGACCGCCCGGCCGACCATGGCCTCGACCAGCCGTTCGCGGGGCAGTTCTCCAGGCCGGGCGGTGACGATGCGCCGCCCGTCGCGGAGCACGGTGATGCGATCGGCCAAGGCGTAGATCTCGTCCATGCGATGGCTGATGTAGACGATCGCGGCGGGCCGGGCCGGATCGCCGGCCAGCTCGCGGACGAGGGCGAAGAGGCGGTCGACCTCGGGTTGGGTGAGGGCGCTGGTCGGCTCGTCCATGATGAGGACGCGGGCGTCCCGCAAGAGGGCCTTGGCGATCTCGACGAGCTGCCGCGTCCCCATGGGCAGCGAGCCGACCGCGGCCTTGGGATCGAGGTCGAGGCCCACCCGGCGCAGGGCGGCGAGTCCGTCGCGGCGCTCGCGGGAGCGGTCGATCCAGGGGAACGCGGCTAACGGCTCGCGGCCCAGGAAGAGGTTGTCGAGGACGCTCATGGACGGAGCCAGCGACAGCTCCTGGTGGATCATGGCGATGCCGTGGCTCGTGGCCTCGTGCACCGAGCGGAAGCGCGCCGGCACGCCGTCGATGGCCAGCGTCCCCTCGTCGGGCTGGAGGACGCCGCTCAGGATGCGCATGAGGGTCGACTTGCCGGCCCCGTTCTCGCCGGCCAGGACATGCACCTCGCCGGGCCACAACTCGAGGTCGACGGCGTCGAGGACGGCTTGGCCGCCGAACCGCTTGCCGATCCCGGCGCAGGCCACGAGCGGCACTCCGCGGGCGTTGTGCATCGGAGGTGAACGCTCGTCGAGGCCAGTCGTCCGCATGCGGTTCGCTGGCCTGAAATGGTATCGTCGGAGCCCCCTCGGCACCGGGAGAAGCCATGGCCACGCACGCAACGATCGTCACTCCGGCCCCCAAGGCGCCTGCCAAGAAGACCGCGGTCCTCATCGCCTCCGGCGACTCGCGGAGCGCCGCCAACCTCCTCTGCTGGCCGACGCAGAAGGCCCTCGAGAGCGAGATCAAGGAAGCCTTCGCCTCGCTCGGCTGGCGCGTCGACCGCGGCCATCCCGAGGTCTCGCCGCAGGGCGAACCGCACGGCTTCATCAGCTCGCAGCAGCACGGACGCGAGGTCTTCGCGGCGATCCACCGCGACGCCCCGCTGGTGGTCGCGGAGAGCGTCTGGCAGTACTCGCAGCATGTCCTGATCGGCCTCCAGCACCATCGCGGCCCGATCCTCATCGTGGCCAACTGGTCGGGGCAGTGGCCGGGGCTGGTCGGGGCCCTCAATCTTCGCGGCTCGCTCACCAAGGCCGGCGTGCGGCACTCCCTGGTGTGGGCCGAGGACCTCAAGGCTCCGTCCTTCCGCAAGCTGGTCAAGGAATGGACCAAGACCGGCCGCGTGCGCCACGACCTCTCGCACGTCGAGGCCTTCGTGCCCAAGCGGGCGGCGACCAAGCCGCGGAAGCTGGGCGAGGCGCTAGCTGCGGAGCTCATGCGCCGCCCGGCCATCCTCGGCGTCTTCGACGAGGGCTGCATGGGGATGTTCAACGCCATCGTCCCCGACCATCTCCTGCATGCGGCGGGGGCGTTCAAGGAACGGCTCAGCCAGTCGGCGCTCTACTACGCGATGACCCAGGTCGGCGACGGCGAGGCCAAGGCGGTGCGGACCTGGCTCGAGGAGCGCGGCATGCGCTTCGCGACCGGGAAGGGCGACCACGAGCTCACCGACTCGCAGATCCACGAGCAGTGCAAGATGTACATCGCCGCGGTGCGCATGGCCGACGAGTTCGGCTGCGACGCGATCGGCATCCAGTACCAGCTCGGCCTCAAGGACCTGGTCGCCGCCAGCGACCTTGCCGAAGGGCTCCTCAACTGCTCGGACCGTCCGCCGGTGGTGGCCTTGGCCGGCCCCTCCAAGGGGAAGCCGATCCGCGACGGCCAACCGATCACCCACTTCAACGAGGTCGACGAGTGCGCCGGCCTCGACGGCCTGCTCACCCATCGGGTCTGGTCGGCCATGGGCCTGCCTTCGGATAACACCTTGCACGACCTGCGGTGGGGCGACCTCGACCGGAGCGGCACCACCAAGGAGTTCGTATGGGTCTTCGAGATCTCGGGCGCCGTGCCGCCCTCGCACCTCGAAGGCGGCTACGCCGGGGCGGTGAGCGAGCGGCAGCCGGCCATGTACTTCGCCCGCGGCGGCGGGTCCATCAAGGGCGTCTCGCGTCCCGGCGAGGTGGTCTGGTCGCGGATCTACGTGGCAGACGATCGCCTGCACATGGACATCGGCCGGTGCAAGGCGATCAGCCTGCCCCGCGAGGAGAGCGAGCGGCGCTGGAAGTCGACGACGCCGGCCTGGCCGATCATGCACGCGGTCCTCTACGGCGTGAGCCGCGACCAGATGATGGCCCGGCACCAGTCGAACCACATCCAGGTGGTCTACGCCCCGGACGCCAAGGCGGCCGACCGGGCCCTGGCGGCGAAGGCGTCGATGGCCGCGGCCCTCGGCATCAAGGTGTGGCTGTGCGGCGAGGCCCACAACGGGGCGCGGCTCGCGGAGCGGTTGGGGAAGGTGTGAGGGGAGCGGCGTCCAGCCCGTTTGGTTCGCTGCCGAGCGTTAGCGAGGCTGAGGGGGTCGTGCCGGGCGAGTCCAAGTCTGGGCGAGTCGGCCCTCTCTCGATGCAGCTTGTCGACGGTCCACAGCGGCCCTTTTCGCGTAATCGCGTCTTGACTCCGCCTCCGCGGCGTCGATAAGGTCGGAGATCGACGCCGCGATTCGGCCTGCATCCACGCGGATGCAACCGCGGCTCGGTCGATCGAGCGAAAGGAGCGGAACCGTGTCCAATCGGAGCTCGCTGTTCGCGGGGGGCTTCTGTGCGGGTGCCGCGGCGACGCTGGAGGCCTTCTCCGCTTGGCTCGGTTCGCTGACCCCGGCTCAACGTGCGGCCGCGCTCGCACCCCTCGACGGAGGCTGGTGATGCGCCCGCTTGATGTGTCCACGCTCGCCGTTGCCGCCGCGGCTCTCGGCCTCACCCACGCGTCCCTCGCCCAGTGCATGTACTCCGTCCAGACGATCGAGTCGCCGGTGTGCCCTGAGACGACCAAGCCCCAGATCGATGGCCTCTCCAATCGCGGACACGTCTGCGGAAGCTACACGCCATGTCCCGGAGGACCCAACCGCGCATGGTTCTGGTCGCCGGAGACCGGCTTCTGGGATCTTGGGCTCGGGTCGTGGTCGTATGCGAACGACCTGAACGAGGACGATCAGGTGGCGGGGTCGCTGCTGATCGCGAGCCACTACCATCCCTACCGGTGGCACCTCGGAGAGATGGATGTTCTCGATCGTCTGCCCCCATTTCCGCCGCCCGACGACGGAACGGCCCCTACGGTCGGTGTCGGAGCCTCGATCGATGCCGGCGGGGATGTCGTCGGGCCGTGGGGGAATGCGGCGACGTTCTTCGTCGATTCCTTCCGCTGGCAGCCCGGCCGCTCGTTCGAAGCGATACCCGAACTCATCGCCTTTGGCGAAGTGGCCGCGACAAGATCGAATCCGCAAGGATGGATCTGCGGCTGGTGCAGCGATCCGGGGCAGTACAACATGCGAGCGTTCGTGCTCGACGACTCCGGACTGACGGTGCTCCCGCCGGTCCCTGGGGGATACAGCAGCGAGGCGTACGGGATCAGCTCCAACGGATTCGTCACCGGCTGGGGCTCGTATCAAGCGGGTCCGGATACCTCCTATCCGCGTGGCTTCTTCTGGGATGGGACCATGCACGATATCGGGTGGGGGCCGGTCGGCCTGCCGAGGAGCTGGGCATGGGCAGCGAACGCCCACGGCCAAGTCGTCGGAGAGATGAATAGCGGGATCGGCTTCCTCTGGCAGGATGGCACGCTGAGGAAGCTCGCCGATCTTGTGCCAGGGGTGTCCAGCGTCGGATTGGCGACGGACATCAACGACCGAGGACAGATAGCCGCGAAGACGAACGCACTCGGCGGCGTCGCCCTCATCCTCACACCCATCCGCACCCGTCCGGGCGACGCCAACATCGACTGCAAGGTCGACGCCCGCGACATCGCGACGGTGATCGAGTTCTGGGGTTCGCGGTACGAGCTGACCGAGATGCCGGGCGACCTGAACGGCGACCTGGTGGTGAACGGCTACGACCTGGCGATGGTCCTCGGCGACTGGGGCGACGAACCGCAGGATGCGAAGCGGAAGTGAGCTGCGCCAGCGAGGCTGAGGTGGCGGCGGGTCGACGCCGTTGCCTCCATCAGCAGCCCCTGTGTCCGGCTGCGCCCGGGAGACAGGCCCCGCTCAGTCTCCCTGCTCAAGCACCGCCATGAAGGCTTCCTGCGGGATGGTGACGCTGCCGATCGTCTTCATCCGCTTCTTGCCTTCCTTCTGCTTCTCGAGGAGCTTGCGCTTGCGGGTGATGTCGCCGCCGTAGCACTTGGCGGTGACGTTCTTCCTGAGGGCGCTGATCGACTCGCGGGCGATGACCTTGCCGCCGATCGCCGCCTGCAGCGGGATCTCGAACTGGTGGCGGTCGATCTGCTTCTTGAGCTTCTGGAGGATGCAGCGGCTGCGGTACTCGGCGTTGGTCCGGTGGCAGATGAGGGAGAGGGCCTCGACCGGCTCGCCGTTGACGAGGATCGAGACCTTGACGAGGTTGTCCTCGCGGTACTCGCTCATCTCGTAGTCCATCGTGCCGTAGCCGCGGGTGATCGACTTCAGCTTGTCGTAGAAGTCGTAGATGATCTCCGCCAGCGGCAACTCGTAGTCGAGGATCTGGCGGTCCTCGCTCAGGTACTTCTGGGTCTTGAACATTCCGCGGCGGGCCTCGCAGAGCTTCATGAGGTCGCCGATGTTCTCGTTGGGGCAGATGATCTCGAGCTTGACGATCGGCTCGCGGATCGACTTCACCCGCGAGAGGTCGGGCAGGTCGGCCGGGTTGTGGATCTCGACCGAGGTGCCGTCGTTGAGGTCGACCATGTAGGAGACGGTGGGGGCCGTCTGCACGATCTCGACCCCGCCCTCGCGCTCCAGCCGCTCCTGGATGATGTCCATGTGCAGGAGGCCGAGGAAGCCGCAGCGGAAGCCGAAGCCTAACGCCTCGCTGTGCTCGACCTCGTAGGTGAAGCTGGCGTCGTTCAGGTGCAGCTTCTCGATGGCCTCGCGGAGGGCTTCGAAGTCGCCCTTCTTGCCGCTCGAGCCGTCGGCCCCGGAGCTGGCCGGATAGAAGTCGCAGAAGACCATCTGCTTCGGCTCCTTGTAGCCGTGCAGGGCCTCCTCGGCGGGATCGGTCTCCAGGGTGATGGTGTCGCCGACCCGCACGTCGCCGAGCGACTTGATGGCGGCGCACATGTAGCCGACCTCCGCCGTGCCCAAGGCGTCGACCTTCTTGGGGAAGGGCGTGTAGCGGCCGAGCTCGGTGACGTGGAAGGTGCGGCCGGTGCCCATCATCCGGATCTTGTCGCCCAGCTTGATGCGGCCGTCGAAGACGCGGAAGTAGACCACCACGCCCTTGTAGTCGTCGTAGTGGCTGTCGAAGATCAGGGCCCGGAGCTTGGTGGTGACCGCGGCCCGCGGCGCGGGCAGGCGCTCGCAGATCGCGCCGAGGAGCTCCTGGATCCCCTGGCCGGTCTTGGCGCTGACCAAGATGCAGTCCTCGGCGGGCAGGCCGAGCACTTCCTCGATCTCCATGGCCACCTTGTCGGGGTTGGCGGCGGGGAGGTCGATCTTGTTGATGACCGGAATGAGCTCGAGGTTGTTGGCCACCGCGAGGTAGGCGTTGGCCACGGTCTGGGCCTGGACGCCCTGCGTCGAGTCGACGACGAGGATGGCGCCTTCGCAGGCGGTCAGGGCCCGCGAGACCTCGTAGGCGAAGTCGACGTGGCCCGGGGTGTCGATGAAGTTGAGCTCGAACGTCTCGCCCTTGTGCTGGTGGTAGACGGTGACCGCGCTGGCCTTGATGGTGATGCCGCGCTCCCGTTCCAGGTCCATGGAGTCGAGGAGCTGGGCCTTGGCCTCCCGCTCGCTGACGGCGTTGGTGGCCTGGAGCAGCCGGTCGGCGAGGGTGCTCTTGCCGTGGTCGATGTGGGCGATGATGGAGAAGTTGCGGATCGGCACGAGCGGTGGTAGGGGCGCGGGCGGGGCCTGAAATGGGTCCGGAGCGAGCTCCGCATCATACTTCGAGCCCCGGCCGGCGCATCGCGGCCCTTCGACTGCCTTAGCGGAGGGCGGGTCCGTCGACGCGGGCCCCGCATTCGGAGCAGAGGCTATGGGGCGTCCCGGCCGACCGCTGGGGTGGCAAGAGGTGCCCGCAGGCCGGGCAAACCGGGGTTCCTCGCTCGTTCATGGCTCGGCGGACGAACGGACCGTAGGTGCGGTTCATGGCCACCACGAAGGCGAGGTGCTGGACCACGAGGAAGGCGAGGAGGGTGGCTGCCATGGTGGCCAGGACCGCCACGCTGCCCCCGGCCAGTTGCTGGCTCTCGTCGAGGAGCCGGAGCAGCCACCACGATCCGATCAGGAGGAGGACCGGCCAGCCGCTCAGGAGGCAGAAACCGAGGACGGCCCGCGGCGAGGCCAGCATGAGGAGATTGGCCCGCCAGTGGACCGCCAACTGCTCGCGCCAGCCGGGGGCGTAGCTCGCGTCGTGGAAGACCGGCCACCAGGTCCAGCTCGAGGTCCGGTTCACGTGGACGCTCGGGGGGGGCGGGCGTCAAAGGCCGGTGGGCTTGGAGGCCGGAGCGGCCTCGGGGGCGGGGGCGGCCGCAGGAGGCGGTGCCGCCGGCGGCGGAGCGCCGGGGGTGCCGGGGGCGAGTTCGGCGATCCGATCCAAGGTCCCTTCGATCCCGCGGAGGGTGGTGAAGCCTCGCCCCGGCTCGACCGACTCCGCTTCGAACCGCACCTTGGCCACCGACGGCGAATCGGGCAGGAGTTCGACATCGCCCTCGACCACCCGCCAGGTGCCGCTGTGGCGGGCGATCACGACCGGCTGACTCTCGTTCGGGCCGCTCGCCGCTGCGTATCGGTAGCGCATGGTGGGGGCGAGCTCGAGGCTGCCCCCAGGGCCGGCCCAGAGGCCGATGAAGAGGTCCTCGGTGCACGCCGGCGGGGCTTCCAGGTGCCGCATCGGGCGGTAGGTGCGCACGGTCGCCACCACCGTCCCGTCTGCGATCGCCAAGGGGACGCGGGAGCGATCTTCCTTCCGCATCGAGTAGGGGGCGAGCCAGAAGGCACCGTAGTTCTGCCGGTGCCAGCGGCCCACCTCGAGCGGGCGCTGGTAGCGGTTCTGCGTCCCGAAGATGCGGTAGGCGCCGTCGTTGGCGACTTCGAGGAGCTGCTCGCCGTTCGACCACCAGCCCTCGATGGGGAAGGGGTGCTCTGGGTCGAGGTTGACCGTGGGCACGTTGCGCGGGTCGCGCGGTGGCGGCACCACGATCGATTTGTCCTGCAGGACGGGAACGGCGAGCGCGATCGCGAGGAGGGCGGCGGTGAGCGGCATGAGGCCCCTTCGGCAAGGAGGGAGTCGACGCGAACGGCGGGTCGCACCCCACCACCTGCTGGCCCGCGGCGTCCGCCATCCTACGGCGCTCCCGGGCGAGGGGAAGGGGAGGAGGGCGAGTTCGCGGTCACATCGCAACGATCCTGCCGGGCCGACGCAATCGGCGCGGCAGGCCTTTCGTTTCGAGCGGCCATGCGTCTCCGCCGCTCCGACGCAGCCCGCCGAGGCCCGACGCTCGCCGCCCTCGCGCTGCTCGCGGTTGTCGCCGCGGGCCATCGAGCGAGCGTCGCCCACGCCGCCCCCCCGACGGAACTCCCGTCGCCCGACCACGCCGATGTCCTCTTCGCCTCTGCCCCGCTCGACGAAGGCGGGCTCGTTCCGCTCCACCTGAGCCTCTGGCTGCCCCCGGCCAATCGGGCTGGCGAGGAGCCGCTCGTGGTCTGGGTCCCCGATCGCGTCTCGAGCGACGACGACTACGCCTCGCCTCCGGCCTTCGTCCTCGCCTTGCGTTCCCGAGGGATCGCCGTGGCGAGCGTCGAGTACCGATCGCCGACGCAGGCCGTCTTCCCGGCCCAGGTGCACGACCTCAAGGCCGCCCTTCGCTACCTGCGGGCAAGCGCTCCGATCTACGGGCTGAACCCGGGGCGGATCGGGATCGCCGGGATCGGCGGCGGCGGGCATCTGGCGATCCTCGTCGCCGAGAGTGGCGGCGTGGCGGATCTTGAAGGTTCGATCGGTCACTTCGACTCGGTCTCGAGCCGCGTCGAATGCTGCGTCGGCTTGGCGGCGCCGATCGACTACCTCGCCCTGGCCTTCGATGCGGCCAGCTCCGGCCTGGTCACTTCCAACAGCTCGGGGCCCGATCCCGACGCTGCCGCCTCGCCCGGGTCGCATCTCCTCGGCTTCGATGGCGAGGGGCAGGGGATCGGCATCCTCCGCGCCAACCTCGACAGCCCGGAGCGACCCTTCCGCCACTACGCTCGCATGGCGAACCTCGCCAACCCGACGCGACTCGTGACGGGCGACGACCCGCCGCTCCTCCTCGTCCACGGCGCGAGCGACACGGTGGTTCCCATCGCCCAGCCCGAGCGGCTCCGCGAGGCGCGAGCGGGGCTGCGCCTGACCACCGAGTGGATGGCCATCCCGAAGGTCGGGCACGAGCCGCTCCCGCCCTCGGCCCTGGCTGCGGCCCAGGCCTATCTCCTCGACCGCCTCGGCGTGCCGGCCGGCGACGCGAGCGGCGATGGCGAGGTCGACTCCGCCGACCTCGATCTCGTCCTCGACTCGTGGGGGCCGTGCGCCGGCTGCGCCGCCGACCTCAACGGCGATGAGATCGTCGACGGCCGCGACGTGGGGCTCGTGTTGGCGACGTGGTCCTATTGACGCGTCGGAGCGTGTGAACGCTGGTTCCGCATCCCGGATCCGGATTCGTCAAATCGCTTGTGGCGTGCCGACGCTCCGCGCGGGGCGTGATCGCTGCTAGGGTTTTCGTTCGCACGCGGCGCGAGCGGCTGGTGGCAGATTCGCCGAGCCGTTCGGCGACCCCGACCGACCCGAGCCGCTGCGATTGGGGCGCCCCGGCACTGCGCGACGCGCCCACCGGGAGATTTGCGATGCGTCGGTTCCTTCGTTCGTCGTTCGTCCTGTGCGGGGCGAGTGTGGTGTCGTCGGCAGCGTCGGGCAACGTGGTCTCGACCTGGATCGGGCCGGCCAACGGCAACTGGAACGTGGCCGCCAACTGGAATAACGGCGTGCCCGGCCTCGGCGGCGTCACCGACGCCGTCATCAACGCGGGCCGCGTCCCGGTCACGGTGACGCTGAACCTGTCGCCCACGATCGCCTCGCTCACCTTGGGTGCGAACTGCACCCTGCTCCAGCCGAACAACGCCGATGTGACGATCGCCGGGCTGGTCAACGACGGCCTCTGGTCGTTGACCTCGACCGGCGCCAGCACCGACATCCTCCTCTCCGTCGACGCCACCTTCGCCGGCACCGGCGTCGTGGCCCTCGGCGACCTCGGCGCCAACCGCATCCTGAGCGTGGGCGGCACCCGCACGCTCACCAACGGGGCTGGCCACACCATCCGCGGCGGCGGCCAGATCGGGCTCAACAACACGCTCCTCGTGAACCACGGGTCGATCGAAGGCTGGCTGCCGACGCCGCTCGTGATCGACACGCTGGGCCCTGGGTACTCGTCGAACGACGGCCTGATGTGGGCCCACGACGGCGGCACGCTCACCATCTACAGCACGCCCCTCGACAACACCGGCGGCACCATCCGAGCCGCCCCGGGCGGAACGGTGCTCTTCCGATCCTCGACCATCAAGGGCGGGACCATCGAGACGGTCGGCGACGGCGACGCCGAGGGCACCTACGAGACGACCACCTTCGAGGACCTCACCAAGATCGGCACCTATCGCCAACCGAACAACGCCGACAGCATCGTCTCCGGCACGATCGTCAACCTCGGCCAGTGGACGCTGGAGTCGACCGGAGCCGGCACCGAGATGGAGATCGCGTCGCCGGTCGTGACCTTCGTCGGTCCAGGTTCGATCGAGATGTCCGACTCGCTCAGCAACCGGATCATCGGTTCGAGCTCCGATCGCCTCCTCGTCAACAGCGCCGACCACGCCATCCGTGGCGGCGGGCAGCTCGGGCTCGGCAGCCTTGTCCTCCTCAACCACGGCATCATCGAGGCCAACCAGCCCGCGGGCCTCATCCTCGACACCTCGGCCGATCCGGTCTCGGTCAACGACGGTTCGATCGTCGCCACCAGCGGCTCGATCCTCACCATCAACGGCACCCCGCTCGACAACCACACCGGAGTCCTGCGGGCGGAGGCCGGTAGCGCCATCGTCATCAAGGGCTCGACCATCACCGGCGGCGTGCTGGCCACGGTCGGCGATGGCCACTTCCTCTCCTCCGCGACCTATCCGACGCTCGTCGACCTCACCTTGGACGGCTCCTGGTGGCAAGTCGACAACTCTGACGCAGCGGTGGTCGGCACCATCAACAACCTCGGAACGTGGCGCCTCGAGGGCGGGGCCAGCACCGCGGAGATCCTCCTGGCGAGCGATCCGGTCACCTTCACCGGAACCGGGGCCATCGAGATGTCCGACATCGCGACCAATCGCATCGAGAGCCTGGGTGACACCAAGCGCTTGGTGCAGGCGGCGACCCACACGATCCGTGGCAGCGGCAACCTCGGGGCGGGCAACGTCGTCCTCGAGAACGCGGGACTGGTCGAGGCGAACCAGCCGCACACCCTCCTGATCGACACCGTCGACACGCCGGCGTCGACCAACAGCGGGACCTTCCGGGCCAGCCCGGGAGCGACGCTGACTCTCTACCGCTCGACCATCGACAACACCGGCGGCACCATCGAGGGGATCGGCTCGGGTGCGATCCTGGTCCAGGCCTCGACCATCGCCGGCGGGACGATCTCGTGCGAGCCCGCCGGGGCCATCACCTTCGAGAAGCTGAACTCGACCTGCACGCTCGACGGCGTGGCCATCGCTGGCGTCGTCCACCAACCGAACGACAGCGACATCCACCTCAGGCACACCATCACCCACAGCGGGACGTGGACGGTCGAGTCGAGCGGGAACGACACCGACCTCCTCCTCGAACCGGCCGACGATGGCCTCGTGACCATCGACGGGCCGGGCACCATCGAACTCTCGGACAACGTCCACAACCGCGTCCTCGCCTCGGGCACGCCGCTCGCCTTCGAGCATGGGGCTGGCCACACGATCCGCGGAGCTGGCAAGATCGGGACCGGCAACTACACCATCGACAACCTGGGGGCGATCGAGGCCGATGGCGCCAACGCCTTGGTGGTCACCGCCAGCAACGACTCGATCGGGCTGCGGAACGCGGGCACGCTGCGGGCCAAGGGAGTCGGCGGGCTGTCCATCCCCGCTGGTCTCCTCACCAACCTCGGCTTGATCGACGTCGACGCCGGCAGCCAGTTGAGCCGGAACGGACCGCTGCCACAGATCGACGGCGAGACGCGGGTCGACGGCAACCTGGTGCTGACGAACGGGTCCTACAGCCAGATCGCTGGACTGCTGACCGGCGACGGCGACGTCTTCGCACCGGTCGCGATCCAAGGCGGCTCGGCCTCGCCCTCGGGGGCGGATGGCTCGGACATCGGGTCGCTCGCTCTCCACGCTGGCTACACGCAGTCGCTCGACGGCGGCTACGTCGCCGATCTGGGGCTCGCCGGCAACGACCTGCTCGCCGTCACCGGGGCGGCCCATCTCGGCGGGGCCCTGCAGATCCGGCTGGTCGATCCCTTCGTGCCGGTGGTGGGGCAGGAGTTCACCATCCTCACCGCCAACTCGATCAGCGGGCAATGGGGCTGCATCGAGTACCCGCAGGGCGGCAGCGGCTACTTCCACGTCGTCTACGGTTCGCAGAGCGTGAAGCTGGTCGTCGATCTCGTGCCCACGCCGGAAGCCGACCTCAACTTCAACGGCACGGTCGGCCCCGAGGACCTGGCCATCCTGCTCGGAGCTTGGGGCGACGATCCGTGCTCGAGCGCCATCTGCTGCCCCGCCGACCTCGACGGCGACGGCAAGGTGAACGCAACCGATCTCGCCATCCTGCTGGGGGACTGGGGATGACCGACGGGGCGACCCCGCTGCACGTCGTCGTCGCCCGCCGTTTGCGGATCCGGATTCTTGATTTGCCATCTGGGAATCGGAACGGCCGCGCCCGCGGCGGCGCTCCCTAACGTCATGGTGACGGATTGTCGCCTCCACCAGCGCACGCGATCGTGCGCCGAGGCGCGTCCAGCGCCGCGATGGGGAAGGCGAGCCGCCCGATGACTCGAGGCGCGGCCGTTCGCGCCTGAGCCGAACCGACCGGAGGGCTGCCATGCGCAACGCTGTGACCACTTCGTTCATCCTCACCGGCACGCTCGCCGCCGCTGGCGCGAGCCACGCCGGGCTCGTCTCGACCTGGATCGGACCCGCGACCGGCAACTGGAACGTCGCCGGCAACTGGAACAACGGCGTTCCCGGGACGGCGGGCGTCACCGATGCGGTGATTCCCGCGGCCCGCATGCCCATCACGGTGACCATGAACACGTCGCCGTCGATCCAGTCGCTGACCCTCGGGCTCGGAGCCACGCTGCTCCAGCCCAACAGCGAGGACCTGACCTTTACGTCCCTCCTGAACGACGGGCTCTGGACCATCACCTCGACTGGCTCCTACACCGAGGTCAAGCTGGCCGCGCCGAGCGTGGCCTTCGCCGGGTCGGGCGCCGTCTCGCTGAGCGGAACGCTGGCCCGCATCGTGGGCACCGGATCGGTGCGCGAGCTGGTCAACGAGGCGAACCACACCATCGCCGGGTGGGGTCAGCTCGGCGACAACGAGTACCTCCGCCTCGCCAACCTGGGCGTGGTCTCCGCCAACGCGAGCGGCCACGTCCTGCGCATCGACCCGGCCGCCGACACCACCAACATCAACGGCGGTCTGCTGGAGGCGACTGGAGGCGGGACGCTCGAGCTTTACACCCTGATCCTCGACAACAGCGGCGGGACCATCCGGGCCGAGGATGCCAGCGTCGTGCGGCTCATGGCCGGGACCAGCGTGCAGGGCGGGATCCTCCAGTCGGACGGCACCGGGTTTGTCCGCACCGCCGACGGGAACCAGTCGATCGTCGATGTGCACAACGAGGGGGCGCTTCGCCTCCTGAATGCCGACGACCTGAACGTCTACGGGACGACGGTGAACGACGGGACCATCTCGCTCGAGTCGACGGGCTCGTTCACCGGGCTGCGGATCGACAGCCTCGACGGCACGCAGACCACCTTCTCGGGAAGCGGCCAACTCCTGCTCGGCTCCTTGGCCTACAACCAGGTCACGGCCATCAACGGCCCGCACATCTTGGTGAACGGGCCGCTGCACACCATCGCCGGGGGCGGCGAGCTGGGTTCCGACTCAGCCCTCAACATCACGAACCAAGGGGTGGTCGACGCCAATCTCGCCGGGGTGACCATGGTGGTCGACGCGGCGCCGAGCGCCAACACCGGCCTGATGCGGGCGAGGAACGGCGGGAGCCTGTCCCTCCTTACGCTCGACCTCGACAACACGGGCGGCGTGCTCCGCGCCGAGGACGCCAGCAACGTGCGCATCAACGCCTCCGCCATCCGCGGCGGCACGCTCGAGACGATCGGGACGGGGTACATCCACAGCGCCGACGGCAGCCAATCGGTGGTCGGCATCCACAATCTTGGGGCCCTGCGGCTGCTCAACGCCGAGGACCTCAACCTCTACGGGACGATCGAGAACGACGGCTCCATCACCTTGGAGTCGAACGGGTCGTACACCGAGCTGCGCATCGACACCGCCGACGGGGCCCCGACCACGTTCCTCGGTGGTGGAGAGGTGGTCCTCGGCGGTCTGGCCTACAACCGCATCGTGGCCATCAACGGCTCGCGGACCCTGGTCAACGGGCCGGACCACACCATCCGCGGCGGCGGGGACTTTGGCGGCAACACGCCGCTCGGCATCACCAACCTCGGCCTGATCGCAGCGGACAAGGCGGGGAAGGTGCTGGACATCGATGCCGCGCCCAGCATCAACCAAGGGGTGATGAAGGCGTCGGATGGCGGCACGCTCCAACTCACGACCGTCGAACTCGACAACGCCGGCGGGGTCCTGCGGGCCGAGGACGGGAGCCAGGTGCGGGTCCTCGCCTCGAGCATCTGGGGCGGGACGCTGGCCTCCGAGGGGACGGGGTACGTCCACACCAGCGACGGCAACCAAGCCTTGATCAGCGTCCACAACCAAGCGGCCTTGCGCCTGCTCAACGCGGAGGACATCAACATCTACGGCACGTTGCTCAACGACGGCTCGATCAGCATCGAGTCGGCGGGCAGCTTCACCGAGATCCGCGTCGATAGCCTTGACGGCTCGCCCACCACGCTGGCCGGCAGCGGCGAGCTGGTGCTGGGCACGCTCGGCTACAACCGGATCATCGGCATCAACGGCGTGCGCCGGCTCGTCAACGGCATGGACCACACGATCCGCGGCGGCGGCAGCCTCGGGGCCAACGCCAATCTCGACCTGACCAACCAAGGGTCGATCCTCGCCGACCACGGCACCATGGAGATCGATGTCACCAACGACTTCCTCAACGACGGCACGCTCCGCGTCACCGGAGACGGTGCCCTCCAACTGCACGCTGGCACCTTTGTCAACCGCGGCACGTTCCAGGTCGATGCCGGGCGCAGCGCGAGCCGGACCGGGACGCTGAACCAGCAGGACGGCGTGACCCGCGTCGACGGGTCCCTCACCATCGGATCCAGCGGTTCGCTCGGGGTGACCGGCGGGCTGTTCGCGGGGGACGGGACGGTCACCGGGCCGGTCGTGGTGAGCGGTGGTTCGAGCGCTCCGTCCAACGCCGACGGCGGGCCGCTCGGCTCGCTGCTCGTCAACGGGGCCTACACGCAATCCGCCGACGGGGGATACCTCGTCGACCTCGGGCTCGCTGGCAACGACCTGCTGACGGTGAACGGCACTGCCACGCTGGGAGGGGCCCTGCAGATCCGGTTGGTGGACGAGTTCGTGCCCGTGGTCGGCCAGCAGTTCACCATCCTGACCGCCACCGCCATCACCGGCGTCTTCGAGTGCGTCGAGTATCCGCAGGGGGCCGCCGGCTACTTCCACGTCGTCTACGGCCCGCACGAAGTGAAGCTGGTCGTCGACATCCTCCCCCCGCAGGAGGCCGACCTCGACTTCAACGGCTCGGTGGGGGCCTCCGACCTCGCCATCCTGCTCGGCAACTGGGGCGAGCAGCCTTGCGACAACGCCATCTGCTGCCCGTCGGACCTGAACGGCGACGGCAAGGTGAACGCCTCCGACCTGGCCATCCTGCTGGGCGGCTGGGGCTGAGTTCGGCGGGATTCGAGGCATTCATTTGCAGCGGCCGGGGTCGGCGGGCCCCGGCCGCTGGTGTCTCACGCGATCGCTCCGGGGAATGGCGACGACACAGCGGGATTGGCCGCCGATAAGCCCCGATCCGCCCGTCGCCGAGACGGATGGTGGGCGGGGGGATGGCGATGGGGTATGGTGGAGTCCGACCTCGTGGGGGCTCGCGAGGTCGATTCCGACGTGGGCAGGAGGAGAGCATGGCGACGCGCGAGACGCGGTTCGTTTGCGGCGGTCCGATGTTGGCGTTGGCGGCGGCGCTCCTGTCGGCGTTGCCGGCAGCGGCCCAGGATTGTCCGCAAGGCGACTTCCCGGCGGCACCCACCATGGAGATGTGGGGGAGGGCCGTGGCCATGGACGCCGCTGGCGCGTACGCCATGGTCGGCGGTCCCGAGCAAGGCGGCAGCTACGGCAAGGTCCGCACCTTCGTCAACGATGGGACGTGGGTCGAGTCGTTCTCCCTCACCGCCGGTGATCCGTACCAGGCGGGGGCGTTCTTCGGCGCCGCCATCGCCATGGCGGCGGACGGTCTCACCGCTGCCATCGCCGCGCCGGGCGACCGGCACGGCGGCGCGTTCCCCGAGGCCGGCAGCGTCTACATCTTCGTGCGGGCCCCCGGATCAAACACGTGGACGCAGCAGGTCCGCCTCATCCAGCCCTCGCCAGCATTCCAAGCCCACTTCGGGACCAGCGTGGCCCTCTCCGACGACGGCAACACGTTGGTGGTCGGACAGGTCGGCAACGCCTTCATGGGCAACCCGAACGACAGCGCCTGGGTCTTCACGCGCAGCGGGACGGCGTGGTCGCCAGCGGTCGAACTCGTGCCGGCGGTGAACGACGAGGTGGAGGACCTGGGCCGCTCGGCCGCTGTCTCGGCCGACGGGACGATGGCGGCGCTCGGCGCGCCGGGGGCCTACTTCGGCAACGATGGCTCGACCTATGTCTTCGCCAAGACGGGCGGCGTGTGGTCGCAGGTCGAGCGCCTGACCTATGCAGGAGCCACCGGCGGCGGCTTCGGCGGGGCGACAGCGTTCGCCGGATCGCAGCTTCTGGTCGCCGATGCGCTCTACGACACCGACGTGTCGCCGAACACGGGGCTGGTGCAGGTCTACGCCCCAGCCGCCGGCGCCTCCGACGGGCCTTGGACGATCGTGCAGACCCTGCACGCGCCCGGCTTCCCGGTCTACTCGAACTTCGGCGGCGCCCTCTCGGTCCGCGGCGACCGGGCAGCCATCGGATCGCCGACCGAGGTCTCGAACCACGGCAAGGTCTATCAGCTTCAACGCGTGAAGGGCGTGTGGCAGTTCGCGGCCCAACTCGAACCGCCGGCGTCGGAGATCGACCCGGATGGGGACAATCCCATGTACGGCTCCGCGGTGGCGATCTCGGCGGACGGAAACGAGTTCGTGGTCGGGGCACCGCTCGACACCGTGAACAACGTCTACGGAGCCGGGCGGGCGTACTTCCCCGATCTCGTGACCGAGGCCACCACCCTCGACCTCCTCGAGGGCCAGTGCTCGTTCGGGTTCAGCGTCACGCTGCCCAACGGCGAATTCGTCTGGCTCTCCTTCGACGTGATCGGGCAGATCCTCGCCCTCCTCACCAAGGCCTGCCCCGACGACGAGTTGCCCGTTGCGGTCGAGGTGACCGGGCTCTCCCTGACGCCCGTCCAGCCCAAGGCGGTGATCCCGCTCGGCAAGCGATCGAGCCTCACCTTCACCGACATGCACGTGTCGCTCCACGCTGGCGGCGACGCACTCCTGCCGAACCAACTCGGATCGGCCACGACGGGCCATCTCGCCGTGGACTTCACCGCCAAGCTCCAGATCGGGTCGGCGAAGCCCGTCCCGGTGAGCTGGGTCGTGCAGGTCCCGCCGACGACGGTCAAGATCCAGTCGAGCGGCGGCCTGCAACTCGTGGTGCCGAACACGAACGGAGCGATCACTCCCGACTTCGGACTTGGGCCCAAGAACCCGACGGGCTTCTACTTCGGCAGCGGGGTCGCCGGCCACCAGCCGCCTCCGCCCTGCGTGGCCGACCTCGACGGCGATCTCGATGTCGGCGCCGCCGACCTCGGCCTCCTGCTCGGCGAGTGGGGGCAGTTCGGCTCCTTCGCCGACCTCGACCAGGACGGCGAGGTGGGGGCAGCCGACCTGGCGATCCTGCTCGGGGCGTGGGGAACGTGTCCGGCGTGACGAGGTCTGGGGGCGGTGTCGATTTCTGGCTTGCCCGGCACCACCCCCTCTGCTTCGCTTCGCTCAGCATCTCCCCCAAGCACTGCGCGCGCCGGAGAGGTTCGCTCTCCCGCGCAGCGCCAGCGAAGCGGGGGAGCTGCCGAGCCACCCTCTGAGGGTGGCGAGGCTGAGGGGGCGGCGGACGACTCGCCAACCGTCCGCGCTATCTAACGCACCACCGGCAGCCCGACCTTCTTCTCCCGCTCGTGCGTGGGCTGGGCGATGAGGTCGTAGCCGTCGGCGTCGACCACCGTGCAGCGGACCAGTTCGCCGGGGGCGAGGTCCTCGCTCGAGTGGACGTAGGTGAGGGAGTCGATCTGCGGGGCCTGGAAGTAGGCCCGGCCGGTGTGGAGCGAGCCAGCCTTGGCCACGCCGGTCGTGGCCCGGCCCTTGGTCTGGCCGGCGGACTTCGACTCGATGAGGACGTCGAACTGGCATTGCTGCTCGGCGAGGAACGCGGCCTGCTCGAAGGCCACCTCCTGTTGGGCGAGCATGAGCTCGGCCTCGCGCTCGACCTTCACCTCGTCGGGGACGTGCAGCTCGGGGTCTGCGTCCATGGTCCCGGCGGGCGTCCCTTCCTCGGGCGAATAGCGGAAGACGCCCATCATGTCGAAGCCGAACTCGCGGACCACCTCGAGGAGTTCCTCGTGGTCTTCCTGCGTCTCGCCCGGGTAGCCGGTGATGAACGTGGTGCGGATGGCGATGCCGGGGATCCGCTCGCGGAGCTTCTCGAGCAGGGCTAGCTGCTCGTCCTTCGTGATGTGCCGCCGCATCGAGGCCAGCATGCGGCTACTCATGTGCTGGAGCGGCATGTCGATGTACTTGACGATGGAATCGATGCGGGCGATGGCGTCGATCATCTGGTCGGTGAACTTCGACGGATAGGCGTACATCAGTCGGATCCAGCCGGCCCCGTGGTCGCGGACCGCCCGGTCGAGCGACTCGAGCATGCCGACCAGGCCGGCCTCGTAGCCGATGTCCATCCCGAAGCTGGTGGTGTCCTGCCCGATGAGGTTGAGTTCGAAGGCGCCGTCCGCCAACAGTTGGCGGGCTTCGCTGACGATGGCCTCGACCGGCTTCGAGCGCATCTTGCCGCGGATCGACGGGATGGTGCAGAACGCGCAACGCTGGTTGCAGCCCTCGCTCACCCGAAGATAGGCCCAGTGCCGGGGCGTGAGGCGGAAGCGGTTGGCGTCGTCCTCGAAGTAGCCGATGCCCTTGCCGTCGAGGCCGTGGACGGTGAGGCCGACCGTCTCCTTGCCGCGCTCCTTGGCCGCCTGCAGGGCGTTGCCGGCGATCCAGTAGCGGGGTCGTTCCGCCTCGCCGCCCAGCGTGGCCCGCTCGCCGCCGCGCACGGCGTCGAGGATGTGGTCGCGGTCGAAGACGCCGATCATGGCGTCGATCCCCGGGGCCCACTCGAGGAGCTTGGCCCGGTGCCGCTGGACCAGGCAGCCGGCGACGACGACGCGCTTCACCTCGCCCTTGGCCTTGCGGTCAATCGCCTCGTGGATCACCTCGAGCGACTCGTCCTTGCTCGCCTCGAGGAAACCGCAGGTGTTGATGACGATGGTGTCGGCGGGCTGGTCGGAGTCGACGAGGTGGAGACCGCTCTGGTGGAGCACCCCGAGCATTTTCTCGCTGTCGACGAGGTTCTTGGGGCAGCCGAGGCTCACGAACGCCACGCGGCCCGGGTCGCCGGAGGAGGGCGAGGGGCGGTCGGAGGAAGGGCGTGGATCGGGTCGCGGCATGCGGGGGAGAGGATAGCACTCAGCCTGATGCGGCCTTCACCGCAGGCGCAGCCGAGGGAGCGGGTGCGGGCGTCGGCGAGGCCGTTATGGGCGGCCCATGCCACCCATCCCGCTGAACATCTGCGGGAAGACGAGGAGGATGATCATCCCGAGGATGCCGAGCACGATGCCGAGGATGTTGACTACGACGCCGGCCACGGCGATCCCGCGCGACGGTCCCGGCGGCTTCTTCATGGCCACGATGCCGCAGATCAGGCCGGGGATGGCGGCGAAGATGCCGCAGCAGAGGATCCCGAGGATGCCGAGGATGAGGGAAGTCCAGGCCAAGCCGGCGGCCTCGTCGGTCGGCACGGGTTGCGTGGGGTAGCCGAAGCCGGGGGGCATCGGCTGGCTCGGCGGCGCTCCGATTGGTGCCGCCGCCGTCGGCGGGGCGCCGGGCGGGGCGGCATGGACGGCGAAGGAGACCGGCATCCACTCCGTGTCGCGCTCCCCGCGGATCATGTCGGTGAGGACGATGTTCCCGCTCGCGAGGTAGGCTCGGACCTGCTCGCCCGTGTAGGGCCCGAAGGTGGTTTGTCCGCGGGCGATCCAATACTGGGCTGCGTCGTCGAGGGGCATCGGCTGCTCCGGGTTCCGTCACGCGTCCTGCCAGGGCCAGTTCCTCAGCGATTGGCGAAGTAGGCGCCGATCACGATCACGAGGAACGCCGACCCGATGAAGCCAAGCACGATACCCGTCCAGCAGCGGAACGCGCCGGGTTGGCCGGGGCGAAGCCTCTTCAGGCCCATGACGCCCAGAACGATGGCTACCGGGCCGAGCGGGAGGCATCCGAGCCCGATGAGGCCGGCGTACCCGGCGAGCAGGGCGAACGGCCCGACATGGATCGGCACCACGTACTCCAGGACCCGCTCGCCAGGCTGGGGGGCTGGCGGCGCGACCGGGACCGCCATCGGGGCGATGGGCGGAGCGCTTGGGATGGTGGCTGCCGAGGGGCTGGTGGTGAGGCCCAGCTCGCTGGCCCGGGCCTGCCAGGGAGTCCACGAATCGCCGACGTGCCGCCGCAACTGGTCCTGCGGCAGGAGATGACCGAGGTCGGCGAGGCGGCGGAGCTGGTCCGGCGTGTAGGGGCCGGTCACCTGCTGGCCGCGAGCCAGCCACCAGATGTCGGCCAAGGCGGTCGGGAGTGGCGGGGCGGCCGGTGCCATGGCCGGTGCCATGGCCGGTGCCACGGTCGCTTCGCGGGGCGCGTCGGCGGAGCCTGGTTCCTCGCTCGTCATGTTGGTCACACTCCCGCGGCGGCTTCCCGCGGCCTGCCGGCCTCAGGCGAAGCGCCTGGCGGAGCGTAGTTCATCGGGCCCGGTAGAGCAATCGTTCGCCGATGTGCCGGGCCACGGCGGGATCGAGCCCGGCCGGCTGCTCGCCGCGGGCCAGGGCCTCGCGCAGGGCGGTGGCGCTCAGGTCGGTCGGCTCGATGGCGAGGAGGCGATCATTCCAACAGCTTGCCTCGTCGCCAAACACCTGGCGGCAGGCGGCGGCGAAGCTGGCCCGGTCGTGGGGCGGGCGCAGGACGATCGCCGGCTCGGCCAGGGCCACCACCTCGCGCCATTCCCGCCACGAGGGGAGGTTCAAGGCCTGGTCGCTCCCCACCAGGAGGCGGAGCGGGCCCTCGCCGGCGGCGAGAAGGGAGCGGAGGGTGTCGATCGTGTAGGACGGCCCGCCGCGGCGGATCTCGAGGTCGAGGACGCGGGCCCGCGGCTCGTCGCCGAAGGCGAGGGCGGCCATGGCCAGGCGCTCCTCGGCCGGTGCGGGCGGATGGGCGGATCGCTGCGGATTGATGGCGGCGGGGACGACGAGGATCGACCGGGCCCCGAGCAGGTCGGCCGCTTGCGAGGCGATCGAGCGGTGCACGCGGTGCGGCGGATCGAAGGTGCCGCCGAAGACGAGGGCCGGGGCCCGGCTCACCGCCCGCCTCCAGCCAGTTGTTGGCCGTCGAGCGACTCGGCCACCAGGGCGGCGACGAGCGGCCGCACCGCCGCCATGGTGCTCGTGGTCCGGGCCCCGAGCCGCCGGAGGAGCGGCAGGAGGTGCGGGTGGGTGGCGACGAAGAGGGCGGCCCGCAGCGCCCGCGGCCGGCCCCGCTCGTCGAGGAGCGACTCGATCGCCGGCGGCAAGGATTCGTCGACCGTGTCGCTCACCCCGCGGACGATGGCCCACGGCCAGCCGCGGGCCGACGCTTCCGCGGCGAAGGCGTGCGACTCCATGTCGACGATGGCGGCGCCCGTCTGCGAGCCAAGGCGGCGCTTGGCGCTTGGCGTGGCCACGAGGTGGTCGACGCCCACGACGCGCCAAGTCGGTCCGCTGCGGCGGATGGGCGGCGACCAGCGCGTGCCGTCCTCGGCGACGACCTCGCCGACGTGCCGAACGGCTCCGATCGGGATGCCCGCCGCCAAGCCGCCGGCCACGCCCGCGAGGACGACGAGTTCGGGAGCGGGGCGATCCTCGGCAAACCAGCGACGCACCGCTGCCGGGCCCGGGCCGCAGACCTCGACCGCGGCGCGCTCGACCGGTCCGAGGCCTTGGGCCTCGAGCGCCATCGGACAGACCACGAGGACTCGTCCCGACATGCCCGGAGGGTAGCAGGTGCCCCAAACAAATCGCCGCCGACCAGAGGCGGTCGGCGGCGCGTGCGGGTGTCGAATGTCGAGGCCTGGGGCTCACAGGCAGCGCGGCGGCGACGACCGGTGAGACCGGCCAGGCCGAGCAGGGCGATGCCGGCGGGACCAGGGACGGTGGTGACCACGCCGGTGCCGTCGGTGCCGAAGCAAAGCTTCACGTTGGCGATCTGCGATTCGCTGAAGCCACCGATGCCGGTGAAGGTGAAGGTGAGCGAGTTCTGGATGAAGGGGAACTGCGAACCGCCGAAGCTCACATTGGTGCCGTCGAACGTGCCGGCAGCGACGATCCCGTAGTTGGGACCGGAGTTGCCGAGCGAGATCGACCCGCCGTTGAAGGCGCCGCCGAAGCCCGAGGTCGAGGCCCCGTACTGGCCGAGCGGGCTCGCTCCGAGGGCCGTGGTCCACGACCCGTTGAGCGGATCGGAGGTGTTCGACGCGAACTTGCTGGTCCAGATGACGCTTCCGCTCGTCAGGGCGAGGTTGGTCAGCGAGAGCGACGCCGAGCCGCCGGTCAGGTCGAAGGTGAAGCCGGTCAGGGCGTTGCCTTGGGCCGTGGTCCGGGGCGAGGTGGTGTTGGTCAGGACCACGGTCAGCGTCGAGCCGCTGATCGAGAACGACGCGGAGCCGGAGGCGGGGCCGCCGACTTCCGGATTGGTGCCGGTACCGGTGAAGACGACCGAGGCGTCCGCCATGGCGGCCACGGCAAGGGCCAGGCCGGCGGCGGCGACACCAGAGGCGACGAGGGAACGACGATGGGGGATGGGAGCGTCCATGGGAGGTCCTTCTCTGGCCAGCCCAAAGGGGGGGCTGGCATGTGGGGCGTGGTTCTGCGCGACCGGCAAAACGCCGATGCGCAGCCCCCCGGAGTCCCCGGACCCTCGCTCCGACGAGAGGATGCCACGGGTCGCGGGGAATCCCAGCGACTTCGTACGGAATTCCCCAGAAGAGCCAGATCCCCCGCGCAACATGGTGCAGACGCCGAGGCTTACGAGCCTTGGGGGATCAGGTGGAACCCTCTCGGTCGGTGCTCCACTCCGCCTGCGGCCGTGACACCAGCGGCAGCGGCGACCAGGGGAGTGGTGGTGGCGGCTCAGCCGTCGCGAGCTTCCAGATTTGCGTCGGAGCGTGATCTCGTTCCGGAGCGGAAGGCGGCCCCAACTCGGATCGGGCACCCAACTGACTGACGGGCGGTCGAGTTACCGCCGGCTTCAGACCAATGCGGCAACCATCGCCGATCCCGTGCGAAGGGCCCTGGGCCGGCGAGTGCACGGCCGAACGAACCTCGCTCGAGGGCGTCGAGCAGCTGGGTGAGCCGGCAAGGAGTGTCATGGTGAGCGTTGCTCTGGTCCCCCTCGCGGCCTCGCTCGGGTTCTCGGTCGCGCTGCATCCCGGCCTGGGGCTCGACGCTGTTGCGCTCACGACGGCCACCGCACCGGTGGAGGTCTCGGAGTCGGCTTGGGATCAGATCCGCGACGCGCACGAGGCGAGCGAGCGCATGCTGCGCCTCGACGAGGGGGCTTACGCGGCATGGAACCGAGGCCAAGGTTGGACCGCGAGATTCGACGGCAGAGGCGTCGAGCTGGCGTCGGATGGCGACGGTTGGCGTTGGGGGTTTGAACTCTCCCGCTGGGGCCGCGAGGGCGAGGCGCAACCCGTCGAAGGCTGCGCCCGAGTTGAGGCCGCCGGCACCCGAATTCGCTACCTGCGCGATGGCGCTCCCGTCGAGTGGTTCGTGAACGACCGTCGGGGCCTCGAGCACGGATTCACCGTCGAGTCGAGGCCAGAAGGCTCAGGGAGCCTCGTCTTCGACCTCGCGCTGCGAGCCGGATGGTGTGCCGAGCTGGATGGCGACCCGGGGCGTGCTCGGTTCGTCGACGCCTCCGGGGCCACGGAACTGACCTATGGCGGACTGACGGCGTTTGACGCGACCGGCCGGACGCTACCCGCATGGATGGAGTCGACTGGCGAAGAACTCCGCCTCAGGGTCGACGATCGCGGGGCGATCTATCCGCTCACCGTCGATCCGATCGTCCAGCAGGCCTACCTGAAGGCATCGAACACAGGTTGGGGGGACGAGTTCGGCTTCTCAATCGCTGTATCAGGCGACACCGTCGTGGTGGGGGCGCCCTACGAGGACAGCGCCGCCACGGGTGTCGACGGGAATCAGGCCAGCAACGCGGCGGTCGACTCCGGAGCCGCCTATGTCTTCGTGCGGAACGGGTCGACCTGGACGCAGCAGGCGTACCTGAAGGCATCGAACACGGGGGCCGGAGACCTCTTCGGCGCTGCGGTCGCCATCTCGGGCGACACGATTGTGGTGTCAGCGGAGTACGAGGACAGTGCTGCCAACGGTGTCGATGGCGACCAATCGAGCGACGCCGCCAGCGGCGCCGGAGCCGCGTACGTCTTCGTGCGGACAGGCTCGACGTGGAGCCAACAGGCGTACCTGAAAGCGTCGAACACAGGAGCGGGCGACCTTTTCGCATCGGTGGCCGTCTCGGGTGACACGCTGGTCGTCGGCGCGCCCTACGAGGACAGCGCGGCGATGGGGGTCGATGGCGACCAATCGAGCGACGCGATGCCGGGGTCGGGTGCCTGCTACGTTTTCGTGCGAAGGGACGGCGCCTGGTCGCAGCAGGCCTACCTGAAGGCATCGAACACCGGCACGTACGACCGGTTCGGATGGTCGGTGGGAGTCTCGGGGGACACGGTCGTCGTCGGCGCCTTGACCGAGTCCAGCGCCGCCACTGGGGTGGACGGCGACCAGTGGAACGATGCGGCCGGGTGGGCCGGGGCGGCCTACGTCTTCGGGAGGCGCGGGTCGACGTGGACGCAGGAGGCCTACCTGAAGGCGTCGAACACCGATCCGGGCGACGAGTTCGGCGTCTCGGTCGGCATCGCCGGCGACACGGTGGTGGTTGGTGCGGTGTACGAGGACAGCGCGGCGACGGGCGTGGACGGCGACCAGTCGAGCGATGCCCTGACCCAGTCGGGCGCCACCTACGTGTTCGTCCGCGGGGCTCGAGGTTGGGCCCACCAGGCGTACCTCAAGGCCTCCAACACCGGCGGGGGCGACGGCTTCGGCGAGGCCGTTGCGATCGCCGGCGATCGGATCCTGGTCGGGGCACGCTGGGAGAAGAGCGCCGCGACGGGTGTCGACGGCGACCAGTCCAGCGACGCTGCAGCGTTCGCAGGGGCGGCCTATCTCTTCGCCAGGCGAGGAGCGACGTGGACCCAGGAGGCGTATCTGAAGGCGTCGAACACGGGGCCGGGAGACCACTTCGGCAGCGCTGTGGCGATCGACGGCGACACCCTCGCCATCAGCGCGCCGTGGGAGGCGAGCGGCGCGACCGGTGTGGACGGCGACCAAACGAACAACAACTTCCTGCTCGCCGGGGCGGCATACCTCTTCTCACGCCCGACAGCCCTGCTCGGCGATCTCGACGGCGATGGGACAGTCGGCGCGGCCGATCTCGCGACGCTCCTCGGGGCTTGGGGCGCCTGCGGCACGCGCTGCGCGTCCGACCTCGACGCCGACGGTTCGGTCGGGGTGGCCGACCTGGCCATCCTCCTGGCGGCGTGGACCGGCTGAGCCGGTCGGGACGGGGAAACGAGGCAGTGACCCTAAGGGGATTCGAACCCCTGTTACCTCCGTGAAAGGGAGGTGTCCTAGACCGGGCTAGACGATAGGGCCGGGTGGCGTTTGGCGAAACACAGCGGCGACCGCGTCAGAATGACCTTCGGTCGCCGCCAATGACCCCAAGGGGATTCGAACCCCTGTTCTATCCGTGAGAGGGATATGTCCTGAACCGGGCTAGACGATGGGGCCAGTCGAGCGGCGGAGTGTAGCCGACTCCCGGCCGCGTGCAAAGCGGTTCGTTCGAATCGCAGGTCCGGTTCTGGCCGTTCCAGAAGGAGGCCGGAATCTGCTTGGGTCGGCTTCCCGCTGCCGCTAGACTCGCCGCGTCGACTCGATCGATCGACACACGGGAGAAGGAAGGCAGGACACCCTCGCGGGCGCCCGGCGGTCCTCCTCGCGTCCGGCCTCGCCTGTCCGACCTCGAACCGAACCCACCCACCCAATCGACGACCCATGCGCCAACGCCTGAGCCTCGCTATCGCCCTGCCGCTCGCCGCCACCCTCGTGGCTGTCTCCTCCGCCTCCGCTGCCGTCCGGTACGTGAACGTCGCGGCCACCACCGGGGCCAACGACGGCACCTCGTGGGCCAACGCGTACCAAGGGCCGCAAGGCCTGAAGACGGCGATGGATGCAGCGGTCAGCGGGGACGAGATCTGGGTCGCCGCCGGAACCTACAAGGCCCATCCCTCGACCCGCACCGTCTCGCATGTCCTGAAGGCCGGGGTCAGCGTCTACGGCGGCTTCGTCGGCACCGAGGCCTCGCTCGTCGAGCGGGACTGGTCGGTCAACGTCACCACCATCTCGGGCGACCTCGCCGGGAACGACGGGGCCAGCGCCACCACCTACTCGGAGAACTCGTACCACCTGGTGACCGCGGCCTCGGGCACGACCGGCGCCCTCGACGGCTTCGTCCTCCGGGCCGGCAACGCCAACGGAGCCAGCGCCAGCAACCTCGACAAGGGCGGGGCCATCATCTGCCTCTCCGGCCAGAGCCCGACCTTCCGGCACTGCCGCTTCCTCGACAACCGCTGCACGTTCGGCGGCGGGGCGGGCTACCTGCTTTCTTCGAGCCCGAAGTTCTACGACTGCACCTTCGAGCTGAACCAAGGCGGCAGCTTCGGCGGGGCCTTCGACAGCGCCAACACCACCCAGCCGACCTTCGACCGCTGCGTGTTCCGAGGCAACAAGGCGGCTCGGGCCGGGGCCCTCGAGTTCTTCGGCGGCTCCTCCCCCAAGGTCTCGAACTGCCTCTTCTACGAGAACCAGTCGACCGGCTCGGGCGGCGGCGGGGCCATCTGGCTCGGCTCGAGCTCGAACGGCACCTTCCGCAACCTGACCGTCACGGGCAACAGCGCGAGCGTGGTCGGCGGTGGGATCTACAACACCGGCGGCACCTCGACCTTCACCAACTGCATCGTGTGGGGGAACACCGGCCCCGGGACCGTCGCCGACAACGGCATCAAGAGCCAGGGCGGGACTTCGACCACCACCTACTCCGACGTGCAGGGGATCGCGAGCGGTACCGGCAACCTGAACGTCGATCCGCAGTTCGTGAGCGTCGCCAACGACGACTACCGCCTGCAGGCGACGAGCCCCTGCATCGACGCCGCGAACAACGCCGCCGTCTTGGCCGGCGTCACCCTCGACCTCGATGGCCTGGCCCGCTTCGTCGACATCGCCGCGGTGCCTGACACCGGCGCCGGCAGCGCTCCCATCGTCGACATGGGGGCGTACGCGGTGCAGCTCCCGCCGCCGCCGGCCTGCCCGGCGGACCTCGACAGCGACGGCTCGGTCGGCCCATCCGACCTTGCCATCTTGCTGGGGGCTTGGGGCGGCACCGGGGCCGACCTCTCGGGTGACGGCGCGACCGGACCCGAGGACCTCGCCCTCCTCCTTGGGGCGTGGGGCTCCTGCCCCTGACGAGGTCCGCGGCGGGGTCCGACGGCTCCCCTGACTTTCGGCCACAATCCGAGCATGGGTTCCGACCAGGCGCGGATCGTCGAGGTGACGGGCGAGTTCCGCCACGCGGTCCGCATCGAAGCGGGCGGCTTGGCGACGATCGCCTCGCGCCTCGCGGCCCACGGGATCGCGGTCGGGACCAAGGTCCTGGTGGTGGCCGATCGGAACGCCTGCGCTCCGCACGCCGACCTCGCCCTTCGCGGGCTGGCCAGCGCCGGCCATCCGACCTCGCTCGCCGTCCTTGACGCCGAGGAGCGGTTGAAGTCGACCGCCGCGGTCGAGGCGGTATGGAAGGCGGGGCTCAAGGCCCAGCTCGGCCGGCGCGATCTCATGGTCGTGGTTGGAGGGGGACTGGTCGGCGACGTGGGCGGCTTCGCGGCAGCGAGCTATCTGCGGGGCGTCCGCCTCATCCAGTGCCCGACCACGTTGCTCGCCATGGTCGACGCCTCGACCGGCGGCAAGACCGGGATCAACCTGCCGCTCCCCGACGGCTCGCTCGGCAAGAACCTGGCCGGGGCCTTCTGGCCGCCGCTTGAAGTGATCGTCGATCCAGGCACGCTGGCCACGCTGCCGCCGCGCGAACTGTCGAGCGGCTTGGCCGAGTGCGTGAAGCACGCGATCCTGGACGGCGAGGACCACCTCGCCTTCCTCGAAGCCTCGGTGGACTCCATCCGGGCCCTCGACCGCGGCGTCCTCCTCGACCTCCTCGAGCGGAGCGTGGCGGTCAAGGCCCGGGTCGTCTCGAGCGATCCCCGCGAGCGGGGGGAGCGGGCCCTTCTCAACCTCGGCCACACCTTTGGCCATGCCATCGAGACCCTGCCCGACGTCGACCTGACCCACGGCGAGGCGGTCGCCATCGGCCTGGTCGCCGCTTGCACCGCCTCCGAAGCCGGCGGCCAGGCCACGGGGCTTCGCGCCCGGATCGTCCAACTGCTCACCCGCTGCGGCCTGCCCACCCGGCTGCCTCGGGCGGTGGCCGCCGAGGCCATCGAGGCCCGCATGGGATTCGACAAGAAGGCCCAGGCGGGGAAGCTCCGCTTCGTCCTGCCGCGCGGGGTGGGCGACGTGCAGTTCGATCAGTCGCTCGACGAGCGGGCCCTCGCCGAGGCGATGCGGGCGATCGGCGCCCGCTAGGGTTCGCGCCTGACCGTCCGGTGGCGGATCGCCCACAAACGCGCTTCGACCTCCGAGGCCGACCTCGAAAAGGCAACCCGCGGTGCGGGTTCCGACCGATAATGCCGTCCGTCACGCGGCGCCGGCCTGGGCACGGGAGGCGTCGAATTCATGCGGACGATCGCCATCGTCAACCAAAAAGGCGGCTGCGGGAAGACCACCACCGCGATCAACCTCGCGGCGATCTTCGCTCGTCGTGGCCAACGCACGCTCCTCGTCGACATGGATCCGCAGTCCCACTGCGCGGCCGGCCTCGGCGTCCCCGAGGCCCGGATCGAGCGAGGGATCGGCGACATCCTGCTCGGGGACCTCGATCGGCCGACCGACGGCAGCGAGTTCCTGTGGGAGGTGAGCCGGAATCTCCATCTTGCCCCGAGCACCGTCTCGCTCGCTGCCCTTGAGGCGGCGGGCGGCGGGCTCAGCGGTCTCCCGGATCGCGATCGGCGGCTGGCCCGGCTCCTCACTTGGCTGGCTCCGCACTTCGACGTCTGCATCATCGACTGCCCGCCGACCATCGGCCTCCTGACCTTCAACGCCTTGCGGGCGTCGGACGAGGCGATCGTCCCGGTCGAGACCGGTTACTTCTCGCTGCGCGGCGCGGAGAAGCAGGTGGCGACCATCACCAAGACGGTCGAGAAGCTCGGCCGGCCCTTGCCCTTCCATCTCCTCGCCACCCTCTACGACGACACCCGGCCAGTCGACCGCGACGTCCTCGCCATCCTCCAGAAGCGCTACGGCACGCGGGTCCTGCCCACCATCGTGCGCGACCACGAGGTGCTGCGCGAGGCGGCCAGCTTGGGGCAGGCGATCACCGAATACTCCCCGTCGAGCGCCGCCGACGCCGACTTCGAGGCCTTGGCCGACTGGCTGGCCTGCCATCCGCCGGCCTTGGTCGACCGGACGCCCGTAGCGGAGCCACCGCAGCAGCGGGCGACCTGGCAGCCGATCCAGTTCACGCCTGCGGCGGCGATCGGCGAGCCGGCGGTCGCTGCGTCCGCCTCGGCCCAGGAGGGGATCCGGGCGACGCCCGCTCCGGCCGCGGTCGAGGCCCCGACCAGCCGCGCCGCCGAACTCGTCCGACGGGTGCGGGAACTCTCCGCCAAGCCGAGTCGCGAGGAACTCGCGATGCTGCACGGCGATGCGCTCGGCACGACCGGTGCTGCCAGCAGCCGGGAGACGACGACCAACGCCGCGGCCGGCGCCGGACAGGGGATCCGCTTTGCCATCCCCCGCGGATCGGCCCTCGAGATGCGGATCGTCGGCGACTTCAACCACTGGCATCCGCAGGGGATTTCCCTCGCCGTGCGCCTCGATCGGGTCTCCGGCGACGAGCTCTTTGAGGGTATGGTGCCGCTTGGTCCGGGTCGTCATCGCTACCGGTTGGTCATCGACGGCTGCGAGGCCCTCGACCCGACCAACCCGAGGCGCGAACCAGGACCCGACGGGCGGGCGGTGAACGTGGTGGAGGTCGCGGCGCATCCGACGATGCGCGAAGCGACCGGTGGGTGAGCGGAGCGGAGCTCCGAGACGCTGCGTAGCGAAGGGGAATCGAGGCAAGCATGACCCGCATCAGCGATCCCTACGAGGAGTTGGCGTCGCTCTTCCTCACCGAGGCGGACGACGGGGCGCCGGCCGAGTCGCTTGGCGATGGCGATGCACCGATCGCGAGCGAGGGACGTTCGCCGTCGCTGGCGGCCGCCGAGTCGATGCCGACCACGCTGCGCGGACCGCTTGAGATCGCGATCGTCGGCCACTTGCCGGTGATGGGCGGGCTGTGGCTCACCCAGTACGCCGACCAAGTGGCGCGGCTGGAGGGCCCCACGGCCTTGGTGCGTCTCGGCGGCCAGGCCATGGTCAAGCGGCCAGGCGCGGCCGGCGCTCGGGCCTCGAAGGCGTCGAGACGCTGCAGGAGGCGATCCATGTCCTCGGCTCGCGGGCTCGCCACTGGATCGTCTGCCCGACCGGTGAATCGGCGATCGACGGCCCGCTGGCTGGCGATGCCCTCACGCTCCTCACCGGGTCGGACGACGCGGCGATCGTCGGGGCCTATCGCATCGTGAAGAGCCTGGTTGAGAAGTCGGCGTGCGCGCTGCGGCTGATGCCGCCGATCGGCCTGGTCGTCCTCGGGGCGACCGCCGAGCGCGTCAACGAGGTGGCGGAGAAGCTCGATCGGACCACCAAGGCGTTCCTCGACGTCGAGATGTCGGTGGTCGCCCAGCACCAGCGGATGGACGCCATCGAATCGGCCGGCCGACGCACCTTTGCCGGATCGACGCCGTCGCTCGGCGAGGTCTGCTGCATGGTCCAGTCCTCCTGCGTCGGCAACGCGAGTCGGCGGTCGCCGACTCCGCCGACCGCGTTCCGCGGCCCGGCCAACGGCTCGGCCGGATCCCGCGTCGGCCCTGGTGCCGCGCCTCCTCGGCGGCGGCCACGCCGTCACCCCTCGTCTGGCCCTTCACTGCCGCAGCGAGCCGCAAGGACGAGCCGAAGCCGGCCCCGCCGCCACTGCGCCGCGAGCCGCTGCTGCCTCTTCGCCCCGCGGCGGAGACGCCTCCCTTCCGCGTGCCGGTCGGACCTTCTCGGCAAGGGCTTGCCCAAGCGATTGGTCGAATCGAAGCCGAGCCTCGTGGCCGACGCTCCGTCGGTGCCCACGCCCGCCCCGCCGAGCGAACCGGTCCCGCTCCAGTCGCGTCGCCTCGACCGGCCGTCGATCTTCCACCGAGCGTCGGCATCGACGGACTCGAGACCTTGCCCTTCCGCTGCCCGGCCTTCCCGGCGGTCGAACTCGCGGTCGATGCCGACGGCACGCTGCACGTGATCGCCGACTGGCCCGGGTGGCCGAACTCCCCGCCGTCCAGGCGTGGGCCCGGGCCCATCGCTCGCTCCTCGCCATGGCCTGCCAGCGGTTGGACGCCGCGGCGGTCGATCGCGTGGTGGCCCACGTCACAACCACCGATGCCCCGAGCGTGGCCCTCCTGCACGGCGCCGGCTGGCGCTTGCACGCCATCGTCACCGCGTCGAACGGCGAGCGGCTCGTCGTCGCCCTCAACCGCTGACCTCGCCTCTTTCCGCAACGAAACCAGCCGCCCGGCCTCGAGCGCCGGGCGGCTTGTGCACTGGAAGGTCGATTCATCCCGTCACGTGCCCCAAGCCCCGAGCAGGGTGGCCAGGTCGACCGATCCGACCGTGCCGTCGCCGTCGAGGTCGGCGGCAGCAGGACGCGCACGGTCCCCAATGCCCCGGAGAGCGGGATGGCGAGGTCGGGCGAGTTGACCGTCCCGTTGCCGTCGAGGTCCGGCTCGCCCGCCCCGTGCAGGGCGACGAAGCGGCTGCTCACGCTGCCCGGCCCGTAGGCGAGTTCGATCTCGTCGCAGGAGTCGACGCCGGCGAAGACGCCGCTCCGCGCACCGGCAGGCGAGCGATGCAGGTCCACCTGACCGGCGTCGGCTGGAAGTCGGCGATGCGCTCGACGCGCAGCGTGCCGGCGAGGTAGGCGGTGCTGGCCCGACCGGGAACGACCACCGCGTCGTAGCCGTTCGCGTCGCACTGCACCTCGTAGACGCTGCCGGCGAGAAGCGACAGGTTGCCTTGGATCGACAGGGCCCGCGAGCCCGGGGCGCTGTCGTTCCCGGGGGCGAGCACGCCGCCGGTCGCGGTGACCGTGGCGTTCACCGTGCCGTTCCCCATGAGCCGACCGCCAGCCAACTTCACCTCGCCGGCATTCACGGTGAGGGTGCCGTTCACCTTCGTGGTGCCGGCCGTCTGCTGGTAGTCGCCGTAGCGGACGAGTCCGAACGACGGATCGAGGCGGACCTCGCCCTGGTTGAGGAAGCCGCTCCACCAGATGGTGAGCCAGCCGCCCGAGGCGTGCAGCAAGCCTTGGTTGGTGAAGGTCTCCTGGTCCGCCAGGTCGATCGCCATGCCCGAGCCGGTGTCGGCCCGGATGGTGCCGAGGTTGAGGATGTCGAGCGTCGTGTTCGCGCCGAGCTGCACGCTGCCGTGCATGGTGTGTCCGGGGCCGTTGACGAGG
>JBGAKK010000142.1:0-4184 GCA_044224425.1 Phycisphaerales bacterium
GGCGCTCCGGTCGTCCACCACCGCGACGAGCGGCTGGCCGGGCCACTGGTGCCCCGGATGCGCGGGACGGACGGTCGCGAAGGGGAGCTCGACCTGTTCGAGCGCGCGGAGGTCGAGAGCGACGCCCGAGGCGGCGGCCTTCCGGAGCGACGGCGTCAGGACCGGGTAGGCGTCGGCCGGTGCGAGCAGGCGGACGGAGGTGGTCGCGCGCCCGATATCGTGGGCGATGAGCTGCAGCGAACCACGAGCCGACTCGATCTCCACCAGCGTCGGGGACTCCGGCACCGAGATCTCGGCCAGGTGGTCGCGCAGGGCATCCAGCGCTTGTCCATGCTGGCTGGCGATGCGCGCGATCAGCGCCGTCGGCGCCTCGGGTCGGTACCGCTTGGGACGGGTGCCCTCGACCCTCGCCGCGCCCTTCGTGACCAGCCCCTCGAGTGCGCTGTAGGCGTTGGCCCGGGCGAGACTCGCTGCCCGGGCGATTCCATATCCCGTCCCCGGGCCCGTCGTCAGAAGGACCTGGTAGACGAGACTCTCCGTCGGGGTGAACCCGAACGGCATGAGATTGAGAGTGCGCATGCGAAGTAGTATGGGTTGGGACTACTCTGCTCGCAAGGTCCTTGGGGCTCACGATTCCGGATGTGAAGAACGGGTGTGCTGATGCACACCCGTCTCGGTATCTTCCGTCCCGCTTCCCCGCTTCCCCGCGTCCCCGCTTCCCCGCCTAAACCATCTCCAACTGCCACCCCAGGTGCTTCGCGATCAGGGCGAGTCGGAAGGTCACGTCCACCTGCCGCGACTCGTGGCTCTTCGATTCGGTGGCCAGGGGGAACGAGTGGTAGGTGATCTTGTTGATCCCCTTCGGGAGGCTGCGCAGCCCCTTGGGATGCCACACGCCGTTCTCGTCGCTGTCTTTCAGCAACCGGGTCAGGACCTTCGTGGCCACAGGTGCGGTGTGCAGCGCCCCGATCTTCGCGAGGAGCTCGATGTAATGCAACGCGAGCGGCACGTCCTTGGCGTTCCCCTTGCCGTCCGCCTCGATGGGGTCACCAAGGAGAAGGTGCTGCGGCTTGACGGTCTTCTTGCCCACGTGGAGCGCGTAGGCCTTCTTCGGCGCCGGCTGGGCCAGGTAGTGCCCCAGCCGCTCCGTGAAGCCCGCCCGTTCCCGCTGCAACGAGGGCATCGAAGCCACCATCGCCACCGAGTACCAGCTCGGGGGATAGGCCTCCGGGTGCAGAATCGTCTTGCCTGCCACCTTCACGAACGGCTTTTCGGACAGCGGGCTGCGGAGAAACTGCGAAACGGCGCTCGCCACCTTGTGCGCCGAGCCCCGGAGCCGGGGATCCTCGATATGCCCGGCCTCCGCCAGCGCCGCACACGAGGCCTCACGGATGACCCAGCGGGCCCACGATTCCGCGTGCGTGTCTCCGGCGGCCATCTTCCGGAACTCGAAGAGCAGCGCCGGGTCGTCGTCCCGCGAGAGCAGGCGGAAGAGGAGCCGGTCGGCGAGCTTGAATGGCCGGCCGGTGAGCGGGAAGCCCATTTGCAGGAGTCGGCGGTACTGCGGAATCGTGCCGACGTCCTTGACGCCGGTGGCCTTGGAGGCGGCCAGGCCGAGCAGGTTGCCTGCCCAGACGCCGGTGTCCTTCTGCTTCTTGACCACCGCCGCCACCGGCTTGGCCGCGACGACCGCCTGGCGTGCGGCGTCGATGGCCGCGGGATCCACGGTGCCGGCGGGAGCGAGCTCGGTCAGGCAGCGAAGGGCGATGATCTCCCCGCCGTGCTGCGACAGCCAGGACAGTGGGACGCGATGCTGCGATGGGAGTTCCAGAAGTGGCTCCTGGTCGGCGGAATTCCGTTGCGGAACGCCCGCGAAACTACACTGCGGAGCACTTCTGGTCTAGTGGAGCGAGGCAGGGCAGGCGCGGGGTGGCATCAGGTCCGCCGAGCTAACTTAATCTATGGCAGCATCTTAATGCTGTCACGATCACCTGAGACTCAATCTTGATGGCGATCGATATTACTGTTGTTGTCGTGACAGTGATGACTTGATGTCTTCATGCTACTTTGAGCCACCCGGTTTCAGGCGCTCCTCGCCCGCCGCGCGAAACTCCGAGTCCACATCCCAGGTCGGCTGGCCCGAGGCGTCGGCCGCGTAGATGGCGGTCCGGAGCCCGACGCGTGTTTCTGGGACCGCGCCCTCCAGCGAAAACCAGGGCCCGAACTCGTCCTGCGGGCGGTGGTACCGCTTGCTGGTCCACTCCGCCATCGTCTTCTTCGCGTAGTCCTTCGGTTTCCCCACGTAATTGCTGCCCGGTTCAAAGGAGAGCGACGGGATGCCGGCCCGCGCGAAGGGGAACTTGTCGGATCGGAAGAAGGTCCCGCGGTACATCCCCGCCGAGTCGTCGGTGACCTGCAGTCCCTCGAGCCGGGCCGCGGCCTGGAGCGCGCCGAGGAGCGACGACTGGTCGGAGCCGTTGGCGGCGATGTCGCGGGTCCGGCCGAAGAGATTCACGCCGTCGAAGTTGAGCATCGCGGCCACTTTCTGGAGCGGCATGAACGGCCGGTCGATCATCGCCTGCGACCCGAGGAGGCCCGCCTCCTCCCCGCCGAACGCCGCGAAGACGATCGAGCGCTTGCCCTTGAGCTCGGCGCGGTTCAGCGCCTCCGCGATGGCCAGCATCTCGCCGACGCCGGCGGCGTTGTCACGCGCCCCGTTGTAGATCGAGTCGCCGTCCACCGGCTTGGCGATGCCCAGGTGGTCGTAATGCGCCCCGAGCACGATCGCCTCCTGGGCGAGCGGGCCCCCGTTTCCCGGCAGGCGGCCGAGCACGTTGAAGATCTCGGTGCGGGCCATCGCGCTCCGCACGGTGGCCGCGACCCGGATCGGCAACTCGGAGCCGACGAAGCCGCGCTTGCCGGCGTCGGTCATCGCCTGGTCGAGGTCGGCGCCCGCCGCCTTGAAGGCACGCGCCATCAGGTCGTGCTGGACCCACCCGGTCACCTTGAGCGACGTCGGCGCGCTCTCCAGCCGGACCTGCCGGCCGGTGGCGCTTCCCTCGACCGTCCCCCACGGATAGGTGGCGCTCTCCTCCGTGTGGATCAGCAGCACACCCGCGGCTCCCTGGCGCGCCGCCTCCTCGAACTTGTAGGTCCACCGGGCGTAGTAGGTGAGCACCTTCCCCTTGAAGGTCGAGGAGTCGTGCAGCCCGGGGTCGTTGACCATGACCGCGACGATCTTTCCCTTCACGTCGAGCCTGGCGTAGTCGTTCCATTCGTACTCGGGGGCCACGATGCCGTAGCCGACGAAGACCAGCGGTGCATCCACCGTCACCAACGAGTCCCATCGCATCGGGTTCAGCACGAAGTCCTTCGGGTACTCCGCCGCCGTCCCGCCGAGGGAAAGCGTCGGGTTCGGCGTGAACGAGATGAGCGGCACCTTGAAAAAGTAGGTGCTGTCGTCTCCGGCCGGCTCGAGTCCGAGCCGGATGTACTGGGCTGCGATGTACCGGGCGGCGAGGTCCCCGCCCCGGGTGCCGCTGCCTCGCCCCTCGAGGGCGTCGCTGGCCAGGAAGTCGATGTGGGCGCGGATGACGTCGGCGGAGACGGCCTTCGCAGCCTTGTCCACGCCCGTCTGCGCGTGCGCCGGCGAGGTGGTGAGGAGGAGGGCCGAGGTCAGCAGGACGGCGGTTCGTCGCATGAAGGTCACTGAGGTTGGGGACTGCGGCCGCTAGTCCTGGCCGCACTCGAGCAGGTAGAGGGTGCCGCGGCTCGTCGAGCTGGCTTCGCTGGTCAGGAGGAGCCGGCGGTTGTCGAGCCAGGTGATGCCTTCGCCCTGGGGCTCCAGCAACCCGAAGAAGCACTCGCGGCCCTGGTCGGGGGTCAGCCGGCCCGCCATCCCGACCGTGAAGAGGAAGACGGCCGAGTAGGTGCGGACCGCCACTCGGCGTCCGTCCGGCGAAATGGCGGCGTCGCTGACCCAATGCCCGATGCTGATGTTCGGGGTGATCGGCAGCGAGTCAACGAACTCGGGGATGGCCGACCCACCTGTCGCCCACGCGCTCGCGGGAAGCCGGAAGAGCAGGATCCCCTTCGACCGCCCCTTCGTGACGAAGTAGACGTCGCCCGATGAATCGGCGTAGATCGCCTCGACGTCGTGCGGGCCGTCGGGGTACCGGATGGTG
>JBGAKK010000001.1:0-171900 GCA_044224425.1 Phycisphaerales bacterium
CCGCCAGTTGGTCCACGCTGCCGACGACTTCGTGGTTCGCCGCCCGCTCCCCAGCGGAAGCGAGGGCTGGTCGATCATCGCCGGCTATCCCTGGTTCGCCGACTGGTCGCGGGACACCATGGCCGCGCTCCCCGGACTCCTGCTCGCCACGCGCCGCTATCCAGCGGCCCGCGGCGTCCTCGACACCTACGCCCGCCACCTCTCGGCGGGCATGCTGCCCAACCGCTTCCCCGATCGGCCTGGCGACCCCCTCGAGTACAACGCGGTCGACGCCCCGCTCCTCTTCCTCCGGGCGGTGGGCCTCCTCGACGCTGCCGACCCCGACCCTCGCTGGCTGCGGGGCATGTGGCCCGCGGCGACCTCGATCGTCGAGGCCTTCGAGCGCGGCACGCGGCACGGGATCGCCGTGGACCCCGCCGACGGCCTCCTCGCGGCTGGCCAGGCCGGCCTGCAGCTCACTTGGATGGACGCCAAGGTCGACGGCCGCGTGGTCACCCCGCGGATGGGGAAGCCGGTCGAGGTCAACGCCCTCTGGTACCAGGCCCTCCGCCACCTCGAGTCGTTCGCCCTGCGGTTAGGCGAGGATCGCCTCCCCTGGGCCCGCCGCGCCGAGCGGGTGCGGGAGTCCTTCGGCCGCTTCTGGAACCGCGCCGAAGAGTGCCTCTACGACGTCCTCGACGGGCCGGACGGAGCCGACCCCAGCATCCGCCCGAACCAGATCCTCGCTGCCGGCCTCGAGCACACGCCGCTCGAGCCGCCGGCGGTCGCCGCCGTGGCCCGCCGGGTGGCGTCCACCCTGCTCGTCCCCGGGGCCCTGCGGACCCTGGCCCCGAGCGATCCTCGTTACGTCGGCCGCTACGAAGGCGACGTCGTCTCCCGCGACCACGCCTATCACCAAGGGACGGCCTGGCCGTGGCTCCTCGCCTTCTTCGCCCGGGCCTGGCGACGGTCGGGCGGCGATCCCGCCCTGCTCGACGGGATGGTGGCCGCCCTCGCCGCGCACCTTCAGGAGGGCGGGATCGGCAGCGTCTCCGAGATCCTCGACGGCAATCCCCCCCACCTCCCCCGAGGCTGCCCGGCCCAGGCCTGGAGCGTGGCCGCCTTCCTCGAACTCCTCGACCTCGAGCCGCTGCCGGCCGGCGATACTCCCGCCGTGACCGCGCGGACACTTGCGGAGACGCTGCGTTGAAGCCACCGAATGCCGAGTCCGCCCGCCTCCGCGCCGATCGGTTGGCCGAGGAGGCGTGGCGGGCCTGGGGTCCGTTCGTCTCCGACCGCCAGTGGGGCACCGTCCGCGAGGACTACAGCCCGGATGGCGCGGCCTGGGACTACTTCCCCCACGACCACGCCCGGAGCCGGGCCTACCGCTGGGGCGAGGATGCCCTCGCCGGCTGGTGCGACGCCGATGGCCGCCTCTTGTTAGGCCTCGCCCTGTGGAACGGGAACGATCCGATCCTGAAGGAGCGACTCTTCGGGCTGAGCAACAGCGAGGGCAACCACGGCGAAGACGTCAAGGAGCTCTACTGGCACGTGGACGCCCTGCCGAGCCACGCTTGGCAGCGGATGCGCTACCTCTATCCCCAGGCGGCCTTCCCCTATGCCGCGCTGGTCGAGGAGAACCGCCGGCGGGGCAAGGCCGACCGCGAGTACGAGCTCCTCGACACCGGCCTCTTCGACGGCGGCCGCTACTTCGACCTCCTCATCGACTACGCCAAGCCCGAGGCCGACTCGGTGGTGATGCGGATCACGGCCACCAACCGCGGCGACCGTCCGGCGCCCCTCGACATCGTCCCCCAGCTCTGGTTCCGCAACGAATGGAGTTGGGACGAGCAGGCCCGCCGCCCCGAGCTTCGCCTGGCCGGCGACCGGCGGGTGACCGTGGCCCACGACCGCCTGCCCGCCCTCTCCCTCGACGCCTTCGGCGAGACGGAGGCCCTCTTCTGCGATAACGACACCAACACGGAGCGCCTCTTCGGGCTGCCGATGGAGGGTCGCTACGCGAAGGACGGGCTCCACGAGTACATCGTCAAGGGCCGGCGCGAGGCGGTGAACCCCGATCGGGTGGGGACCAAGGTCGGCTTGCGGCACCGGTTCGTGCTCGGACCGGGCGAGTCGCGGGAAGTCCTGCTCCATCTCGGCCCGGCGTGGGTCGAACGAGGCGAGCAGGAATGCCGCCGGATCCTCGCCCTGCGGCAAGCGGAAGCGGACGAATACTGGGCCCATGAACAGCGCGAGATCGCCGATCCCGACCACCGCCTCGTCCAGCGGCAGGCCTTCGCCGGGCTCCTCTGGTCGAAGCAGGTCTACGAGTTCGACGTGCGGCGCTGGCAAGACGGCGACCCGACCCAACCGCCGCCGCCCGCAGGACGCATCGAGGGGCGCGACAGGCACTGGCGGCACCTCGCCACGCGGCACGTCATGGCCATGCCCGATCGCTGGGAGTACCCGTGGTTCGCGGCCTGGGACCATGCCTTCCACGCCGTGGCCTTCGCCCGCATGGATCCGGCCTTCGCCAAGCAGCAACTGTCCGAGTTCCTGACCGACTCCTTCGTGCATCCCAACGGGGCCCTGCCCGCTTACGAGTGGGCCTTCGACGACGCCAACCCGCCGATCCAGGCGTGGGCCGCGTGGCGCGTCTACCAGATCGACCGCCGCCTCCGCGGCTCCGGCGACCTCGACTTCCTCGTCCATGTCCTGAACCGCCTGGCGATGAACTTCACCTGGTGGGTCAACCGCAAGGACGCCGACGGCCGCAACGTCTTTGAAGGCGGCTTCCTCGGCCTCGACAACATCGGCGTCTTCGACCGCAGCCAGCCGCTGCCGGGCGGCGGGCGCCTGCAGCAAGCGGACGGCACGGCGTGGATGGGGATGTACGCCCTCTCCCTCACCCGCATGGCGATCGAGCTGGCCCTGCATTGGCCGGTCTACCAGGACCTGGCCATCAAGTTCTTCGAGCACTTCCTGCAGATCGCCCACGCCATGACCAACATCGGCGGCTGCGGGCAAGGGCTCTGGTCGGAGGAGCACGGCTTCTACTTCGACCTGATCCGCCTCCCCGACGGCCACTTCCAGCCGCTCCAGATCCTCTCCGCGGTGGGCCTCGTGCCGCTCTTCTGCGTGGAGACGCTCGAGCCCGAGATGCTGGCCAAGCTACCCGCCTTCGCCCGCCGGCTCGAGTGGCTCTTCCGCGAGCGGCCCGAGCTCGCCGGGCTCGTCTCGCACTGGAACGTGCCGGGCCGCGGCGACCGGCGGCTACTCTCCCTCCTCCGCGGGCACCGCATGAAGCGGCTGCTGAAGAAAGCCCTCGATCCGCACCACTTCCTCTCGAGCTACGGCGTGCGCAGCGTCTCGCGGGCCTTGGGCGAGACACCGTACGAGATCGAGATCGCCGGCCAGCGCTTCTGCGTGGCATACGAGCCGGGCGAGGGCCAGACCGGCCTCTTCGGCGGCAACTCCAACTGGCGCGGTCCGATTTGGATGCCCATCAACTACCTCCTCGTGGAGAGCCTGCAGAAGTTCCACTACTACTACGGCGACGACTTCCTCATCGAATGCCCGGTCGGAAGCGGCACCATGACCACGCTCCTCGGCGCGGCCCACGAGATCTCGAGCCGCCTGCAAGGCCTCTTCCTCCGCGGCCCGGACGGGCGCCGTCCCTGCACGGGGCCGAGCGAACTCCTGCAGCGTGATCCGACCCTGCGGGACTCGGTGAGCTTCTACGAGTACTTCCACGGCGAGACCGGCGAAGGGCTCGGGGCCCGGGCCCAGACCGGGTGGACCGCCCTCGTCGGCAAGCTCCTCTTCCCCTACGGCGGCAGCGCCTCGCCCGCTCCCGCCGCCGCGACGGCCAGCCGGGCATGACCGGGGAGACCTGGGACAACTTCGGCGAGACGGTCCTCCACGTCCACAACTGGGGGCGCGACCTCGACCTCCGGAAGCCGCTCGCGTCCGAGGATCTCCGCTTCCTGCGCGGCATCTTCTCGGTGCACTGCTTCGCCGTGGTCACCGCCGCCAATCCGGGCGGCCGATTGCTGACCATCCCCGAGAACGAAAGGCGCTTTGCAGCCCTCGGCGCGGAGCTCGAGCAAGAGGCGATTCCCCGCTGGCGCTGCGACGGCATGAGCCCCGACGGCACCCACATCGAGCGAGGCTACGCGGTCGAACTCCCGCAGGAACTCGCCGTGGCCCTCGCCCGGCGGCACGAGCAACTCGGCATCTTCTGGTTCGACGGCGAGCGCATGTGGATCGTTCCGGTCCTCGCCGAGCGGACCGCGGTCATGCTGCCCGCCTTGCAGTGAAGCCGGTCGCGGCGGCCGCTGTGCCGCCTCAGGCCGCCGACTGACCCATGTGGCGTAGCCAGCGGAAGTGCGACGCGATCGCCTGCCAGAGCGTGGCGTGGGTGTTGTATTGGAGCCCGTGCCGCCGGCACTCGTTCTCCACCAAGCGCGAGATCCGGGCGTAGTTGATGTGGCAGACCCGCGGGAAGAGGTGGTGCTCGACCTGGAAGTTGAGCCCGCCGAGGAACCAGGTCAGGAAGGGATTGCCGCGGGCGAAGTCGACGGTGGTCTCGACCTGGTGTTCCGCCCAGTGGGTGGGCAGCGTGCCGCTCGCCGGATCGGGCACCGGGAAGTGGGCAGGCTCCACCACGTGGGCCAGCTGGAAGACGACGCTGATCACGAACCCCGTGACCCAGAAGGTCAGGAAGTACACGAGCACGACCTGCCACACCGGGTGGAAGAGGGACGGCAACACAAACGCCAGCGTGAAGAAGGTCGCCTTGCCGCCGAGGAAGATCGCGAGGTCGAGGCCCTTGGGGCGGGCGAAGGGATGCGACCCGATCCGGCCCCGGATCACGTCGCGGAAGTCGTCCACGAAGTGCCACTTCATCGGCAGGAAGCCGTAGAGGAGCCAGAGGTAGATGTGCTGGTAGCGATGCATCGGGCGCCACGCCTGCCCGGGGGCCAGTCGCCCGAACCAACCCACGTCGATGTCGTCGTCGTGGTCGACCACGTTGGCGAAGGTGTGGTGGATGGTGTTGTGCTTGTGGCTCCAGTGGTAGGAGCTGCCGCCGATCAGGTCGAGGCAGAGGGCGGCGAGGCGGTTGATCCAAGGACGGCTCGAGAACGCCCCGTGGTTCCCGTCATGCTGCACGCAAAAGCCGAGTCCGGCGATCGAAAGGCCGAGGCTCAAGGCGAGAGGCAGGGCCTGCCACCACTGGGTGGCGACGAAGACGAGGAGCGAATACGAGGCGGCAAACCACACAAGCAGCGTGGCAGCCTTCAGATACATGGCGGTGCAGTCGCGGGGGCGCCGTCCGGTCAGGCGGAAGTATCGATCGACTCGAGCTCGGAGGGATCGGTGGAAGGCGTCCGAGCCACGGAACTTGATATTGGTCGTCATGCGGGGAATCGCGCTGAGAGGGGGTCGCATGGTAGCGACCGCAGCGAACCGGATCGGCCCTTGGGGCGGATTCCCGGCACTCCATCCCCGAACGGTGAGGAGGGGATTCGAACCCCTGAAACCCCGGAGGGTTTACCGGTTTTCAAGACCGGTGCGTTCAACCACTCTGCCACCTCACCCGGCGAGCGGACGATTCTACTGGCCGCTCACGCCGCCCGGCGGGCGCCGCCGCGGGCCAGCCAGGTGGCGCAGGTGGCGAGGAGCCGGGCCCGGTCGATCGGCTTGGTGGCGTAATCGTCGCAGCCGGCGTCGAGGCAGCGCTGGCGATCCTCGGCCATGGCGTGGGCGGTCAGGGCGATGATCGGCAGGCGGCTGCCGCGACGGCGCAGCTCGCTGGCCAAGGCGTAGCCGTCCATCCCCGGCATCTGCATGTCGGTGAGGAGGAGGTCGTAGGGTCGACCGGCCGCTTCCTCGACCGCCAGCCGCTCGAGGGCTTGGCGGCCGTCCTCGACCACGTCGACCTCGCATCCGGCCTTCCGCAGGTGGTGCGTCACCAGTTGGCGGTTGTCGGGGCCGTCCTCGGCGAGCAGGATGCGCCCGGCGAGGCGCACCGTGGTGGCCCCCCCTATCGCCCCCTGCTCCGCCTTGGCTTCCTCCAAGCGATCCAGCCACGCCGTCCCCGCCATCGGCTCGACCGGCAGTTCGATGCGGAACGCGGAACCTCGCCCGGGCTCGGTCCAGAGGAGCCGCACGTCGCCGCCCATGAGTTGGGCCAGCCGTCGCGAGATGACGAGGCCGAGGCCGGTTCCGCCGTAGCGCCGCGACATGCTGCTGTCGGCCTGCACGAAGGCGGCAAAGAGTCGGCCGGCCTGCTCCGCGGTCATGCCCGGGCCGGTGTCCTCGACATCGACGACGAGCGAAGGTACGGCATCGGCGGACTCCTGTCGCCCGCAGCGGACGGTCACCGCGACCGAGCCTCGGGACGTGAACTTGCAGGCGTTGCCCACGATGTTGAAGAGGATCTGCCGGAGGCGAGTGGGGTCGGTCTGGATGTGCTGCGGCACGCTGGTCGCGAGGCAGAGGCGCAGCGCGACCTGCTTCTCCGCGGCGCGGGGCGTCGAGAGCCGGACCACCGTCTGCAGCAGATCCGAGAGGTCGGTGGGGCGCCGCTCGACGCTCATCTTGCCGGCTTCGATCTTGGAGAGGTCGAGGATGTCGTTGATCAAGGTCAGGAGATGCTGGCCGGCCGCATGAATCGTCTCCACCGTCGCCGCCCTCCGCTCCGGCGAGTCGAGGAGCGAGGCGTCGTCCTTGAGGAGATCGGCGTAGCCAAGGATGGCCGTCAGCGGCGTCCGCATCTCGTGACTCATGTTGGCAAGGAAGGCACTCTTGGCCTGGTTCGCCGCCTCGGCCGCCTCCCGCAGGCGACGTGCCTCGGTCACGTCCACCGCCATGCCCACGAAGCCGTGGTAGGTGCCATCGGCAGCGGTGTTGGGGGCGCCCTGCTGCAGCACCCAGCGATGTTCGCCGTCGCGCCGGCGAAGGCGGAACTCGACCGAGAACGCAGCCCGGCGAGCGACAGCCGAGCGATAGGCTCCCAACACCTCGGCGTGGTCGTCGGGGTGGACGGGCTCGAGCCAGCCGTCGCCGAGTTCGTCGTCCGCCCCGCGCCCGGTGAACTCGACCCAGCCGCGGTTGACGTACGTGAACTCGCCGTGCACGCCGCTGACCCAAACCAGGGCAGGCGAGGCGTCGGCCAAGCTCCGGAAGCGATGCTCGCTTTCCGCCAGCCGTTCCTCCGAAAGCTTGCGGGAGGTGATGTCATGGCGGATGGCGACGTGCTTCTCGATCGCCCCCGCCGCGTTCCGAAATGGCACGATCGTCGTCGCCACCCAGTACAGCCGGCCGTCCTTGGCCCGGTTGCAGATCTCGCCGTGCCATACGTCGCCGCGGGCGATCGTCTTCCACATCTCGACCCAGTATGCCTTCGGGTGGTGCCCCGAATTCACGATGTTGTGCGGGGCACCGATTAGTTCCTCGCGGCCGTAACGGCTGATGCGGCAGAAGGCATCGTTGGCTTCGAGGATCAAGCCAGCCGGGTCGGTGATGGCCACGATCGCATGCTGGTCGAGGGCGTGCCGGAGGGCGGCCACGTCGTGCACGGCACCCTCGGCCCGGTCCTTGGCCGCGGCGAGGTCGGCGGTCATCGCTTCCGCCAGCCGCTCGGCGTGGGCCCGCGAGCTGCCGAGCGAGCCGACCATCGCAGCGAGCAGGATGCTGATCGCTACCCCGAGCCCTGCAGCGGCATAGGGCTCGCTGCGATCGATGGCTCGAAGGAAGGCGGGTGTTGCCGACATCTGGACGACCCAGGCTCGCCCGCCCAGGTCAAGGACACGCATGTCGGCGAACGCGTTGTCGCGATCCTGCCGACCCTCGGGAGCAACCTGCGGCGCGGTGGACAGCCTGTCGGCGCCGCAGAGCAACCGGTCCGGCCGAGCCTCGCCATCAAAGACCGCGACATCGAGCTCGCCGCCGGCTCTCGAAGGATCGGGGGCCAAGGCTTCGGCGGCGTCGACCGCAAGAACGCCCCAGCCCAGCAGGCTCGAGGCACGGTCCGCCTCGGTCGCGACGGGCGCCCCGTTCCGGTAGATCGGCATGAAGGAGAGAAGTTCGGGGCGATCGACACCGCCGCGGCGCCGAAGCAGCCGGCCCGAGAAGGCTGGCTGGCCGGTTCGCATCGACTGCTCGGTCGCGATGCGGCACTCGGGGATGGCCCCGAGGTCGAGCCCGATCTCCTCGTGGTTCGGCTCGGCAGGCTCGACGAAGGTGAGGATGGCGAGGAGGGGCTCGTCGCCGACGTCGTGGACGTCGAAGTCGGGGGCGCCGTCTTGGCGTTGGGCGGTGATCAGGTTTTCGAGGCTCTCTGCGGGGGGGTCCCCTTGGGACAGGCACGTGGGGTCCCCTTGGGACAGGCACGCGACAAAACCCTGGTACCGGACCCCGGGGAGGTCGGCCGCGTCGGCTCGGGACGCGGCGTAGGCGCGGAACTCGGCACGCTCCACGGACTTGCTCGCGGCATATAGGCCGCGGATGCCTCGCAGCCGGTCGGTCAGTAGGTCCAGCCGCTGCCGAATGTCGGACTCCGCGGAATCAGCCAGCCGGTCGAAACGGCTCCTCGCCTCGGCCTCGATCCCACGCGCAATCGTCGCGCTTGCAGAGAGAGTCGCGGCGACTCCCACCGAGAGAACCGCCAAGGCCAGCAGGGCGGCTCGGGGTCGGGTGCGCCGTTGGTCCGGCCGGTTTGCCGCCGTGCCTGTCCCGCTCGCCGCCGCGGTCGCGTGCACAGGGCGTCCCGCGGCCCCTCCGGTTGGCGCCGCCCACCCGCGACTCATCCAAGCCCGGGCCCGCCAAGCGAGGAACGGGGCCGTGATCAGGGAAAGGGCAGCCACATCGAGCGTTGCTCCGAGTGCGACCGCTCCGTCCGGCACGATCGCCGGGAGGACCAGCATCACGGAGGCTTCCGCGACCCCCACGATGGCCATGATCTCGCCGAGAATTCGGAGCGAGGAGATGCGTCGGACAGAGATCGACACGCGTGAACCTCGAACCCCCCAATCCGGGCGGCGCGCGGCCCGGCTCATGGAACGATGTCGGCGGAATTGGCCTCGGGTTCCATGACCGCTCGCCAAGGGGCGGGATTTCCCTAACCGATCCGCAGCCGCAGCGACCGCCGGGCCGCTCGCCCGTAGGATCTGGCCGTGCGAAGGCGGCTATCACGAGCCTCGAAGAGGCCACCACGGACAGGGTCACGCTTCACCCGACGGCAGCGGAGTGCCCCGCCGCAACGACGGTGAAGACCCCGTCGGCAGGGGTGGCAGCCGGAGGAACGACTGGCGAGCGATGCATCCATCCTTGAAGCCGTTGGACGCGGTGATCCCGCAGCGATGAATGAGTGCTGGGCGCGATTCTCGCCCCTCATCCGGTCACTGGCCCGCGAATTGGGATGCCATGGGGCGGACCTTGACGACGCCACGCAGGAAGTGCTCATCGAGCTCTGGCGGGTCGCCCACCGCTTCGACGAGCTGAAGGGGACCGCCACCACCTTCGTTGCCACCATCGCCCGCCGCCGCTTTATCGACCGGCTTCGGAAGCGGCGCCGAAATCGCGACCGATGCCACCGGCGCCCTCCGGACCGCCTCCATCCCCCAGGACCCCGTCGCTTCGGCCGAGGAATCGGAGCGGGTGGTGGCGCTCTTCCAGCAACTGCGCCCGGAGCAGCGCGAGGTGCTGACCATGGCAGTCCGCCGTGGCCTCACCCACGAGGAGATTGCTCAGACGACCGGTCTGCCCCTCGGAACCGTGAAGACCCACACCCGCCGCGGCTTGATTCGCCTCCGAGAGCTGGTGGCCGAAGCGGATGGGGGAGCTACGGATCCGGGCCCACCCACCGGGACCGAAGGTCCGAAGCGAAACCCAGGATCGCTGGCAGTTTGAGGCGGCTCGGTGCAGGCTCGACGCCCACCGGCGACGACCCGAGCGAGAGTGGCTCGAGGTGCGGCCCTGGCGGCGAGGTTGGAATCGGACTCCGGAGGGCGATGCCTGTCCCCAACCCAAGCCCCCAACCCAAGCCCCCAATCCAAGCCCGAGTCCGGACGCCTGTCCTGCGAGTAGCCCGCGGGGACCCCGGTGCCTGTCCTAGGGGCTACCTGCCTGTCCCGAGGGCCTGTCCCGAGGACCAGTCCCAAGGAGCACAGCCTCGTGCCTGTCCCAAGGATCGCCCCAGGGAGTACCCCGGGAGCGCCCCAAGGATCGCCAAGGAACCTGAGCCCCGTTCCCGTGGGGTCCGACGAGTCCCCTCCCCTGAGGGGGGCTCCGGTGCCCCGCACCGGCATCCGTGATCGAGGGTTGGCGATCGAGGGTTGGCTGTCCTCGCTCCGGACTCATCCGTGCCTGTCCCGGGAAGAGCACTAGGAAGAGCGCCAAGAGCCCCAGGGACAGCCGCGCGAGCAGCACCGCCCCACCACCAATCGAACCCTCTCAACCCGACCGGGCCGAATCCGGTACAACCGCGACTCGACCTTCCCCTCCCGAGCCTGCTGACCCGGACACCGGGACAGGCACCCGATTGGGACCGACGCTGCGATAGAGGTGCGACGGGGCGGATCCGTCTCGGGCATCCTCTGCCGCCCGTCGTCGCGGGAAGACCTCGTCCGTCCACCGGCCTGGCCGGCCTCTTGGGATCCCTGCATGCAACGACACGTTTCCCCTGCCGTGCGGCTCACCCTTCTCGGGGGCATGACCGCGTTGACCTTCGCGTCGCTCGCTGCGATCTCGGCCCCCACGGCCGAGGGCGCCAGCGTCCCCGACGCGAAGACCCCCGGGTCACTCTTCCGTTATCCGGACATCTCGAAGGACTCCGTGGTCTTCGTCTACGCGAACGACCTCTGGATCGCCCCCAAGACCGGCGGCCAAGCTCGCCCCCTGGCCAGTCCGCCCGGAGCCGAGGGACTCCCCCACTTCTCCCCCGACGGCAAGCAGGTCGCCTTCATCGGCAACTACGGCGGTGGTCGCGACCTCTACACGATCTCCGTCGACGGCGGCAGCGCCGAGCGCGTCACCCACCATCCGGCCACCGAGATCCTGACCGACTGGACCTCGGACGGCCGGCTCGTCTTCTCCACCGGCGAGATGGGGGGCCTTGGTCGTTCCGCGTCGTTGTGGAGCGTCCCGGTCGGAGGCGGCCTGCCGGTGAAGCTGCCTGTCCCGTACGGCGCGAACGGCACGCTCTCGAAGGACGGCACCTGGCTCGCCTACACCCCCCACTCGATCGACAACCGCACCTGGAAGCGCTACCGCGGCGGCATGCAGACCGACATCTGGCTGGTCAACGTGAAGACCGGCGAGTCGAAGCGGATCACCGAATGGGAAGGCACCGACTCGATCCCGATGTGGCACGGCGACAAGGTGTATTACCTGTCGGACGAGGGCGAGAGCCATCGCCTCAACATCTGGGTGTACGACACGAAGACCGGGAAGCGCGAGCAGGTCACCCGCTTCAAGGACTTCGACATCAAGTGGCCTGCCATCGGCCCTGACACCGAAGGCGCGGGCGAGATCGTCTTCCAGCTCGGCTCGAAGCTCTGGCTGCTCGACCTTGGCGACCGCTCGACGAAAGAACTGGCCATCACCGTGCCGGGCGACCGGCCGAAGCTCATGACGCAGACGATCGACGCCTCGGAGTTCATCTCCGGCGCCTCGATCTCGCCGAGCGGCAAGCGCGTGGCCCTCGAGGCCCGCGGCGACCTATGGAGCGTCCCTGCCGAGAACGGCACCCCGCGGGCCCTCACCCGGAGCGCCGACGCCGCGGAGCGCGACCCGGCCTGGTCGCCCGATGGCAAGCACATCGCCTACTTCTCCGACGCCACCGGCGAGTACGAGCTCTACCTGCTGCAGGCCGACGGCAAGGGCGAGCCGCGGAAGGTGACCGGCGACGGCACCTGCTTCCGCACCGGCATCACCTGGTCGCCCGACTCGAAGAAGATGGTGATCGGCGACAAGACCGGCTCCATCTTCCTGGTCGACGTCGAATCCGGCACGAGCAAGCTCATCGACAAGAACCCGTGGGAGATCACCATGGGTCCGGTCTCTTGGTCGGTCGACAGCCGCTGGATCACCTATGCCCGTGGCCCGGACGACAACCGCGTGTCGGCGATCTTCATCTACGACACCACGAACGGCGAGCGGCATCAGGTCACGAGCGGCATGTTCGACGACAACACGCCGACCTTCGACCGCAAGGGCGACTGGCTCGTGTTCAGCTCCAACCGCTCCTTCAACCCCAAGTACTCGAACCTCGACACCTCGTGGATCTACGACGAGGCCGGAGTGCTGGTGGCGATCCCCCTCCGCGCCGACATGAAGGTCGCCTGGCTTCCAACCAGCGACGAGGAGGACGGCAAGAAGGACGACAAGAAGGACGAGAAGAAGGACGACTCCAAGCCCGGCGACGGCGCCGGCGGCGGAGGCGGCGCCCCGAACGGCGACGGTCCGCCGCGTCGCGGCCCGGGTCGCCGCCGTCCCACTGGCGAGACGAACGCGAACGCACCGGCGCTCGTGGCGGAACCGAGCGACGCCAGGACCGCCGATGATCCAAAGCCCGATGCCAAGCCCAACGGCGGTCCCGCCGGCACGTGGAAGTGCCACACCGAGATCCCCGGCGCCGGCCCCATGGACTTCACCCTGACCCTCACCCTCGAAGAGGGCAACAAGGTCACCGGTCGGCTCGCATCGCCTGCCATCAACGGCAACGTCGAGGGCACCTGGAATCCCGAGACGAAGACGCTTGAACTCACGCTCATGATGCCCGAGGGGGCCCACGCCACGCTCAAGCTCGTCATCGACGGCGACACGATGAAGGGCGACGGCACCGGCCCCGCCGGCGAGATGGCCAAGATCGAAGGCACCCGCGAAGCCGGCGGCGGCGGCGACGGGGACAAGAAGGACGGCGCCAAGGACAAGCCGAAGGAAGTAAAGATCGACTTCGATGGCTTCGAGGCCCGCGCCTTCCAGGTTCCGGTCGGCAACGGCGGCTACGGCAGCATCGGCTTCAACGACAAGAACAACGTGATCTACAGTCGGAGCGGGACGATCTACGCGGTCGACCTCTCCGACAAGAAGCGCGAGGAGAAGAAGATCACCGCCGGCGGCGGCTTCGAGGTCTCCGCCGACGGCAAGAAGCTCCTCCTCGGTGGCCGCGGCGGATCGTCCATCGCCGACGCGAGCCCGGGGGCGACGCCCAAGCCGGTGGTCACCAGCCCGATGCTGGTCGAGATCGACCCCAAGGCCGAGTGGAAGCAGATGTTCCGCGACGCCTGGCGGATGGAGCGCGACTATTTCTACGACCCCAACATGCACGGCGTGAATTGGAAGGCCGTGTACGACCACTATGCCCCGTTGGTCGACCAGGCCAACTGCCGCGAGGACCTCTCCTTCCTGATCAGCGAGATGATCTCCGAGCTCAACGTCGGCCACGCCTACTACCAAGGCGGCGACGTGGAAGGCTCGCCGAGCCGGAGCGTCGGCATGATGGGCGTCGACTTCGTCCTCGACTCGGGCGACAAGGGTGCCGCCTACAAGATCTCGAAGATCTACCGCGGCGGGGCGTGGGATCTTGACGCCCGCGGCCCGCTCTCGGACCAAGGGCTCGGCGTGAGCGAGGGCGACTACCTGCTCGCCGTCAACGGCATCCCGCTCGACACCAAGGTCGATCCATGGGCCGCGTTCCAGGCCATGGCCGGCAAGACCGTGACCCTCACGGTGAGCAAGGAGCCGGTGATGAACGACAAGGCCAAGGACGTCGTCGTCACCCTCTCCGGCAGCGAGGCCAATCTCCGCTACCGCGACTGGATCGAGCAGAAGCGGGCCTACGTCGCCAAGCAGACCGACGGCAAGGTGGGCTACATCTACGTGCCCAACACCGGCGTCGACGGCCAGACCGATCTGGTCCGGCAGTTCCAAGGCCAGCGCGACAAGGCCGCCCTCATCATCGACGAACGCTGGAATGGCGGCGGCCAGATCCCCAGCCGCTTCATCGAGATGCTCAACCGGCCGGTCAGCAACTACTGGGCCCGTCGCGACACCAACGACTGGGTCTGGCCGCCCGACTCGCACCAGGGCCCGAAGGTCATGCTGATCAACGGCCTGGCCGGCTCCGGCGGCGACATGTTCCCGTGGCTCTTCAAGCACCACAAGCTCGGGCCGCTGGTCGGCACCCGCACCTGGGGCGGCCTGGTCGGCATCAGCGGTGGACCGGGCCTCGTCGACGGCGGCCGGGTGACGGTCCCCACCTTCGGCTTCTACGAAACCGACGGCACCTGGGGCATCGAAGGCAACGGCGTCGAGCCCGACGTCGAGGTGCTCGACGATCCAGGCCTGATGAAGGATGGCGGCGACCCCCAGCTCGACAAGGCCATCGAATTGATGCAGCAGGCCATCAAGGATCGCCCCTTCGTGCCGACTCCGAAGCCGAAGTACCCGGACCGCTCGGGCATGGGCATCCGGCCCGAGGACAAGTGATCGCCGCGGCCCCCGCCTGACCTTCCGTCGCTCGACTCGACAGGCCGCGCGCCCCGCAGGGCGCGCGGCCTTTTTCGTTGCCCGGAGGCGCGATATCGTCCGCCCCATGCCCCGCTGGTCCCTCGTCGTCCTCGGCGTCGGTGCGACCCTTCTCGCCGTCCTGCCCTTCGGTCTCGTGCCCAGCTCCTACCAGTTCGGGGCACGGTGGGCGATCACCATCGCCGTAGCCATCGGCTCGATCGTGGCCGGCAAGGCGAACCTCGCCCTCTGGTGCGGGCTCTTCGCAGCCTTGGCCGTCCTGTTCCAGCCGCTCTTCCCGATCGACCTGAAGCACCTCACGACCTACGCGGAGGTCGGTGCGGCCATCATCGTCGCCGTCTGCGTCATCCGGCACTGGTGACCAGACGATCGCGGCAGGAGGCGCCGAGGACAGGGATCGCGGAGGCCCCGAGGACAGGCATCGCGACAGGCATCGCGACAGGCATCGCGAGGCCCCCTCAATCCCCGAAGCGGAACCGTTCGCGTGCCTTGGCCAGCAGTCGGCCTTCCGAGACGACGAGCCCGATCGTCACCAGGCCGAGACCGCACCACGTCCGCCACCCGGGATGGAAGTCCGGCACCAGCCAGAGCGAGAGCAGCGTGGTGAGGGCTGGTACGGCGTAGGTGATTTGCGAGACGCGGGCGGATCCCACGCGATCCAGGGCTGCGTTGTACAGCGTGTAGGCGATCACCGTCGAGCCGACGCCGAGGTAGAGCATGCAGCCCCAGCCAGGCAGCGTCATAGCCGCCAGCGAACTCGCCGCCCCCGGGAAAAAGAGGCACGGGAGGAGGAGGATCGTGGTCAGGACATACACGATGTAGGTCACGCCGGCACTCGGCAGGCCGGCGAGGGCGGTGGTCCGGAAGTGCTGAAGAAGGACCGCAAAGATGGCCCAGGAGGCGCTCGCGACGAGGCAGAGCGTCTCGCCGCGGCCCCATCCGGCGACGATGCGGGCCAAGAATCCCGCCTCGGCGTCTCCTGCCATCGGCTTGTCCGCGGCGAGGAGGACGACGCCACTGAAGGCGAAGGCGAGCCCGACAAAGAGGCCGAGGGTCGGTCGGCGTGTCCGGAGAAAGATCGCTGCCCCGAGCGTCGTGAGGATCGGGTTGGTGGCGATCACCACAGAGGCGACCGGGGGCTGGGTCGCGGCGAGCCCGGCGTAGAAGACGACGTGGTAGAGGAGGCCGCCGAAGATGGCGAGGGTCAGGAGCGCGGCCCAGGCCCGCGGTTTGGGACAGGCACGAAGGACGGCCAGGCCGGGGCGACCGAGTACCACCGAGCCGCCCGCCACGGTCACGGCGAAGCGGAGGAAGCTGACCATTCCTGGCGAGAGTTGCTTGAGGGCCGCCGAACCGGTGAGAAAGGCCCCTGCCCAGAGCATGGGAACCAGCCACATCCACCATGGCAGGTGATGCGGGCGGCCGTGGTGGGTGCCGGTGGAGGGTGGGGTCGAGGACATGCAGAGGGGCGGGTCGGTTCAGGGTGCAAGGTCCGACGCTCGAGTGCGGCTCAGCTTCGGCCCGATTCGACTCGATGCCCGCCTCAGTGCCTGTCCCAAGGCGGGCCAACTCAGTGATGATCCAGGCGGGTCCTTGGTTCGGGCCCCGAACGAGGCGTTGGGGTAGTTGGTGACGGAGGGGCGGGGAGCCGGGGTCTCGTCAGAGGCCTTCTGCCTGTCCCTTCCGGCCCTTGCCTGTCCCAGCAGGTCCAGCAGGTCCTCGAACCCGTTGAGAGGGCCGCAGCCTACGGGTTCTCGGCGGGTCAGGTACAGGGGAAAGCCGCGGGACAGGCGCAGGCCAGCCAGTCCGACCGGTCGCAATCCGGCTCCGACGCAACCCCACTTGCCGCCCTCCACGACCGGGGTATACTGGCCGATCCCAAGTCGGACACCGCGAGTTCCCTCGTGGAGCGAGACTTGGGCAGACTCCGTTCAACCCTCGGGCGGACGGATCGACATCGCGGGTGTAACTCAGTGGTAGAGTGCTACCTTGCCAAGGTAGATGTCGAGGGTTCAAGTCCCTTCACCCGCTCTAACGACCGCCGGTGACAAGAAGCGTCACCGGCGGCTTTCTTTTGACAACGGCGGCACTTGCGACGCGGCCCGGCGAGGCGCCGCCATACGTCGAGTGAGGCGTTGAACGGCCACGAGGTGACTGCAAATGCCTCGCCCGGCCACCAGCCAGTGCCAGCGCAGGTGCAAGCGCCGGTGCCAGAAGACACGTCGCACCGCGGCCTCCGCTTGCACGAAGGAGCCCCAGGTGACCAAGATCGACGAGTACCTCGGCTCGGTCCAGGCCGACCTTGCCTCCCGGTTCGCCCGCATGCGGGCTGTGAACACCGACCCGGCGTCCAAGGGCGCCGCGGCGGAGGAGATCGCCGGCGACCTGCTGGCCAAGTACCTCCACGCGGCGACACCCACCTACCGCCGCCAGATCATCGACTCCGAGGGAGGAGCCTCCGACGAGGTCGACCTCGTGTTCTGCAACGAGAGCCAGCCCGACGTCCACGCCGAGCTTTTGCTGGCCGAGGGCGTCAAGTACGCCATCCAGGTGAAGTCGGTACTCACCGACCCGGAGCTCGACCGGCTCCTGGCCAACGCACGGTCGGTGAAGGCGCTCCAGCGTCGATTGGGCGCGAACGATGCCGCCGTGGCGTCGGAAATAGCCGGGAGCAGGTTCATCGATCGGATCCCGTACGTCGGCTTCGCCTACGAGTCGCGGCTCTCGTTCGATGCCTTGCACGAGCGCCTCGCGAGGAAGTGCGACGGCATCGCCCCCGAGCTGAGACCGGACGCCCTGTTCGTGCTCGGCCGCGGATCCCTCGTCAACTCCCTGGGCCAGTTAGTGCTGCGGGGCGAGCCCGTCGCCGGCTGGATCGGGATCCCCGACCCCTCCGGAGTGCTCCTGGAGCTCCTCAACTACCTCCTCGTCCACGTGCCGACGCCGCTGCATTCGGGCAGCGCCTTGCGCCCCTATCTCGCGAAGTCCCTCGGTCGGCTCAAGCGCCAGTAGCCTGGCGACCCGATTGCCGCTTGCGCCCCACCCGGGCTTCGGCGCCCGGCGCGGGCATGCGCTCCTCCCGCCCCGGCAGGTCACCGCTTGTCCAGCGGCAGCGCTGGCAAGGCACCGAGCGCCCCAGCCACGTCCAGCATCCGCGGGTCGGTGTACACGTTCGCCGTCAGACTCGGGTCGCTGTGCCGCATCGCCGCCTGGGCTGTCCGCAGCGGCACCCCCGCCTTCGCCAGCTGCGAGCAGAAGGTGTGTCGGAGGGCGTGGACGTCGATGGTCCGGCCGTACTCGTCGGCCTTCACCACCACCTGCCTTCCGCCTCGCGTCTCCAGCCGGGCGATCCCCGCGAACACGAGGTCCCGGTCGAAGATCCGGATCAGGCCCCGAGGCACCACGAAGAGCCCCTCGGACGCCGGAAGCCGCGACGGCTCCGCAACCCCTGCCCGGGCCGCCGCCGCCTTCGCTTCCCCGAGGCGCTCGGCCAGCCACTCACGAAGCTCGGAGGCGAGATCCTCCCGCAGCGGCAGCTGCGCGCCGCGCCGGGACTTCTCGTCCTTGGCCCGCAGGGCAAGGTGCGGGGATGGCCCGTCCAGTGCGGCCTGCCCCACCGTCAGCGACGCAAGCTCCGACTTCCGGAGCCCCGTCAGCACCAGCGTCTTGTAGAGCAAGGCCCGCTCGCGACCGAGCCGCTCGAGCCGTGCCTGGACGGCATCCGCGACCTTGGCCGCCCGCTGCCCGCGGCGAGCGCCGGTCCGAACGGTGAGGGCGTCAGCGAGCGGGCGGCGCCTCGCCGCGTCGAGGAGGCGGCCGAGCTCCTCCTCGGTGAGGGCCCGCCGCTCGCGGCGACGGTCGATCCGGTCATTCGCCACGGCGACATGCCGGAGGGGGTTGGAGGGCAGCCTGCCCGACCGCACGCACCAGTTCAGGAACGCCACGAGCGTCGTCCGGTACCCGTTCCTCGTCCCCGGCGAGAGCCCCCGGGCGGCCGCCTCGGCCAGCCACCGCTCGATCGGCTCGGCGACGACGTCGCGGAGGAGCCTCATCCCGCAGTCGGCGGCCACGCGGCGGATCCGGGAGGCCGCATTGCGGGTCCACTCGGGCGACGCCTGCTTGAGCTCGAGGTGCCGGATCCAGGGCCCGAGGTGCGACTCGAGGGGGCCGGCGGCATGGGCCACGACGGCCTCCTCGTCGTGCGAGAGGATGCCGGCCCGCACCCGCTCGACGCGCAGCTCGAAGCGCCGGAGCATCGCCGTCGCCGCGGCCTCCTCCCGGCAGCCGGTCGCCACCTCGACCATCCTCCCGTCGGCGTCGCGGTAGCGGAGGTAGTAGGTCCTCGTCTCGCCGCGGATCTTCTCGATCCCCCGGCTGCCGACGAACACCTCGGCCGAGCGGGCCTTGCCCCCTCGCTCGCGCCAGCGGGCGACCCGGGCGCCACCGGACTCGACGACCTGGGCGCCGGCCGGGAGCGGCGCCGACCACTGCTTCCTGAACACGAATCCCATGGGCATGCCTCCAACGGGGGGGACGGACACACAAGGCGCCAAGTCGGCCGGAACATCAAGCTCCCCGAGGCGACGCTGCGATTCGGCCCTGACATCCCGGACCTTGGGCGCCTTCGCCCGCGGCGGGGCGGGAAAGGGGGCGTTTCCCTGGGCGAGATGCGAAGGCGCCCATCCCGCCGCGGGGATGCTCGCCTTCGATGCGCACCTTCGATGACTGGCCGGGTCCATGGCCCCGGGGCGAAGGTGCCCATCGTCGGTCCGAAGATCGCCATCGTCCCCCGAAGGTGCTCAAGAGCCTTGCACGCGTGCGCACCTTCGAGAGTCCCTCGGTGTTTCTGGGCTCCGGTGCCTCTCCGCTTCCCGAAGGTGATCAAACATCTTCGATGGAGAACGGTTCGCCTCCCCTTCGGGCCGCGTCGCCACCCGCCGGACGAAGCGACCACAGCCATCCATCCTTCATGCCGCCCTTGCTGGTGACCACTCCCAATCCCTCCGCCGCCCTTCGCAGCGTCGACCTTGCGATGCCCTGTTCCTTCGCCGACTTGTACAACTCGCTCGCGCACCGCGGCCCGTCGAGGAGTTCCTGCCGCAGCCATAGGCTTGCCTCCTCAAGTTTCCCACCCCGCCCGTCTCCGATCAGGTCGTCGGCGTGGAGGCGGACGGGATCCGGCTCCCATTCGACACGGGGGATCTCGCACTCCTGGCCCTCGATGCGGATGCGGTCGATGGCGATGCGGTACGCCAGCCCGGTCGTGTCGGGGCCGGCGTTGTTCTTGATCGGGGCGACGATCCTCCGCGAGCGGTCCGCCTTGTCCGGCTCGACGAGCAGCACCGACCTCGCCGCGTTCACGAATGCGGTGCTGCCGTCGACTCGGTGGGCCGCCTTGGTCTTCTCGGTCCCCTTGTTGAGGTGGGCGACCAGCATGACGGCAACTTGGTGCGCGGCCGCGAGCTCCGCCAGCGGACGCAGGCATCTCCGCACCTCGGCGGCCTTCCACGAGTCGAGCGAGCCCATGTAGGCGGAGATCGGGTCGATCACGACGAGCCGCGCATTGACGCGTCGACGCAGGAACGAGCGCAGCGCGGCCAGGTCCGTGAGCGAGTCGAGCTCGAGCATGTGCACCTTGCTGCGATCCGCGGCGGCTGCCTCAAGGCGGGGAACGACGGTCTCCTCAATGCCGTCCTCGCAGCCGACCATGAGGACCTCCGCCGGTCCGCCGGTGTTCGCGGCCCCGTCTGGCCATGGGCTGCCGCGGGTCGCCCTTGCGGCGAGATCCAACGACACCAGCGACTTCCCGACGCCGCCGTCGCCGGCGAGCACGGTGATCGAACCCACCGGGATCCGGCCAGGCCAGAGGAATCGTTGGACCGCGGGCGCCACGTCTGACAGCCGCACGGACCCGGCTGGCGCGAGCGCCACGTTCGCCTCGTCAAGGATCTCCCTCGCGGCGTCCCGAGCGGCCGGGTCGTGGAGGTCAAACGACCGGGCGAGCCCGTCCCACCGCGCCTCGAGGCGGCGCATGCCCCCAGCTCGCCGCGTCCGCTCGACCGCGGCCACAGCCGCCGGTCCGTCCCCGAGGCCGCCCTGCTCAAACTCGACCAGATCCCCGACCAGCCGGGCCGCGGCCTTCCGGTCCTCACCGTCCTCGACCAGAATCGCCTGAATGGTGGCGGGGGTCGCTGTGCGGTTGTCGCGCACCACGCCGGCCAGCCGCCCCAGGCTTCGACTGGGGCAGTCATGTGGATCCACGGAGGCCGCGTGGTCGCGCCGCATGCGCGCGATCGCCCTCATGCAGTCGTCTCGCTCGGACTCCGCTATCGCCCCTTGGCTGACCCGTCGACCGCCCCTCACCCGCCACCCCCGACGCGGCTCGGGCAGCCCTCCTTGATCCACGCCTCGATCTCGGTTCGCCGCCAGCGGACGAGATGCCCGAGCCGCACCGGTCGCGGCATCCGGCCCGCGTCGTTCAGCCTCTGGATGTGGCGGACCGAGCAGCCGAGCAGCCCCCCCACTTGGATGACGGTGAGGAGCAGGGCCAGCACCTCGACCTTGGGTACCTGGGCGTTCCCGTCCGCGGTGGGAACGGTCGGACGCAAGCCGGGCCTTGCCTCGGGCGACGGATCGTCACTTGGCATGGTCGGCGCCCCCCTTCGCCTGCCTCCTCGCAAGCGACTTGAGGACCGCCTCGACGTTGAAAAGCCGCCGACGACCGATGATCAGGCAAGGCAGTCGACCAGCGTCGGCTTCGCGCCGAAGCCAATGCAGCGGAACGCCCGTTTGGTCCGCGAGCACCGCGAGCGACACGTGTCTTGGAGTTGCCATGCGGACGAGGATGGACGACGCCGGGTGTCGACGCCACGCCCGCACGGACAGCCTCGCGCGGATTCACGCTCCCGCACGCAGATTCACGCCTTGCCGCTGCCCTTTCTCGCCTCCCGAATCTCGTGGCCCCAATACCTCATGACATCGCTGTCGCGGTAGAGCGTCACCCCATCGGCCACCCTCGAGGCGACCCTCTTCGTCTTCCGATCGGGTGACGTCGCCTTGCGCAGCCTGTCACCGAGGCCCTTGGGATAGGCGCCTGCCGGCAGGTAGACGTCCGAATCGTCCGGAGCCGACCGGGAAGCCATGGATGCGATCAGCCGGCAGGCGTCCGCGCCGCGCTGGAGTGCCCCGACGACGGTCGATCGGTGCTCATACACCGAGAACTCGCGCGGCACGCGGCCGGGTCCCTCAACTACGATCGACTTGACGCGAGGGAAGATCTGCCGGAACGACGACGGGAAGAGCGTCGCGAGCTTCTCGCAGACCAGTGCCCATAGGGGCTGCCACACCTTGTGATCAGGGGCGACGAATTCGTCTCCTGTCCACGCCGGGTCGCTGGCCGCGGGGTCCAGAAGTTCCGCCAGTTCGACAATTGAGATGTCGCGGTGCATCTCCACAAGCCTCGAGGTTGCCATCGAGTTGAGCTGGTAGGTCCGCTCTATCAACTCGGGCGTTTCCATTCCGGAGTTGCCCCGGTCCACCGTGGCGAACTCGTGCGCGAGATCGCGCCAGCTCTCAGATGTCCATCGCCTAGGTACTGAGCCCGCACGAGTCGGGGGATTCGCGGCGGCGACGATCGATTGGCGTGACCCCGGAGCGTTGGGCTTCTCGAACGGAAAGTCGTCCGCCGGGCAGCCCCACTGCCTCGATTCAGCATGGCCTCCGACCTCGATGACTCTTGGTTGGACTGGCTCCATTCCCATGGCGCGATGAGTCTCCCGGGTGGCGGACCTCAACGACTCGGCAACAACGGTACCGCCGTCCTACCCGGGTGGGAATTGTTTTGGCAACCCCACGCTGGAATATCGCCGCGACATACCGCCCCGCCAGCTCATGGAGCCGGAAGCCGGTCAGCCGGACCGTCGGCGACGGCGGCTCCCGCCACGGACCGGGATCTCCCTGGACTCCAGCGCTCGGAACAGCTCCTCCACGTTCCGGCGCTCGGCGACAATCGCACACTCCACCGCTGTGAGCTGCGCCCGCTGGATCACCTGTGAGTCCTCGACCCGCGACGCCGCGAGTACGGCCGCGAGCCGGGCCATGAGCTGAGTCTTCCGACTCGTGATGACTGGCCATCGCTCCCGGATCGCTCGACGCAGCATCCGGAGGTCGGCCCGGAGATGCCTCGGGTCCCTGAGGAGGTCGCTCATGAGGCAGTTGTCCTTCTCGTCGTTCTCGGAACTTTCCATGGTGGCTCCCGAGCGGTGCCGCTCCGCGAGGCGTTCGTGCCACCATGCTAGGCGAGGCGGGGCGTTTGTCCACGCCCACGCCGAGTCGCCTAACACCATGGCGAGCATGTCCGGAGGCGCACGGCAACGACCGCGAAGCGCAGCGGGCGCATGGCGGCGACAGGAGCGCCGCGCATAGGTGTGTCGCACCAGCAACCAACAGTGTTAGGATTCGGGGAGCCGGCGCGAGCGCAGCGCTCCAGCCCCGCGAGTCGCTGCCGCGAGCCGCCATATACCCCACTCCCCCCGGGGGGGTCCCCTCGAAGGGGAAGGGTTGGAGGTGCGCGAAAGACCGCGCCACGCCGCCCACGACCGCCCGTGCGGTCCCGTCGCGATTGATGCCTGGACGGGGGCGCCCACCGGCCCCGGACCCAACCCGGGCCGACGTCGCCGATTTGGCGCGAGTCTGGCGATCAGCCCCCGGCGGCGCCGCGGGCGAACCGCCCGCGGGAGCGCTTGGCGAACCGCGACGCAGGTCCCTTCGACGCGATCTCGCGGACGATGGCCGCGTAGACGGTGGCCGCGGGCGTGCGGCCGTTCGGGCTCGCCCAGAGCCCGCGCTCCGCCATCGCCGCCACGAGCTCGGCCGCCGTCATCGGCTCCGCCGCCGCCGCGAGCACCTCGGCCGCGGCCGCCAGGGCCGCCCATGGGCCTCGTCGCCGTCACGGCTCCTTCGCCTGACGCCGCCTTCCGCGTCCTCGCAGAGCCGGCCGACGTTCGACCCGTTCCTTCGGAGACGTCGTCGCCGTCATCGATCGCCCTGCCAATTCCGCCTCCCTCTCCCCGGGGCGTCGCGGGCCGGACACACACATCGCTCGGGGGCGGCGGACATCAAGTCGCGGCAGGGAGGTGGCAACCCGGGACTTGATGCATGCGGCGGACCTGAGGTAGCACAGTCGCTGGCTGGACGGGAAGGACTTACTGGAGGCTGCCGTGGCGAGCGATGTCGATCCATGCACGCGCGGGCAACCCGGGCAGGCCCGCCGGCGGTCGAGCTGCGGCTGCGGTTCCCCGCCCGAGGTGCTCACGCAGGCCGAGGAGGGCGCTCTCATCGGGGCCTGCTCGCGGCGGGCCGAGGGCTGCTGCAACCGCCGCTGCTCGCCATCCTGTACCGGAGCGGCCTGCGGATCTCCGAGGCCCTTCGCCGTGGCCGAAGGACCTGGACCTCGACCGCGGCGCCATCCAGGTCCTCCACGGCAAGGGCGACCGCTCGCGGACGGTCGGCATCGACGACGGCGCCCTGGCCTACGTGCGGGCCTGGCTCGCCGAGCGGACGAGGCTCGGACTCGACGGACGGCACCCCCTGCTCTGTCAGCGGGACGGCGGGCGGCTCGAGGCGTCCTACGTGCGGGTGCTCCTGCCGCGGCTCGGCCGGATGGCGGGGATCGAGAAGCGGGTGCACGCCCATGGGCTGCGCCACACCCATGCCGCGGAGCTCAGGTCCGACGGCGTCGACATCGGGATCATCTCCAAGCAGCTCGGGCACCGGTCGATCGCGACGACGGCGCGGTACCTTGACCACATCGCGCCGTTCGCGGTGGTGGAGGCGATGCGGGGCAGAACATGGGCTGCGCTCACCTGGGGCACATAGACATGCGGATTCCGCTGGCGTCAGCCATGACCCTGCTAATGTCGGCGTGCTCAAGCGTGCCACCGCCCCTCGAGCATGCCACACGCGACGACAGCCTCGCCGTACAGGCTCGGACTACCACAGCCGCTGAACCAACCCCACGAGCATCTCCCAAGCCTCTTCAGATCAATGCCGCCGATCTCATACGCGCTGTCCAGGACGGCGCCGACTATTCCGGCAGGGATCTGCTACTGACGGGCGTCGCGCTGAACTCGACAGCGAACGGCCTCGTAAACGTCGGGACTCGCCTGAGGCCGTCCTACGACAATTTCATTTCTGTCTACGAGGTCCCGGTTCCCATCCGTGAAGGCGACATCGTCACACTTCGTGTCCACGTGGAGGCTTCCTCGGTCTCGACGATCCGCGGAACACGCTTCGTCCTGATCGACACCCGGTATCGCGGCACCGCCTCCGCGGATCCACACTCCGCGCGCTGAAATGAACGGCACCATCGACGGATCCGGTTCGTGACGTGCACGGCGCTGCCGGCAGTCGCGCTTCTCCCTAGTGCAACCCTGCGCCGTCTCGCTGCTGGCAGCCGGCGAGCCTCGCGCGATCGAGGGAGGTCGACTTCCACGGCCGACCGCGGGCTCCTCCGATGCTGCATCGGCACTCCTCAAAGTCGACTCGTCGGAGCTCCAAGACCTCCTCGATGCGAGGGGCTGAACGGCTGGACTGAGATTCAGCTCCGCACAGGGCGATGCTCGACGTGGACGGGAATGGCACTATCGCCCCGACCCGGAGAAACCCCAACTCGGGGAGATCATCCACCCGAATCGCTGGCTGCTCCAGTAGGGCCCGCTGGATCTGAGATTTTCCCCCCCGGAAGCCGGCGGGGGGACGCCGATCGCGCGATACCGGGCGAACGAACCCACGTCAGTCGGGCGGAGATGCTCCACATGTTCCCCGGCGCCCTTCACGCGGTGCACCAAGTGATCGGCCGCATCCGCGAGAACCCCCAAGGTCCACTGGGCAAGGCTCACATAGCCTAGCAGCGAATCAAGCCCACCCCTCTTGCCGTCGAGGCACTCGTCCGGCAGCGCACCCCTTCCTCGCAGTGGCTGGAGCCAATCCGGAATCGCGCATGCATCCGAGGCGGCTCGCGGCTTCCAGTGCACCAACTCGTCCCTCAGGTGCTTCACCAAGACCAGTTCGTCGCGCTCGCAGACTTGAATCCCCGAGATCTCGCATTCGATCGCTTGGAACCTCGCGGCAATGTCGTCGCTCTTTCCGGTGTACTTGTGCCGGAAGAAGATGTAGCAGCTCTCGGTGAGCCACTGATCGAACGCAGTATGGGCGAGAACGATGCAGCTGGGAGTGAAGTCGGACCACCCCACGGAGCGATGGCCACCAACCGACTGCTCGACCGCTAGGCGCAACAGGTGGAGCGCAGCAGCTGTAGTGGACTGGTGGATAGCGCACCAGCCAAAGTTGTTGGCTGACTTGAATTGATGGTCGCGGAGTTTCCTGACGCTCGTCACGAGGACCTGTCATCAATTCTGTGTGCGAGTCACGGATCCGGGATCCGCGCAAGTCCGGAGAGGCCTCGCGGCTCCGCGCCCGGTCAGCGGATGGGAGGCAGCATGACCCGGACCCCGTGCGCCGCTTGCGGACTCGAGCCACGCCCCGAGGATGGGGAGTGGCGGCAGTACATCGACCTCTGCTGGCTGGGGCGCCAGCACCACCAGAGGATCAAGGTCCAGATCCTGCTGACCTGCGGGACGATCTTCTCCGCGCTGCTCGCCGCGACGGGGCTCGTGCGGGCGGACGGCGAGCCGATGGTGCGCCTCGCGTTCCCGCAGAGCCTCCTCTTCATCGGCGTCTTCGCGGTCGCCTTCTTCTACTACAAGTACCAGGCGATCCGGATCTTCAGCTACGACCTCCACCGGGAGCTGGCCGAGCGGAACCGGCGGCTCGGGGCCGGGGCGCCGACGCTCACCCACGTCCTCGCCCATCGGGACCACTGCTCGTCGCGCTGCCCGAAGTGGCTGCTCCGGCTCGCGGGCCTCTTCATCCTCGCCATCTGGGTCGCGGTCGCGATGAGCCCGGTGATGCGGGTCGGGATCTCGGGCGAGATGCTGCAGCTCCATTGGCAGGCGCTGGTGTCGCTCTCGCTGACGGCCGCGGTCATCACCGCCGGTTCGGCGCTCGAGTATGCGGCGAAGAACAAGGCCCGGATGGTCCATAGGCCCTCGCAGGGCGACGAGACCGCCCGTCTCGATGGCTGCGCACGCTTCGTCGGGAGTGGAAGGCCCCAGAGCCGCGCCGGCGCGCCCGAGCCGTGCCACGCCCAGCCAGACGCCCTGTGACGACCCTGGGGGACGCCACCGGGCTCTCGCCCCGACCGGGGTCAGCCTGTGGCGGGCACGCGGCCCCGTGCGGCTCCCCTCGTCATGCGCGCGGCTTCTTCTCAATCTCGACCCCAGACTCTCCGACCCGCACCTTGGTGAGTCGGCGGACGAGATCCTCCAACGCCTCCGCCGGGTGCCGGGCATGCCGGCGGTTCTTCGCCACAAACAGGTCGGTCGCGAATCGCTCTAGCAAAGCCTCCGAGATCCTCGCCTCACCCTTGTTCTCGAACACAAGCTCCGCCAGCCAGGCGGCCCGCAGGGTGTCAGTGAGCAGCTTGCGGTCGGCAATCTCCGCCTCCGCGTGCTCCCGGAACCACAGGTCGCTCCATCGGATGTAGTAGACCAGGGTGGAGGCGAACACGGCCGCTCCGAGGGTGATCGGGAAGTAGAGTCGCCAGTCGAACGCCTCCACCGCGAATAGCCGGTACAGCCCGACCCCGAACCCGGCTCCGCCGACCGACATCCCGAGCCAGCACAAAGCGTGGATGATGCGCCGCTTCCTCGCGGCCGACGCGGACAGGCGTAGGTCCGTCCGGCCCTCCAGGACGCGCCTCAACTGGTTCGAGACGTCCCTGCGGACTATCGTGTTGGCACGGAGATCGAACTCCGTCTCACGGCGCTTGAGCGACTCCTCGCGCTCGACGAGTGATTGGAGCCGCGTGGCGTGGATGCCGTCCAGTTCGTCCCGGCGCCTCTGGAACCCAAGCTCGAGCTGTTGCGTCATCTCGGCGACATGCTCCGAGTTCCGCTTCGCCTGCTCCAATGCGAACTGGCCGATCCTCCCGACCTCGGCGCCCAGCGCCGCGACCACCATCTCGTGGTTGTGCAGGCCCTCGCGGACGATCGGAGGCAGTGACTCGAACTCAAGGATCGGTCCCAGGGTCAGCGTGAAGTGGTTCGCCAACGCCTGGACCGCTCGGCGCGAGGATTCCGCGTCCTGAAGGTCGCCCAGATCGAACACGGCCGTGGCGAGGTCCTCGCGCCGGTACCGGACCCTCGCCTCACGGCCCGGTCCCGCGACACCAAAGCTCGCCCCAGCGATCTCGAGGTATGCCCGTTCCCGCAGCATCCCAGAGAGCGCCTTGTAGTCCTGGTTCTGCCCGAGCATCGCAGCTGCCTCACCGAACTCGAAGTGGTGGTGCGGCAGGTTTAGGTGGAGGGAGAGGGCCACCCGTCCGTTGTTCGCCTCGGCGCAGACCGCGACCAGCTTCTCAAGCGTGTCGGACGCCGGGAGCGGTCGCGCAAAGACGGAGTTCTCGTCCCGCTTCATGGAAGCCAGTCTACCCGCACGCCGCCTAGACTTGCCCACGAGGCGCAACAGCCGCCTCCATCTCGGTACAGCTGGCCGGGAGCGTGAACCGTTCCTGTTGGATGGCTCCCCCCGCTCCACCCACCTCCACATCGTCGGCTCGACCGGAAGCGGCAAGAGCAAGCTGCTCGAGCACCTGATCCGCCAGGACATCCTGGCGAGCCGCATCTCCCGGTGCGGACTGCTGCTCGTCGATCCGCACGGGAGCCTCTACGACGACCTGGTCGCATGGTGCGCGTTCCACGACCTCGATCGCCCGATCATCCCGATCGACCTGCGCCGCAACGACTGGGTGATCGCGTACAACCTCCTGCGCAGGCGACCAGGCTGCGACCCCTCGGTCGTCGTCGACGCGATCGTCGACGCCATCGCCCACGTCTGGGGCGCGCCCAACACGGATGCGACGCCGAGGCTCGCCCGTTGGGTGGGCAACATCCTCCGCGTCCTCTACGAGAAGGGCTACACGCTCGTCGACGCCCTCCACCTCGTCGGCGACCGGATGGAGCTCCGTCGCCGGATGACCGCCGACATCGCGGACGGCATGACCACGCGAGACTGGAGGCTCGCCGACTCGATGAAGCCCAGGGAGTTCGAGGAGGAGATCGGCAGCTCGGTCAACCGGCTCCGCCGCTTCGTCGCGAGCGCCCGGCTCCGGCTCATGTTCGGCCAGACCAAGGGCTCCCTTGACCTGCGGGCGGCGCTCGACAACGGCTCGACCATCCTCGTGAGCCTGGCGCGCCGCGGCGGCAACGTCTCGAAGGAGAACGCCGACCTGTTCGCCACCCTGCTCCTCAGCGACCTCTGGATCGCCGCGCAGGAAAGAGGGAAGTCGGACCGCAACCGTCCCTTCCATGTGTACATCGACGAGTTCCAGCGGTTCCTGACCCCCACGATCGCCGAGAACCTCGACGAGGCCCGAGGCTTCGGCCTCCACCTCACCCTCGCGCACCAGTTCCCGATGCAGCTGCGCAACGCCGGCGAGACGGGCAAGAGGGTCTTCGACTCCGTCATGGAGAACGCGCGGTCGAAGATCGTCTTCAGCCTCTCCACGAGGGAGAACCTGGAGCCGATGGCCCAATGGCTCTTCACCGGCGTCCTCGACCCCGACCGCGTGAAGCATGAGCTTCACGGCACGAAGGTCATGGCGTACCGGGAAGAGCTGCGAACGTCACGCACCCAAGGAACGACCCGCAGCAAGGGCGGCACCGAGCACTCGAGCCACTCGACGGGCGAGGGGCAGGGAGCCTCCCGGTTCTTCAGCGCGGATCTTGGACCCTCGGGCGACACGGACTCGGCGTCGCAGTTCGAGAACAGCTCGGAGGGCTCGACCGCGTCCTGGTCGGAGGCGAGCACGCAGAACGAGACCACGAGCCCGACCCTCATCCCCGTCATCGGCAAGGAGCTCTCGTCGGTGCAGTTCCAGAGCCTGGACGAGCAGATGTTCCGCGTGATGGCGACGCTCTTCGACCAGGAGCAGCGGCACTGTGTCGTGCGCCTGCGCGGCATGCGCGCACCGGTCCCGATGGCCGTCCCGGAGGTCGGGCGTCACCACATCAAGCCAGAGCGCGTCGACGCCTACGTCTCGCGACAGCTGGAGGCGTCCGGCTGCGCCGTGCCCGCCGCCGAGGCGCAGAGGTCGCTGGAGGAGCAGGCGAGGCGGATCGCCGGACTGCTCGATGCGCCTGACGCCGGATCGGCTGAGCCGACGACAACGAGGAGGCGAATTCGCAAGAGCTCGTGTTAGAATCTCTTCCATGGAAGGAGACACGAACACGCAACGGAAGGGCAAGGGAATTGAGCTTCAGCCCCGCGACATGGACATCATGACCGGGCTCTTCGACTCGCGTGTGATGACACTTGCCCACATCGCAGCGATGTACTTCGACGGCAAGCCCGAGGCCGCGAAGAAGCGAGTGCAGCGGCTGAAGGCAGGCGGTTGGATGGCGGAGCGACCTCGGCGTTCCACGGAGCCCGCGACGCACACGCTCACCGCGGCAGGAGTGACCCTGCTCGCTGAGGCAGGACGTCTCGACTCGTACTCCAACATCCCAGCAACGGTGCTCAAGAAGCGCACCCAGGTGAGCGACCTGACGCTGCTACACGAGCTTGCCGTCGTGGACGTCCGGGCGGCGTTCGCCGCGGCGCTCCGCGACCATCCGTCCCTGCGGCTCGCCGAGTTCACGACCTGGCCGCTCCTCAGCCAGTTCGAGATTCCCCGGCACCTGGTGGATCGCAGGGAGTCAGGCTCGGTGGTCGTGAAGCCAGACGGCTTCCTACGGATCCACGAGACCGACCGAGACGGAGAGACGTACGAGCACGCCTGCTTCCTGGAGCTCGACCGCTCAAGCGAGTCGCAGGAGATCCTCGCCAGGAAGGCCCTCTGCTACGGCCACTACTACAGGAGCGGGGGATTCGCCCGGCGGCATCACCGTCCGGCATCCGAGTTCGCCGAGTTTCCGTTCCGCGTGCTCTTCGTGCTCCAGTCCGAGGAGCGATGCCGAAACACCGCTCTGCGGCTGCTGCAGAACGATCCGCCGACGCTGACGCAGGTCTGGTTGGCGACCTACAGGGCGGTGCGTGAGGACCCCTTGGGGAGTATATGGAGGAGGGCGGTGGACGCGCGAGTCGAATCGATAGGAACGAGTCGTGCGCGATCCGCTAACGATCGGATCACCCTACCGCTAATCGCCGTCGAGACGAGCACCCCTCGCGAGTGCAACGACGGCGCGAAGCTCTCGCAGGAGGCGGTTTAGGCTGCGACGAGCTCCGATAGGATCGCCAAGCCTGCTCCGAAACCTCGCAACCACCAATTCCCAAGTCACGATCTCGCCTAGCGAGACCGGTTCGTCTACTTGCCTCAAATCGCGCAGGGTTCGATTCAAATCGGCCAGTGACCCACCCATAAACCCCACTGCGGCTACCTTTCGCCGAGCGACTATCCGTAATATCGTCTCCTTCGCGATCGCAGCGTCGCAGCTAGTCACATGCTTTTCGGCGATTGCGTCGAGCGCCGCGAGTGCCTGGGGGAGCGTCAGGCCTACGATTCGGCGGTCTAGCTCAACCAAATCCTCGCCGAGCGACTTCTTCGCGCGTCGCGCGCTTGCCCGGATAGAGCGACGGTTGACAGAAATACTTCGAGTCTTTGCCATCTCGCTCCGTTCCTACTTGTCCTTGTCTTCATAGAGCCAGTATCGACATGTCATTCGCGTGCCAGGGAGGTACCTCGGCCACTTGCCCTTGGCGTTGCAAGCCAACAGGCACTTATAGCATCGATTCCAGTACGGGTTCATGAACGATCTGGCGTCGACCAACCTAGTCTTGAGACACTCTTGATACTCCTCCCAGCAAGAATCGCCCGGCCGTTGCTTCGGGTCGTCGGGACCACTCTCGCCACCCCCCTCACCCGGATCCGTTCGCGGGTGAGGTTCTACCCTGGGCGTTGGCTTGGCCAACTCCTCCCGGGCCTTCGTCATCTCGCGGATCTCGAGTAGTGTCATGGCATCCAGAACCGAAAGGACGAAGATCCAGGCGTAGGGATCTGCAACCGTCGCTATGAGGGCGCCGCCCCCGGTTCCGACGGTTGTGGCCCGCCCGCAGCTTGACGTCAGGATTGACTCCTCCGCGAGTGGAGCAAATCTAGGACGGGCCAAATCGAAGACCGACTTGGTGGAGCCGCCCGTCAACAAGAAGCCCAGGCTGGGCGAGAAGGGCCGAGTGTACTGCCATCTCTCCTCGATAGATGGAGCCCACATTGTCCCCGGTGGGGCGTACCATTGTCCGGGCGCCAGTTGGCTACCACTCGGACCGTGGCCGAAGCCAGAAGTCACAAAGTCGTCGCCAAATCGCGTGAAGTCCGGGCACAAGATGAAATCGAGCGACTGTCCCGTGCCTGGGGGTGAGCTCAGGTCCACCCCTCCAGGGTCGGTGACAGGGGTCGATCCTCCTCCCATCGGCGGTGTCGCCGCCAACCCGAGCGGATCCAGGAACCGCTGGCCGTACCCGCTGATGTAGCTGTAGAGCGATCCGAACGCGTCGAGGCCCACGGGATCCCGCGACGCCCATCGCCCCAGCTCGGGCAGGTAGACGCGGAGCCGCGCGTGGGCGATCTGCGGCCCGACGAGGTCCGCCTCGTAGCCCGCGAATCCCCGCCGGTTGCCGACCGTGCCGTACGAGAGCACCCCCCAGCCCATGTTCTTGCCGTTGTTGGCGCTCACCGCGTTCCGGTCCGCCACGTCCACGTCGCCGTCGCGGTCGAGGTCGCCCCGGACGTCGTAGGCCGAGGAGGTGATCCAGGCCTGCACCTGCGACCGGTCGTTCGCGTCCACGTCGCCGTCGTCGTCCACGTCCCCAGCATACATCCCGAACGGCTCGCCGTAAGGGCCGTACCGGACGTCCTCGACCGGCGCCCCGGTGTCCGTCAGCAGCGCGACCACGTCGCCGCGCCAGCTCTGGCAGTAGTACCGGCGCTGCTCGAGCGTCCCGTCGCACGCGGAGGTCCAGGCCGAGTTGGCGTCCCGGTTCCGGAGGACGACCGCGTCGAGGCCGACCGAGCCCCCCATCCCGCCGAGGCCGGCCAGGTGGGGCAGGAACTGCTCCTTCGGCTGGGAGTCCGAGCCCCGGAACGTGGCGACCAGGCGCCAGGCGTCGTCGTAGGCGAAGTGGTACGTGAGATCGCTCCCGTCCACGTCCCCGTCGCCGTCGGTGTCGTACTTCTCGCTCGCCCGGTTCCAGTTGCCGTAGTAGGCGTACTCCGCGACCAGCGCGGCGGTCGAGCGGTTCCGCAGCCGGACGAGCCGGCCGAACGCGTCGTACTCGTACGTGTAGCTCTTCCCGTCGTCGGTCATGTTGCCGACCGCGTCGAAGGAGAGCGTGTACTCCACGGGCCCGCCCGAGTTCGTGTTCCGGGTCAGCAGCTCGTTGGCGTCGCTGTGCGTCCTCGTCTCGTCCAGGTCGTTCCCGCCGGTGTAGTTCCCGTTGCCGTCCTTGTCGAGCTTGTGGCGGACCCAGTTGCCGGCCTGGTCGAGCCCGCCGAGCGTCGCGTCCTGCCAGGCGTCGTCCCGCCGGAGGCTCGCGATGGCGGATCCGTTCCAGTCGCCCTGCTCCGCGCGCGTCAGCCGGTTCATCTCGTCGAGCGTGTACTTCACGTCGAAATGCCCGGTCGCGCCGTTGGTCCGGATCTGGTCCTCGGCCCGGGTCGGGTTGCCGTTCTCGTCGTAGGTCATGACGACCCGGTAGAAGTCCCGGTCGGTCGCCAGGTCCTTCGTCCAGCGGTCCGTCGTCACCCGGTTGAACCGGTCCAGGTCGGGGTAGGCGCCCGCCGTCGACGAGTACCGGTGGCTGAACACGTCCGGCTCGGGGTAGTCCGTCCCCACGAGCGAAGCCACGCCCAGGTAGGCGTACTCAACGACCGTCGTACCGTCGAACGCGATCGAGCTCACGCGGCTCGCGTTGTCGTCGTGGCTCCCCGTCCCGGAGTAGGCGAACGACACCGACGCGCTCGAGCCGGTGCCGGTGCCCGGGATCGACATCGAGGTCCGCCGCAGCGTGTTCCGGCCTCCCGTCGCCTTCGCGAACGACTGCGAGACCGAGTACTCATTCCCGCCCGACGTCGCCACCGCCGAGTCGCGGTCGAAGGAGACCTTCGACCGGTTGCCCCAGTCGTCGTAGCTGTACGCCACCTCGTTCACGACCGTGCCGCTCCCGTGGGTCGGGCTGTCGTACTGGGTCACCTTCGAGATGCGGGACCGGCTGTCGTAGGTCAGCGCGATCCGCCGGACCGCGCCGTCGAACCCGCTCGCGAGCGTCGTCACGTCGAAGTCCGTCCGCCTCCCGCGCGTGTCCATCGACACCTCGACGACGTTCCCCGCCTGGTCCTTCACCCAGATCGGCTTGCGCTGGGCGTCGTACGCGAAGGTGACGACGTCCGTCCCGCCCGAGGAGTCGGCGTGCTGGACGGTGTGGAGGAGGTTCCCCGTCGCGATCTTCGAGTCGCCCGCCGAGGTCCCCTTGGCGGTGCCGTAGCTGAAGACCGTCACCTGGTCGTCGGCGTCCTCGGTCCCGTCCCCGTCGAGGTCGATCCACTGCTTCGTCCGGAGCCCGTCCACGTAGGCGTACCGGGTGTAGTTGTCGTCGACGGACGTCGCCGTCGTCGGTGACCCGCTCGGCGTCCCGTCCACGTAGTTCCGGATGTCGGCCACCACGCGGCCCTCCGCGTCGCGGAGTTCCTTGTAGGCGATGCCGCGGGGATCCGTGGTCGTGTCGATCCCGCCGTCCGTGCCGTAGGCCCAGGTGGTCCGGAGCGCCGTCGCGGAACGCGCCGGAGGCGTGGAGTAGCTGGCCAGGTCGAACGTCGCCCCGGCGTTGGTGCCGAAGTCGACCGAGTCGGTCTGCCGCCCGAACCGGTCGTGCCACGAGGCGGTGATCTGGATCCGCCCCTTGATGTCGGAGGCCGTATACTTGCGGTCGTCGCCGTCGGCGTTGGTGTCGAGCGCGCCCGTCGTCTGGCCGCCGCCCGCGTCCCCGTGGAACCGGTCGATCCGGGCGTTCAGCACCACCGTGTCCTCGGTCGCGTCGTAGACCGTCTGCTCCTCCGAGAGCACGATGTCGCCCGACACCGTCTTGACGTCGGAGTAGGACGAGTCGTCGTCGGAGGCGAGCACATATCGCCGGGTGGTCCGCCCCAAGCGGTCGTACGCGTACTTGACGAGCTGCGGACCGTCCTCCTTCACCAGCCGGCCCGCGGAGTCGAACCACCGCCGGGTCTCCAGCGTGTCGTCGTCGGACCCGTCGGACGGGTCGATCTTGTGGCGCACCGCCTTCCACTCCCGGCCCCACTCGTCGAAGGCGGACTCGATGAGCGAGATCCGGTTCGTCGCGAGCGAGGTCGGGTCCGAGGTGTGGCTGAGCCCCGACGTCGAGCTGTACTCGGCCGCCGCCACGGCGCGGCCGAGGTTGTCGTACTTGATGACCGTGTGGGGCCCCTGCGGGTTGGAGATCACCACCGGCTGCCCGAAGACGTTGAGCGTGTAGGTTACGGTCCCGGCGCCCGACCCGCTGCCGTCGACGTGCGCCGTGTTCCCCGTGAGGTAGCCGTTTCCGCCGGGGCTGCCAGCCGAGGGATAGCCGCCGTCGTAGGCGACCTCGCCGACCTTCACCATGTTGAGCGTCCCGGTCGTCTCGCCGCCGGGGAACTGGTTGTCGCCGCTCGTGTCGTTGTCGTTGGTCCCGAGCCACTCGGCGGACTTCCGCCCGATCGGGTCGAACACGGTCCGCTGGATCGTGCCGCTCGGCTCCTTCACGCGCCAGAGCCGGCCCGCCCCGTCGTAGGCGAACAGCGTCGGGTCGTAGTGCGTGCCGTCCGTGCCGGCGCCCGAGGAGGGGACGGAGAAGTACGCCCGGGACTCCGTCCGGCGCGAGCCGGTGTCGTCGAACAGCGAGACCTGCATGCGCACGATCGTGCCGAGGTCCATGGCGGTGATCGGGTCCGCGTCGCCCTCGTCCACGTGGCTCGCCTGCGCCAGGGTCGACTCGTTCGAGGCGAGGGCCACCGTGGCGACCACCTCCGGAGCCCCCGCGTGGTTCGTCACGGTGTAGGAGACCGGGCCGTGCCACTTCGGCGTGGACTCGTAGTCCGGGTACTCGAGCTCGACCGTGCGGCGATCGGCCAGTCGCGAGCGGTACGAGCGGCGGACCTGCCCGTCGGGGGCCGTCGATGTCACGAGGCGGCCCTGCGCGTCGTAGGTGTTGGTGGTGACCTTGTGCAGGCCCGAGCCGCTCTCGGTCACGCCCCAGACGCCGTTCGGGTCGTCCGACGCGCCGTAGGTCGCGCTGTTGGTCTGGCAGTCCGCGATCGTGGTCGTCGGCAGCCCGTTCGTCAGCCCCGCGTACGAGAAGACGCCGTCGGTCGCCTCGCGGAACGCCACCGACCGGTCCTTGCGCAGGTAGTCGGTCGCCGAGGTCGCCGAGCCGGAGCCGTTGTTGCCGCCCGACACCGCCGGGAAGGTCGTCACCACCTTCTTCCGGGCGAGGTAGAGCACGTCCGTGGCCGTCGAGGACCACCAGTCGCCCGGGTCGTTCGAGAGCGTCGTCACCAGGGACCCGCTCGTGCCGGAGGTGATCTCGTCCACATACCCCCGGACGCTCGTCAGGACGGGCCGGACCACCGTCGCGGCACCGACCGTCAGGCTCCGCGACGCGTACGCGAGCGTGCCGTCGAGGTAGGCGCTTCCGCTGGTTCCGGTCTGGTGCTTGGAGTCCTGCACGAACCCCTCCATGTCCCCGGAGGAGACCCGGACGTAGGCCCGGACCAGGCCCGCGTCGGTGCGGGAGGTGATGGATCCAGTCGAATGCGCGTAGGCCGACGCGTTGGCTGGCGTGCACAGCTGGGTGACCCGCCCGCCCGAGTCGCGGGTGACCTTCGTGGCCCAGAAGGCGGGTGCCGTCCCGCCAGCCGGGTCGCCGTCGGTGACGACGAGGTGCAGCGCCTGGCCCGTCTCGTCGAAGTAGTGGACCGAGTAGGCGGAGACCGCCTGCGCGAGGTCCGTCTTCGGCGGAAGCGTGACGGTCGTCCGCGTCCGCCAGTCGGTGTCGTACCCCGAGGTCGGGGTCGTCGAGCTCGTGCCGTATTCGAAGTCGTACTCCCCGTTGACGCCGCCGCCGCAGCCGCAGGCGCCGTTGGCCCACGTCATCACGACGCGGCGGTCGCTGTCGTACTTGAAGTGCGAGCTCGCGAAGGTCTTGAGGTCGTCGTTGGAGGCGGTGAGGTAGTCCTGGTCGAAGGTCGAGTCGGTCCAGTCGAACCGCCGGAGGCCCTCCGACTTCCAGACGTACATCACCTGGTGGGGATGGCCGGGGTTGGTGGTCGCGTTGTACGTGCCCTCGTAGTAGCGGTAGTACGTGTGCCGCACGAGGGTGACGCCGCTGTCGGAGAGGGGCGTGGTCACCGCGACGAGCTTGAGGTCGCCCGGATCGCCGTAGCTCTCGCTGCCGTAGTAGGAGTACGCGACGCTCTCGCCGGTGTCCGTGTACGAGCCCGCGCTGGGCTTCTCCGCGACCGTGACGCTGTCCAGGCGGCCGCTCGTGTAGTCGTAGGTGAACCGCCTCGTCGCCCCGTCGTCGAGCGTCTGGTAGACCAGGGTGGCCCGGGCCACCTGCTGGAAGGTGCCCGACGCCCCGTTCCGGGCGGTGAACTCGCTCGTCGCGGACCCGGACCGCACGAACTCCACGTAGCGGTCGGCCCCGTAGACGAGGTAGACCGCGTCCTTCGCGTCGTCCGCGTCGTCGTAGAACACGATCTCGGGCAGCGAGTCCTGGCGCCAGTTGATGCCCTGCGGGCCGTCGCTGTCGACGTAGGAGCTGCCGTCGTATTGTCGCGCGTTGAAGCTCCGGCCGACCATCCAGCGGAAGCCGGGCGCCGGCGGCGCGAGGTCGATGGCGTCGAGGACCGGGGTCCCCGGCGCCAGCAGCACGCCAGCCTCCGAGAGCGACGGCAGCGGCTCGTTCGCGAAGGGGTTGCCCGCGAGGGCGATCGGGAGGAGCGGCCCCGCCCGCAAGGAGCCGTCGAGGTTCACGCCGCGCTGGATGGAGAGCGGCATCGTGTCCTGCACGGCGGTCGGGGCCGTCGGCTTGTATGCCGTGAGCGTCGTGTCGTACACGTTCAGGATCCCCGCCGCCGCGACGGGCGACGGGGCCGCACCGGAGACGAGGGCGAACGCGACCAAGCAGGCTCCACGCCCGCTGCCGATCTCGAGCTGACGCATAGGCACCCCTAGTGTGGTCTGTCGCTCTCGCGACGCGCGGAACATCGCGCGCCTGCCAGCAGCCGTCAAGCGGCATTTCGCCAATTCGGCGCAAATTCGCCTGCGAGATGTTGGAGCTGCCACCGGTTAGGCGATACAGTCCGGCCGCCGGGACCCCCGAGCGCCGCGTCCGCGCCCGCGTTGGCGGGCGGGGCCGGCGCAAGCCAAACACCTGGAGGATGTTGCGATGCCTGCCGACCTCGCCAGCCTGCTGTTTGCCGTGTCCGCCCTCCTCGCCAACGACGCCCTGCCGCTCCAGCCCGCCGCCACGCCGGCCGCGGCCGAGTGCCTGGCCCGCGTCGGCCTGTCTCCGGCGACCCTGGCCTCCTGCGGCGTCACGGCCGGCGAGTTGGTCGTGGTGCTCGACGCCGTCGCGCCCCTGCTCGCCGATGCGGGCCTCGCGCTCGACGCGGCCGACGACCAGGCCGGGGCGGCTCGCGCCCAAGCCGATGCGCTCCGGAGGACGCTGATCTCCGGGCTGTCCTCCGACGCCGACCGCGTCGCCCTGCAGGCCGCGGCGGACTCGCTCGCGGCCGCCGAGGCGCAACGCGCCACCGTCGTGCTGGGTCTTCGCGCGACGGTCCTCGAGCTGCTTCCCTCCGACGCGGGCGCCCGCATCGGCGAGGTGCTCTCGACCGAGGACGCCTGGGCGGCGGTTCCGGCCGCGTACCGCACCCAACCCCGCCCCGAGGCGGAGCTTGCGAGATGGCGGGACGCGCTCGCCGAGGAGCGACGCTCGGCGCGGCGCGGGATCGAGGTGCCGGAGTGGGCCGCGACGGCCCTCGCAGCTGCCAGGTCCGACGTCGGGGTCGCCACCGCCCTCGCCTCCGGCGAGTCCGCGATCGGCTCGATCCAGGGGACGCTCGGAGGGAATCCGTAGGCGAGGGGAGCATCCCGGAGAGGCGCTCCGGGATCACCTGGATGGCCGTGACGCCGTGATCGACACGGCGTCCCTTCTCGAATGGGGGCTTCGGCATGGAGTGGAGGATCCCGTACTTCGAGTACGACGTCTTCGCGAGGATCGCGCCGGGCGCAGCCACCGTCGCCGTCGCCCGGTGGCTCGGCATGCCATCGCCATTCTATTGGGAACCGCTCCTGCCGATCCCGCTGGGAACGGCCGAAGCGGCGATGACCGGAGCGGGGAGCGCACCCGCGGCGACACTGGACACGGGCGTCGTCCTCTACGGAGGGCTGACCCTGCTGGCGGCAGCGTACGTCGTCGGCACGCTCTATGAGGCGTTCGGCTCGCTCCTGTGGAGATCCCTCTCGCCTCGGGTATTGCGGCGGGCGGCAAGGGAACGGAAGACGTGGCTGCATCGGGTCCCGCCCGGCACTCCGCCCTTGGTCGGCGACGATCGCGACCTCTTCAAGCTGCTGCTCCAGTGGCTCCTGACCGACCCCCGCGCCGAAGTGCGAGGCGCGTTCGCGCACATCCACCGCTTCCAGGCCGAGGCTCGCATGTTCGCGTACTCGACCGTCCCGCTCGCGGCGCTTGCCCTCTTCGCGCTCGTCCGGCATGCGGGGGTCCCCGCGGGGGCGGCTGCGGCTCTCGGCCTCCTGACGGCCTGGTGCGGATACCTTCGCGAGCATCGCCGCTGGGTGCAGGCGCTGGCCACGCTCGACCAGCTCAGGCCCGCGGACGACCCTGGCCTTGCCTCGCTGCAGCGGCGGTTCGAGGAACTCGGCGGCAAGTGACTGAGCCGGCGGCACAGCCGGCGGGCGCATGGGGTCGTCGACGGGGAGGTCGGGGACCTCCAGCAGTACATCTCGACCTTGCCCAGTTGCATACGTGGGCAGGTCGACCAAGTGGCTGCTGACCACATCGCCGCGGTCCTGGGGACGCTCAGGAAGGCGCTTCGTGGGATCGGAAGCGAAGCCCAGGCGACCACCGGCCTTTAAGCCTCGGCCCAGCAGGCCTCTAAGAAAGCAAGTCCGAAGGCGCAACCCCGCGAGCGATGGCGCGCATATGTCTCCACACCAACGAGACCGCGCATGCGAGGCCGAGTCAACCGCCAGGTCCCGATGTTCGTCGCCTTCAGCATCGCCGACCGGATCCCCGAGGGGCATCCGCTCCGCGAGGTGAAGGCCTGGGCCGACGAGATCCTCGTCGACATGCGGGCCGACCTCTCCGCGGCGTACTCCGACCGTGCCGTCCGGGCATCCCGCCGGAGTAGCTCCTGAAGGCCATGCTCCTTCGGGCGATCTACTCGATCCCCAGCGACCGCCGGCTCATGGAACCGGTCGAGTTCAACATCCTCTACGGGTGGTTCCTCGACCTGGAGCAGGACGCGCCCGCATGGACGCCCGAGGTCTTCAGCATGAACCGCGACCGCTTCCTTGAGCATGGACTCGTGCGAAAGGTCTTCGACCGTGTGGTCGCGGCGGGCATCGACAGGAAGCTCTCGAGCAACGACCACTTCACGGTGGCCGGGACGCTCGTCCGCTCGCTCGCGAGCCAGAAGAGCGTCGAGCGGATGGACGGGAAGGAGAGCGGGAAGGACGACGACGCGAGCGGCGGAACGGCCGCGGCGAATGAGAGCGGCACTCCCTCTCGGGACGAGCACGTCGACTGGCGGGGCGAGCGCCGCACGAAGGAGACGCACCGGTCGACGACGGATCCCGAGGCCCACTTCGCGCGGAAGGGCAGCGGGAAGGGTGTAATGCGCCCCGAAAGTTGGAAGCGCCTATCGCTGATTTTCGCGCAGATCGCCGCGGGTGGCGGCGATGGAAAGGGAGTGCCTCTTTCAGGCGGCTCCGCTCGGGCTCTGGCGAGTTCGCGGCGCCCCGTGCGCGCATGACCGCCCGCCCTCGCCCCCGCATGCGCCGGAAAGCCTTGCGGCGGCGATGCGAGGGCGACGGCGGGCTCGGCCTGGTTGATTCGGTCGGTCAGGCCGCGACCGGCACGAGCGGGTTGACGCGCGTGGTACGCGTCAGGCGAGTTCCACCCGAGCCGCGAATGCGGCCGCGACCCGTTGTAGAAGCGGATCCACTTTCCGATCTCGCGCCTCGCCTCGTCGATCGACGCGAAACGCCGGTGCCAGACGAACTCCTCCTTGATCGTGCGGATGAATCGCTCGCAGAGCCCGTTCTGCTCGGGCTTGTAGGGCGCGATGTACTCCTGGCTCAGCCCGTAGTCGGTGACGGTCGCGACGTACCGCCTCGACCCGAACACCAGGCCGTTGTCGTGCCGGATGACGAGGTCCTTCGGCGCCGCCCTGCAATGCCCGAAGCGGGCGAGGAGCGCGTTCTCAAGGGCCCGCTCCGCGGTCCGCGCCTTCGCCGTGTCGGCGAGCTCCCAGCCCAGGCCCTGCCGCGTGCAGCAGTCGATGACCGGGACGAACGCGCACCAGCCGTCACGACCGCAGTGGACGAGTGCGATGTCGGTGGCCCAGCGTTCGTCGGGGCGTTCCGCGACGCTCTTCCTGTGCTCGACCCGAGGCCGCTTGCCGGCCTTGCGCTGACGCACGGTCCAGCCCTCGCGTCGCATGATCCTCGCGACCTTCTTGACGTTGAGGGTCGCGAAGCCGAGCTCGAAGCGGAGATAGCTCCAGACCATGCGCACGCCCCAGGCCGGCTGCGTCTGGATGATCTCGTAGATCAGGTTGGCGACGAAGCCGTCGATGGGCCACGGGGCACGCTCCCGCGTCTCGTAGTAGCCGGTCGATCGCGGGACGCCGAGCCATCGGCAGAGGCGGACGACCTCGACGCGGGCTCCCTCGTCCCGCATCCGGCCGAGCACGGTCCTCACGGACTCTGGCGTGGCCCCTCCAGCAAGCGCGACACTTTTTCAAAGCGTGGATCTGAAGGGCCTGCTCGCCGATCTTGGCGTGCAGGTCCTTCTTCTCCGCCTCGAACCGAGCCTTGGTGTCGCGCGGGACGGCCCGGAGGAACTCCTTGCCTCCCTCCATGAAGCGTTCGAGCCAGGTCTCGACCTCGGCGACGGTGAGCCCGTGCTGGCGGGCGACGTCGGCCGGGGTCGACTTGCCCTTGATCAGGTCGAGGACGACGGCGGCCTTGCGGCCTGCGGTCCATCGCTGGATGTCGTCTGGAACGGGGCAACGGGGTCCTTCTCGGCGGCCATGAAGCGTCCTTTCGTCCCACCATTGTGCGCCCAGTCGGCGCGGCGGACGCTTCAAGGAGGCGCACCTCTCGCACAGCCTGCACGTCCTGATGGAGAACCGGAGCGGCCTCTGCCTCGACGTGCGGATGGACGCGGCGGACGGCAAGGCCGAGCGTCGCAGCGCGTTGGCGATGCTGAGGCGCTTCAGGCGTCGCCACGGCCTCTCGCCCGCGACGCTGGGCGCGGACGCGGGGTACGATGACGGCGAGTTCCTCCGCGAGTTCGAGAAGGCGGGCGTCACGTCGCATGTCGCGATGAGGCGGAGCCGTGCCAAGGCGAAGGACGAGAAGGGCGACGCGAGGAGGCGTGCGGCCCGGCGGGTCGGGCAAGTCGCCTACGAGCTGAGCCAGCGGGTGCGGAAGCGGGTCGAGCAGGTGATCGCCTGGGCGAAGACGATGGCCGGACAGGCCAGGACGCGCTTCGTGGGACGGGCGAGGATCGAGATGGACGCGATAGTCGCCAGCGCGGCGTACAACCTGCTGCGGATGACGCGGCTGGTGGGGTGACCGCGGACCTGCGGGACGCGGGGCGAATCGGATCGCGGGGTGGTCGCGCGGCGTCGGACCGGATCGGTGAAAATCCTGCTACGACGATCCTTTGGCTAGCGGCCTGCTAAACCGCCGTCGTGTGTCGCGAGCCGGTAACCAGGCGCCACCTTCGCGTTCCCGGGGACCACGACAGCGGTGCGTCTTCACTCAATGGGGGTGTCTGTTCTGCGCCAACCTCTGCCCACTGCAGCGGTCAAGGATGGCTCACACACAAGAAGCATGCGGCTTCGAATCGGACGGACGACAGGATTCCCCACATGCCAGACTCCCGCTCATCGCGTGCCAATATGCGCTCGAATCTGCGCCACCTCCTCGCCCGCACGTCTCCCGAGCTGCTTCCAGTCGAACACTGTCTCGATCGACGGCGCGAGGGTGGACCAAGCCTTTCCTAGATAGCCGATGAATGCCTCGACGTTTCGCAGTCGCGCCCGGATTCTCGGATTGTCCATCGCTAGCGAGGCTTCGACGGCGTCGTCAAGGATCGGGGTATCGATCATGATCGCATCGAGATATGTAAACATTTCCGGTAGCCTGAGAAGGTGATATGCTCCTAACGTGGTTAATCGGATCGCCCCGCCACCAAACGCCTGCCCTACCGGACGCACACGATCGGAGGTTTCAACCAACCGTGAACTATAGGCCCGCGACATCGCCCAACCGATCTGATGGGAAGTGAAGCCGAGACCGGCGAGATGCCCGACGACGCTCTCCGCCGCCACGAAACCAGAATCTGTCCTCTTGCCCTCGGAGAACGCATAGTCGAGAAGAATAGGCAGCAGAAAATGCTCTCTTGCATCGGGCGTAGCAATGTCGAACAGGTTTGCAATCACCGAGTCCTTCGGATCGTAGAACTCACCCTCGCCGAACAGCAGCGCACGAAGGGCCTCATGGACGGGCATGCGATACCCAGGGCCGGCCGCGACGATCTTTCTGGTGTCAATGTGCCCGCTCCCAATCACTGACACCACGAGATCAAGCAGCGAACGGAGATTGCCACCGGAGACATTGTCAAATAGTTCGAGGAGCTCCCTATTCCCGTCCAGCGATGACGCCAGACTGCGCAAGAATCGCTGTAGGTTTTCAGCGCTGTCCTTACTAATGCTACTTAGCGAAGCGACCTCGATCTCGCCCGACAGAACCGCGAGCGCGAAGGCGACTCGCTTTTTCAGCACGAGGTCACTCCGGGCCGGAGCAATCGTAAATGCCTTCGTATGGTATGCGCTAAGCGCTCCCGATACCTTTGACCTCCTGAAGGTCTCCGGACGGATTGCCAAGAAAGCAGCAACCGGCCAATTCGCCGCGATGCTGTGAGAAATCACAAATACTGTTTGCTGAACATCGTCGGATCGCTGATCGACGTTATCGAGGAACAAGACAACTTGCTTCCGGTGCCCGAGCGCAATGTGCTGCAGCGCACGGATCATGTGCTGCTCCGGGTCCTTCATCAGCCGATCGAGTTCCGCTAATTCTCGACGCTCGTACTCCGTTGGGTCGGAAGTCCGCAGTATGCCGTTGACTCCCTTAGCGAAACGAAGCATGTCCAAGTTGTAGATCCCACGTACGAAAGCCGCCTCACGAATGTCGAGACCGTGATCCGCTAGCAACTGCCTCTCAATTGCATCGACGACAAACTCCTTGATGTCATGCTGCAATGCACCCTGTGAGCCGAAGTCAATATACAGCGTTATCGCGTTTTCGAAGATCTCAGCCGCATCAATCGCAATTAAGTGTCTAATGAATGTGGTCTTCCCCGCCCCCACGTCTCCGATCAAGAGGATTGGCCGGCGAAAAACCGCCTCCGCCAGCAGAGGCGAGGATCGCCGGTCCCCGTCCGGGGCCGCGCTGGCGAGCGGAGGGCTACCCAGACCTTCGAAGATGGCTGAGTAGCGGTTCCTCAGAAAGTTCTTGCTGAGCAGTGCATACTGTGACGTTGCGCTCGTAGCGCAGTAGCAATCCTTCAGGAAACGTTGCTCGAACTCCCTGCTTTTCGGTATGTCTTCGAAAACAAATGCTGAAAGATTCTGCAGATCCGCCTGAAGGGCATTACGAGCCTTGCAACCCGGATATGGATGGATCTGGCGAGACAGTTTGGGGGGCTTCGGGGGAACGAAGTCGCTCAAAAGATTTCGCTGGAGATTCCGCTCCTGAACCCCTTGTTTTGACAGTAGGTTCCAGAAGGAGACAAACTCCTCAGCGATCTGCTGAAGCGAGATGAATGCGATAGCATCGCCTTCGAGGGGCGGCTTCCCATCATCGCGACTCGCGATAAATACCACGAATTGGTGGCCATTTGTGACGACCGCGATGGCGCAGCCCGCACTCTGGCAGTAGGCAGCTACCTGGACAAGAGCTCTTCTAAGCGCAGCGTTTCCTGTCACCAATGTCTGGATGCGATATCGCTTTGCCTTCTTGGCTAGCGGCAGCTCAAAGTATTCGCCCTCTCGCTTGGCCTCTACAATCATCGCCCGTAGCGGGCATCGGAATACGTAGTCTGCATATTCACCGTCAAATCGCTCCTCGACTTCACACTCGTCCGTTTTGCTCCACCCAAGGCAATCAAACATAACTTTGTCGATCAAGTGGAGTCGCGTGGTCGCCTCATTCCGATCGCCTTTGTTGGCCTTGTACCAACTAAGTAGATCGAGAAGGGACTCTCTACCTCCGTCGATCTGCGGCCTCTCGTGAAGCGGACCGTTCCCGGTATCTGTTGAGTCCGATGCCATGCCGTGAATGGTAGCACCGCCGAACGAAGCACTGAAGCGTCCCGGCGGTCGCCCGGCGATGGCGCGACATGCCCCGGCTCGAGTGTGTCAGCGGACATATGCCTCGAGGAACCTCCGCCTCGCTGTGATGAAGCCTCGCACCAATTGGGGGCGGCGCGTCCGAAACGGGGTTTCGTCAGTTCTTTCATGTGCCATATGGCACGTCGTTGGGTCTCGCTCGCTGTTCGGCGCATGTTCGGTTGCGCCCGGTCGCCGCGCGGCACGCTGCCGGCTCCCGTGGCAGGAAGCCGCATGAACGTGACCTTACGCAAATCGGGTGATGTCTCGGCGCTTCGCCGCCTCGTCCGCAAGGAGAAGGACGCCGAGCGGCGCGACCGCTACCGCGTCGCGCTCCTGGCCATCGAGGGACGCGAGGCCAACCACATCGCCGACGCCACCGGACGCTCGCGGCAGTTCGTGCAGCGGTGGGCATACGCCGCTCGGGAGGGGGCATCGGGGCCATCGCCCCGAAGCCGCGCCCCGGCCGGGCCCGCTTCCTGGACGAGGAGCAGCGGGAAGCGGTCGCCAAGCGGGTGCGGGCGGGCGCAACCGCGGGCGACGGCACGACCATCCTGCCCGGCAAGGACCTGCAGCGCTGGAACGAGTCGCAGTTCGGGACGCTCCACTCCCTAAGCGGGATCTACCACCTGCTCCGCTCGATGGGGTTCGGACTCCTGTCGCCGCGGCCGCGGCACCCCCAACCAGGGTCCGCGGAAGGCCAAGCGGTTCTCCGGAGCGCCCCCCCTTTTGTCCACAAGGTGAGGGCGAGGCATCCGGGCAAGCGTGTCAGCGTGCTCTTCGAGGACGAGGCGAGGCTCGGCCAGCATGGCACGCTGGCGCGGGTCTGGGCCGAGTGGTGGACGGGCCCGGTCGTGGAGCGACAGAACGGACGGAAGTCGGTGTGGGTGTTCGGCGCGGTCGAGCCGCTCACGGGCCGCTCGGTGTCGATGGCGGCCTCGATGGCGAACGCGTTCTGGATGCAGGAGTTCCTGCGGGGCGTCTCCCGGGAGCTTATGCGGGGCGACCACGCGGTGTTGGTGCTCGATGGGGCTGGCTGCCACCGATGGAGCTGCGCTGGCGGCGGATTATCGCGCCGCTCTTCCTCCCGCTGTACTCGCCGGAGCTGAATCCGGTGGAGCGGCTGTGGCTGTACGTGCGGCGGCACCACCGGAGCAGCCGCAGCTACGCGGCGACGGGCGACCTCGTACTGGCGGCGATCGAGGACCTCGCGAAGGTGGGCAAGGCGGAGCTGCGGTCGATCTGCGCGACGGAGTGGGTGACGCGCGAGTTGGTACTGTGAGCCACATGAGCCCCGTCCATTCCGGGAGTGGAACTCTCGGGGTCCCCCCGAGGAATGGGACCTGACCCGCCCCACGACCAGCGACCTGGGAGAAAGAGGCATACCGTGCTGAACCGCTGTGTTCGGTCACGACCCAAGCGACACGGATCGCCAGCACGCGACACCCGCGGACCACAGGACGTGCCAGCGCCGGTGCAAGCGCCGACCGGCCCTAACACAACCCCCGCGCCGTCCGCTGCTTGGATCGGCGATCGCCACCCTTGCCAAGGTAGATGTCGAGGGTTCAAGTCCCTTCACCCGCTCTCACGACCGCCGGTGACCAGAAGCGTCACCGGCGGCTTTCTTTTGACAGCGTCGGCACTTGCGCCGCGAATCCTGCGACCAGCCCGAACGGCGGATTCGCGCCCTTCTCGCCAGCGGACGACCCCTGATGCCAGGGCCGGCCACCCGTCAGTGCCAGCGCCGGTGCAAGCGCCGACGGCGCCGCAGGTCGCCCCAACGCCGACCGACTCCGGAAGCAGCCCCTAGCTACGCTCCGGCGCCTTCATGTCGTGAGGGTCATGCACGTCGCCGCCTCGATCTCCCCCTCGGGTCGTCCGCAGGTCGCCGGCCGTTCGTGCGTCGGGCTCGGCACGTTCGCTGTGGTCGACCTGGGACTCCTCGGCGTCCAATCGACCGCAATCGCAGGGATTGCTCCGGGGATTGCTCCGGGACAGGCACGTGGAGTGAGCCCTCGAAGGGCTTGGGACAGGGGCTGGGACAGGCACGTAGGACAGGCGTTGGGACTGAGCTGAGCTCCATGACAAGCCTGAGGACAGGCGCGATGACCAGGCCGTCCCCCACTGACGCGGCCACTCTCGCTGCGTCGATCGCAGCAGAGAAATTCCGTCGCGATCTCGCAGAACTTTGGGGGTGAATTCCCGAGACACGCCTCGCGAGGCGGTAGCGTGCCGGCGCGTCTGCAGCGCGACCGGAGGGGAGAGTCGCCCAGCGGCGCATTGGAGGGCCCCCGCAGACCGGGGCCGCTCGCCATGACATTGCCTCGCTGTCTCACCGTCGACTCTGCGGTCGGCGGCCTCTACCACTGTCATTCTCGATGCGTTCGACGGCTGGACCTCGTGGCACAAGAGGACCGTCGCACGATCCTCATCGCGCGGCTCGAGCACCTCGCCGCCATTTTTGCCATCGATGTCGTCGAATTCGCCGTGCTCGACAACCACTTCCACCTCATCTTGCGCACTCACCCCGAGCTTGCGTGGGCATGGTCGGCCGAGGAGGTCGCCATGCGCTGGCTCTGGCTCCGCGGGCGGCTCCACGCCGCGGATGGCAGCGTTCGCAGGGGGGTGGTGGCCGAGCTCGCGGCGGATGCGCCGAGAATCGACATGCTCCGCCGCCGACTCGCCGATCTCGGCTGGTTCCACAAGGAGCTCAAGGAGCCATGCTCCCGAGCCTGGAACAAGGAGGACGACGTGACCGGCCATTTCTGGCAGGGACGGTATGGCTCCGTGCCCGCCGGAACTGACGCCAGCCTGGTGCTCCAAGCGGTATACGTCCTCCTCAATCGCGTTCGCTGCGGCGCCGAGCGGTCGCTCGGCGAGTCGCGTTGGACCTCGCTCGGACGGCGAGTCGAGCAGCTGGTGCGAGAGATCAAAGAAGGTGGCCACCAGGACGCCCTGGCCGGATTCGACGATCGCATCGGGCGCTCCGCTTGGACCCCTGTGTTTCCATGCGACCCCGGAAGCGTTCGCGATCTCGACGACTCGGAATTCGATCGCCGCGTCGCCGAGGGACGGCAGCGCCATGCGGTTCGCGCCGCGCTCGCCAAGGAGGGGAAGGTCCTGATGCGCCTCGCCGAGGACGCACCAACCGAGGCGATCGAGCCTCTCGTCGTTCCAGCGGGCGGATCGACTTCAGGCCGACCGACGTTGCCGCCTCGGCTGCCTCGTCATCACCTCCGCCAGCGACCATCGGCCGGCAGTGCACCCGAACCACGGCCGAGCGCCGCTGCATGGCTCACATCGCTAAGGAACCCGTTCCACCGGACTCGCACCGGACTGGTTGGCGCCCTTGCCCTCGTGGCGGGGCTCCCCTTCTCGCTGCTGATCAGGCTCGCAGACGCCGAGGGCCGGATCGCTCGGCCCGACAAGCCATGCCGGCTCGACGAATCGGCACCGGAGGCACTCGCTGCATTGCGTCGGCGAGTGGTCGGCAGTGCTCCTGAGCCCGAGGCGGAATCGCTTCAGGGGCCGTTGATGCCGAAGTCTCTCGCGGAGCCACACCGGCGCCTGGCCGAAATGGTCAACGCAGTTCTTGGTAGGCATCGGGAACTCCTGGAGAAGTGGGTCACGAAGCGCACCGGCACCGCTCCCCTCCGGGTCCCGTGGCGCCGTCTCATGCGCGAGGCCGTGACTCTCGGCGGACCTACAGCGCCCCCCTAGACAGGGTCTTGGGGATCACCGTCCTGCCGGTGAACCCGACCCAGCCGTGAGTCGCGGAGAGCGCGTCGCTCTACGTTCGGAGCCATCCCATCGTGTCACCACGTGGCTGGTGGCCGCACGCGCCCCCGACCACTCGCCTGCCGCCGAATCGAGGGGCGCGAGGGGTGACCAGGCGGTCTTGCGCCAACGGAGCATCTCTCGGGATCCCCGGAGCCTTGGTCAGTCGCATCGTCGCGGCGGCCAAAGCGCCTGTCCCAGGCAACCTGTCAGCCAACGTGCCTGTCCCAATTAGCCCCCCAACGTGCCTGTCCCAATCAGCCCTCCATCGGCCCAAGTGCCTGTCCTAACGGCCCCGGCCTCCCCAACCACCCGATCGACCCGCCATCCCCCCAGCCCCCTCCGCGATAATGCCTCCGTGCTCACCAACGTCACCATCCTCGCCCTCGCGATCATCGCGCTCCGCGTGCCGGCGATCGGCCCACCCCAGGCCGGGACCACGCCCGGCTCGGCCGTACATGAGCAAGCGACGGATCCGGGTTCACAGCTCTTCGCCGGCGAAGTCCCACGCCTGTCCTTTACCGTCGCCGCGGAGGACGTCGCCAGGCTGATCGCCGACCCCCGCACCTACGTTCCCGCTGCCATGCAGGACGGCGGTGCCCCGCTCACGGTCGCCATCCGGCTCAAGGGCGCCGCCGGCAGCTTCCGACCGTTCGACGATCGCCCATCGCTCACCGTCAACGTCGATCGCATTGATCCCGACGCCCGCTTCCGAGGGCTGCGCAAGTTCCATCTCAACAACTCGGTGCAGGACGATTCCTATCTGAACGAACTCCTTGGTTCCGAGGCCTTCCGCGCCGCCGGCATACCGACCCCGCGCGTCACCCATGCCCGGGTCGTCCTCAACGGCCGAGATTGTGGGCTCTACGTCCTGAAGGAGAGCTTCGACCGCCCATTCCTGCGGCAACACTTCGCGTCGCCCGATGGGAACCTCTACGACAGCGGATTGCAGAACGACATCGATACCGAACTCGAACGGGACAGCGGAACGGGACCAGGGGATCGGAGCGACCTCCGGGCCATCGTCGAGGCGTGCCAGGACGAGGACTTCGGCCGCGGCGTGCGCAGGCTCGAGTCGCTTGTCGACATGGAGGAGCTGGTGACCTTCATGGCGGTCGAACGCCTGCTCGGCCACTGGGACGGCTACACCGACGGGGCGAACAACTACCGACTGTACTTCGACCCGGCCACCTCGAAGGCGGTGCTACTCCCCCATGGGATGGACCAGATTCTCGGAGACCCCGCCGCTCCCCTATTCGAGGACGCCACGACGCTCCTCGCCGCGACGGTCCTGCGATCCGACCGCTGGTCCGCTCGCTACGGCCAGCGCCTGGAACAGCTGGCCTCCGTGGTCATTGACCCGGCCCGCATGGAGGCGACGATCGACGCAGCCTCGGCGAGGCTCGCGTCCCCCCTCGCCTCATGTGGCCCCGACGCCGTGGCCCACCACGCCGAGATGGTGCCGGACCTGAAGCGCCGGATCCGCCTGCGGGCGGCATTCGTGAGTCACCATTCCCAGGATCGCCAGCCCGGAGCACGCCGCTCCCCGCTTCCCCTCGAGGGACAGGCAGTTCACCCCGTGTCGGCCTGGGCCGCCTTCCGGGAGAGCGACCACATGCGGCTCGAGGCCGCCGACAGCGACGACGGCCCGGGTCGCTGCACGGAGTACCGGATCATCGCCTCCGGAGCCGAGCCCGCCGAGTCTGCATGGCGGACCACGATCCCGCTGCGGCACGGGCGCTACCTGCTGCGAATCGAAGTGCGAACCGCGGACCTGGTGTCGCCGCCCGACGAGCCGGGGGTTGGCGCCCTCCTCGTCACCGCAGCCGGGAATGCCGAGCACGAGCTCAGCGGCACGACCGAGTGGACCGTCGTGACCGCGCCGCTCGTCATCCGCGAGGATTGGCGGCCCGTCGAGTGCGCCATTCGGCTGCGGGCGGTGCGGGGGACGGTCGCCTTCCGCCACGCCACGATCGAGCCCGCCCCCGAAGGGAACTAGAGCAGCGGCAACAGGGCTGGTCGCCGTGCCGCTATCGTGGCTCGCTGTGCGGACCCGGCTCAAAATCTGCTGCATCTCCTCGGTCGAGGAGGCTCGCCTCGCCGTCGCCACCGGCGCCGACGCCCTCGGACTCGTCGCCCAGATGCCGAGCGGCCCGGGCCCGATCCCCGATGAGCTTATCCGGTCGATCGCGGCCACGGTGCCGCCCCCGGTGGCGACGTTCCTCCTCACCAGCCGGGATGAGCCGGCCGCAGTGGTCGAGCATGTCCGGTCGACTGGGGTGGGAACCGTGCAACTTGTTGACGATTCGCTCGGCGAGGACGTCTGGGCGGCGCTCCGCCGGGCCCTGCCGGGGACACGCATCGTCCAGGTCATCCACGTGCAAGGGCCGTCCTCGCTGCAAGCCGCCTTGGCGGCTGCGGAACACGTCGACACGCTCCTCCTCGACTCCGGCCGGCCCGCCGCCCGCGAACTGGGTGGGACCGGCCGCGTGCACGACTGGTCGATCTCCCGATCCATCGCTCGACAGTCGAAGGTGCCGGTCTTCCTGGCGGGCGGCCTGAGTCCGGCCAACATCGGGCAGGCGATCCGCACCGTGCGGCCCTACGGCGTCGACGTCTGCACCGGCGTCCGGACCAACGGCGCCCTCGATGCCGGGAAGCTGCGGGCCCTGGTCGAGGCCATCCGCGAGGCGGACCTCGCCGCCGCCGACGCTGCTCCGGACGTGCCTCGGGGATCCCACGCTCGACCGTGAGGCCAAGTCCGCCGGCGACGGCCCTCTTCCGCGGGTCCGCTCAGACCAGGCCTTCCGCGGCCAGCACCCACTCGTAGCCCTTGCCGTCGCGGCGCACGTGGCCGAGGCCCGGCCAGGGGAGATGGAAGGCCATCACCAGCGAGCGGTTCGCCGCAAGACGATCGAAGATGGCGGCACGGGTGGCGGCGGCGACGTCCGGGTCGGTGTCGAAGACCGGACCCCACGTCGGATTCGCAAACATGAGGACGTGGTTGTGGGCGAGGTCGGCGAGGATGAAGAGCTCCTCCTTGCCGTCGCGGAGGACGAAGGACATGTGCCCCGGCGTATGGCCCGGCGTGGGCACGAAGGTGAGCTCGGAGAAGACCTTGGCGGAGCCGTCCACGAGGTGGAGCTTCTTGCCCGAAGACTTGATCGCCGCGATGTGCTTCTGGGCCGCAGCGACGAAGTCCTTCTTGGTGTCGTCGGGAAGCCCGACCTTCGAGAGGTCGGGGTTGCCGGTCCAGAACTCGTGCTCGACCTTCGACATCACGTAGGAGGCGTTGGGGAAGGCGATCGAGCCTTCCTTGGTGAGGACGCCGTTGATGTGGTCGCCGTGGGCGTGGCTGATCACGATCGCCCCCACCGCCTCGGGGGCGATGCCCGCGGCCCGCAGATTGGCCGTGATGTGCCCGAGGTTAGGAGCGGAGGCGCTCCCGTAGCCACAGTCGACGAGCACCCACTGCCCGCCCAGCCTGAGGGCGATGGCGTTGAACTCGAGCATGGCTCGGCTCCGCGGATGGAAGGCCTTGTCGAGGGCCGTGTTGACCGCGTCGACGGGAGCGCCCACCGCGAAGGGCGGCTGCACCGCGTCGAGCATGACCGTCCCGTCGTTCACGGCGACGCACTCGATCGAGCCGACCTTGAATCGATGGAAGCGAGGCGGGTTGCCCGGGGCCGGCTCAGCCTTGTCGTCCGCGGCGAGCGTCGAAGCGAACGAGGCCCGCACCAGGCAGGGCGACAGGGCGAGGGCGCCGGCGGCGAAGAGCGAGCGACGGGAGAGGATGGTCGGCGGCATCGGCGCAGCGTACCGCGCACCGCTCCGGCCTGGCCGTCAAGGCTCGGCGGCGATGCTTCGACGAAGCACCGCCGGCAACGGCGTCGCCACGTTGCCCGTGTTCTCCGGATCGTGGCGGTGCATGAACCAGCCGTTGGGCGAGCCGTCCTTGTTCCTCGCCGGGCCGGTGAAGCCGGTGAGGCAGAGGGCGACGCCGGTCCCCTCCTCGGGCTTCTGGCCGTTGCCGTGCCCGACCACGAGGAAGACGTCGACCTTGCCGTCGCCGTCGAAGTCGGCGACGAGCGGCACGTGGCTGTTCGACTGCGGCTTCCGTTCACAGAGCGAACCGGTGTCGAACTCGTAGAGCGTCGCGCCGTCGCTGCCGCGCAGCACCTTGAACAAGCCGCGGCCGTTCACGGCGCAAAGGTCGGGCTTGCCGTCCCCGTCCATGTCGGCGATGGCGACGCCGCGGGTCACCGACCAGTAGCTGCCCGGCGTGTCGAAGGGCACGCTCCACAGGACCGAACCGTCCGCTCCGCGGAGGGCCGTCACCTTGTCGCTCGCCGCGATCACCTCCGGCTTGCCGTCGCCGTCGAGGTCGGCGATCGCCGTCGGCCCCATGATGTAGCGATCGATGGCTCCCGTCGTCCACAGCTTCGCCCCGTCCCGTTTGAACGCGTAGACCTTGCCGTCGTAGGTGCCGATCGCGAAGTCGGGTTGGCCGTCGCCGTCGAGGTCGCCCACGCTCGGACCGTGGTAGAGCAGGTTGCTGCCAGTCTCGACGTGCCAGAGTTCGTGCACCGGCGGCGGGGTCCCCGCCTCGTCGGTCGGGGCAGCGCCGTCCGCGGCCACCACGCGGCGATCGCCGTTGAAGGTCGTCGCCAGGTAGTCGGCCTTACCGTCTTGGTTCAGGTCGATGACGACCGGGCAACTCTGCACCGCGCCCTTGGGGGCGATCTGCACCCGGCGGACCCCCTTTCCGTCGCGGGCATCGATCACGTGCAGCCGGCCCTGGAACGTGCCGACCACGATCCGCTGCTGTCCGTCGATCGACCCGATCCAAGGCGGCGTGTCGATGCACTCCCCAGGGCCCGCCTCGTAGGTCCAACGCTTGGTTCCCTTCGCGGCGTCGAAGGCGATCACCTGGCAGGTGTTGGAAACGGGGACCACCAGCTCGAGCGTGCCATCTCCGTCGAGGTCGGCGAAACGGCACGACGCATCGAGGCAGGCTCCGCCAGCTCCAGGTTTCGGGGACGCGTCGAAGGACCAGAGCTCATGGCCGTCCTTACCGCTGAGCACCCGGACCTTGGAGTCGCCGAAGTAGCAGCCGAAGGCCACGTCCAACACGTGGTCGCCGTCCACGTCGGCCACCGCCCCGCCGCCGAACGAGGTCGAGTGGAGGGGAACCTTCCAAAGGACGCGCGGGGCGGGCTGCGTCGCCTGCTGTTGGGCGGAGACTGCCGCGACGAGGGCGCACGCGAGTTGCCACATGGATCGGACCTCCGGGCTGGAGCCGTCCCGATTCTACGTCCGATCGCTCGCGCGTTAGGCTGTGCCCGAGTCGTCGCCGCGCCCAATCCCGGGAGATCCGCCATGTCCACCGCCGTCCGTCTCGCTTCCGTCGCCCTCGCCCTCGGGCTCGCCGCCTGCTCGAGCGACCGGGCCATCCTCAACATCAAGAACGCCGCCACCAACCAGCCGATGCCGCAAGGAACGATCGTGCGGGCCACCGGCACCGGGGCCTTCAAGAACGCCGCTCCCCTCTACGGCACGGCCGACTCCGGGGGCGAGGTGGCCCTGGCTCTCCGCCCCGGCGACTGGAACATCGGGTGCTTCGCCAATCAGGTCGCGGCCGACACCAACGGTGCGTTCCTCGCCTTCCTGCTTCCGGTCCCGGACGGCAAGCAGTTCCAGCCCTTCCAGATGGTCCAGCGAAGTCCGGACGGCACCACCTGGCTGGTGAGCGTCCGGCCAGCCGCCGCGAAGTGACGGAGGTTAGCCGGTGGTCCAGGCCCCGAGCAGGATGGCCAGGTCGGCCGACCCGACCACGCCGTCGAAGTCGAGGTCGGCCGGGCACGGCACGCTTCCGCCGCACCCGGGCTGTCCTGCCCCCAGGCTCCAGTTGCCGAGCAGGATGGCCAAGTCGCTCGGGCCGACCAGGAGGTCGCAGTCGAGGTCGCCGAGCGGACAGGTGTGCCCATCGGCGGTGATCGTCCCGGCGCTGACGATGGTCGGATTCCCCTCGCCGAAGCCGAGGTCGATGGTGCCGGTGAATCCGAGGCCGAGGGCCAGCGTCGAGGCGTCGCTGAATCCGCCCAGGGTGAAGGGGATGCCCGCGAAGCTCGGCTCGAAGAGGTCGTTGAACGACATCGGATAGGTCGCCCCGTCGGCGGCGGTGAGGACCGCCGAGCCGCTCACCACCGGCGAGACGCCGACCAGCGTGCCGCAGCAGTTGTTGGCGACCGGGGCCGGCGGGCCGAGTTCACCCGTCGCCGTATCGGCGTCCATGGTGATCCCGCTCGCCACGAGCGACATGCCGAGGGGCAGGTCCCACACCACGGGGTCGTCGACGGGTTGGAGATGGATCGACTCGAGATGCAGGGCCATCGGATGGTTCGAGCAGTCCATGACCACGGTGCCGGCGATGGTGCCGGTGACGGCGATCGACTTGTTGAGCTGCGTGCCGGAGATGTCTAACGTCACCTCGATCGGCACGCCCTTCGCCGGCAAGGCGTAACTCACCTCCTGCGTCGAGCAGCCGGCGATGAGGTCGACGGCGAGCTCCACCTCGCCGGTCATCGGGTCGCCGTTGGTGGCGCTGCTCACGGTGAGGTTGTAGGTGCCGATGGGAAGGACGGCGTGCGAGACATAGACGTCGCTGGTCGAGCCAGGCGCGGCGAGGTTGTAGTTGAAGTCGACGATCGGGGTCTGCCCGGTCCGCTTCAGGGTGAGCTTCCCGATCACGTGGCCGACCGACCCGGGCAGCGGGCTCGCCTCCTGGTGGACGGCACGGCCGGTGGCGATGACCAGGACGCTGGTGTTGGCCTGGACCATCGAGAAGTTCATGGTCGCGTTGCCCTTGGCCCACGTGTCGAACCCCCAGTTCAGCTTGCCCCACGTCGCCACCCGCTTGTTGAGGTGGTGGCAGGAGACGAGCCGCGGGGAGAGCGAGCCGGTGAGCAGGGCGTCGGCCGAGACCGACGTGCCGCCCGCAGCGATGTCGGTCGAGACCCATCCGCCCGCCGGTCCCGGGAAGGCCAGGTTCTTCAGGTCGTAGTCGCTGGCGAAGTAGCCGCCACCCGAGACGTTGAGGAGGGACTCGACGAAGCCGCTCCCGTTCGAGAGGACGAACTGGGCGTGGGCCGAGGACGCCACGACGGCGGCCAGCGCGGCGACGACGACGGCGGAGGTCCTTCCAACAGCGCGCACCATGAGTAGATCCCCTCTCCTGTGCCGATCGCGGATGCTTCCAGACTACTGGCCCGCCGGGCCGGGACAAGCCACGACCGACGAAACGGCGCCACCCGCCGCCCGCAGGGAAAGGCAAACCGGCAGCCCATAAGCTCGGCTCGATCGCCAGCTACTTCTTGGCGGGGGCCCGCTCCGCCTCGGCCTTCTTCATCATTTCCAACAGTTCGGGCATGCGCTCCTGGGCGCGGCGCCCGCCGAGCTGGGCGGCTTCCTGCATCACCGCGGGGAGTTCGCGGATCGTCTTCTGCCCGAGCGGCGTCTTGTAGAACGCCAGCAGGCCGCTGAGCTCTTCCTCGCTGAAGTGCTTCATGTAGATGGCGGCGACCTCTCCCTCGAAGTCGCCCTCGGAGTAGACCCTCTTGGTCCACGCCCGGATGACATCCCGGTACGGGGCCAGCTCGTGGTTCTGCGTCAGCATCGCAGCCAGCATGGCGTCGCCGCCTTGTTCGGCCATGGCGGTGCCGCCGCTCACTTGGAAGAGCTCGCGGGCGACCTGCTCGTGGCTCGATGGCTTGGCAGCCCCCTGGGCCCACGCGATCGCCCCGATCGAGGCGACCAGGGCGAACGAGACAGCGACACGGACGGCGGTGCGCATGGGACGGATCCTTTCGGAAGAGGCTCGCGTGCCTCGCATGCTAACACCGCCCGTCGAGGGTGGCCCGCGCCGTCCCCCGCAGCGCGTACGATTCCCCGCGACCCGCCGAGGGCGAAAGGACGGAGGACGCATGCGTCGCCAGTTCGCAGGTTTGCTGGTTGGGCTTGGCTTCCTCGGCAGCGTCGGGGCAGGGCCGGCGGGCGGCCCGGGACCGCTCACCGCGAGCTCCATGCCGACTCCGCCCCTCTCGGGCCCGACCTCGCTCTACCCATCGAACCGACCTCCGCTCCGGCCGGGTGCCCTGGTCAAGCTGCCCGTCGGTTCATTCCGCCCTGCCGGCTGGCTCGGGCAACTGTTGGGCCTGCAGCGTGACGGGCTTGCCGGCCACCTTGGCGAGATCAGCGTCTGGCTCACCAAGCAAGGCAACGCCTGGCTCTCGGCCGACGGCACGGGGGCCTACGGCTGGGAGGAAGTGCCCTATTGGCTGCGCGGCTACGAGCGGTTAGCAATCGTCCTCGACGATCCGGCCATGCTGGCCGAGGCCAAGGGGTGGATCGACGCCACCCTCGGCAGCCAGCGGCCGGACGGCGACTTCGGCCCGATCCAGGTGAAGCGCGGCCACCGCGACCTGTGGGCCCAGATGCTGATGCTCCAGATCCTGCAGGCTCACTTCGAGCGCACCGGCGACCCGCGGGTCCTCCCCTTCCTCACCCGCTACTTCCGCTGGCAGCTCGCCCTGCCCGACGACGGCTTCCTGAAGGACTTCTGGGAGAACAGCCGCGGCGGCGACAACCTGGCCAGCGTCCACTGGCTCTACAACCAGACCGGCGAGCCGTTCCTGCTCGAGCTGGCGACCAAGATCGACCGCTGCATGGCGAACTGGCGACAGCCGGACGACCTCCCCAACTGGCATGTGGTGAACATCGCGGAGTGCTTCCGGGCCCCTGCCTCCTACTCGCTGCAGAGCGGGAAGAAGGAAGACCTCGATGCCGCGTATCGCAACTTCGCCCTGGCCCGCGAACGCTACGGGCAGGTCCCGGGCGGCATGTTCGGGGCCGACGAGAACGCCCGCCCCGGCCACACCGACCCGCACCAGGCGGCGGAGACCTGCTCCTTCGTCGAGGAGATCCAATCGAATCGCGTGATGAGCGAGATCACCGGCGATCCCGTGTGGGCGGAGAACACCGAGGACGTCGCCTTCAACTCGCTGCCCGCCGCGTTCACCCCGGACTACCGCGCCCTTCGCTATCTCACTGCTCCGAACCAGGTGGTGAGCGACGCCAAGAACCACGCCCCGGGCATCGCCAACGACGGGCCCTTCTTCCTGATGAACCCTTTCAGCAGCCGCTGCTGCCAGCACAACCACTCGAGCGCCTGGGTCAACTACGTCGAGCACGCCTGGATGGCGACCAACGACAACGGGCTCGCCGCCGTCCTCTTCGCGGCGGGCGATCTGCGGGCCAGGGCGGGACACGGCGAGGTCGCGATCGTCACCGAGACGCGCTACCCGTTCGAGGAGTCGGTTCGCTTCCGGGTCGTCTCGTCGACAGCCGGGGCCTTCCCGATCTACCTCCGGATCCCGTCGTGGACGCGAGGGGCGACCGTCACCCTCAACGGCCAGCCGGTCGAGGTCGCGGCCACGCCCCGGGCCTGGGTGCGGCTCGAGCGGACATGGACCGCGGGCGACAGCGTCGAGCTTCGCCTGCCCATGCACGTCGCCGTGCGGCGCTGGGCGAAGAACAAGGACGCGGCCAGCGTCGACTACGGGCCGCTCACCTTCTCCCTCCTGATCGACGAGCGCTACCAACAGGTGGCGAGCGACAAGACGGCGATCTCGGATAGCAGTTGGCAGCCGGGAGCCGATCCCGCCAAGTGGCCGTCGTTCGAGATCCTGCCCGGCTCGGCGTGGAACTACGCCCTCGTCCTCGACGCGAAGGACCCGGCCTCGGGCTTCGAGGTCGTGCGCCGCCCGTGGCCCGCCAACGATCGCCCCTTCACCAACGCCGACGCTCCGATCACCATCCGGGCCAAGGGGCGGCTCCTGCCGTCGTGGAGGCTGGACGAGCATGGTCTCGCAGGGGCCTTGCCGCAGAGCCCGGTGGCGACGAGCGAGCCGCTGACCGAACTCACCCTCGTGCCGATGGGCGGGGCCCGGCTGCGGATCAGCGCGTTTCCGGTCGCCGCGCCGCAGCCGAAGTAGGGTTCCACCCGAGGTGACCCGTCGCGGCAGCCAGACCGTCGACGAGCCGTCGCCCGAGCCGTTCGCTGCAGACGGACGAACGCGCAGAGAGCCGCTTCACCTCGCACTCCGCTACCCCCAGCGGACGGAGGGCGACATCTCCCTTCCGCGCCATCAGCAGGCATCCTCGCGGGGGCCCATACGACCCCGGCCAGCCAGCCAAACCCGCGCCGAACTCCTGGACGCAGACGTCGACCTTGAGGCTCGCCGCGTACCCGCGGCGGAGCGGGCGGATTGCCTTGAGGTCGTGGGGACGCGACCGATAGCGACGGCGGCTGACATGGGTTGGAGGCGGCGATGGTCCCCACCATGAAGTTCGACCGCGTCCGTGGTTTCCCGGAGTTTCGATCGTTGTTTCCTTTCTGGATCACGAAGCGTATTCAAGACGCCATACCGTTCTCTCCATGTCCGAGTCCGCCGGTCTGTGCAGGACCTCCGCCGGAGCGGCGGCCTGCCCACCGACGCCGTCCCCTGCCCCTCGCTCCAACCGCCCGGATCTCTCCATGCCCCACGCACTCCGCCTTCTCGCGATCGCCGCCTTCGCCGCGTCCACCGCCGCCCGAGCCGACCTCCCCACCTACCGCGTCGATCCCCTCGGCAGCGACCTGCAAGGGTTCGGGATGAACGAGCGGGGTGACGTCGTGGGTCGCAAGGTCCTCAGCGGCAACCTCGGCCATGCCTTCGTGGCAACGGTCGGCGGCAGCGTCGAAATCCTGCCGGTCCCGCCGGAATGGACGGGATCCGACGCCTACGCCATCAACGACAACGGTGTCATCGTGGGCGCGGTGAGCACCGTCGGCATCGCCACCATCGGCTCCCGAGCGGCAGCCTGGTACCCGACCCCCAAGGGCTACGAGTTCGTCCTCTTGGGCGCGCTGCCCACGCATACCTACAGCACCGCGCTTGGCATCAACAACCTCGGCGACATCGTCGGCGGCTCCGGCGGGATCGGCCTCGGCATGTACTCGAACGCGGCCTTCTTCACCGGCCAGGGGGTCGTCGATCTCCCCGGGATCTCGACCCCAGTCGACGTGAACGACAGCCGCATCGCCGTGGCAGGCAACACCCGCTTCGACCTCGGGACGATGACCGCGGACACCATTCCCCTTCCCCCCGGGAACTGGCAAGGGATGGTGGCGGCCGACATCAACAACGTGGGCGGCATCTGCGGCTACGTGGCGGGCTTCTCAGGCTGCAGCACCTTCCCCGTCACGTTCATGCCGTCGATCGGGTGGACCTTCGTCGGCGGCTGCGCGACCACCACCTCGGCCACCTCGATCAACGACCAGGGCGACACCCTGACCTATGTCTACATGGGCGGGGTGAATGCCGTCTTCGTGGACGTCGGAGCGGTCGACGTGGGATCGCTGATCGATCCGGGCAGCGGCAACTGGCTGGTCACCGGGCTCTCGATCATCAACAACAATCGCCAGATCCTCGGCTCGGGCAAGGCCCTCCCCGACACCACCTCGCAACTCATCCGCCTCACCCCGATCGTGACCGGCGACCTGAACGGCGACCTCGCCGTCGACGCCCAAGACCTCGCCCTTTTCCTCGGTCTCTGGGGCATGCCGGGTGGGGATGGCGACTTCGACGCGAGCGGAACCGTCGACGCCAGCGACCTCAGCATCCTGCTCGGAGCGTGGACGGGCTGACGGAACGACCGAAGCGCGGGGCGGGACGGCGGAGCCGCTCAGCCCTTGGCCTGGAGATGGGCCTCGAGGAACCACAGCTTCTTGTCGAGGTCGCGGGAGATCCCCGTGAAGAGGTCCGCGGTGCCGACATCATCGAGGTCGTCGGCCTTGTCGATCGCCTCGCGGACAGCCTTGCCGGCCGTCGCCACGGCGCTCGCCAAGGCCGCCACGTGGTCGAGGCCATCGCTCAGGCCCGCCGGGTATCGCTCGAGGCGGCTCCGCTTGGCGACGCTCCGCAGTTCGCCCTCGGCGACGCCCCCCAAGGCGGTGATCCGCTCGGCGACCGTGTCGATGTGCTCGGGCATGGCTCCGGCGATGGAGTCGAAGAGTTCGTGCAGGGCGATGAACTGCGGTCCTTTCACATTCCAATGGGCCTGCTTGGCTTGCGCCCCGAGGTCGATCAAGTCGGCAAGGGCGGCGTTGAGGAGGTCGCACGATTTGGCACGGACTGTCTTCGGAAGGTCGATCCGGGTAGCGGCTGGCATGGCTGGTCCTCCGGCGGAACGGTGCGGAACGAGCGATCCTAGGCGCCTCGCGCATTACACTACGGGTTCAGCGCAGGGGGAACCCTCGCGGAGGACCAACATGATTCGCACCATCACTCTCGTTTCTGCCCTCGCCGCCGTCGTCGCCCTCGGGGCCTGCCACGGGAACACCAAGACCGCGGCCGAAGACCAGTCGATGTGCAAGGCCGTCAAGCCTGGCACCGTCACCAGCGTCAACTACTACTGCGTCGTCATGCTCGAGGATCCGGTGGATCCGAGCGTGGTGCGCGACTACAAGGGCCAGACGGTCGGCTTCTGCTGCCCGGGCTGCCTGAAGAAGTGGGACGCCATGACCGACGCCCAGAAGGACGCGGCGATCAAGGTCGCCGTGGCCAAGGGCAAGCCCGCGGCCTGAGTCCGCCGAGGTACCGACTCGCTTAGAGACCATGAACCCCGGCGGCCCCTGCCGCCGGGGTTTTGGCTTGTCCTCGGCTAGCCTTCCCGCAAGGCGCTCGCAATCGGCAGCCGAGCGGCGCGGACCGCGGGGAAGAGCCCGCCCAGCAACCCGATCGCCGCCGCCCAGAGGATGGCCATGGCGAGGAGTTGCGGCGTCACCGCGAAGGCGAAGGCGATCTGGCTGAAGGTCTGCCAGTTGATGGTCGAGGCCTGGAAGCCGTTGAACGCGAGGTAGGCGGCGCCGCCGCCGATCGCCCCGCCGAGGACGGCCAGGACCACCGACTCGGCGAGGACCGACAAGACGACCGGAGCGGCCCCGAAGCCGAGGGCCCGCAGGGTGGCGATCTCCCGGGTGCGGCCGGCCACCGCGCTGTACATCGTGTTGAGGGCCCCGAAGAGGGCCCCGAGGGCCATGAGCCCAGCCACGAAGAACCCGATGCCGCGGATGAAGTCGATGAGCATGGTCGACTGGTCGGCGAGATACTCCCGTTGTCGCAAGACCTTCACCTTGAGCCGCGGGTCGGCGGTTAGGGCGTCCTTGCACGCGGCGAAAGCCTCCGGCGAGGCGAGCCGGATGTAGACCGACTGGAAGGAATCGCCTCGCTGGTATGCGGGCTGGAGCACCGCCGCGTCGGTCCAGATCTCCGACTCCGCCGAGCCGCCGCCACCGGTGAAGATGCCCACCACCTTCCAGTCGTTCTGCCCGATGCGGAGCGTTTTCCCCACATCGAGGCCGGCGAAGGCTCGCGCCGCCCCCGCCCCCACCATCACTTCGTTCTTGCCGCGCTCGAAGGTCCGCCCCTCGACGACGCTGAAGTCGCCGCGGACCTCGGCCGCGGCCCGCTCCACGCCGCGGAGCGGCACGTTGGCGTCGGTGCCGGTCGAGCGCTTGGGCAGGTTGACGATGACGAAGAGTTCCGCCGAGGCGAGCGGGCCCTCGGTCGAGCGGGCGACGCCCGGGGCGTCGGCGATGATCCGGACTTCCTCCCGGCTCAGGCCGCTCGTCATCTCGGCATCGGCCCCAGCCCGGAGAACCAGGGCGATCTCGTCCGACCCGGCCACCTCCATCGCCGAGCGGAAACCCTCGGCGATGGAGAGGACGCCGACCAGGACGGCGACCACGCCGGCGATCCCGACCACGGTGGCGATCGATGCCCCGCGGCGATCGGGGATCGTCCGCAGGTTGAACCAGGTCACAGAGAGCACTTGGGAGAGCCAGTTGATCATGGCGATCACGCATGCCTCCGGAGAGCGACGGCGATCTCGAGCCGCATTGCAGCCAGGGCGGGCAGGATCCCGGCCGCCAACCCGAGCCCGAAGACGAGCCCGGTCCCGATCAGGAGGTTGCGCGGCGAGAGGAAGAAGACCGGCAGCACGCTCGGCATCGGGCTGCCGCCGATCGTGAGGAGCCATGCCACACCGAGGCCGGCCAGGCCGCCGATCCCGGCGATCAGGCACGACTCGAGGAGGACAAGCCCGAGCACGCGCTCGTTGGTGAAGCCGACCGCCTTGAGCACGCCGAGTTCGTTGGTCCGCTCCCGCACCGCCTGGGCCATGGTGTTGCCGGCGACGAGGAGGATGGTGAAGAAGACGGCGCTCAGGATGGCAAGGAGGATGGTGCCGATACTCCCGATCTGCTCGATGAAGCCTTGGGCGAAGGCACCTTCGGCTTCGGCCTTGGTCTCGTAGGGCGAGTTGGCGAACTCGGCGTCGATGGCCTTGGCCACCTCCTCGGTCTGCCCCGCGTCCTTCACCCGGACCACGAACCAGCCGACCTGGCCCTCGCCGCTGGCTCGAGCTTCGTCGAAGTAGTCGTAGCGGAAGAAGAAGCTCGAGGTGTCGACGTGCTGTTTGGTGCCGTCGAAGATGCCGACGATCTCGAACTCCCAAGCCTGGTCGCCTTTCCGCGGCCAGATGGGACTCACGAGCGGGACGCGGTCGCCGATCTTCCAGCCAAACCGCTCGGCCAAGGTGCGCCCGACGATGGCCCCGGTGCGGGTCGACTGCCACGCCTTGCGCTCCGCCTCGGGCAGCGTGTACTCGGTCTGCACCTCGAAGAAGCGGGCCGGCTCGACCGGGAAGGACCCGAAGAAGTTCTTGGGCTCGTCCTTGTAGATCCCGTTGAACCAGGTCCAGTGGACGACGGCATCGACGCCGGGGATGCGCTCGATCCGCGCCGTGTAGGTGATCGGCAAGAGCATGATCAGCGACACCTTGTGCCGCACGATCAGGCGGTCCGCGCCGGCCATGCTCACCCCGGCCGAGAACGATTCCTGGATGATGCACAGGAGGCCGAAGAGGAGGAAGGCGACGAAGACCGAGAGGAGCGTCAGCGACGTCCGCAGCTTCCGCCTCATCAGGTTGCCCCAAAGGAGGTGGGAGAACTTCACGCCGGGGCCTCCGCGGAGAGCTGGCCCTTGTCGAGATGGACGACCCGCGTGGCCCGCGCCGAGGCGTGCGGGTCGTGGGTGACCATGATGATCGTCTTCCCCTGCTCCCGATGCAGGGCCTGCAGCAGGCCGAGGATCTCGTCGCCCGACTTGCGGTCGAGGTCGCCGGTCGGCTCGTCGCAGAGGAGGAGCGTGGGATCGCTCACGATGGCCCGGGCGATGCCGACCCGCTGCTGCTCGCCGCCAGAGAGCGTGCGCGGCGAATGGCTGGCCCGATGGCTGAGGCCGACCACCTCGAGGGCGATGGCGACCCGCCGCCGCCGCTCGCTCCGCGAGAGGTGGGTGAGGAGGAGCGGCAACTCGACGTTGCGGGCCGCCGACATCACCGGCATCAGGTTGTAGAACTGGAAGACGAATCCGATGTGCATCGAACGCCACGCGGCGAGTCGGCGGCCGGAGAGCGTCTCGAGCCGCACGCCGGCGACATCGAGCGAGCCGCTGGTCGGCCGGTCGAGCCCGCCGATCAGGTTGAGGAGGGTCGTCTTGCCCGAGCCCGAGGGTCCCATGAGAGCGAGGAACTCGCCGCGCGGCACGGTCAGGCTGAGGCGATCGAGGACCCTGATCTCTTCCGACCCCCGGCGGAAGGCCTTGGTGACCCCTTCGACCTGGACCAGCGGCGTGCCGGAGCCGATCTGTCCGGAGGCACCCGACTGCGTTGCCACGTCGTTCCCGTGCGTTGGCGCCATCGTCTCTCCTCGCGCCGCGCGGGCGCACCAGTCCTACGACTTCGCGATCGTCACGCTGGCTCCGTCGGCCAGCCCTTCCGGCGGATCGAGCACCACCCGCTCCGGGCCGTCGAGGCCGGCCACGACCACGATGTCGTCGCCGCGCCGCTCGCCAAGGGTCACCGCCCGCCGCTCGACCCGTCCGTCGCGCACGATCCACACCACGTCGCGCCCCTCGTGCTGCCCGATCGCGCCGGCCGGCACCAGCACCACACGGGGCTTCGGCCTGGCGTCGCCCGCCGACTGGAAGGCGACCTTCACGCTCATGTCGGGCAGGATGCGGGGGTCGAGCTTCTCGAAGCCGACCCGCACCTTGACCGTCGCCTTCTGCCGGTCGGCGGTCGGGATGATGGCGATGACCGAGCACGGGATGCGCCAATCCGGATAGGAGTCGAGCGTGGCCTCGACCGGCAGGCCGGCCTTGACGCGGTTGATGTAGCTCTCGCTGACGTCGACCTCGATCTCGAGGGAGTCCATGTCGACGATGGTGCAGATGCCGGTGCGGGTGAAGCCGCCCACCGACATGGGGGAGATCATCTCGCCGGGCTGGGCATTCTTGGTGGTCACGATGCCGGCGAACGGGGCCCGGATGACCGTGTCGTCGAGCTGCTGCTTCCAGACGGTGACCTCGTGCTCGCTGACCGTGGCCTCCGCCCGCTGCCGCTCGAGGCGGGCCTGGAGCGACTTGAGGTTGGTCTCGGCCCGCTCCAGCTCGAGCCGGCTGGCGGCGCCGTCGGCCCGGGCCTCGGTGAGGCGGTCGACTTCGCGACGGGCCTGTTCGATGTTGGCTTCCGTCTCGCCGAGGGCCCGCCGAGCGGCCTCGAGTTGGGCCTCGGCCAGCTTGAGCGACGTCTCGACGTTCGAGGAATCGATGCGGGCGAGGACCTGGCCGGCGTCGACGTGGGCCCCTTCCTCGACCAGCACCTCGGTCACCTTGCCGGTCACCTTGCTCGAGACCGTCGCGTCGCGGCGGGCCGTGACGTAGCCCGAGGCGTTGAGCAGGGTGCGCTCCGCCGGCCCGCCTCCCTCGACCTTCAGCGTCGCCGTGCGGACGGCGACCGGCTGCGGCCGGTGCTGCCACCACCACCAGCCATATCCCGACCCGCCGGCGGCGATCAGGAGGACGAGGAGGACCGCCAGGATGCAACCGCCCCGCCGCGGGGCCGACCCGCGCTCAATCCGTAGCGCCTCAAGCATCTGCGATTGCTGCGTCATTGGCGGTGATAGGCGACGGCCGGGCGGCCGGCGAGAGGCGGCCATGATAGCGCAAAGCGCTCGCCGCGACCTGTGTCCTTTCCGGCCTCGAAACAGGCCGGGCGACGAGGGTTCGACCTAGCATCGCTGAATACAGCACGTCCGCGCCCGGCCGGGTGCGGCACTCGCCGTTCCGCCGGGCCCCTACCACGGTAAGGAGCAAGCGCTATGGCGATGACCTTGAAGGAAGCCGACCTGGCTGGCCCGGGCATCGGCACCTACGAGGACCTCGAGAAGGTCCTCCCCACCGACTACACGCCGTTGTTGGATCCGCGTGAGACGCAAGAGGCGATCTTCGAGCTGAAGCGATACATCGAGGACCATCTCTGCAAGGCCCTGCATCTGATCATGGTCGAAGCCCCGCTCATCGTCGACAAGGCGAGCGGCGTGAACGACTACCTCGACCGCGACGGATCGCGCACCCCGATCGACTTCCACATCACGAACGACCACAACAAGCACCCCATCGACGCCCAAGTCGTGCAGGCCGCGACCAAGTGGAAGAGGGTGGCCCTCAAACAGTTCGGCATGAAGCCGGGCGAAGGCCTCTGCACCGACATGCGGGCGGTCCGCAAGGACTATTTCCTCGACCATGACCACAGCGCCTATGTCGACCAGTGGGACTGGGAGCGGGTCATCGAGGCCAAGGACCGCAACGTCGCCTTCCTCACCGATGTCGTCCGGAAGATCTGGAAGGTGATCAAGGGCGCCGAGACGCACATCCTGAAGGAGTTCCCGAAGCTCCGGACCGACAAGTACCCCGAGCTCCCCAACGAGCTCCACTTCATCCACGCCGAGGATCTCCTCGACCGCTTCCCCGACAAGCCGCGGAAGCAACGGGAGACGGCGATCTTGCAGGATCACCCCGCCGTCTTCATCTACGGGATCGGCTGGACCCTGAAGGACGGCTACCCGCACGAGATGCGGGCCGCCGACTACGACGACTGGGTCACCGAGACGGTGTCGAAGGACGGCCGGCCGATGCACGGCTTGAACGGCGACATCCTGGTGTGGAACCCGGTGACCAAGCGCCGCCACGAGCTGAGCTCGATGGGCATCCGGGTCACCAAGGAGACCCTGCGGCAGCAGCTCAAGCTGACCAAGCAGGAGGACTTCCTCAAGCTGCCGTACCACAAGGCGATCCTGGCCGACGAGATCCCGCTCAGTATCGGCGGCGGCATCGGCCAGTCGCGGACGGTGATGCAGATCCTCCGCAAGGCCCACCTCGGCGAGGTAAGCGTCACCGTGTGGCCGAAGGTCCTGAAGGAGATGTGCGCCAAGCGGAACATCCGCGTCCTCGAGTGAGCGACGCGATCGGACTCTCGACTGGAGAGGAGAAAGCGAGCCGCTCGGTGCCATGCCGGGCGGCTCGTGGCGCGCTGGCCGCAGGCGAGGCGGGAGGTCGATCCCGGCTCGACAGACGGGCCCGACATACGGGCCCGATAGACGGGCCCGATAGACGGGCCCGATAGACGGGCGCAATCAAACGGGGACGCTGTGGGCGTCCCCGTTTGCCGCCAAAGCATGAGGCTGATGCCTCCGCTCCTCTCTGAGCGTGGCGCGACACGCTCGCGGTCCGATCGGTCCCTCCGTGGGCAATCCCCCGGTTGAGGAACCTGCTCGCGGTTGCCGCCGGGCTCGGCGTGTGTGCGCCGCCTGCCCGACCGGTCGCGACTGCTGTCTGGACGGTGCCGGACGTCCCGTTAGGGTGCATCCGACGCCGGCCGAAAGACCCGAGCTCCGTCTGGTCCACACCATCGGGCCAGACCCAGCGCCCCCACCCGACCGCTCTCCGCCCCAGAGGGGGTGGGGAGAGGATCGAGTGCTGGATGGTGCTTCCGATCCGCACCACCCGGCTCCCCCCACCAAGGTGGGAGGTCGGGACGTAGCGAACCTCGGCCAGCGGTGCTGGCGCGAGATCCACCGTGTCTAGAAGCGAGGAAACCGGACCGCAGCCCGAGGAAATCTCGAAAAATCCTCTCGAAGGTCGAATCGGGCTAACGGATGCCGGCTGCCGCCTGGGTGAGGTCGATCGAGGAGAGGATCCCGTTGATTTCGAGGATCACCCCCGAATAGGCCGGGTTGGAGGGCTGCAGGTCGTAGGCCCGGCCAGCCTCGTGCTGGGCTTGGAGGGCCTCGACCTTGGCCCCCTCGAGGTCGCCTTCCCGCAAGAGGAGGGCGGCCAGCGCACATCGACTCTCCGCCAGCCGACACCAAACGTCGAGGTAGGTCGGCTCGGTGAGGGCAAGATGCCGGGCGTGGTTGATGGCCTGGCGCAGCAGCATGGCTCCCTTCCCGGGCTGGCCGTCCACGCCGTATTCACCGCCCGCATCGCGGAGAACGGTGATCAGGAGCTGCTGGTAGATCTTGTTGTCGGGAGCGATCGCCACGAGCCGCGTGGCGTCCTCGACGCTCCGATCCATGAGGGGCAGGGCGTCGATCTGCTGGCCGCAACGGCGAGTGGCGAAGACCACGCGGCAGCGAGCCGCGATCATCGCCTGCAGCCGCTCTACCGACTCGCCTCCGGCCATGAGCCGCTCCGCCAAGGAGAGCATCAGCCGGGCATGGATGAGCGCCTGGGGGAAGGTCGACGGATCGGCGCAATACGTGTCGGCAAGCCGGTCGTGGCTCCAGACAAGCGGGATGTCGAAGGCGTTCTCCTGGGGGGATCCCGCCTTTGCGGCGGGCTGGTCAGGCGGCGAGGCGAAGCGGTGGTAGATCTCGTGAGCCTCGAGGTATCGCCCCAGGGCCGTGGCGTGGTCGCCGCTCTCCCGCGCCGCATCGCCCACCAGGACGGTCATCACGGCCAGCCGGCGCCAGGACTTGGGATCCTCGCGATCGAGCGCGAGCGCCTGTTGGGCCGCTTCCAAGGCCTGCTCGCGAACCACGAGCGACTCGGTGATCTCGCCTCGCTCGCGGAGGATGTCGCCCCGGCGGCGGAGGGCGTCGGCGTACAGGCCGAGGGCCCGTGGGTCACCGCTCATCGGCAGCCGTGCAAACTGGGAGACGACGAGGGCCGAGAGCTGGTCGCGCGACTCGATGCTGCCGGGCACATCGGCGAGCTGGGCGATCGCCTGGGTGGCCGTCGCGCACCACTCCCGCAGCCGGGCGTTCTCGGCTCGCTGGGCCATGACCAGCCAAATCGCGCCGATGCCGAGTCCGAGGAGTCCGATCGCGGTGCCCGCCACGATGCCCGCGGCCACGCGGTGCTGGCGGGCGAACCAGGCGAGGCGCCGGTGGACGGGCGCCCGCACCGCGTGGACCGGTTCACCGCGGAGCCAGCGCTCGAGGTCGTCGGCCAAGGCTGCCACCGAGGGATACCGCTCCGCCGGATCGCCGGCCAAGGCCCGTTCGAGCACCGCCCCGAGGTCGCCCCTCGCCTCCGGTGCGAGCGCTTCGGCCCGCCGCGGGGGCATCTCCACCACCGTGCGCACGGCAGCGAGCAGGGTCAATCCGTCGACGTCCCAGCGTTGCCGGCCGGTGATCGCCTCGAAGAGGACCGAGCCGAGGCCATAGACGTCGCTGCGCACGTCGACCCGCGAGGGGTTGCCCGAGAGCTGCTCGGGACTCATGTAGGCCGGCGTGCCGACGATCTGCCCGTCGCAGGTCGCATCGCCCCGCGCAGATCCGCCGCGCGGGGCAGCGGCTAGGGCCTTGGCGATGCCGAAGTCGATCACCTTCGCGGCCGGACCCTCGTCCGTGTCCACCACCAGGATGTTCGAGGGCTTCAGGTCGCGATGCATGACGCCGCGGTCGTGGGCGTGCTGCACCGCCCGGCATACGTCGACCAGGAGCCGCACCCGAACCCGGAGCCCGAGCCCCCGCCGCTCGCAGCCGTGGACGAAGGGCTGGCCCTCGAGGTGCTCCATCACCAGGTAGGGCCGACCGTCGGGCGTGGTGTCGGCCGCAAACACCTTGGTGATCCCAGGGTGCGACATGAGGGCGAGCGACTCGCGCTCGAAGTCGAAGCGATCGGCGGTCGCCCTGCTGGCCAACACCTTGACCGCCACGCGGCGCCGAAGGGCCGAGGTTTCCCGGCCCTCCCAGACATCGGCGTGGGCCCCGTGCCCCAGCATGCGTTCCAGGCGGTAGCCGGGGATCTGCGGAGCGTCAGGACGCCCTCCGATGGCCGACGCGATCGCCTCGATGGCCAGGTGGTCGACGATCGGGGCCTCGGATTCGAGGGCGGCCTCGGCGAGGATCGCGTCGAGCTCGGCCAGGTCGGCCGCCGGCTCGTCGGCGAGGGCGGACCGCCCTTCGCGGCGGAAGCGCTCGGCGAGCTCGCTCAGCCGGCGATGCCGCGCAGGATCCATCAACCGGGCCCTCGCTCGAGGCGGGCCCGCAGCCAATGGCGAGCTAGCTTCCAGTCCACCTCGATCGTGGACTCCGAGACATCCAGGCGCTGAGCCACCTCGGCATGCTTGAGTCCGCCGAAGAGACGCAGCTCCGCCACCCGGGCCTGCCGGGCGTTGATGGTGTCGAGTTCGGTGATCGCCGCATCGAGGTCGAGCAGATCGACGCTCAGCCCGTCGGCGTGGTCGGGGACCGGCAAGTCGCGGAGGACAACGCGCCGCCAACCCTGTCCCCGCTGCGGACCGTTGCGGGCCCGGGCGTGATCGACGAGGACGTGCCGCACCACCATGGCGATGAGGCTCCGCACCGCGACCGGGTCGCTGCAGTCGATCCGCTCGCGGGCGGCGAGACGGAGCCACGCCTCGTGCACCAAGGCGGTCGCCTGGAGCGTATGGTCGATGCGTTCCCGACGAAGGAGCGTCGCTGCCATGTCGCGAATCTCGTCGTAGCGCGACCGGAAGAACTGGTCGATCGTCCCGTCCGCCGTCCCGTCAGCACCCGCCATCGCCGATCTCCTGCCCAGGGCCAAACGCACACACCGCGCCCGGTCACGGGCACGCTTTCGCGATGGACATTGTGCCCGCTGGCGGCGACGGACGGAAGGGCCCGACGGACCGAAGGAAGACGGCGAAACCCGGATCCGGATACCGGACCTCTGCCCCCGTTCTAACGCTTCACCGGGACGCCGTCCTTAGGCAGGGTGCGCTCGATGAAGGACCGCAGGTCCGCGGTGGAGCGGGCCCGGTCCTCCTCGCGGAGATACATCATGTGCCCGCTGCGGTAGCCCTTCCAGGCGATCCGATCCTGGAAGCGCCCCGAGGGGTCGATGTTCCAGATGGTGAACTTGGCGTCGAAATAGGTGGTGGCCCCGTCGAAGTAGCCGGACTGGACGAGGACATGCAACGACGGGTTGGCGGCCATCGCCCCGCGGAGCTGCTCGCCGGTCCGCACGTTCTGCCCGTTCCACGCCCCGATCGGCCCGAAGACCCAGTACGCGAGGTCGGTCTTGTAGCCCAACAGATCGCGGAGGTAGTGGTTGATGGCCGGGCCGAAGGCGTGGTTCCAGGCCGCCATCGCCGGGTCGAAGCTCGGGCTGGTGCCGGCGTCGTCGCGGTCCACGCCGCGGTAGCGCGAATCGAGCCGTCCCACGGTGAGACCTTGGTCCCGCAGCAGTTCCTTCCAGAAGAGGCTGAGGCGGATCGAGCAATTGTTGGCTCGCACCACGTCGGGCTTGAGGCCGGAGTACCGGGCATACTGGGCGACGAGGGCGTCGCGGCGGGCAGCGTCCAGCGAGCCGCCCCGAGCGAGCGCGGGCAGGAGCTGGTCGAGGGTGAAGGCCTCCACCTCGGGGAGGAGGGCCTCGAGGTCCTTCGACTGCAGGTCCTTGGGCAGCATCTGGTGGTACCAGGCCGTCGCCGCGTAGTACGGCAGGTTCAAGGCCGCCCCCAGCGGGCCCTCGCGGTCCACGCCGAGGTCGGTCGGCGAGACGAGGATGACGCCGTTCAGGAACATCCACTGCTCTTCCTGGAGTTGCCCGGCGAGTCCTGAGACGCGGGTGGTGCCGTAGCTCTCGCCGATCAGGTACTTGGGCGAGGTCCAGCGGCCTTGGCGGGTGACGAAGGTCGCGATCCAGCGGGCCAGGTACGCGATGTCCTCGTTGACCCCGAAGAACCGCTCGTTGGCACCGCCTTCGAGGATCCGCGAGAAGCCGGTGCTGACCGGATCGACATAGAGGATGTCGGCCACGTCGAGGACCGAGTGCGGGTTCTCCTGCACGCCGTAGGGCTGCACGGGGTAGCCCTCGCCGTCGATCCGCACCATGCGCGGGCCGGTGTAGGCGAGGTGCATCCAGAGCGAGGCCGAGCCGGGGCCGCCGTTGAAGGAGATGAGGAGCGGCCGCGACGCGGGGGCCTTGACGTCGGTCCGTCGATAGAAGACGTAGAAGACCGAGGCCACCGGCTTGTTGTCGGCGTTCCAGACCGGCTGCGTCCCGAGTGTCACCTGATAGGGAACGCTCTGCCCCTCGATGGTGACCGTGTCGTTCGAGGAGATGAAGGCATCGGCCACGATGGGGATGGGCTGGGCCGTCTCGTTCGGCTTGGCGGCCGGGCGATCGCCGGTCTTGGCGGCATCGGCGGGCCTCTCCGGCGCTGGCGGCTCCTGGCCGAGGGCAACTGTCGCGGCAAGTCCGGCGACGAGTGCGGCGACGAATGCACGGATGGTGGAGGAGCGGCGCATCCCCGCATCCTAACGGCCGGCCCGAATCGTCTTGCCTACCACGACAGCCCGCGGACCCGGAGGAAGCGGCGGCCGAAGGGGGCGAAGTCGACCGCTCCTTCCACCGCGGTCGCCCCCTGCTCCGTGGGGTCGACCAGGTCGACCACCGCCTGCCCCCGCTTGAATTGCCAGCCCTCGATCGGCAGGCGAGCGGGCCGGCCCTCGGTCTCCCGCAGCTCGAGGATGATCCCCTTCCCGTCGCTCGCCGGCCGGGCCGCCACGAGGACGATGCCGGGTGCGTCGAAGGCCAGGCTGGACTGCGCGGCGAGCGGCGCCGTCCCGTCGCAGTTGGCGAGGAGGCGACCGAGGAATGGCACCATCTCCTCGCGGCCGAAGCGGGTGGCCTCGGCGATCGACGGGGCCGCCTCCGAGGTCAAGGCGTAGCCGAAGCGGAACTCGCCCTCCTGGCTGGCGCAGAAGTTGGTCGTCCAGTAGTTGTTCATCACCCACGAATAGACGTGCGGCCTCCGCACCGAGGCGTGGCGGGCGAACTGCCCGAGGTTCAGGTCGCCTAACTGAAGGAGCGGGATCTGGTTCGAGGCCAGGACCACCTGGCCGCCCGGCCCCTGCCCCGCCACGAACCCCTGCATGGCGAGCCAGTCGCTGGCCGAGCCGGGGATGATGTCGCGATTCGGGTCGACGATGCCGCCCAGCGTCTCGTAGACCAAGCGGCCTGCCGGCGGCCCGAAGTCCGCGGCGAAGGGGAAGGCCACGTAGATCCCCTCCGGCGTGGTGTCGCGGAGCTTGTCGATCGCGTAGCGGACCTCGACCCGCGGGCGGTGGCGGAAGACCCGCAGCTCGCCGCGCACGCCGCCGCAGCCGGGAAGCGTGCCGTGGAACCGGAGGCTCGACCAGATCGGGCCCTCGTCGATCCCGTCGACGGCGACCTCGGCGATCGAGGTGCGGGTGCAGTCGTCGAGCCGGAAGCCCTCGAGCTGCTCGCGGTTGGCGAGCCGCTCGTGGAGGATCTGCCCGAAGCCCCAGGTCGCATCGCGATCGACGAGCTCTTTGCCGCTGCGACGATCGACCAGGCTGGCGATCGCCCCGCGGCAGGCGTCGAGTCGAGGGTGTACGACGGGCTTTCGAGCCGCTGCCCGCCCCGCGACGGGGCGTGCGGCGGGGCCAGCTCGTCCGTCCGCTCCAGGCGATAGGTCCGCCAGCCGAAGGCCGGGACGTCGTCGACCTCGATCGCCCAGTAGCTCCCTTCGGCCCGGCTCGCCAGCCGCTGCACGGCGAGGGCCTTCCCTGTCTCGTCGAGGACCCGCACCACGCGATCGACCGGCCAGAGTTCGTGGTCGGCGTACAGCTCGACCGTGCCCGAGCGCCGCGTGCCTAACGGATTGACGACGAGGAGCCGCGATTCCCGCCCGCCGCGAGGGGCGGCCTCGAGCCGGCCGAGCACCGCCTCGCCGAGGGCTGCCTCGCGCTTCACTGCGTCCCAGGCGTAGGCCGCCTTCTCCGCCCACTGCACCACGGAGTTCTCGCAGAGGGGCTCGCGGATGCTCTCCGCCGCCCCCAAGGTGTGCTCGCCCCAGAAGAGGAGGGCGTCGCGCACCGCGTCCACGTCGTTCCGCAGGGCGAAGGGCGGTTGGTCGCCGGCGATCGCCTCCATGGCCAGCACCGCCTCGGTCGCCACCAGGCGCCCCTGCGTACGCCGCGCCGCAGCCGTCTCGCGGGCCGCCGAGCCGAAGCCGTCGGTCCACCAGTCGGTCCAAGCCTGACGGAGGACCGGCAGCTCGGTGGCGTGCTCCTTGGCCAGGGAGGCGGGGAACTCGCGAGCCACCGAGGAGCGGAGGCGGGGCCAGACGAACCGTTCGTTCCACCGCCGCACCACCTCGCACGCCGCGGTCGAGGGCGGGGCGTTGTCGGTCGGGTAGCCGGAGTTCTCGACCGCGATCCGGTCGAAGGGATAACCGCTGGCCGCGAGCCGCTCGAGGTAACGGAGGAGTTCGGGCTCGACCGCCTCGATGTTGCCGGTGTGGAGCCCCCAGAAGTTCCCGGTGTGGTAGTGGTCGGCGCGGAAGGCGAGGACACGGCGGCCGGCGGGCGACTCCCACCAGAAGGGCGTGGGCCGGTCGAACGGCACCAGGGCCTTGTGGCCGTGCTGCCCCATGACGAGGTAGTCGATGCCGAGGTCGGCGAAGTGGTCGGCCAGGCACCAGGCGATCCCGTTCACGTCGTTCTGCACCGCGGTGGTCACGGGAATTCCCGCGGCGCGGGCCATGGCCACCGGGGCCAGGAAGGCGCTGAAGCTCGCCTCGTCCACGATCTCCGACATGTTGAGGAACATGGCGGTGACCTCGATGCGCCCTTCGACCGCCCGCCGCCGCAGCCGCTCGATCTGGGCCGGCGAGCGGGTGCGGAGGTACTCCCGCACCGCCCACGAGGTCTCGCAGGTCCAGCGGAAGCGGGCGTCGTCGGGATAGCCGTCGGTCTGGTCGCAGTAGTCGAGGGCGGTGTCGATGAAGCGGAGGTGCTCGGGCAGGATCTCGGTCTGGGGCCGGGTGTAGCCCACGTCGGTGTGGGTGTGCTGCACCAGGTCGATCGACCAGTGCCGCACCGGCTCGATGCTCCCGAGCAGGGTCGTCGCCGCCCCGCCCTCCGGAGCGATGCCCACGCTGATCTCGCGGCGAGCATCGACCTCGGGGTGGCGGAGGCGCAGCAGGTTGCCGCCGAACTCAAGCCGCTGGCGGATCGGGGCGCCGAACGAGGGGGTGATGATCGCGTCGGCCGGCTCGCCGACGTGGGTGATCGATACCTCGACCGGGCGATAGTTGCCAGCCGCATCGCGCACCAGGGCCGGCAAGACGCGGAGCGAGGCCTTGGCAGACGCCGCGGCCTGGAAGGTGATGCACCAGGCCCGGCTGCCGGAGGTCTCGCCGTGCATGGAGAGTCGGAGCGGCTGCCCTGGCCGCAGCTTCGCTCGCGGCACGCGGAGGATCGCGTAGCCCATCAGGTCGTTGAAGCGGTCGACCATGGTGGCCCGGAAGCGGAGGCTGACGCCGTCCGCTCCCTCCACCGTCCAGTCCCGCGTGCTGTTGGAAGGGGCGGTGGTGAAGGCGACCGCGGGCGCCCCGTCGATCGACAGCGTGAAGCGATGGCGGGCCGGATCGACCTGCAGGGCGAAGAGCCAGCAGAACTCGACCGCCTCGGCATCGAGGTCGGCGGGCACCGCTGCCGTCTCCCACTCCACCGAGCGCGAGGCATCCAGCGAACGCACGAGGAGGCCAGCGGTGACCTCCGGATCAGGCGAGTGGTAGACGATCGTCTCGCCGCTCAGGCGCTGGGCGAAGCCGGCCAGCATGGGGGGATCCTCGGCCGCCCCTGCCGATCGGCCGGCGAGGCAGGCGACAAGCACCACGATGAGTTGCACGAGGCCGCGCACGCGTTCCTCCTCCCCGCTCTCGCGAGGCGCCGGGCGATTCTACCGCCGCGTCCGCAGCAGGCCGGCTCAGGGCCCTTGGTACGATCGCCGGCCCCCCACGGAGCCTTGCATGCGCCGCGCCGTCGCTCTCCTCGTACTGCCGCTCGCGATCGCCGCCCTGGTGGCATGGGATGCCCCCGGCCATCGCACCGTCACCGAGGTGGCTCTCGACCTCCTGCCCGACGGCATGCCTTCGTGGCTGCGGGATCCGCATGTCCGGGCCCAAGTCGAGTTCCAGTCCAACGAGCCCGACCACTACCGCGGCGTGAAGAACGCGGTCCTGGCCCACGAGAACAACCCCGACCACTACATGGACGTGGAGCTGTTGGACAAGCACCACCTCTCGCTCCGCACCCTGCCGCCCCTCCGCTACGAGTTCGTGGCCCAACTGGTCCGCACCGCGACCCCGGAGCCAGCGCCCGAGCCCGGCACCGACGGGTCGAAGCCGCCTCGCCGCGGCGTGGACCGCCGGGCCCTCACCGACGACCTTGGCTTCGTCCCCTACGCCATCGCCGAGCACTACGCGAAGCTGGTCTCGAGCTTCAGCACGCTGCGCATCCTCGAACAGCTCGACCAGCCGGCCCGGGCCGACGAACTCGCCGCGGCCAAGGCCAACGTGGTGCACGAGATGGGCCAGCTCAGCCACTTCGTGGGCGATGCGGCCCAGCCGCTCCATACGACCATCCATCACCACGGATGGGTCGGGGCCAACCCCGACGGCTTCACCACCGACCGCAACTTCCACGCCCGGATCGACGGCGAAGTGGTGGCCCTGCACCGCCTCGACGCCCCAGCCATGGCGGCGGCGAAGGTGGCCCGCAAGGAGATCGCCCCGGACAAGGTCTGGGAGGAGACGATCGGCTTGCTGGAGCGGAGCTTCGCCGCGGTGCGACCGCTCTACCTCGCGGAGAAGGACGGGACGCTCGACCAGGAGCCGGGCCGTTTGCTGATCCGCGAGCGCATGGCCGATGCCGCGGCCGTCCTCGCCGGGCTCTATGCGGCGGCCTGGAAGGAGAGCGAGCCGAACGAGCAAGGAGTCCGCGACTTCGTGCGCTACGACCGCCTGGAGGGCGCCGCCCGTCCGTCAGCCGGTCCAGGCTCCTAACAGAACCGCGAGGTCGGAGGCGTTCACCGTGCCGTCGTGGTTGAGGTCCGAGGCGGCGTTGTTGGTGCCCCACGCCCCGAGCAGGATGGCCAGGTCGGCGGCGTTGACGTGGTAGTCGCCGTTGAGGTCCCCCGCCGGGGCCGGGGCTGGCGTGATGTTCATGTTGTCGGCCATGAAGATCGGGCCCCAGTCGCCGCAGCCGGGCGGCGGCAGGTAGTAGTGCACGTTCACGCTGTTGAAGCCGCCGGCGCTGGCGTAGGCCAGCGTCATGCTCGGCCAGGTGAAGTCGGGCGGGGCCTGGGCCGTGGCGAAGCCGACCTGGGTCCCGTTCAGATAGGCGGTGACCTTCATCGTCGCCCCGTTGTCGCAGGAGAGGTCCTGCACCGCGGTGAGGATCGAGAAGTTGGTGATGGTCTTCGAGAAGGAGATGTTGACGTCGGCTGGGAAGACGCTGTTCGGATAGATGCAGAGGTTCGAGAACCCGACTGGAGTGAAGCCCATCGCGCTCGCCTGCTGGATCGAGAAGCCCTGGCCGGTCGCCGTGAACTGGGCGGTGACGCCGCCCATGGTGAGGCTGATCGGCAGCGACGTGAACGGCGGAGCGTTGCTGAAATCGAAGAGGATGTTCTGGCCGAGGGCCGGGCTGGCGATCAGGAATGCGGCGCTGGCGGCCAGGCTGGCCGCGCTCCAGGCGAGGCAGCGGTCGTTCGGAGTCATGGCGGGTCCTTGTGGCGAACGCGAGGCGAGCGTTCGGCCGAACAGTGCCGGCTGCCGGGCTCCTGATCCTCCTGCGTCCGCGGTTCATGCCAATCGACGTTCTCGGAAGATCTGTCGAGTGTCTGCCAGCACCCAGGATCTGCCAGCGGTTGGAAGGAGCGCCGCCGCGGAGGCCGCTACGCTACCGATGTCCATGGCTCCTCCCGACCCGTCCAGCGACTCCCCTGGCCCCGACGCCGGTCCGCGACGACCGCTCGTCGTCTCCACGCCAGCCCAATGGGCGATCGCTGCGAGCGCCGCGAAGATGCGGGTGCTCCGCGTCTTCCTCGACCATCGCGAGCACGACGCGATGGATGTCTCGGCCCTGATCGGGCAGGTTCCCCAGTCGATCTATCCGCATCTCTACGACCTCGAGGCGGCCGGCTTCCTGGTCCGCGTCCCCGACACGCGCCCCGCCAAGTTCCGCTTCCCGTGGTCGAAGACGGCGCCCGATTTCGACGACCGCACCGGCCACAACGCGGACGAGGCCGACCGGGCGATCCAAGCCCTGCTCCGGGCCTGCATCCGCGTCTTCACCGATCGCCAGGGTCGGATCGTGGCCCGCGAGTCCAAGGAGTACGTCCTCGACATCGAGGAAGTGACCGTGGACCGGGCCACGGCCCACGAGTTCGTGAGCCGGATTCGGGCCTTCCTGCAGGAGGTGCGCGACATCGCCCACGCCCGATCGGGCGATCCGCCGCCGCCTGACGCCGTCCGGCTCTTCCTCCTCGCCGGGACGACCCACGTGCCGACCGCGCCCTCGGCCGTTCCGCCGGAAGCGTGAGCCTCGCTCCCCGGGTCGCCCGAGGCCGGTCACAATCCCGGCATGCCGAAGGGGCCCTTCCACTCGCTCCGGGGATTCGTCCACCGCAACCTCGATCCGGGCGACCGGCTCGGCGAGGCGATGTTCGGGATCATCATGGCCCTGGCCATCCTCGGGGCCACGCGGGTCGGGCTCGACGAGGCCGACAACCGCACCTTGGCCGTGGCCATCCTCGGCTGCAACATCGCCTGGGCCATCGTCGACGGCGTGATGTACGCGACGCTCGCCTACCTCGAGCGGTGCCGCGTGCATCGCTTCGTGTCCCGCCTCGCCGCCGAGCCCGATCCGGGTCGACGGACCGCCATGGTCGGCGAAGCCCTCGACGAGCAGTTCGGCGAGTTCCTGGGCGGCGAAGACCGCGAGATCGTCTTCGGCCGGCTCGCCGCGGCGGCGGTGCGACGGCCTCCGGCCCCGGCCCGGCTCAAGGTGGGCGACGTGGCCGGGGGCTGCGCTGCGGCGATCGTCATCTTCGGCCTAACAGTCCCGGTGGTCGCTCCCTTCCTCCTCATCGAGGACACCTGGCTCGCCGTGCAGGCGGCGCGAGGCGTGGCCATCGCCTTCCTCTTCGGGTTGGGGGCGAGCTGGGGACGGAGCGCCGGGGCCAACGGCCTCCTCTCCGGTCTCGGCCTCACCGCGATCGGGCTCGTCCTCGTCGCCTTGACCGTCGCCCTCGGGGGTTGACCGTGCCACAAATCGACTCCTTTCGCTCCGCGGTCCGCGCCGGGTGCGGTATTCTCGCCGCGTCCCGCTCCGACCCTCGGAGGCTGCGCATGAACTCCCCCGTCCGCTTCCTCTCCCGCCTCGCCGCGTTCGCCATCGTCCTGGCCGCCGCTTCCGCGGCGTTGGCCGGCGACACCATCCCCGACGAGTGGTTCTTCGACGGGGCGAACCGCCCCGCCTCGCTCAAGGCCCTGGAAGGGAAGCCCGCTCCGGAGCTGACCACCCAAGCCTGGATCGGCGACGAGACAACGCTCGAGTCGGTGCGGGGGAAGGTGGTGGTGGTCGACTTCTGGGCCACCTGGTGCGGCCCTTGCATGGCCTCCATCCCGCACAACGTGGAGATGGTGAAGAAGTTCAAGGACCGCGGGCTCGTCTTCATCGGCGTCCACGACTCGGCCAACGGTTGGGACAAGGCGGCCAAGGTGGTCGCCGACAAGGGCATCAACTACGCCGTGGCCCACGACAAGGGCGACTCGGCCAAGGCTTACGGGCTCCAGTTCTGGCCGACCTACGTGGCCATCGACCATCGCGGCGTGGTGCGGGCCGCCGGCCTCATGCCCGACCATGTCGAGGCCGTGGTCGAGATGCTCCTCGCCGAGATGCCGGCCCTGCCGACCGCTGGCGGCGGCAGCCCGCCGGAGTGGACCTACGGCGGGGCCAATCGGCCTTCGTGGCTCAAGGCCGCGGAAGGCAAGCCCGCCCCCAAGCTGAGCCCGGCCGAGTGGTCGGGCCCGCCGCTGGCCGAGGCCGACCGCAAGGGACGCGTGATCGTCCTCCACTTCCTGAGCCCGGAGAGCGAGCTCAGCCTCAAACAGTTCGCCGAGCTGGCCAAGCTCGACGCCGAGCTCGCCCCGCAGGGCGTCTCCATCGTCGGCGTGGCCGACGCCCGCACCGACTGGGCCAAGCTCAAGGCCACGCTCGAGGCCCGCAAGGTGAAGTGCAGCGTGTTCCGCGACGGCCCACCACCGAGCGACGAGAAGTCGAAGCCGAGCCCCCTGGGGGCGACGGCCTCCTCCTTCGGGATCAAGCTGGCCCCGGCCACCGTGGTCATCGACCGCAACGGCGTGGTGCGGGCCTGCGGCGTGCGCTGCGAGCGGCTGAAGGAGATCGCCACCAAGCTGCTCGCCGAGCCGGTCGCCGAGCCGGCCCCGGCCGAACCCGCCCCGGCCGAACGGGCCAAACCGGCCACCGCCACGCCCTGACCATTTCACCGGTCCGACGCCCAACAGCAGGCACGCCATGAGCTCCCCCACCGCCCGCCCCGCCAACCTCCCCGCCGCCGGCTCCTGCCCCTTCGCCGACACCGTCCGGGCCCACGTGGGACGGACCGTGGTCGGCCAGAACGTGGTCGTCGAACGGGTCCTGATCGCCCTCCTCACCGGCGGCCACCTGCTCCTCGAGGGCGTGCCCGGCATCGCCAAGACGCTCCTCGTCCAGTCGGTGGCCAAGGCCATCGACCTCCGCTTCGCCCGCGTCCAGTTCACCATCGACCTGCTGCCCTCGGACATCGTGGGCTCGGAGATCCTCGACCAGAAGTCGGGCGAGTTCCGCGTGCACCGCGGCCCGATCTTCACCAACCTGCTGTTGGCCGACGAGATCAACCGGGCCTCGCCCAAGGTGCAGTCGGCCCTGCTCGAGGCCATGCAGGAGCGGAAGGTCTCGATCGGCGACACCTCGCACGAGCTGCCGGCCCCCTTCCTCGTGATCGCCACGCAGAACCCCGTCGAGCAGTCGGGCACCTTCGAGCTGCCCGAGGCCCAGCTCGACCGCTTCATGCTGCGGCATCGGCTCAGCTACCCGACGCCCGAGGACGAGGCCGAGGTCGTCCGCCGCAGCCTGAAGCTCAAACTCAAGCGGCACGGCGACGGCGCCGTCCCCATGACCGCCTTCGACGCCATCGAAGACGCCTCGCGGCTCCACACCCGCGAGCTGACCGAGGCCATGACCGCGGTGCAGGGCGTGCACGTGAGCGAGGTCTTCATTCGCGACTGCGTGGAGCTCGTCAACCTCACCCGCCGCCACGAGGACATCGAGCTCGGCTGCAGCCCCCGCGCCGCCCTGGCCCTGGTCCACACCTCCCGGGCCCGGGCCTTCATCCACGGCCGCGACTACACCATCCCCGAGGACTTCTTCGCCCTCGCCGAAGACGTCATCCTGCACCGCATGCGGCTCACCTACGAGGCCCTCGCCGCGGGCCGCACGCCCGAGGCGGTGCTGGCCGCCCTCCTCAAGTCGATGGCCTGACCAACCTCGGATGACGACGACCGACCGGCATCACCACGCCCTTCGCCCGCCCGACGAGCTGGCCCGCGGCAACTTCGAGCTCGTCGTCCGGCGGCTGGCCGATGACCTCGCCTTCGGCGTGGACGCCTCGCGCTTCGTGGGCAGCGGCATCGAGTACGCCCAGTCCCGCCCCTACGCCCCGGGCGACCCGATGAAGATGATGGACTGGCGGATCACCGCCCGCCTCGGCAAGCCCTTCGTGAAGGAATACGAGACCCCCAAGCGGACCGCGATCCACCTGGTGGTCGACACCAGCGCCTCCATGGCGGTGGCCTCGACCACCCTCACCAAGCACGACTGCGCGGTGTGGATCGCCGCCGCGGTCGGCCTGCTCGGCCAGCGCCGCATGAGCCCGGTCGCCCTGGTCGGCGGCGGCGAGCGGGAGACCCGCTTCGAGCCGAGCCTCCGCCGCAGCGACCTGTGGCGGGCCCTCGAGCCGCTTCGCCTCGCCGACTACGGCGAAGGCACCCGCCTCGCGGAGCGGTTAGGCGACCTCGACGTGCGGGCCGAGCGGCGGAGCCTGGTGCTCGTCCTCAGCGACCTGCACGATCCGGCGATCGTGCCGGCCCTGCGGCATGCGGCCCAGAAGCACGACTGCATCGCCATCCACCTGGTCGACCCCGCCGAGCGCGGCCACCTGCGGGCCGGGTTCTTCCGCGGGCAGGAAGCGGAGTCGGGTCGCGGCTTCCTGGCCCATGGCCGCGTGGGCTGGCTCCGCGAGGGCGAGATGGCGAGCGACATGGCCCGGAGCGGCGTGAGCTACCTGCGGCTCCAGACCGACCAGCCCTTCATCGGCCCGCTCCGCCACTTCCTCTCCTTCCGCCCGGCGATCGGGGGAGGACGATGAGCCTCCAAGCGCTGGCCCTCGGCGCCGCCGTCTTCGCCTTGGGCGGCTCGGCGGCGGCCGACCCGCCGACCACCCGCCACTTCGCCCGCGGCCTGACCGGCGAGATCACCCTCGAATACGACGGCCCCGGCCTGCGGGCCAAGCCGGACCAGGACCTCAACGCCCCCATCGTCCTGCGGCTCAACGAACTGCCCCGCGAGCCGGGCGGCCATCGCCGCTACCGCCTCGAGTTCATCGGCGGCGTGGCCGGGGCCTTCGACCTGCGGAAACTCATCGAGCACGCCGACGGCACCGCGGCGAGCGACCTGGCCCCCATCCAGGTGACGATCGAATCGGAGCTCCCCGCCCAACACGGCACCGACCTCTTCGATCTGGGCGGCGAGCGGGTCGGCCTTGAGAGCCACTACCGGCTCCTGCTCGGGCTGGTCGCCGCGGCCTGGATCCTGGTGCCGGTCACGGTCGTGGTCCGCCGACGGATGCTTCGCCGTCCCGCGCCGCTGCCGCCCGCCGCTGTCCCCGCCCCGACCGTCGCCGACCAGCTCCGCCCGCTGGTCGAGGCCGCCATGGGCCGTGGCCTCTCGATCGGCGAGCAAGCCAGGCTCGAACTCCTCCTTCTGTCCTTCTGGCGGGAACGCCTGCAGCTTGGCGACCTCCCGCCGCACGAGGCCATCGCCCGCCTCCGCGGCGACGGCGACGCGGGGCGCCTCCTCCTCGCCGTCGAGCGCTGGCTGCATGCCCGCGGCGAAGCGGGCCCGCGTCCAGCGGAGGATGTGGCCGCCCTCCTCGAGCCCTACCGCTCCATGGCTGCCCTGGCCGAGGAGCGGAGCCCGGCGGAGGTGCGGTCGTGACCTTCGCCCATCCCGCCGTCCTCCTCCTGTTAGCAATCCCGGCCCTCCTTCTCTGGGCCATCCCCAACCGCGGCTGGGGGCTGCTCCTGCCCTTCGACCACGGGCAACACCGGTCGCGGCGCCGGGTGGCGGTCCTCCTCGGCTTCTTCGAGGCGGCGCCGGCCATGCTGCTCGCCGGGGCCATCATGATCCTGGCCGGGCCGCAGACGCTGCAGCAGCCGAAGAACGCCCGCGAGCTGACCAACATCCAGTTCTGCATGGACGTCTCGGGCAGCATGACAGCGGAGAATCGCTACCCGAACGCCAAGGAGGCGATCGAGAACTTCGTGAAGGCCCGGGAAGGGGACGCCTTTGGCCTCACCCTCTTCGGCTCGCACCAGATCCGCTGGACCCCGCTGACCAAGGACCTGGCGGCGATCCGCAACGCCCTGCCCTTCGCCAACCCCGAGCGGCAGCCGATCCACATGGGCGGCACCATGATCGGGGCCGCCCTCCGCTTCTGCCGCGACAACATGATGAGCGAGGCCGAGCAGGGCGACCGGATGATCATCCTGGTCTCCGACGGGGCGTCCTCGGACCTCGCCGACCCGGCCCAGAACAGCGAGCTCGTCGACTCCCTCCTCGACGCCAGGATCACCGTCTACCACATCCACGTGGCCAGCGACCCCATTCCGCCCGAGGTCATCGACATCGCCCAACGCACCGGCGGCGAGGCCTTCCAAGCCACCGACCGGCAGAGCCTCGAGAGCGTCTTCCAGCGCATCGACCGCATGCGGCCGGCCAGGTTCCGGACCCTCTCCACGGTCCCCATGGACCACTTCAAGCCCTTCGCCATCGCCGGCCTGATCTGCCTCGCCCTCCACCTCCTCGGGCTGTTAGGCCTGCGGTACACGCCATGGTGACCCCCGACCTCCTCCTGGCGACGGTGGCCGCCGCCCTGGTGGCGTTCGGCGAGGCCAGCCATCGGCGCCGCGTGCGACGCGTGGCCCGCCTGGCCTTCGGGCCGCGGGGCCGTGCGGCGTGGTGGACGCCGGCCGTCGCCCCGGCTCGCGTCCTGGCCACCTTCCTGGCCACCCTCGGCCTCCTCTTCCTCCTCCGCTACGACCCGGTCGAGATCGAGGCCCGCCCCAGCAAGGCGGCGTCCAAGCACCTCCTCGTCCTCCTCGACGCCTCGCCCAGCATGCAGGTGAAGGACGCCGGCCCGGAGGAACCGCGGATGAGCCGTGCTGCATGGGCGGGAAAGGTGGCCCAGGGCATCCTGGATCGGTTGGACATGGACACCACCCGGATCACGATCGTCGCCTTCTACACCGACGCCCTCCCCATCGTGCAGGACACCTTCGACAAGGAGGTCATCCGGAACGCCCTCGACGGGCTGCCCATGTACATCGCCTTCAAGCCGGGGCCGACCAACGTGCAGGTCGGGCTCGAGAAGGGGTTTGAGATCGCCCGGCCTTGGCCGCAGCGGTCCACCACGCTCCTCATCCTGTCCGACGGCGACTCGAACGCCACCTCGCCCCCTTCCAACATGCCGAGCTCGATCGCCGACACCATCGTGGTCGGGGTGGGCGATGCGGTGCGGACCACGGTGGTCGGCGGCCACAGCAGCCGGCAGGACGCCATGAGTCTCCGCCAGCTCGCGGCCCGGCTGCGGGGTTATTACCACGATGGAAACCGCAAGCACCTCCCGTCGGAGGTGCTCGACCGCCTGACCATGATCGCCCCCCACGTGGGGGACCGATGGACTCCCCGGGACCTCGCCTTGTGGGCGACCGGAATCGGCGCTTTCACGCTGGCGCTGGCCGGACCCGGGCTTATGCTGTTCGGGCGGCCCCGCTCCTACGCCCCGCGTCGCCCGGCCAAGGCTCGGGCGACCGGAGCGCAAGCGGCCTAGCGATCGACCGTCCACGTTCGGATCGGCAACCTTCGACGGAGACTCCCGTGCTTCCCACTCGCATCGGTTGGGCCATCTGGGCACTCGTTCCGGTCGCCGTCGTCGCCTACCACTACGGACCGGGCCAAGTCGCCTACCGTCGCGACTGCGCCGCCTCGCTCGAACGGCAAGCGGCCGCGGCCGAGAGCGCCGCGACCGAAGCCCAGCAGGCCGCCTACGCCCAACATCTGGCAGCGATCGAGGCCCGTCGCGCCGCCCTCCTGGCCCAGGAGCCGAGCGCCGAATCGAGCGCCCTCGCCGCCGGCGCCGCCGAGGAGAAGGCCTACGCCGACGCGGCCAAGGCCTGGAAGGTCGCCGCCGACCGCTACGGCGAGGTGCACACCGCGCTCGGCGAGACCTCGCCCGAGCTCGACCGCTCGGTGCGCTGCGCCCGGGCCCGAGCCCTGGTCCGCTCCGGTGAGATCTGGACCGGGATCGGTGAGCTCGAAGGGCTGCTCGAGGAACTCGACACCAACGGCCAGGGCGGGACGCCGGTGGCCCGCGGCTCGCGCGAGGAACTCGCCACCGCGTACTACTACGGGGCTCGCCTCCTCCGCCTCTCCGGCATGCCGGCCCAGGAGTGGCAGGTCGAGTCGGGCAAGGCTCGCCAGCAGTTCCGCTACCTCGCCGAGAACGCCCGCGAGAAGGGCGCCGAGGAGGCCAGCGTCGCCTACCAACGGAACCTCGAACTGGTCCTGAACCTCGAGCAGTCGAGCCTGGTCGAGATCCAGGGCAAGCCGCTGCCGAAGGACTCGCCGAGGACCAGCAACAACGCGAATCGGCCCTGCTCCAACTGCAAGAAGAAGGGTCCCAAGCCGCCGCAGAAGAAGGACGGCCGCGGGGCCGGCGGGGCCGAAGAGATCCGCGACGGATGGTGATCCCGACCAGGGCCTGACTCTGCCGTAGAACCCGATGACCGAACTCCTCCGCCCCCTCGCCCCGTCGCCCGCCCGGATGGTCCTTTCCAACAGCTCGACGACGCCAGCGTCCTTCGCCGGCGCCGTCGTGGCGTGGGGACTGCTCCTGGCCCCGGCGTTCCCGCAGTCGACGGTCCCGGCCACCACCATGGTCCCGGCCGTGCGGATCCAGACCTCGGTGCCAGCCCAGCGGGCGGTGGCCCCGAGCGGTAGCGCCGTCCCGGCCGCGGGCGGACCCGCTGCCGCCACCGCGAGTGGCGCCGCCGCACCGCCCCTCTCGCCGCTCGAACTCCAGGACATCAAGCGCGAGTACGACGCCGGTAGCGACGAGGACCGGGCCGCCTTGCGGGCCTTCTACAAGGACATGGGGATCGACCTCGAGAAGGCCCTGAGCGGCGAGGCCATGGGCGGGGCACCGGTCGCGACCAGCCTGCTCCAGGCGGTCAAGGCCCTCGACTTCACGCGCACGCCGCAGGCCGTCCTTGCCGCCCGATCCCAGATCGGCTTCGGGACCACCAAGAAGCCAGAGCCCGGCGACTTCGCGGCGAGCGCCAAGTGGCTCCACCTCCAGGTGATGGCCGGCGAGTGGCAAGCCTTCGCCCAGGCCCTTGGCGAGGCTCCTCCCTCGGAAGCAACCGCGATCTACACCCACGTCCTCCAAACCATCAACAAGCCGCCGCGGAACGACCCGAACGCCAAGGCCGATCCCGCTCTCCTGCCGGAGGAAGTCCTGGCCATCGCCGATGCGGCGCCAGGGGAACTGAGCGACTGGCAGGTCGACGTGCTGGCCGGCCTCGTGAAGTCGGCGGCGACCAAGTACAGCACCGCCCCGATGCTTGCCAGCATCGCAAGCGGCACGCGCTCCTTCGGCAAGCAGGACGACGCCCATCGCGAGCGCACCGTGCGATTCCTGGTCGCCGCGGGCCTGATCGTCGAGGCCTCCGCGTACTTCCCTTCGCTCGACGAGGCCCGGGCCAAGGGCGATGCCGCGGCCCTCCTCAACCACGGCCGCTACCACGAGACCTTCGCCAAGTCGCGCGGGGCGGCTGAGGGCGAGGCCCATCTCCGCACCGCGTGGGGAATCTACGCCGAGGTCGCCTTGATCGACCAGGCCGAGGCTGCGCTTCGCCAGGAGGCGATGCGGCGGGCCATCGACCTCCTCCCCTCGATGCCACCGCTGCAGGCTTCGAAGTGGCTGCACCAGGTGTTTGCCAGCGAGTCGTTGGCCCCGGCGGCGCTTGAGATCATCGCCCTCAAGGCGGTGAGCCTCCGCAACGCGAACCTCGACGTCGCCCAGCGGGCCCAGACCATCCTCACCATGAAGGAGTCGGTCGACACGCTGCTGGCCCAGACCGGGATCGACATCAACAAGCTCAAGGTCCCGCTCCGCATGCTCACCACCGCCTTGGTGGCCGAGGCGGAGACGGCCCTCGAAGGCGGCGGCAACCCCAACGCCCGCCGCGGTCCGGTGATGCCGGCCGAAATGGAGCTCCTCCTCCGGGCCCTGCCCGACGAGCGTTGGCTCGGGGCCCTCGAGCCGAGCCTGGCCAGCCGGGCCTACCGGGCCGCGATCCTCATCGCCACCGCGGCCGACGAGGTCGACATCGCCCTCGACTACCTGGCCCACGGCGTGAAGCGCTTCCCCGACCAGGCCGTCGAGTTCGCCGACCAGTTCCTGCGCCGCTGGCAGACCCGGATGGCCCCGCAGAACTACTTCGGCGACGATCCGATGTACTTCGTAGGGTTCGTGCGCAACGACGTGTCGAGCGCCCCGCTCACCCGCGGCCGCCAGCGCCGCAACCTCGAGCGGCTCACCCGCCTGATGAACGTGCTCGACTCGATCGGGGTCGAGAGCCGCAACCTCCCCAGCGTGGCCGGCGTGTTCAAGTCCTGCCACGGCAACACCGAAGTCTTCACCCGCGAGGGGATCGAGAACGTCTTCGGCCCGGTGGCCAAGCTCTCCCCGCAGACCGCCTCCTCCCTCGCCGACCAGATGCGGGGCGGGCTCTCCGGCGACTGGCGCGACCGCCGGGCCCAGCAGGCCGCGGGCATGAAGCGCACCGCCGCCGAGGTCAGCGCCATGGTCGAGCAGGGCTACGCCCTGGCCATCGAGCTCATCGACCGGGCCATCGCCGTCGAGCCCCAGTCCTGGCGGCACGCCGTGGTGAAGGCCGGCCTGACCTACGACCGCGTGCAGTTCAAGCAGGCCGAGGAGAAGCAGGACTTCGCCACCTACAACCAGTACCGGAAGGAGGCCTTCGAGGCCTTCGCCCAAACAGCTGACCGCTACGCGGAGATGGTGGCGAGCGGCGACCAGCGCGACGACCCGAGCGTCTACCTGGCCTGGTTCAACGCCGCGGTCGGAGCCACCGAGCTCAACTACCTCACTCGCGACGATCTCCTGGTCGAGGGTTCGCCGCAGGACGACCAGATCGACCGCATCCGGAAGGCGATCGGCACGCTGCCGCCCGACGCCGCGTCGCGGCACGTGGGGGCCTTCGCCCGGGCCATCACCGACTCGCTCGGCCGCCTCGACCCCGAGGTCAAGCCGCGGGTGGTGCGGCACGCCATGCGGATCATCGGCGACCATCCAGCGGGGGCCAGCCTCCGCCGCCTCACCGACCTCTACCAGGACCTGGTGAAGGACGAGATCAAGATGCGGCTCGCCGTCGACGGCGAGGATCGCGTGGGCTCGGAGAACCGCTTCGCGGTCACCCTCACCCTGCGCTTCACGACCGCCGTCGACCGCGAGACAGGCGGCTTCAGCCGATATCTCCAGAACGACGTCTGGGCCCGCGTGGGCAACACCTACCGCCCGATGAACTACCGCGACCTCCTGCGGAAGAGCATCGAGGGCTCCTTCGGCGACCGTTTCCAGGTCGAGGGAGTCGGCTTCTTCGAGGCGATGTCCCCGCCACGGCCGGTGACCGAGGGCGGCGAGCAAGGCTGGCTCGAGAAGCCCCTCGCCTACGTCGTCCTCAAGGTGAAGGACCCGAGCGTCGACCGCATCCCGCAGGTGTCGATCGACATGCATTTCAACGACACCGTGGGCCCGGTCACCCTGCCCATCCTCTCGAACTCGCCGCCCATCGACGCCAGCGGCTCGGCCCCGCCGCGCCCGCTCAAGGGCCTCGAGGTCACCCAGACCCTCGACCTCCGCGACATGGAGAACGCCGACAAGGGACGCTCCGTGGTCCTCGAGGTCCACGCCAAGGGAGACGGGGTCATCCCCGAGCTCGAGACGCTCCTCCCGAACTACAAGGCTGCCCTCGCCGGCTACCAGGTCGGCGAGAAGGGCGTCGAGGTCCGTCCCTTCAACATCGTGCAGGACGATGCGGACGCCTCGCAGCGCTACCTGTACATGGCGAGCAGCCAGCAGAACGACAAGCCGGCCCTCGAGCCCGACGAGGCGGGCCGCTATCGCCTCACCACCGAGCGATCCTGGCTCGTGACCTACACCCCTGCCAGCGGTGAGATCGGGAGCGAGTTCGTGCTGCCGACCCTGGGCAGCGGGATCGACGGCAAGCTCGTCTCGCGGCAGTTCGCCGACATGGACATCGTCAGCGTGGCCGGGCTGGGCGTGCCGGTGCACGCCACGCTGTGGAGCCCGCGGAACATCATCCTCATGGCGGCGATCGGCGTGGGGCTCGTCTCGAGCCTGGTGGTCGCCCTCCGCCGCCGCAAGCCAGAAGAGCGGGCCGACGACCTCGGCCTGCCGGCCCGGGTCACGCCGCTCAGCGTGATCACCACCCTGCGGCGGATCCGCGAGGAGCGGGCCACGCAGCTCGACGCGGCGGAGCAGGCCTCGCTCGGAGCCGAGATCGCGGCCCTCGAGAAGCGGTACTTCGGCCCGAGCGGCGAGGTCTCCGCCAACGGCGAGCTGAAGTCGGTGCTCGAACGCTGGGCCGTGGCCGCGCGGCGGTGACGGAGGAGGTGGCGATGCGTCTCTTGGCTGCCCTCGGCGCTCTCCTGGTCGCCACCTGTTTGGCCTGCGCCGATCCCCCGGCCGCGCCGGCCCAGCGGCCCAACATCGTCTTCATCCTGGCCGACGACCATGCGGCCCACGCCGTCTCGGCCTACGGATCGACGATCAACCGGACGCCTCACATCGACCGCCTCGCCGCGGAGGGCGTCCGCTTCGAGCACTGCTTCGCCACCAACGCGATCTGCACCCCGAGCCGGGCCTCGATCATCACCGGCCAGTACAGCCACGTGAACGGCGTGCCGGCCTTCAACCGCTTCGATGCCTCGCGGGCCACCATCGCCAAACATCTGCACGAGGCGGGCTACGCCACCGCCCTCTTCGGCAAGTGGCACCTCGGCTCCGATCCCGCCGGCTTCGACACCTGGAAGATCCTCCCCGGCCAAGGCGTGTACGTGAATCCGAGCTTCACTTCGCCGTCCGGGACGGATCGCTTCGAGGGCCATGTCACCGAGCTCACCACCCGCTTCGCCATCGACTGGCTGCGCACGCGGCCCAAGGACCGGCCCTTCTTCCTCTGCGTCCACCACAAGGCCCCGCACCGCTCGTGGGTGCCCGACGCCGCCAACGCCGCGCGGTGGAAGGACCGCGACATCCCCCTGCCTGCGACCTTCGACGATGACTTCGCCACCCGCTGCGCCGCGTCCCGCGAGGCGGACATGGGGGTGGTTGGCCATCTCACCAACTACGACCTCAAGATCCCCGCCCCGGCCGGGGCGTCGCCCGAGGAACGGCGGCGCTGGGACAACACCGTGCCCAAGCAGATCGTCCTCGAGCTGCCGAGCGGCCCCTTCGTCCTCCGCGGAGTCGACGCCGCCCGCTGGAAGTACGAGCGCTACATGCGCGACTACCTGGCCTGCGTGCAGGGGGTCGACGACAGCGTGGGAGCGATCCTCGCCGAACTCGCCGCCCAAGGACTCGAGCGGGACACCATCGTCGTCTACACCTCGGACCAGGGCTTCTTCCTCGGCGACCACGGCTGGTTCGACAAGCGGTTCATGTACGAGGAGTCGATCCGCATGCCGCTCCTGGTCCGCTGGCCCGGCGTGGCGACGCCGGGGCTGGTCCAGGGCGCGATGGCCCTCAACGTCGACTTCGCCCCCACCTTCCTCGAGGCGGCCGGCCTCCCGATTCCGACCGAGATCCAAGGGAAGAGCCTGGTGCCGCTGATCGCCGGCCGTACCCCGAGCGGCTGGCGGGACGTCATGTACTACCGCTACTACGACGATGGCGGCGAACACAAGGTGGCGCAGCATTACGGGATCCGGACCGACCGTTGGAAGCTCATCCGCTTCCAGGCTGCCGACGGCACCGGCCAGCCCTGCGTCGAGCTGTTTGATCTGGCCGCCGATCCCCATGAGCTCAAGAACCTCGCCGACGACCCCGCCTTCGCCGCCACCCGAGCCGAGCTCGAGGCCAGGCTCGAGGCCCTCAAGCGGGAGGTCGGCGACAACGACCCGTGGGGCCCGGCGGGGAAGGGCCGGCCGAAGAACGATCTGTGAGCGATGCGACTGATCGGCTACTGTGCACGCATGCTCCTGACCGCCGCTCTCTTCGCCACGCTCGCCGCCCTTCCGGGGCGGCCGACCTATGCCGTCGCCATCGCCGAGGGGGCCGCCAAGGATCCTGCTTGGAAGGCCGTCGCCGACGCCCTGGTGGCCAAGCACGGCGGCGCCGCCAGCGTGCCGGTGGTCACCTTCGATCCGAGCAAGCCCGAGTCGCTGATCGAGCCGCTCAAGCCGATCCATCCGACCTATCTCGCCATCGTGGTCCGCCCCACCGAGGCCGGCCGCGACGTGGTCGGCGGCATCCATCGGGCCACGCGGAAGCTCGACGACGATCCCTACGGCGACACCCGCTGGGGGCTCGTCACGGGCCGCACGCCGGAGGGGGCCATGGCCCTCGCCAAACAATCGGCGCCCCTCTCGATGACGAGCGCCGCCGGCACCGCCGACTTTCCCATGCAGCTCTTCCCCAAGCACTGGTGGTGGAGCGAGGAAGGGAAGCACTCCTTCACCATGCATCCCGACGGCGGCGAAGCCAAGCCCAAGCTCGACGCGATGGCCCTCGCCAAGGACGTCGCCGACGCGGTGAACGCCGGCCCCATCGACCTTTTCCTGAGTAGCGGCCACGCCACCGAGCGCGGCCTCGAGCTCGGCTTCCGGCAGCGAGCCGGGCGCATCGGACCCAAGGACGGCAAGATCGTGGTCGAGTGCGTGGACGGCTCGGTGCTGCCCGTCTCGAGCACCAACCCCAAGGCGTGGATCGGCGTCGGCAATTGTTTGATCGGCCACGTCGACGGGCCCGATAGCGCCGCCTGCACGCTCATCGACAGCTTCGGGGTGCGGGCCCACGTCGGCTACGTGGTGGTCACCTGGTTCGGCCGCGGCGGCTGGGGCACGCTCTCCTGGTTCACCGACCAGGCCGGCCGCTACACGCTGAACGAAGCGTGGTTCCTCAACAACCAAGCCATCCTCGACGAACTCCTCCGCCGCTTCCCGGCCTTCGTCGATCGCACCTTCGACGGCTGGTCGCAGGACAAGCCCGAGCAGTTCGCCGCCAACGTGGCCCGCGAGGCAGGGCATCTCGGCCTCCAGCTCGACGAGAACGCGATGCGCGACCTCGCTGGCCTCCTTTGGGACCGCGACGCGGTGGCCTACATCGGCGACCCGGCATGGGACGCCCGCATCGCTCCGCATGAGCAGCCCTTCACCATCCGCGACGAATCGACCGCCAAGGAGATGCGCATCGGACTCGCCATGGACAAGGAATCGCGGGGCGTTCCGCCGGCCTTCTTCCCGTCGGTCGCCTTCGCCAAGCCGACCATCGCCGAGGGGCAGGAACTCGATCCGCTCCTGACCGACGACTTCTGCATGTTGCGGAAGGCGAACGACCTGAAGCCAGGGACCCGGGCCACGCTCGTCGTCCGCGATGGCTCCAACAGCTCCAGCTGAACGCCGGTTCGCGTCGTGCCGCGAGGCACAGCCCTCGGACCTCCGAGCCGTCCGATCGGCGAAGTTCGGTCGGGCATCGCAGCGTGCGGCCCGTTTCGTGCATGGTACGTCGCCGCCGACTTCCCCGCGCCCGCGGTGGATGGACGGGGTGTTCGCCGCCTTGGCGATCCAACCGCTCGCATCGCCCGCGCAATGGGGATTCGCCGCCGCTCCGGTGGTATCGTGGGTGCCATCATGACCGGCCCCAAGCGATCGTCCTCCCCTCCGCACCGCGTCCGCCGAGCCCGTTGGCTGGCGGAAGCAACCCGCGAGCAGAAGACCGCCGCGGTCCACATCCTGCTCGCCGTGGCCACCGGCGACGGCGAGCTCTCTTCCGATGAGAAGAGTGCCATCGCCCGGGCCTGCCAGGATCTCGGCATGAACGAACGCGACGTGGCCATCGCCCTCAAGTCGGGCATGCCGCAGAACATCGAGGCCCCCAAGGATCGCCGCATCCGGACCCAGATCCTGCTCGACGCGGCGGCGGTCATGGTGGCCGACCACCGCATCGATTCCCGCGAGCTCGCCGTCCTCCTGGTAGTCGGGAAGTCGCTCGGGTTCTCGAACGAGGAGGTCACCGACGCCGCGATGTGCGCCGCCGACGCCCTCCGCGAGGAAGGCTCCCGCACGGCAGCGATCGAGCGGTTCCTCGAAGGCCGCAACTAACGGTTGGCCGGGGACCCGGCATACGGCGCGTCCCAGGCCGGCACTGCGGCAGGCGAGCGGGTCTGCATCGCCTTCCAGGCCTGGGCCACCAACTCGGGATGGTGCGACGCCAGGTCGGTCGCCTCGCCGGGGTCGGCGTCGAGGTCGTAGAGTTCGATCGGAGCATCGAGGTGCTTGGCGAGCCCCTTCCGCACCGCCTTCCAACGCCCGATGCGGACCGCCTGCCAGCCGCCTTCGCTCGCGTACTCCCAATAGAGCGGCCGCTCGGCCAGGGCCACCCCGTCCTTCCACAGCGGACCGAGGTCGATCCCGTCGCCCGCCGGCATCGCTTGGGCGGAAGCCGCGGCCGCCAGGGTCGGGGCCAGATCCCAGAGGGCGAGCGGCGTCTCGCAGACGCTGCCGGCGCCGCGTCGACCCGGCAGGCGGACGATGAGCGGGACGCGGATGCCGCCTTCGTAGAGCTGGCCCTTGTGCCCGCGGAGGCCGGCCGTACTCCGGAAAAACGCGTTGTCGGCCCCGCCGGCCCAGGTCGGGCCGTTGTCGCTCGCCACGACGACCAGCGTGTCGTCGGCCATTCCTAACGATTCGATGGCGTCGAGGAGCATCCCGATGTCGCGGTCGAGGCGGGTGACCATGGCGGCGTAGGCGGCACGCGGCGTGGCGTGCTTGCGATAGCCCTTCGAGCCGTCGTAGGGGATCTCCTCGAACCGCCCGGCGTACTCGGCGAGCGAGTCCTCCGGCACCTCGAGGGCGGCGTGGGGGACGGTGGTCATGAAGGCGAGGAAGAACGGCCCGGCGCGCGGCGTGCGGAGGAAGGCGAGGGCCTCGTCGCGGAAGCGATCCGGGGCGTAGGCCTGGGGCGGCAGCGATTCACGCGAGCCGTCGCGATAGAGCCACTCCGGCGTGTGGTCGTGGGCGTGCCGCTGGCAGTTGTAGCCGTAGAAGCGGCCAAAGCCCTGCTGCCACGGGGCGCCGGCGCTGTCCGGCGGCCCGAGGCCCCATTTCCCGACCAGCATCGTCTCGTAGCCGGCCGCCTCGAGCCGCTTGGCAAGGGTCACGGTGTCAGCTGGCAGCGGTTCTTGCCCCTCGGGCTGGATCTCCCGGTTGTCACGGATCGCGGCATGGCCGGTGTTCTGCCCGGTCAGGAGGGCGCAGCGGGACGGGGCACAGACACACGACCCGGCATAGGCCTGGGTGCAGCGGATGCCGTCCTTGGCCAGAGCGTCGATCCGGGGGGTCTTGATCTGGGTCTGGCCGTAGCAGCCCACCTCGCCCACCCCGAGGTCGTCAGCCACGATCAGGAGGATGTTCGGTTGCCGGGGCGGGGCGGCCGGAGCGGCCCCGATGGCAAAGACGAGAACGAGGAGGCCAAGGACAGGCACCATCAGGGCCGGCACGTTCGGGGTCCGCATGGCCGCAGGGTACCTCCCTCGCGTGCCTGTCCCGCGAGCCTCGCATGCCTGTCCTAGGGCCCTCCCCTGCATGCCTGTCCCGCGGCGCCCCACCCGTGCCTGTTCTCACCCTCCGCCCATGCCTGACCTGCAACCCCGCATGCCTGTCCTGTGGCCCCCACCCATGCCTGTCCTGGCCCCCCACCCACGCCTGTCCTGCAACCCCCGTCCCGTGACCCTCCTCCGCATGCCTGTCCCGTGGCCCCCCCGTGGCCCCCGCGCGTGCCTGTCCTGCACCACCGTCCTGACCCCCCGGGGGCGCATGCCTGTCCTAGAGCCACCCGCGACCCCATCCGCAATCCCGGCCCCGCACTCCCAAGAACCGGGCGTGGATTACCTCCTCGCTGGACTCGTCGGGATCGGACTCGCTGCGGCCTGCGGCCTGCGGGCCTTCGTGCCTGTCCTGGGCCTTGCCCTGGCAGCCAAGGCCGGCTGGGTCTCCCTCGGCCCCTCGTTCGCCTGGCTTGCCACTTGGCCGGCGATCGCCGCTCTGGCCGCGGCGACCCTCCTTGAGACGAGCGCCTCCCTCCTGCCGGTCGTTTCCCACGCCCTCGACGCCCTGGCCGCCCCGGTCGCTTGCGGCGCGGGCGCCCTCGTCCTCGCCTCCCAGTTCGGGGCTTCCCGACTCGGATCCGCCGCCGGCCTGCCCGACGTCTCCGCTATCGACCCCATGCTCCAGTGGGCGGCTGTCCTGATCGCCGGCGGCGGCGTCGCCACCGCCGTCCACGCCACGAGCGCTGCCGTTCGGGCCGGTTCCGCTGGCGCCTCGGCCGGTCTCCTGGCCCCGGTCTACGGCGCCCTCGAGACCGGCGCCAGCATCGTGGCCAGCATCCTCGCCTTCGTGGTGCCGTTCCTCTTCGCGGTCGCCACCGTGGTCGCGGTCGGCCTCGGCGTGACCGTCGCCTACTGGCTCCTCCGCCGCCGCTCGCGGCGCCGCTCGGCCCTCGAAGCCGGCTTCGCGGCCGTGGCGGCCTGACCCTCGGCGCTACCATGTGGCTTGGAGGCGACGCCGCACCCGCGGTTGCGACGCCATGAGCCACAAGTACGAGAAGACGCTGCAAAGGCTGTTTGCCCACCCGATCGACATGAACATCGAGTGGCGCGACATCGTCCACCTGTTCGAAGCCCTGGGCGGCACGGTCGAGTTCACGCGGCACGGTCAACTGAAGGTGCGGCTCGCCAGCCACGAGCAGTCCTTCGGAGCCCCGCATCGCGAGCACAACGTCACCAGCCGCGACACGCTGACCCGGATCCGGCACTTCCTCGAAATGGCCGGCTTCGCGCCACCGCCGGGCTGAGCCCGCGGTTCGGCCCCGCCCCGGACGAGCCGCTCACGGATCGACGACCAGCACTTCGTCGAGCGGTCGCCGGGCGATGTCGGGCACGCGGCATCCTTGGGCCGGATAGCCGACCGGGAGGAGGAGGAAGGGACGCTCGTGCTCGGGCCGCCCCAGCACCTCGGCCAGGAAACGCATGGGGCTCGGGGTGTGGGTGAGGGTGGCCAGGCCGGCGTGGTGGATGGCGGCTAACAGAAAGCCGACCGCGATGCCGACCGACTCGTTGACGTAGTAGACCTGGTCGCTGTGGCGGCCGGGCCGGTCGTCGCGCATGAGCTTGAAGGCGACGATGAGCCACGGCGCGACCTCGAGGAAGGGCTTGCTCGGATCGGTGCCGAGCGGGGCCAGGTCGCGCAGCCATTCTTCAGGAGCTCGCGATCCGTAGAAGAGGCGCTCCTCGGCCTCGGCCGCCTCGCGGATGCGCCGCTTGCGCTCCGGATTCCCCACCGCCACGAAACGCCACGGCGCCTTGTTCGCCCCGCTGGGGGCGGTGTTGGCGGCGGCCACGATCGCTTCGATGGTGGCCCGGCTGACCGGCCGCGAGGAAAACTCCCGCACCGAGCGGCGCAGGGCCATGCGATGGAGGAACCGTTCCGCGGCGAGCTCGGGCGTCGCGTCGGGCTGGTAGGGGACGTGGGCGACGGTTGGAAACCCGGTCATGGCATGCGGACCTTTCGGATTCGGGGCTGTGCCGCCCCACGCTCGGGCAGTATCCTCCGAGGCATGCGATACGTGCTCCCGCTGGCCCTTGCGGCCGCCACCACCCTCCCCTGCGCAGGCCAGACGCTCTCCACGCAACTGGTCGCCTCGGGCTTCACCAAGCCCACCTATCTGGCATCCGCGCCAGGCGACACCCACCGCCTCTTCGTGGTCGAGCAGCGCGGGATCATCAAGCTCATCAAGGACGGCGTCCTGCAGTCGACGCCCTTCCTCAACATCGATTCCCAGGTCCCCGAGCAAACCTATAGCGGGATGCTGGGCCTCGCTTTCCACCCTGATTACGCGAAGAACGGCAAGTTCTACGTGCACCACACGACCGGCACGCCGGCCGCGCTCACCGTGTGGATCAAGGAATTCACGGCCACCCCCGGCAACCCCGACACCGCCGACCCCGCGTCGGGCAAGGTCGTCCTCAAGCTCACCTCGCCCTCGACCCAGGCCTACCACATCGGCGGCTGGCTCGGCTTCGGGCCCGACGGCTACCTGTACATCCCGCTCGGCGACGGCGGCTACACCGGCGATCCGCAGGGCGGGGCCCGTTCGCAGAACCTGGTCGGACAGCTGTGGGGGAAGATCCTCCGCCTCGACGTGAACGGCGACGACTTCCCCGACGACCCCAACCGCAACTACCGCATCCCGCCCGACAATCCCTTCGTGGGCATCGCCGGCGACGACGAGATCTGGGTGCGCGGCATGCGGAACCCCTATCGGGCGAGCTTCGACCGCGAGACCGGCTGGCTCTACGTGGGCGACGTCGGCGGCCTGCAGCGCGAGGAGATCGACGTCTTCACGCCGGCCGATGCGGGGGCCAACGGCGGCTGGAACTGCATGGAGGGGCTTCTCTGCACCACCAACGCCAACTGCTCCTGCCCCTCGACCTCGCTCAAGGATCCGATCTACGAGTACACCCACACCACCGGCCTCTGCATCACCGGCGGCGCGGTGTACCGGGGCTGCGCGATCCCCAGCCTCGACGGGACCTACCTCTTCGCCGACTACCAGTCGAACAAGGCCTTCAGCCTGAAGTGGGACGGCTCGACGGTGAGCGAGTACACCGTCCGCACCGCCCAGCTCGGCACGCCTGGCACGCCGGTCGCGATCGGCGAGGACGCCAAGGGCGAGCTCTATCTGGTCCTGCACACCGGCGGGCAAATCAAGAAGATCGTCTCGAACCCCCTGCCTCCCGACACCGACGGCGACGGCATCCCCGACACCTGTGAGGCCGATCCCTCGGACCTGAACGGCGACGGGCACGTCGACGCCGCCGACCTCAGCATCCTGCTCGGGGCCTGGGGCGGAACCAACACGCCGGCCGACATCAACAAGGACGGCATCGTCGATTCGCAGGATCTGGCCATCCTCCTCGGGGCCTGGAACTAACCAGCTCCCCTCTCCCTTCCCGATCCCCATCGAGCCACCCATGAACCGTCGCGACTTCCTCACCGCCGGAGCCGTCGGCGCCGCCGCCACCGCCCTTCCCGCCATGGCCCGCCCCGACGACACCGCCGCCCCCCAAGCCAAGCCGGCCGGCACCGGCCGCCTCAACCACTCGGTGTGCCGCTGGTGCTACGGCGGGATCGCCCTCGAGGACCTCTGCGCCAACGTGAAGCCGATGGGCGTGAAGTCGGTCGAGCTGTTGGGCGAGAAGGACTGGCCGGTGGTGAAGGCCCACGGCCTCACCTGCGCCGTGGCCAACGGCCCGACGACCATCGGCGAAGGCATCAACCGCACCGAGACCCACGATCGCTTCGTCAAGGAGTGCGAGCGACTCCTCCCGCTGGTGAAGGCTGCCGGCATCCCCACCATGATCGTCTTCTCCGGCAACCGCCGGGGCATGAAGGATGACGAGGGGCTCGCCAACTGCGCCAAGGCCCTGAAGCGGGTCACGCCGATGGCCGAGGCCGCCGGCGTCACCATCATCATGGAGCTCCTCAACTCGAAGGTCGACCACGGCGACTACATGTGCGACCACACGCCGTGGGGCGTCGAGCTGGTGAAGCAGGTGGGCAGCGACCGCTTCCGGCTCCTCTACGACATCTACCACATGCAGATCATGGAAGGCGACGTGATCCGCACCATCGGCGAGGCCCATCCCTGGATCGCCCACTACCACACCGGCGGCAACCCGGGCCGGAACGAGATCGACGCCACGCAGGAACTGAACTACACGGCGATCGCCAAGGCCATCGCCGACTCTGGCTACCAGGGCTTCCTGGGCCAAGAGTTCATCCCCCGCCGCGACCCGATGAAGAGCCTGGCCGAGGCCATCGTCATCTGCACGGTCTGAATATCGGTCGCCCGAGGTTCGGGCCAGGCCCCGTGACATCCCGTCGCGGGGTTGTCCTTGCGCCCGCCTGCCGATCCACCGCCAGGGATCGCACGGCGACATGGGCCGGTCGCTACACTCCTTGCCCCTTCCGGCCGAAAGACCGGGACATTCGCTCGGATCTCGATCGAGGTCCAGCTCCCGGCCCCGCCACGACTTGCCAAGACGAGCATGACCACCAATCCGCGCATCGCCCTCGCCGCCGGTGACGGCATCGGCCCCGAGATCATGGACGCCACCCTGGCCATCTTCGATGCCGCCGGGGTCACCCGGCTGGTCGAGTTCGTGCCGGTCGAGATGGGCAAGGCGGTCTTCGAGCGAGGCGACTCCCGCGGCATGACCGATTGGGCGATCCGCACGGTCGAGGAGTGTGGGACGCTCTTCAAGGGCCCCATGGAGACCCCCAAGGGCGGCGGCGGGAAGTCGATCAACGTGACGGCCCGCAAGATCTGGAACGCCTTCGCCAACCTCCGCGTCTTCCGCACCCTGCCAGGCGTCGAGACCACCTTCAGCAAGGCCGGCATCCCGGTCGACGTGATCATCGTCCGCGAGAACATCGAGGACACCTACGGCGGCGTCGAGCACCGCCTCTCGAACGACACCGTCCAGTGCAAGCGGATCATCTCCGCCCCCGGGTGCGACCAAGTCATCCGCTTCGCTTTCCAAACCGCCCGGCGACTCGGCCTCACCAAGGTCGACTGCGGCCACAAAGCCAACATCATGAAGATGTCGGACGGGCTCTTCCTGGAGCGCTTCCGGGCCGCGGCCAAGGACTTCCCGGAGATCGAGGCCCACGACGTCATCGTGGACGCCTTGTGCATGAACCTGACCATGCGCCCGCAGAACTACCAGATGGTGGTGCTGCCGAACCTGCAGGGCGACATCGTCAGCGACCTCGCCGCCGGCCTCGTGGGCGGGCTCGGCTTCGCCCCCAGCGCCAACATCGGGACGCACATCTCGATCTTCGAGGCGGTGCACGGCACGGCCCCCGACATCGCCGGCAAGGGGCTGGCCAACCCGACCTCGCTCATCCTGTCGGGCCTCATGCTTCTTCGCCACGCCGGACTCTTGCGCCAAGCGGCGGCCATCGAGAACGCCCTGCTCCGGGCCCTCGAGGAGGGCGTGCGCACCGCTGACTTCGGCGACAAGGCGCGTCCGCCCTTGGGGACGAAGGAGTTCGCCAAGGCCATCTCCGATCGCCTCGGCCAGCAACCGCGGACCGTCCCGGCCCACCCCGAGCCGAGCGAAGGCGGCGACACGCCGACCCTGGCGACCCCCAGGCACCCCGCCCAGCACGCCCAGATCCGGACGTTCCGGAACGTCGTCTCCCACGTGGTCGGCTGCGACATCTACCTCGACTCGCCGCTCACGAGCGGCGAGGTGGCCGAGGCCCTGAGCGCCCTTTGCGCCGACACCCCCTTCCGCCTCACCCTCATCTCCAACCGCGGCACGCAGGTCTGGCCGACCGGCTCGGTCTACACCGAGTGCGTCGACTACTGGCGGGCCCGCTTCGAGATACGCGACAGCGTGGCCCCCGGCAGCTTCGGCCAGGCCCGGGCCATCGCCCTGCTCGACCGGGTGGCGGAGCGCTTCCTCGTCTCCTCCTACGAGTTGCTGCGGACCTTCGACGGCGCCAAGGGCTACTCGGTGGCCCAAGGGCAGTGAGCGGCGGCGCAGCGCCGGATTCACCGCAACCCGCGACGTCGACTCCCCAAAGGCGCCTGCGGCCCGGCCTCCCCGGGCCGTGGTTGCGGACGTGCCACGCGGGGAGGAAATCGCGGCGCGAAATCGCCACTTCGCTGTTGACCTCCTACGACGGACGTAGTAGCCTCCTACGACATCGGTAGTAGAGCTCAGCGCCGGACCCCCAGGCAGACGCCCATGGCCAAACGCGACATCGAACTCGGCGACGCCGAACTGGACGTGCTGAAGGTCCTCTGGGACCACGGCCCCCAGACCGTGCGGGAAGCCATGGAGCGCCTCCACGAGCGCGGCCGCAAGGTCGCCTACACCACGGTGCTCACCTTCCTCACCCGCCTCGAGCAGAAGGGCGTGGTGGGCTCGGACAAGCGGGACACGGCCTACGTCTACCGGGCCAAGGCCAGCAAGGCGAGCGTGGTCCGCACGCGGGTGAAGGCCCTGCTCGAACAGCTCTACGACGGGGCGGCCGGCCCCGCGGTGATGCATCTCGTCGAGAACGAGCGGCTCACCGCGGACGAGATCGCCCAACTCCGCAGGCTCATCGACGAGATCGATACGAACTGACCGGTCCAGCCCCGACCACAGCGCTCGGGGAACGACACACGGAGAGATGTCATGGACGGATCGCGAATCGTGGAACTGCTCTGGACCGGGGGACTGGCGGCCACACCCTTGGCCCTCTTGGCGGCCTTGGCCTGCCGCTCGCCGCGGCTCCGGCCGGCGACCCGCCACGCTCTCTGGAGCGCGGCCCTCCTCTCCTTCATCACCCCGCTCGTCGTCGCTCCGCTCCTCGGCGATTCGCTTCGGCTGAGCCTGCCGGTCTCGTGGTTCGCCGAGCCGACCACGACCGACCTCGCCCAAGCCAAGGCGGCCCGACTCCCGCAGCAGATCGCGTCGGCCCCGGGCCCGACGCCCACCCCGACGCCCACCCCGACGCCCGCCCCGACGCCCGCCACCACACCGAACACCTCGGATCCGTGCGAGGTTCAACCGGGCTCCGCCTGCCAGCCCACCATCGAAGTCGCTCGGGCCAGCAGCGCGCCCGGCGCCGTGCCGCAGCTGCCGGCGGCCGCCGCCTACCGCACCGAGCCCGTCGCCTGCGACCTGCCGGCGATCGACGCGGCTCCCGGCGCAGGCCTGGCGTCGACCCTCCCGGACGTGACATGGGCCGCTCCGCCCGCCGCGCGCGGCGACCTTCCAAGCGGCCCCGCGTGTGTGGCCAACGACGAGGCCGATGCGGGCGATGGAACGATCGATGTGGCGGCTGTCGACGCCACCGGCGTCTCGCCAACACCGAGCGACTGGCTCCGCGCATGGCTAACGAGCGCCGCCGACGTCCGCGACGCCATCGCTTCGCTCCCCCCCGTTCCCTTCGAGATCTGGGCCCTTGGGTGCGCTCTCCTGCTCGCCGTCCGGCTGAGCCGTTCGCTCGCCATGCACCGCTTCCTGCGGCGGACCGAGCCGGCCCCGCAAGCAATCGTCGACGCGGCGACCGACGCGGCAGCGGCCATCGGTTTGCGGCGCCTGCCCCGCGTTCGCGTCACCGACGAGCGTATCTCACCGCTCGTCACCTCCGGCTTCTCGCCCGCCCTGGTGGTGCCGCGCGACCTCTGGGAGTCGCTCGACGATTCGTCGCGGCGGGCCGTCCTTGTCCATGAAGTCGCCCACCTCAAGCGGCTCGACCACGTGGTGAGTTGGATCGAGGCCATGATCGTGGCCGTCTACTGGTGGCACCCGGTGGCCTGGTGGGCGCGGCATCGCGTCCGCGAGGAGGCCGAGGCGTGCTGCGACGCGTGGGTGACCAGCCTTCTTCCGACGAGCCGCCGCGCGTACGCGGAGGCCCTCGTCCTCACCACCTCGTTCGTCGGTGCGAACCGATGCCCGAGCGTGGCCTTCGGTGTGGTGTCCGCGGGAGTCGTCGCGGACCGTGTGGTGTCGGGTGACGTGGCGTTGGGGGCCGTGTCAGGTCGCACTCGCAAGCTTGCTAGGAGAATCACGATGGTCATGACGCAACGGACTGCTCCCCGCCTCTCGATCCTCGGCATCGCCGTGGCCACGGCCCTGATCGGGCTTGGCGCCTTCGTCACCCCCGGCCTGGCCTGCCCGCCGGAACAGCAGGCTGAACAGGCCGCAGCAGCCCGGACCAAGGCGATCCGCGCCGAGGCCAAGGCCCGAGCCATAGCGGAGAAGGCCAAGGCCCGCTCCGCCGCGACGGGTGGCGGCGCTGCCGCGGGCGGCGGGCAGCAGGAAGCCGAGGGAATCGAGTTCTTCGGCGAAGCCCCAGCCCTCGAAGCCATGCTCGAGAAGGCCCGCGCCGACGAGGCCGCCGCCAAGGCCGACTATGCCGCCGCCCGCAACGCCTACGCGACCAGCCGCGTCGACCGGCAGCCGGCGCGGGCGCCGCGGGCCGCCCGGCTCCGCAGCACGAACGCTCTCGGACCGGCCATCGCCGTGGCACCGGATGGGGTGATCGACGCGGCCCCCACGCAATCCGCCGGAGGTGGCCCCGTCTTCGTCGTCGACGGTGTCGCACCCGTCGCCGCGGGCAACAACGCATTCGCCGTCACTGCCGTCGGGGGCGAGGTCGTGGCCCGCTCCTATCGCCTCCCGGAAGGCAAGCTCGAGGCGTTCGTCGAGCTGATGTCGCGGCAGGACGTGCCCATCTACATCAGCACGAGCGACGACCAAGTCACCATCAACGCCACCCCTGCCCAGCACGAGGTCTTCCGGGCCTTCATCCAGATGATCCATCCGGAGGGAGCCGGCCCGGCGTCGACGCTGCCTCGCCAAGCTCCGATCCGCGGCCGCATGCGCAGCATGAACCCGCTCGGCGGCCAGGACATCGAGCAGGCCCGGCGGGCCCTCGACGAGCTCAACGCGGCCCGCGACCAGCTCGAGGCCCAAGCCGAGGCCCTGCGTGGCCAGGCCGAGCACCAGACGGAGCAGGCCGAGCAGCTCGCTGAACTCATGGAGTCGCTCAACAGCCAGGCCGAGGCGACCGACGATCCCGGCACCACGAGCGCCCTCGCCCAAGCCGTCGCCTCGCTCAGCGCCCGCCGCGCTGCCCTCGAGTCGCAGGCCCGGGCCTTCGAGCGGAACGCCCAAGGGATGGAGACCAGGCTCGCCCAGCTCGAGCGGCAGGTGGCCCAGACCGAGGATCGCCTCGAGTCGCTCTCCGACCGCTTGGCCGAGATCGACGACCAGGAAGGCGAGGTCCTCTTCGAAGTCGGAGCCCCCGACGCGCCTGAGGTGACCGACGAGGTGTTCGAGGTCGACGGCGAAGCGGCCAAGCTGATGCCGCCTGCGAGTCCGTCGCCGGCCCGTCGCCCCGCCCCGCCCGCTCCGGGCGTCCCGCCGGTGCCGCCGGCCCCCCCCCCCCCGCCGGCCCCCCCCGCGCCGCCCCCCCCCCCCCGCCCCCCCCCCCCCCCCCCCCCCCGCCGCTCCGCCCGCTCGCACAGCGAGCTGACCACGATCCCCCCACACCACGGTCGGGGCTTGGCTAACGCCCTGCTCCGGCCTTTGACGGGAACCTGACTCCAGCGACAGACGGCCGCCTTGCGCTGTGGGCTGTCGACTGGTCCAACTTGCCCGGCCTGCCTCCCCAATCGGAGCCTCCGATGCGCCGACCGTCTGTCTCCGCGCTCCTGCCCGCCCTTGCCCTCGGCCTCTCCCTCGTCCACCAGCCCGCCTTCGGGCAGGACGATGCCGACGCCCACTACCGAGCCGGCCTCGGCTTCCTGCAGCGCGGCATGCACCAGGAGGCGGCCGAGGAACTCCGGGCCTACCTCGAAGCCCATCCCCAAGCGGCCTCGGCCAACGCCGCCCGCTACTCCCTGTCCATCTGCCTGCTCCGCGCCGGCCAACAGGAGGCGGCAGCCAAGGAGCTCGACCAGGTGCTGCAGGCCGCGAACTTCGAGTACGCCGCCGACGCCCTCTTCCTGCGGGCCCAGTGCGCCCAAGCCCTTGGACAAGGGGACGCGGCCCTGGCCAGCCTCGAGCGGTTAGCCAAGGAGCATCCGACCTTCGCCGAGCGCGAAGCGGCGGCGGCCATGCGGATCGAACTGCTCGGCAGGCTCGGCCGCGGGCCGGCCTGCGTGGCGGCGACCGACGCCCTCCTGGCCGCCAAGCCGCGGGCCGATCGAGCCGCACGGGCCGCCTGCGTGGCAGCTTGCGCCGCCGCTGCGGGCCGCGACGACCGCTCGGCGGCCCGCCTCTTCCGCGTCTCGCTCGAAGCCCAGCCCGACGGCCCCTGCGCGGCGACGTCGGGACTCGGCGAGGCCCAGGCCCTCCATCGCCTCGGGTCCTTCGATGCTGCCCTGGCCCGATACGAGTCGCTTCTCGCCAGGCGACCCTCGGCGGACTCGACCGATCTCCTCCGCTGGGCAGCAGCGTGCGAGATTGCCCTCGGCAAGAACGCCGAGGCCGCCGCTCGGCTCGAGAAGGCCATCGCGACCGCGGAGCGGGCCGGCGCCGGCGCGGCCCTCGCCGATCTTCGCTTCGACCAGTTAGCCGCCTTGCAGCGGGCGGGCGATGCCGGGCGGACAGCTCGGGCCGCCCTCGGCTTCGTGGCCAAGCACGCCGACGACGCCCGGGCAACCACGGTCGAACTCATCGCCATCGAATCGCTCGAGGCGGCCAAAGCCGACGCCGAGTGCGAGGCCGCCTGCGCCGACTTCCTGGGGCGTTGGCCGCGGCACGCCGAAGCCGGCGCCGTCCTCGTCCGCCGCGGCCTGGCCCAAGCCCGGCTCGGGCGGGGCGACGAGGCCAGGGCCACGCTGCTCGCCGCTTCGAAACAGGCCGTGGGCGATCCGGCCCTGGCCCGGAACGCGCTAGCGACCCTGCTCGATCTGGCCGTCGCCGCCAGCGACTGGAGCGCCGCGGAGGCGACCGCCACCGCCCTGCTCGCTTCCCTTCCGGAGGGCTCGGAGCGGGCCGAGGTCCTTCTCACCTTGGGCGTGGCCCAACGCCGCGCCGGCCGAGACGCCGAGGCGGTGGCCACGCTCGACCAATTGTTGGACACGCGGCCGGACCCGTCGCTGGTTCGCCGGGCCGGCTTCGAGCGAGCCCAAGCCTGCATCGCCCTCGAGCGGCTCGACGAGGCGAAGGCCAGCCTCGAGCCGATCGCCCGCGGCAAGGAGGCCGACGACCTGCGCTCCTTGGCCCAAGCCCAACTCGCCACCATTGCCCTGCGGCAGGGACGCCTCGATGACGCGGCGGGGCTCGCCGCCACCACCGACGACGCCACCTTGGTCGACCTCGGAGCCGCCTTCCTTGCCGCAGGCCGCCTCGACGATGCGGAGCGGGCCTTGTCGCGTTTCATCGAGGCCCATCCCGCTGATCGGCGGGCTGCCGAGGCCAGGGCCCGTCGGGCCATCGCGGTGGCGAGGCTCGACACGGACGACGCCGATCGGGCCCTCGCCGCGAGCCTCGCCGACCGCACCCTCGATCCATCGCTCCGGGCCAGCGTCGCCTACGAGCGGGCCGCCTATCTCCGGACCCATCAGCGAGCCGCGGAGGGAGCCAAGCTGTTGGAAGGTCTGGCTGCCGATCCCGAGGCGGGGTCGCTGCGGGCGTACGCCCGCCTCGAACTGGCCCGAGCCGCGGTCGAGGGTGGCGCCTTCGATGTGGCCATCGCCCAGCTCGGCGGGATCGACGGCTTGCTCGCCGCCCTGCCCGAGGCGGAACGGACGGGCGTCGAGAGCCACGCCACCATGCTGCGCGGCGTGGCCCAGCTCCGCCTCGGCGATGCCGCCAAGGCGGCCGCCACGCTCGAGCCCTTCAGCACCGCTTGGGCCAGCGGCCCGCTGGCGGCGAACGCCCGCTTGGTGCGGGCCGAGGCCCTCCTCGCCGCCGGCCGCGCCGCCGAGGCCGCTGCCGACCTCGACGCGGTGGTGGCCAGCGATCCGTCCGACGCCATCCTCGAGCCGGCGCTCCTTCGGTTAGGCGATTCCCGGGCCGCGGCCCAGGACTGGCCCGCCAGCGAAGCCGCCTTCTCCCGCCATCGCCAGCGCTTCCCGAAGTCCGACCTCTGGTTCCAGGCCCGCTTCGGCGAAGCCCGGGCCATGGAGCAATCCGGGCGCACCGAGGCTGCCCTCGCCGCCTACGGCGATGTCGTGGCCAAGCACCAAGGCCCCACCGCCGCCCGGGCCCAGTTCCAGATCGGCGAGTGCCTCTTTGCCCTTCACCGCCTGAACGACGCCGTCCGCGAGTACATGAAGGTCGACCTCCTGCACGCCGAGCCGGAGTGGTCCGCGGCGGCGCTCTACGAGGCCGGCCAGTGCCTGGTCGAGCTCGATCGCCGCGAGGACGCGGCCAAGCGCTTCGACGAAGTCATCGAACGGTTCGGCTCGACCCGCTGGGCGGAGCTGGCCCGCGATCGACGCGCCCAACTCGCCCCCGCTGCCCTGCCCGGCCGCAGCTAACCGCCCGCCCACGAGGAGTCCCCATGCACCCGTTGACGAACGTCCCGCCCCTCATCGCCGCGGCGGCCCCGCCCAGCACCGACGCCTCCACCATCGCCACCGTCTGGGACCTCACCTGGCGCGGCGGCCCGGTGATGGTGCCGATCGCCCTCTGCTCGCTGGTGGCCTTGGCCCTGGTGATCGAGCGGGCCATCGCCCTCCGCCCCTCGCGGACCATTCCCGCCGACTTCGTGGCCGCCACCCGGGCCGCCCTCAAGCAGGGAACCGAGCAAGCGTTAGCCATGTGCCGGGCCCATCCGAGCCCGGTGGCCCGCATCTTCGAGACGGCCTTGGCTCGCTGGGACCGCGATCCCGAGCAGGTCGAGAAGCGGATCGTCGAGGCCGGCCTGCGCGAGGCGGCTCTCCTTCGAAAGCACCTCCGCACGCTCTCCATGATCGCCGCGGTGGCTCCGCTCCTCGGCCTCCTCGGCACCATCTTCGGGATGATCAAGGCCTTCCGCACCGTCTCCATGACCCCCGAGGCCCTCGGCCGCACCGAGCTCCTCGCCGGCGGCATCTACGAGGCCATGGTCACCACAGCGGCCGGCCTCGTCGTGGCCATCCCCGTCGTCCTCGCCTACCACTGGCTCTCCTCGCGGGTCGACCGCCTCGTCCTCGACATGGACCGGACCTGCATCGACCTCGCCGAGGATCGCGTCCTCGCCGACCAACCGTCCCGGCGCGAGCCGCAGCTTGCCGCCTAGCGCTGAGGAGGAGCGCCCATGATTCTCCAACGACAGCCAGCCAACGACGGGGCGGCGATCGACCTCACCCCGATCATCGACATGGTCTTCATGCTCCTCATCTTCTTCCTCGCCGCGACCAGCATCCAGCGGGCCGAGCGGGAGACCAAGATCGCCCTGCCCTTCACCCAGACCGCCGGCCCGGTCACCCAGGCCTTGCGGGAGATCGTCATCAACATCGACGCCCAAGGCAACGCCATCGTCACCGGCAAGGTGCTCGACGACGCGGCCATTGCCGCGATGCTCGACACGGCGGTGAAGGCCAACCCCGACCAGAAGGTGAGCGTGCGCGGCGACCGGGCCGTGGCCTACGCCCACGTGGCCCGCGTGCTCGACCTGTGCAAGCGGCACGGCATCCAGCAGCCCTACCTCGAATCGATCCCCCTTTCCCCGAAGGCTTGACCGGCCATGCCCCAGCGTACACGCCTCCTCCTTGTCGCCGTCGCCATCGTCGGCGCCGCAGCGATTCTCCTCGCCGCGGCCCTGCGCCCGAGCGGGCGGCTGTGGACCGACGGCGCCACCATCCGGCAGGACGAGCGGGCCGGCTCGCCGCGCAGCGTGCTGTGGCGACCGGCCGAGCAAGTGCCCGAAGCCATCGACAGCGGCGTCGACGCCTACGAGCCGCGGGTGAGTCCCGACGGCGCCACGCTGGTGTTCGTGGTGCGCCGGGCGGGCAGCAATGCCGACCTCGTGGCCAGCCGTTGGACGCCGAACGGCTGGTCGGCAGCGGAGCCGATCGCCGGCCTCGACACCGCCGACGAGGAGTTAGGGCCGGAGTTCACCCCGGACGGCACGGGCCTCTACTTCTACTCGAACCGCCCCGGCGGCTTCGGCGGCTACGACCTCTGGCTGAGCCGACGCGACGGCCAGACGTGGCTCCCGCCCGAGAACCTCGGGGCGAACATCAACAGCGCCGCCAACGAATACGGCCCGGCCATTGCTCCCGACGGCTCGGCCCTCTACTTCTCGTCCAACCGCTTGCGCCCCGGCGAGACTGGGCCGGCGAGCGACGACGCCTGGTCGGCCACGCTTCGCGAGCGCCGGGCCCGGCACGACTACGACCTGTACCGGGCCCCGCTCGTCTCGGGCGCTCCGCAGCCAGCCGAGCCGTTAGCGGCGTGGAACACGAGCGCCGACGAGGGCTCGCCGGCCATCGCCCCTGGCGGCGACTTCCTCTACTTCGCCTCCGATCGCCCCGGCGGCGCCGGCGGCTTCGACCTCTACCGGGTGCGACTCGATCCGCACGCCCCGCCGGCCATCGAGCCGCTCGGTCCGGCCGTCAATTCGCCGCAGAACGAGCTCGATCCGGGCCTCGCCTCGGACGGCTTCCGCCTCTATTTCAGCTCCAACCGAGCCATCGCCGGCACCAGCGAGACGCCACCCCGCTACGCCCTCTGGTGGACCGTCTCCCGCGAGGTGTGGCCCACGGATTCCGCGGAGTCGACGCTCGCTCACCTGTGGCCGCTGGTTTGGCCGTGGCTTCTCCTCATCCTCCTGAGCGCCCTCCTCGCCGTCCTCCTCTACCTCCTCTTCCGGCTGCTTCGCCGCGACAACCAGCTCGGCCTCCTGGCCCGCTGCATCCTCGCCTCCCTCGTCCTGCACGCCTTGCTGGCCTCGCTCATGGCCATCTGGCAAGTCGGATCGCGGGCCGGCGAGCTGTTGGCCGCTGGCGGTACGCGCGTCGTGCTCGCCTCGAGTGGTGCCGTCGCCGACCTCTCCAGCCAACTGTTTGCTCCGGTCACCTCGACCGAGACGCCGTGGAGCGATCTCCTGGTGGCCCCGCCCACCACGCCGACGCCGGTCTTGGCCATGGCTCCCGTCGAAGTGGCCGAGCCCGCCGTCGAGCCGCCCTCGCTCCCCCACGAGGAGACGGCCCGCGCCGCCTTGCCGGATCCGGCGCGACCAGAGGCCTCGCCCAGCCCCGCAGCGGCGCCGGCCACGGAGACCGCCGCGACCCTCCCGTCCGTCGCGCCTCCCGAGCGAACCAGCGAAGCCACCCTTCGTCCGGACGACACGCCTCGCCCCGCCATGCCGATGGCGAGCCCGACCACGCCTGCCCTCACCGCCGTCGAACACCGCATCGATGCGGTCGCCGAGCGCATGGCTCAGCCGACCGAGGGGCACAGCGTGGCCCAGCCAACCGCCGCCCCAGCCTCCGACCCGCAGACTCCGGCGGCGCCAGCGCCGTCGACCGCCGAGGCCCGTCTGCCATCCGCATCGCCCGCTACGCCGACCACGGAGGCGGCCCTGGCCCCGGCGTCCGCCCCGAGCGTGGTTCCGGCCTCACCGGGTGCTCCGGCCGCTGCGACACCGCCGGTCAACGCCGTCGACGCCCCCTTCGCCCAACAGCTCGCCAAGGGCGACCAGCCCACCAGCCAGCCGCACGTGATCGCCGCCGGCGAGGGCCCGAGCCCGGCATCCGCCGCGCCGCCAGAGTCTCGGTCGCCCGAGGTCGCTCCGCAGCTTCCGCAGTCGCTGAGGTCGGAGCGGACCACCGAAGCGACGCTCGCCGCCCAGCCGGCGCCGCTTGGTCCGGGCATCGCCGCCCCGACTCCAGCGGCGACAGCACCGCTGCCGCCGTCGCTCGCTCCTCCACCGATGCCGACCCGCACCCTGCGGGCGGCGAGCGCACCCACCACGGTGGCCGAGGCCCCCGCTGCGCCCGACGCCCCGGCCGCCGCTTCAACCGCCGCTCCGGGCGCCGCTCCGGGCGCCGCTCCGGGCGCCGCTCAAGATCCAACCGACGGCAGCATCGCCCGCATCCCCGAGATGCCGGCGCCGCCAACGCCGCGCGAGACGTTTGCCCAGCGCGATCCCGATCGGCGCGACCAGGTGTTGGAACGGATGGGCGGCACGCCGGAGACCGAGGCCGCTGTCGGCAAGGCTCTCGAGTGGCTGCGGCAAGCCCAATCGCCCGACGGCCACTGGGACGCTCGGGCTCATGAAGGCGAGGTCGACGGCGATGCGGCGATGACCGGCCTCGCCCTCCTCGCCTACCTCGGCGCCGGCCACACCCACACCGAGGCCGGCCCCTACCAGGAGACCGTCGCCCGCGGCTTGCGTTGGCTCCTCGATCGCCAGGGCCAGGATGGCGACCTGCGGGTGCCGCACGGCCCCCGCCGCGTGCGGCCCGACACGATGTATGGACAGACCGTGGCCACCGTCGCCCTCTGCGAGGCCTACGCCATGACCCGCGACGCCCGGCTCGCCGATCCGGCCCGCCGCGGCGTCAACTACGTGCTCGGCATCATGGAAGACGCCCGCCGCGGCAAGGCCTCGCCCGAGGACACCTCGGTGCTCGGCTGGATCGTGATGACGGCCGAGAGCGCCCGCCGGGCCGGCTTCGACCCGCCCAAGGGCGTCTTCGATGCCGCCGGGGCATGGCTCGCCCGCGTCGATTCGCGCTCCGAGCCCGGACGCTACGCCTACCGCCCCGGCGAGGCCCCGAGCGTCCCCATGACCGCCGAAGCCATGTTTGTCCAACAGCTCCTCGGCCACGCCCGCGACGAGCCCCGCATGGAGCGGAGCGCCGCCTTCGTGCTCGGCTCCCCGCCTCGCTGGTCGTCGAGCGCCCCCACCAACCACTGGTACTACGCGACGCTGGCCCTCTTCCAACAGCAGGGCGAGGCGTGGGAATCATGGAACTCGGCCTTGGCCCCCGAGCTGGTCGCCCACCAGCGGACCGACGGGGCGTTCACCGGGAGCTGGGATCCCCAGGACCGCTGGTCGCGGTTCGGCGGCCGGGTCTACCAGACGGCGCTCTGCACCCTCTGCCTCGAGGTCTACTACCGCTACCGGGCCAAGCCCGATGCCTAACGAGCGCCCTTGAGCAGGGTCTTCATGGTGGCCCGCATCTGCTTGACCTGGGCCGCGGTCATGCCCGCCGCCTTGGGATCGGCGGTCATGGCCGTGTTCCACCGCTCCCCGTCGGCGACGTAGCCCATCTCGGAGACGAGCCGCCGCTCCATGTCGTCCATGTGGCCGGCGCCGTAGAAGATGGCCACCGACTTCACCCCCGGCTCGTTGGCGATGATCGCCGCGAGGTCGTGGAGCACGATCTCGTTGCGGTCCTTGAGGATGATCTCCTCCATGGCCTCGGCCCCGGGCAGTCCCTTGGGCAGTCCGCCGGGGCCTTGGGCGGCGAGGGTGTCGATGACGACGACCTTCACCAAGGCGCAGAGGGGCTTCGACTGGGAGACGAAGCCGATCAGGATCGCGGCGAACTTGGCTTGGAACGACGTGCCGTCGAGGAGGGACAGGATGGCCGCAGCGCCGGGCCCTGCGGCCTCGAGCCGCTTCCGCAGCTCGTCGATGTCGATGTCGGAGTTCCGCCAGTTCGGCTTGCTCGAATCCATGCAGTCGAGCTGGAAGGAGACGTCCAACATTTGGGCTAGCTGGACCTGGATGTTGCCAGCGGCCCGTCCGGTCCCGGTCTTCTTGTCGGCCGCCACCGGCTCGCCGTCGACCACGATCTCCGCGGCGAGTCCTTCGCCACCGGACTTGCCATCGGCCCCGAGCGAGGTGAGGCGGGCGAACTGCCGAGCCGGCTTCCCCTCCTCCGCGGGCACATCGACGATGGCGTAGGCAAACGGCCGGCCCCACGCATCGTTCAGCGCAGCCTGGACGATCGGCTTGAATCGCTTGCTGCCGTTCTCGAGGAGGTCCGCGATGTCGACCGGGAACCGGCCTTGCCGATCGCGGAAGCCCTCGACCACCAGTTGGAGGAAGCCCATCCGCTTCCGGGTGGCCTCGACCTTTCCCGCCTCGTCGAGGTCGGGGGCGAGAGCCCCGGCTCCGGACGGCTTCACGCCCTCGAAGAGGACCACGTCCGACGCGTCGAGCTGCCGCTGCAACTCGGTGTAGAAGGCCTTGTCGCCGATGTGCACCGCCCCGACCAGATCGACCCGCGGCCCCTTGCCGCTGGCCGGCCGGAAGCTCCGGTTGCAGATGGCGAGGGACATGGTGCCGTCCTTCGCGTCGTTCACCTGCAGGTAGGAGCGCGGCTCGCTCGCCTTGGCGTCCGCTCCGGCCGGCGTCGGCGGGGCCTCCTGGCCGAGGGCGAGCGGTTGGATGGCAGCCGCGAGGAGGAGCGAAGCGAGGGCGGCACGATGGAAGCGTGGGCGGCGCATGGCGAGGGTGGTACCGCCCGGCGGGCGGGAAGGTGCGTCACTGGAGGAGGCGTTCGACGGCGGCCGCGACCTCGGCCTCGACCGCGTCGCCGGTGCCGGTCCGCGTCAAGGCGACCTTGCCCTGGCGGTCGATCACGAGATGGGTGGGGTAGGCGGTCACTCCGACCGCCTGGGCGAAGGGCATGGCGTCGGTGAGGACGCGGTAGCGGAAGCCCCGTTCCTCGACCACCGCCCGCGACTTCGCGGCCCCGTCGAGCGAGGGGGCGAGGAAGACGACGTCCTTGTTCTGGAAGCGGTCGACCAACTCGTTGAGCCGCGGCATCTCCTGCTTGCAGGGGCCGCAGCCGGTGAACCAAAGGTTGACCACGACGACCTTACCTAGGAAGTCGGCGAGGCGGACGAGGTTGCCGTCAAGGTCCATCAACATCACTTCGCCGAGGTCGGCCCCGCTCGGCTTCGACGTGTCGACCACCTCGGACGCCGGTTCGGTGGTGGCTGGGGCGGGCGTTGCCGGCCCCGCAGCGATGACGGCTGCCGCCTGCGGGGCCGTCGGCGCGGGCGGCGCCGCCCCGAGTCCCGCGGCCGCCTTCCACGCCATCGCCCCGTCGGGTGTGCTGTTGGATGGCGTGCCGAGGCCGCCGGCGGCCACGCCCTTGCGGGCCAATCCGTAGAGCAGCTTGGCCGAGGAGTCGCCGCGGGCCTCGGCGGCGGCGGCCCGGATGTCCAACAGTTCGCAAGCGATTCCCGCCGCGAACTCGTTGCGCGGATCGCAGAGCGCCCGGTACCCCGGGGTGGCGAGGAGCTCGAAGGCCTTCGCCGCCATGCCGTCGCAGGCCGCGAGATCGGCGTTCCGCACCCGACGGGCCTCGACCGCGAGGAGGAGCGGCATGGGATCGGCGGGCTGCTCGACCGACCAAGCGTTGGTGCACCGGTCGATCGTCTCGAGCGGCACGCTCGGCTCGGCGACGAGGGCGGCGAGGAGACCGTGCCGGAGGGCGGGGCCTCCCGGATTCGCCTCGGCGTAGCGAAGGGCGAGCCCGCGCCAGCGGTTGGACGAGTCGCGCTCGCGAACCAGGGCCAAGGCCTCGACCGCCCGCCCGGTCCACGGATCGGTCGGGAAGACGGTGATCAGCTCCTCGACCGCGTCCATCCCCTTGGCGTCGTCACCGACCCGGAGGAGAGCCCAGGCTCGCACGAAGCGGGCCGCCGGCACGTCGGCGCCGGACGATTCGATGGCCAGGAGATCGGCCCGGATCGTGCCTGCGAGTTCGTCGTCGCGGGTGATCGGCTCAAGGGCCCGCCACTTCGCGAACCAGACCGTGGCGTCGTCGGCGTGGGCCGCGCGGTGGCTCGCCACCCGCTGGTCGATCTCGTCGCGCGACATGCCGGCCACGATGCCGTGGCCGTCGGGTCGCACGACGGTGAAGGAAAGGTTGGCGAGGTCGTCGGTCGGCAGGCTCGGATCGAGGGTGAAGAATCGCACCCGGCCGCGCTCGGCGTCCGGCGGCAGGGCGACCGGGAAGCCGAGGATGACGCCGTCCGAGCCGGTGGCCAAGGTCCCGAAGACGACGGTCTTCCCGTTCGCCCCCTCGACCTCGACCACGGCGAAGCGCTCGATCGCACCTTGCAGCGTGGCCCCCACCGCGCTTGGGTCGTAGCGGACGTACATCGCCTCGCCTGCCCGCGGCGGCGAAGGTTCGAGCGAGGCGATGTCGGCATCGGCGAGCGATGCGAGCCCCGCCAAGAGGGCGAGGCCGAAACCGACGGCAAGGTCCGGGCGAAGCATGGGCCGCATTGTGCCCGAAGCGCGAACGACGTGGCGGGCCATTCGCCCTAGCGGAGACCCGCCCCTGCCGCCGCGTGCGTGGCGAACGCGGTCGGCGCTCGACCGAACCGCTGGCGGAAGGCGGCCTCGATCGCGGCGCGGACGCTGGCGGTGGCCGCATCCTCGGCCAGGACAATCGCCGCACCGCCGAAGCCGCCGCCCGTCATCCGCGCCCCGTGGACGCCCGGCAGGGCCAAGGCCGTGGCCACGATCAGGTCGAGTTCCTCGACCGAGACGCGGAAGTCGTCGCGGAGCGAGGCATGGCTCGCCGCCATGAGCTGGCCGAAGCGGCGAACGTCGCCCGCCGCGAGGGCTTCGGCCGCTTCGACGGTGCGGCCGATCTCGCTGATCACATGCCGGGCGCAGCGGGCGCTCTCCTCGGGTAGCTCGACCGCTCCAAGCATGGCCGGCGTCGCGTCGCGCAAGGTCTTGACGCCGAGGCGGGTGGCGGCGTCCTCGACCGCCTTCCGCCGCGAAGCGTACCCCCCTTCCGACAGCCGGTGTCGCACGCCGCTATCGACGACGAGGAGCGTGGCCCCGGCCGGCATGGGGACGTGTCGCATGGCGAGCGAGCGGCAGTCGAGGAGAAGGGCGTGGCCGGCCCGGGCGTTGGCCGAGACGGTCATGTCCATGATGCCGCACGGCGTTCCGGCGTAGCGATGTTCGGCTCGCTGGCAGAGGCGGGCGATGGCCAAACCATCGAGCGTCCTCCCGGCGATGGCCAGGGCCGCGACCGTCGTCGCCACCTCGAGCGCCGCGGACGAACTCACGCCGCCTCCCGGCGAGACGTCGCTGGCCACGGCGATCTCGAGTTCGGGCAGGGCCAGGCCGAGATCGTGCAGCTCGCGAAGCGGGCCGAGCACATAGTTAGCCCACGCCCCATCGCCTGCCAGCGGTTGGATCGGCTGCGTGGACGCCAGCACGACCTCGCCAAACCCTTCGGAGACGATCCGCGTCGGACCGCTCGATGGCCGCAGGGCGACCGCCGTCGAGCGCTCGATGGCCATGGGCAGGACGAAGCCTTCCGCGTAGTCGACGTGCTCGCCGATCAGGTTGACGCGGCCCGGAGCCTCGGCCACTTGGGCCGGGGCCGGGCCGAAGCGCGACGCGAAGAGGGTTCGAACCGTGTCCACCACCATCGGATGCGGATGCTACTCCTCGACCGGCAGCCCGTGGCCCGGCTTGTTCCGGTAGAGGAGCCAGTAGACGAGCGGAATGACGAGGACGGTGAAGAGGGTCGACGCGGCGAGGCCGAAGATGAGGGCCCAGGCGAGGCCGGAGAAGATGGGGTCGATGGTGATGGGAACCGAGGCCAGGGCGGCGGCGAGGACGACGAGGAGGATGGGGCGAAGCCGCACCGTGCACGATTCGATGACCGCGTCCATGAGCGGGCGGCCGCGGCGGAGCGAGAGGTGGATGAAGTCGACGAGGATGATCGACTGGCGGGTCACGATGCCGCTCAGGGCGATCATGCCGATCATGGCGGTGGCGGTGAAGAAGACGGGGCTCGCGTAGCCGCCCACGGTCGAGCCGAGGGCCCCGCCAAGGAGCCAGAAGCCGGGCATGATCCCGACCATGGTGAGCGGGATGGCCAGCATCACCACCACCGGAATCAGGAACGAGCCGGTCTGGGCCACGAGGATGATGTAGATGAGGACGAGAGCCGCTCCGAAGGCGAGGCCGAGGTCGCGGAAGACGTCGAGCGTGATCTTCCACTCGCCCTCGCCTGCCCAGTTCACGCGGAAGCCGGAGTCGAGCCCCCAGGCCACGCCACCGCCAGGTGTGAGATGCGTGCGGCGGCCGAGGGCCCGCGGCTCGCTGGTGGCGACCCAGCCACCCGGAGCGGTCCACGCCCCGGCCGGGGCGGCGCCCTCCACGCGGTCGTTCATCACATCGACGATGGCGTCGGCGGGCGGCCGACCGGCCGTATCGGCGAATACATAGACGAGGCGATGGAGATCCTTGTGGTGGATCGGCTGGTCGAGCACGGTGCGCTCCCAGCGTCCGATCTCGGCGAGGGGAACGAGGTGGCCGTCCTCGCCGCGGACCTCGAGGCGGGCGAGGTCGGTGATGCTCGAGCGGGCCGCGCGGGGCAGGCGAAGTTCGATGCCGAGCGGGCGGCGCTCGCGATCGGACGCGACCAGTCCGACCTCGGATCCGCCGAGAGCCGTCCGCAGCGTGGCGGCGATGGCGTCCACGCTGACGCCGTTCAGGGCCGCCTTCTCGCGGTCGGGGACAAACACCTCGCGGCGCACGTCGGCGGTCGAGGTGTCGTCGACCTCGACCACCGCCGGCTCGCGGGCCAAGCGGTGGGAAACCACGCGGGCCGCGTCGATGATCTGGGCGTAGGTCTGGTCGGGCTGGCCGTAGACCTCGGCGACGAGCGTGGCCATCACCGGCGGGCCGGGCGGCAACTCGACCAGCATGAGCTTGCCGCCTTCCCGGGCGGCGATGGCAGTGAGTTCGTCGCGCAGGCGAAGCGTGAGATCGTGGCTCGACAAATGCCGGTTGCGCTTGCCCACCAGATTGACCCGCAGCTCGCCGGCGTGGCCGCCTTGCCGCAGGTAGTAGTGCCGCACCATGCCGTTGAAGTCGATGGGCGACGCGGTGCCGACATAGGAGGTCACGTCGACCACTTCGCTCTGGCCGGCGAGGACGGCTTCGAGGTCGCGGACCACCGCATCGGTGCGCTCGAGCGTGGTCCCCTCCGGCATGTCGAGGAGGACGAGGAACTCGCCCTTGTTGTCGAAGGGGAGCATCTTGAGCGGAACCCAACGAATGGCAGCGAGCCCCGCAGCCAGGGCGGTGAGGAGGGCTACGGCGCCGAGGAAGAGCCAAGCCTTGGCCGAGCTCTTGAGCATCGGCTCGAGGATGGCGTGGAAGGTGCGGTAGGCGAGCGAGGAGCGGGAGACGCTCTCCTCGTGGGCGTGGCCCGGATCGCCGTGGGCATACTTCTTCTTGAGGAGATGGAAGGCGAGCCAGGGCGTGATGGTGAAGGCCACCAGCATCGACATCAGCATGGTGACCGGCACGTTCAGGGCCATGGGCCGCATGTACGGGCCCATCATCCCGGTGATGAAGAAGAGCGGCAGGAAGGAGGCGATGACGGCGAAGGTGGCCGAGATGAGCGGTGGCCGGATCTCGCTGACCGCTTCCAGCACGATCTCACGGCTGGCCCGGCGGCGCAGCGAGAAGTGGCGGGCGATGTTCTCGACGTCGACGATCGGGTCGTCGACCAGGAGGCCGAGGGAGAGGATCAGGGCAAACAGCGTGACGCGGTTGATGGTGTAGCCGGCCAGGTAGTTGACGGCGAGGGTCAAGCCGAAGACGACCGGGACGGCCAGGGCCACGACCAGCGACTCACGCCATCCGAGGCCGAGGGTGAGGAGGCCGACCACGATCAGGATGGCGACCCACAGGCCTTCTATCAGCTCGCCCACCTTCTCGTCAGCGGTGAGGCCGCTGTTGCGGGTGACCACCATCTCGATGTCGTCGGGGACGATCGTCCCCCGCAGGCGCGCGGCCTCGGCGAGGACGGCCCGCGACACGCTGACCGCGTTGGTGCCCTTCTTCTTGGCCACGGCGATGGTCACCGCGGAGACCGGGCCGGGAACGTCGGCGGCCGAGGCCCCTGCCCCGATCGCCGTGCCCACCGCGCCTTCGTGCCGCTCGTCGCCGAGGGCCTCGTGGCCGGCGCCCCAGCCATGGCGGACGTAGGTCGAGGCTTCCTCCGGGCCGTCGACGACGGTGGCCACCTGCCGCAGGCGGACCGGCGCCCCCCTGAACACGCCGACCACGAGGTCGCCCACCTCGTCGGCGGAACGGAACGCCCCGCGCAGCTCGACCGTCCCGGTCGCATCGCTTCGCTCGAAGGAACCGGCGGTGGCGGTGCGGTTCGAGACCTGCAGTGCCCGGGCCACGGCCAGCGGATCGAGGTGGTGGCCGGCGAGCTGTTGGGGATCGAGATGGACGAGGACGCGGCGGCGCTCGCCGCCGATGACGCTGGCCCGCGAGAGATCGTCGACGGCGCTGAGCCGTTCGACCACTTCCTCGGCCACTCGGCGCAAGGCGAACGAGTCAGCCGTGGCCGAGCGCAGGGTGATGGTCACGATGGGGACGTCGTCGATCTCGACCGGCTTGAGGATCCAGCCTCCGCCCGAGGCGGCGAGGTCGGGCGGCACCAGCTCGCGGCTCTCCTCGATCTTCTTGACGAGCTTGATGAGGCTGCGCTCGCGGTCCTCGCCGACCTTGAAGCGGACGGTGACCACCGCCTGCTCGCTGCTCGAGATGCTGTAGACGTGCTCCACGCCGTCGATCTGGTAGAGCACCCGCTCGAGCGGCGTGGTGACGAGCTGTTCGACCTCGTGGGCGTTCTTACCCGGGTAGGAGACCATCACATCGGCCATGGGCACGACGATCTGGGGGTCTTCCTCTCGCGGCGTGGCGAGGAGGGCAGCGCCGCCGAGGAGGAGCGAGAGGAGGAGCAGGATGATGGAGAGGTTCGAGTGCAGGAAGGTGCGGACGATGCCGTTCACGAAGCCGTGCTCGACACCTCCGCCCTGGGCCTGTCCGGACGAGTGGTTAGCCACGGGTCGCCCCCGAGGCAGGGACCACCACCGACTCGCCGACGCGAAGCCCGGAGAGGACTTCGACCTCGTCGCCCAAGGTGCGTCCGAGCCGGACCGTCCGCAGCGTGGAGCCGCGCTCGGTGTCGGCGGATCGAGCCCCGTCGCCGAGGACGACGTCGACCAGATCGAGTTGCCCCACCCGGCGGACAGCCCGAGCCGGGATCACGATGACCTTCTCCTCGCCGAGCGGGAGGAGGAGCCGGCCGAACATGCCGGCGTAGACACCGTCTGGGCAAGTACCCGTGACCTTCACCTGGAAGGACCGGCTGCCAGCCTCGGATTGGGGGACGATTTCGCTGACCAGCCCTGAGCACTGGTGGCCGAGGGCATCGATTTGGACGCTGATCGGCTTGCCGACCTCGAGCCCGATGGCGAGCGACTCGCGGACCGAGGCGACGAGTTGCATGCGGGTGGGGTCGTAGACCGAGGCCACCACCTGCCCGGGGGTGACGGTGTCGCCGGGTTGGACCCGCTTGTCGACGATCACGCCGGTCATCGGACTGCGGATCACCGCGTAGGCGAGGACCGTCTTGGCTTCCTCGACGCCGCGCTTGGCGCGGTCGAGCCCAGCCTCCGCCTCGCGAACCCGGTTGCGGGCCCGTTCGGCCTCGATCGGATTGGCAGCCCCGCCCTGCAAGGCCTCTTCGATGCGCTTGGCTTCGATCCGGGCCTGGTCGAGGGCGGCGGTCGCTTGGGCTGCGGAGGCCTCGGCCTGCCCGAGCCGAGCCTGCAGGTCGGCATCGTCGAGGAGGACGATCGGCTCGTCCTTCGCCACCTTCTGCCCCGCAACGACCCGCACCTCGATGACCTTGGCCAAGAGCTTGGCCGCGACGTCGGAGCGGTAGGCCGCCTCGATCGTGCCACTGGCCAGCTCGGTGAGGGGGATGGTCCGCTCCTCGACGGGGACGACAGCGGCTCCTGGCGGGACGGCTCGCCCCATCACCGCCGTCGGCTCCGATTTGGCACCCCGGGCCGGGCCGACCTTGGGGTGGAACGCCCCCGTCAGCCAGAGCATGAGGGCGACGACGCCCGCCACGAATGCGACCGCGCCGCCCGCCCAGAGAAGGCGGCTGCGGGCGGAGCCCGAGGGTGCGGCCGGGGTTTCGTGGGCCATGGACGTCTCCAAGGGGCGGACAGGGAGCCGCGATCGATCGCGGCCGGGAGGGGAGCGTCGCTGGGAGCCTCCCCAACGAGCGAGGGTTCCGACCTCGCGTTTCGACCGTGCATTGTCTCGCTTGGGAACTCGCCGCGCGCGGATAGGCTCCCCACAGCGAGGCACCTCGTCGCCTCTGGACGGCACCGCCCGAGCCGCATGCCTCGAGCAGCCCACCCCTCGCCAAGCCACCTCCATGAGCACCAAGACCTCGACCGCCACCCCCGCCGCCGGAGCCTCGACCGCCTCGATTCGGGAGATCGACCCCGCGACCGTCCGAGCCTGGCTCGCCGAAGGCCGCTGCCTCCTGGTCGATGTGCGGGAAGAGGACGAGCACCGCCGCGAACGCATCGCCGGAGCGGCGCTCCACCCCCTGTCGCGGTTCGATCCCTCCGCCCTCCAACCTGGCCGCGGACAAGCCCTCGTCCTCCAGTGCCGCTCGGGCCGCCGTTCGGCGGACGCCGCGAAGCAAGCCCTGGGAACGCTCGGCGGTCGAGTCGAGATCTACAACCTCACCGGCGGCATCGAAGCCTGGAAGCGGGCCTCGCTCCCGGTCGAGACGAATCGCCAAGCCCCTCGCCTCGGCGTCCTGCAGCAGACCCAATTCGCGATCGGGAGCATGGTCCTCGGCGGCCTCGCCATCGGTTGGTTCGCCCACCCGGTCGGGTACCTCCTGAGCGCCTTCATGGGCGTTGGACTCCTCTTTGCCGCCCTAACCGGCATCTGCCCGCTGGCCGGACTGATCGCCCGCATGCCGTGGAACCGCGTCGACGGCCAGGCCGGCGAATGCGGCGACGGCCGTTGCGACCACCAGCACTGACCACCCATCACCGATTCGCCGCCGATGGCGGCACCAAGGATCTTTCCGTGTCCCACGAGCCTGCCGAGTTCTACGCCACCTGGTCGAGCAAGATGAACGCCATGAAGGGCATGGCCCCCGACATCGGGAAGGCCTTCGGCCCGTTCTTCAAGGAGTTGATGAAGGACGGGGCCCTCACGGTGAAGCAGAAGGAGCTGATCGCGATCGGCATCGCCGTGGCGGGCCGCTGCGAGCCCTGCATCTACACCCACGTCGAGAAGGCCGTGAAGCTCGGCGCCACCGCTGCCGAGATCATGGAGGCGACCGGCGTCGCCGTCCTCATGGGTGGCGGACCGGCCTATGTCTACGCCCCGGTCGTGGCCGGTGCCCTCCAGCACATCGAGCAGGCCAAGGCCACCGTCTGATCCGAGCCCCTGACGCCTTCGCCCGAGGGAGCCGACCGTGCCCCAATCAGCGACCGTCCTCCATCCCACGCTGCGGAGCTTCGAACGCGACGTCATCCACGCCAAGCTTCCGGTCCTCGTCGACTTCGGGGCAGCGTGGTGCCCGCCCTGCCTGACCCTCCGCCCGGAGCTCGAGGCGGCCGCCCAGGCCTTGGCCGGACAGGCCCGCGTCGCATCGATCAGCGTTGACGAGGAACGTGAATTGGCCGAAGCCTACGGCGCGGTCACGCTGCCGGCACTCCTCCTCTTCAAGGGCGGCGACGTGGTCGACGCCTGGGTCGGCTTCACTCCGACTGCCCGCATCGTCGAACGGGTCCGCTCGCACCTCGATGGGGCCTGACTCGCTGGCCAGCCCTCGAGCGGCGGGTGGTCAGAGTTCGGCATAGGTCACCGTCGGCGGGAAGTACCGGTGACCCTCCAATCCGAACCCTGACCAGCCGTCGCTAGGCGCTGTCGCCACGGGATGCGCCCGTCGATCGCGGCTCGTCCGTCGGCGTGGTCGCGTCGGCCGAGCCCGCGCTCGGCGGAAGCGGCATGTCGTCGAGCAGCATGCGGCGCGGCGGGGAGTCGAGATCCTCGAACTGGTCGCGCTTCGCGGCCCAGATGAACGCCATCACCGCGACCGCCGCGATCACGAGCGCCAAGGGCAGGGTGATGAAGATGCCGCTCAAGGGGGCACTCCTCGGAGGCCGTCCTCCTCGGTGAGCTCGAACTTCGGCATGGCCAAGGCGATGGCCACGACCGTGAGCCCGCTGACCGGCATCAGGATCGCAGCAACGAGCGGATTCACCAACCCTGCGAACGCCAACGCACCGCCCAGGACGTTGTAGGCGACGCTCACGATGAGGTTGAGGCGGATCGCGTACAGGGTCCGCCGCGACCCTTCCATCAGGCGGAGGAGGGGGAGCAGGCCGCCGGCAGCAAGGCATGCGTCCGCGACATGGAGGGCCGATTGGGCCCCGTTCCGCACCGCGATGCCGACGTCGGCTGCCGCCATCGCAGCGAGGTCGTTCACCCCATCCCCCACCATCACGACCGGGCCGGGGAGATCGCCGTCGCGAACGATCTCGACCTTCCGCTCCGGCGAGCAGCCGCCTTCGATCTCGTCCTCCTCGAGGCCGACCGCCTGGCCGACCGAGCGGGCCACGACCGGATGGTCGCCCGACGACATGACGAGGTGGTAGCCGATCTGCCGCAGGCGATCGATGGTGGCTTTGGCTTCGGGGCGGATCGGATCGCCGACCGCGACGACCGCCTGCACCGCCCCGTCGACAGCGACGAAGACGGGGCTCTCGGCCTTGAGGGCCGCCTCGAGCGCCGCCCGCTTCGCCCAGTCGGGAATCGCCTCGACATGCTCGTTCATGAACCGCTCGGAGCCGACAGCGACGGCCGAACCGCCAACGCATCCGTCGACGCCGCGGCCAGCGCGCTCCTCGACCTCCGTCGCCGCGGGCGTCTTGGGGTCGGTGCCGAAGGACTCGACGATCGCCGCCGCGATCGGATGGGCGCTGCCCCGTTCGAGCGACGCGGCGAGGCTCAAGGCCTCGACCGAGCCGACGAACCCGGTGACCGCGACGCGGCCTTCGGTGATCGTGCCGGTCTTGTCGAGGACGATCGTACCGGCGTTGGCGAGGCGTTCGAGGACATCGCCGCCCTTGACGAGGACGCCCTTGCGGGCGGCCTTGCCGATGCCGGCCACGACAGCGAGCGGCGTGGCCAGGCCGAGAGCGCAGGGGCAGGTGACGACAAGCAGGGCAACCGCGCGCTCGATGGCCGTGTTGGCCCCGAGGTGCCACCACCACCACGTGGTGAAGCCAGCGGTGAGGAGGACGGCCATCAAGAACCAGCCGGCCATCCGATCCGCCATCTCGACAATGGGCGGACGGCGTGACGCCGCTTGGCTCACCAGGGCGAGCAGGCGTCCGGCCCGGGTCTCGCTGCCGGCGATCTCGACGACGACCTCGATCGGCCGATCGACCGGACGCGTGCCGGCCCAGACCGCGTCTCCCGCTGCCACGCTCGCCGGGCGCGACTCGCCGGTGAGGAGCGAGAGGTCGAAGCGACCGGCCGGCGTGGCCAACGTGCCGTCGCAGGGGACGGTCTCGCCCGCCGGGACCTGCACCACGTCGCCGCGAACGAGCGACTCGATGGGCACTTCCTCGAACCCGCCCTCGGCATCGCGCCGCCTCGCGACGGCGGGCACCAGGGAGGTGATCAACTCGACCTCATGCCGGGCCTTCCGCTGTTGTCGGTACTGGACGAAGCGCCCGACGAGGAGGAGGAAAACGAGCATGGTGGCCGACTCGCAGTAGATCGAGCCGGTGCCGCGGATGGTGTTGACGAGCCCGCTGGTGACGGCCGCGGCCAGGCCGGTCGCCACGGGGATGTCCATGTGCGGCGTGCGGGCCCGGAGCGCGGTCCAAGCGTTCAGGAAGAAGATCCGCCCGGGCCAGAGGAGGGAGAGGAAGGCCAGCCCGACCGCGACCCATTGGAAGAGGAAGCGGTACTCGAGCGACATCTTGGCGAAGAGGCCGCCGTAGAGGGCGAAGGCCACGGCCATCGCGTTGCTGGCGATGGCGGCAGCGACGCCGATCCGGATGAGCCAGGCCCGATCGACCACCTTGTCGCGCTCCCGCGACTGGGGATCGGAGAGCGGGAGGAGCTGGTAGCCGAGGGTGTCGAAGCGTCGAGCGACGCCCGAGAGAGAGGCGACGCCCGGATCCCAGTCGATGACCACCGCCGAGCGGCCAAGGTCGACCCGCACCGAGACGAGCCCGGGCACCAGTCGCGGCAGGGCTTCGAGGAGCCAGAGGCATGCCCCGCAGCGAAGGCCGTCGATCCGGAACTCGGCGCTCAGCCGCCGCTCGCCGACCGGCTTGGCGTGCTTGCCGAGGAACTCCGGCCGATCGAGATGGGCGAACTTCCGGTGGGTGACGATCGCCGGCCGGTGCTCGCGGGTCTCGGCTTCCTTCTCGGCGAGTTCGTAGTACTTCTCGAGGCCGCAGGCGTGGAGGGCGCTCCACACCGCCTTGCAGCCCCCGCAGCAGAATTGCTCCGTCGCGTCCGGCTCGACCAGCCCGGCGGGCACCGGCAGGCCGCAGTGGCAGCAGGCATGCTCCACCCGCGTCGAGCTCGGCTTCGTCCCCGAGGTCACGGCTTCGGATCTCCCGCGGGCTCCTCGGCGGAGGCGGGGTCAGCGGTCGGCGTCTCCGCCTCGCCGCGGCAGCAGGGCGGCAGTTCGTCGTTGGCCTTTGAGGCCTGCTCGGTCGACTCTTCGACGCTCGACGCCGCGCGCAGGCGGAGGGCCGACGCGATCTGCGGGGCGAGTCCGCCGCGCACGAAGGCCACGTGCAGCCCGACCGCGATCATGGCCACGCCGGCGATGACGGGCAAGGCCCGACGCAGCGGCCCGGCCGCGGCCCGCAGGCCGCCCGCGACGGCAAGAAGCGCCGGCACCGTGCCTACCCAGAAGGCGACCATGACGAGCGCCCCGCTGAGCGGGCCCCCTGCCCCGGCGGCGATGGCCACGAAGGCGTAGAGCCAGCCGCAGGGAAGGAGCGGCGTGGCCAGCCCGATGAGGCTCGCCCGCAGGTGCGGGGGAAGCTGCAGGGCGACCGAGTGGAGCCGCTTGGCGAGTTCGACCATCGGCCCCGGGACCGGAGCCTTCGGAAGACGGACGCCGGCCACGCGGAGGAGCGCGACGGCGCCGAGGATCGCAATGGCCAGGCCAGCCGCGAGACTCGCGACCCGCTGCAGGCCGATCAGGCTGCCGCCGAAGTCGAGGGCCGCCCCGAGCACGCCGGCAACCGCGCCCAGCAGGGCGTAGCTGACCAGCCGTCCTGCGTTGTAGAGGCTCTGCGTGAGAAGGAGCGACGGTCGGCTGGGCCGATCGAACCCCGCGGTGAAGGCCACGATCCCGCCGCACATGCCAGCGCAGTGCAGGCTGCCGAAGAGGCTCGCCGCCAGGGTCGTGGTGAGAAGGGCGATCGTGGGCTGCAGGTCGGGCATGGCTGGAGGCGTCGGTCAGCCCGCGGAGGAGCCGCCCGCCGGCTTGGCGAACTCGAGGCTACGGCGGAAGGTGTCGGTGTAGAGCTCGTCGCCCCGGTGGATCGTGACGCGGAACTCCCACTGGCCGGAGATCCGCAGCGGAATGTCGATCTCGAAGGTCCCGGCGTCGGTGTGGTCGAGGTCGACCGTGGTCCGCAGCTCGGCCACCCGCACCGGGATCGCCTCGACCTGGGCCCGGTCGGCGGGAACCGCGACCCCATGCTTGTCCTTCACCACGAGCTTGAGGTGGGCCTTGCCGCCGGCGCCGCCGAGCAACTCCGGCGAGACGGTCCACCCGAGGCGATCGTTGACCGCGAGCTGGGCCTTGGTCTCGTTCCAGTGGAGCGCCTTCTCGTAGTAGTCCGGCTCCGCCCCGACCGGGTGTCCGGCCACGGCGAGCGAGACGGTGAGGGCGGCGATGCCGACGCCAAGCCCGAGGATCAGGACAGGGACGAACATCCAGCGGTCGCGAACCAGGTTCACTTCTTCTCTCCTGCGGCATTCGCCGCCGGGGCGTTCACGCTGCCAAACGGCCCGATGATAGAGAACTCGGAGGTCTCGTCGTAGGTCTTACCGTCGGTGACGCGTAGGGTGACCAGGCGTCGCCCGCGGGTGAAGTCGCTGGCCTTGGAGAGGACGATCACGTCGGCCTCGGTGCTCGAACTGCCGTCAACGGTGACCTCGGCCGGAGCCTGCAGGACCGTGCCGTTGGCGCCCTCCACCCGGTAGATGCGGGGCGTCTCGGCTCGGTTGTCGATCCGGAGGCGAACGGTGTTCTTGACCGTGCTGCCATTGGGGCCTGCGTCGGGGCCGCCTTCGACCACCGTGTACGGATTCCCTTGGGCCCGGAGCTGGACGACCATCGAGTCCTTGCGGATGACGAGCATGGTCACGAAGGCGCTGAGGGCGATGACGAGGATCAGCGGATAGATGAACACGCGGTAGCGGAGGCCGACGCGGAGGGTCCGCTCCAGGCGGTTCTGCGAGGAGTAGCGGATCAGGCCGCGGGGTCGATCGAGCTTCTCCATGACCGCGTCGCAGGCGTCGATGCACTGGGCGCAGTGGATGCACTCGAGCTGCAGGCCGTCGCGGATGTCGATCCCGGTCGGGCAGGTCTGGACGCAAAGCGTGCAGTCGACGCAGTCGGCGGTGCGATCGGCATCGATGGTCGGCGCCGGGGCGGGATCGCCGGGCTTCGGGCGTCGGGGCCGGGTTCGCGGCTCGCCTCGCTTGGCGTCGTAGCCCACGATCAGGGAGTCGCGGTCGAGCAGGACCGACTGCATGCGACCGTAGGGGCAGACGAGCGTGCAGAGCTGCTCGCGGTAGAAGCAGAAGTCGAACATCATCAGGCCGGTGGTCACGGCGAAGACGCTGAACGCGGTCCAGTGTTCGGTGGGCGAGCCGAAGGTCCAGCTCACCAGCCGGTCGGTGCCCACGAAGTACGCCAGGAAGGTGTTGGCGAGGTGGGCACTGACCAGGAAGAAGGCCAGGTACATCAGGATCCGCCGCCACGGTGCCACGGCAGCCTTCGGGTTCGAGTAGCCCTTCCCGAGGAAGAGCCGCTCGATGGGCCGGTAGACGAACTCCATGTACACCGTCTGCGGGCAGGCCCAGCCGCACCAGACGCGGCCGAAGAAGGCGGTGGCCAGGAAGATCGCGATGAAGATGCTGATGAAGAGGAGGGCGAGGAGGAGCGTGTCCGTCGGGCGGAACACCGTCCCGAAGAAGACGAACTTCCTGGTCATCACGTCGAGGAGGATCGGCGGCTTCCCGTTCATCCGGAGCCACGGCAGCGCGGCGAAGACGAGGATCAGGACCCAACCGACGGCCCGACGCCAGCGCCAAAACCGGCCGACCGAGACGCGAGGGGTCAGCCAGCGACGGGAGCCGTCGGGGTTCAGCGTCGAGAGGACGCGACCTTCCGGGACCTCAAAGGGATCGACGTCCTCCGACGAACGCCGGCGGGGTGGCTGGGAGGGTAGCTGGGGGAGCGAAACGCTCGATCCGGACGGCGTGGGGTCGTTTGGCATGAGGGGACCGGAGGTACATCACTTCCCGGCCGCGCCACTGGATCCTGCTCCTGGGGTCGCGGCCGAACTCGCCTTGGAGCCCGCTCCCCCCGCTGGCGCTTCCACCTTCGGCCAAGGCGGGACAGGACTTCCTTCCGGAGCCTTCGGATCCCGAGGGGTAGTCCCCCTCAAATTCGCGACGTAGGAGGCCAGGAGGATCACCTGCGGTTGCGAGAACCGCTTGCCCCAATCCGGCATGCCCTTGGCCAGGACGCCGTCGTGGATGATCCGATAGAAGTCCTCCGGCTTCTTGATGTTGATGTAGCTGTCGTCGGTCATGTTCGGGCCGGTGCGCCCGCCGCCATCGGGGGCATGGCAGACAGCGCAGTTGGCCTTGAACATGGCCTCGCCGGCAGACTTCCACTTGGGCTCGTTCACCAAGGTCAGGATGGTTGCCTGGTCGGGCTTGATGTCGCCCATGGCCTTGGCCTGGGCCTCGTAGAACTCGCCGACCTCCGACTCATACGACTGGGAGAGGGAACTGCCCGCCCCCAGGTGATAGAAGACGAAGTAGGGCGCCGAGAAGAAGATCGTGCCCCAGAAGATGGCCGTCCACCAGAACGGCATGGGGTTGTCGTACTCCTTGATCCCGTCGTAGTTGTGGTCGAGGAGCTTGGCTTCGGTCGAGGCGGGAGAGGCGTGATTAGCCATGGTGGGAACCTCCGCGTTCACCCGGCGGAGTCCGGGGTTCGACTGGATGGACGTCGTCGAGGGGCATGCGGGCGTCGCGCGACCAGCGGCCGGAGCGGCCGGTCACGATCAGCCAGACGATGATCCCGACGAAGAGGGTGAAGAAGAACACCGTCGAGGCGACGGGCCAGAATGCCATGTCAGCGAGGATCGCGGGGCAAGCGACCATCACTCGCCTCCCTGACCCGCCTCAGGCGCCGGCGCCGCGTTGGCCGCGGCCCGGACCACCGCTGGCTCGGCCGGCGGCACCGTCACCGGCTTGTCGAGGTCGGTGCCGAGCCGCATGAGGTAGGCGATGAGGGCCGTGACCTTGCGGTCCGCGGTGGCCGACGCGAGCGAGGGATCCTTGCCTTCGTCGGCGATCTGCTTGGCGACTGCCGCGGCCTGCTTGCGAGCACTGTCCGCCGCGCCTTGCACGTCCTGGTCGCTGTAGGGCACCCCCACCGCCTTGAGGGCGGCGACGTGTCCGGCAATCTGCTCGAAGTCGATCTGGCCGTCGAGGAGGTGCGGGTAGGCCGGCATGATCGAGTTGGGGCTCGTGTCCGGCGGGTTGTTGAGGTGGCGGAAGTGCCAGCTCGCGGACGGGATCCGCTTGCCGACGCGGGCGAGGTCGGGACCGATGCGCCGCGAGCCCCAGAGGAAGGGGTGCTCATAGACCGTCTCGCCGGGCTTGGTGTACTCGCCGTAGCGCTCGGTCTCGGCACGCAAAGGCCGGATCATCTGCGAGTGGCAGTTGACGCAACCCTCGGTCATGTAGATGTCGCGGCCAGCGACCTCGAGCGGCGTCAGCGGCGTGACCGACTGGATCCGCACGATGTCCGAGGTGCGGAGGAAGGTCGGGATGATCTCGAAGAGGGAGGCCGACACCACGCCGACCACGATCATCACGATGAAGAGGATGGGCAGCCCCTCCCAGCGGCGGTGCCACTTGAGCTGGGCGAAGACCTCGAGCTTGCGGGCGAACGCAGGCACCGAGTTCGGCGGCAGGTTCGACGGCGGGAGCAGCGGCTCGCGGTAGCCGCGGCTGAGGGCCGCGGCCTCGAAGACGGGCTCCTCGTACTTCGACGGGGCCTTGGCCCAAGTCATGAGGACGTTGACGAAGCAGAGGATCGCACCGATCAGGTAGATGGAGCCACCCACCACGCGGATCCAGTACATCGGGATCAGGATGGTGACGGTCTCGATGAAGTCCGGGTACTGGAGGACGCCCTCGGCGTTGAAGGCTCGCCACATCAGGCCTTGGGTCAGGCCAGCCGCATAGATCGGGATGATGTAGAGGAGCATGCCGATCGTGCCCAGCCAGAAGTGCAGATTGACCCAGCTCGGGACGGCGACCTGCTTGGTCTGGAAGAGCCGCGGCAGCAGCCAATAGACCATGCCGAAACTCATGAAGCCCACCCAGCCGAGGGCCCCGCCGTGCACGTGGGCGATGGTCCAGTCGGTGTAGTGGCTGAGGGCGTTGACGCTCTTCACGGAGAGGAGCGGCCCCTCGAAGGTCGACATGCCGTAGAAGGTCACGCCGACCACGAAGAACTTGAGGATCGGATCGGTGGCCACGCGGTGCCAAGCCCCGCGGAGGGTGAGGAGGCCGTTGAGCATGCCGCCCCACGATGGCATCCACAGCATGAGGCTGAAGAGCATGCCCAGCGTCGACGCCCACTCCGGCACGGCCAGGTAGTGGAGGTGGTGCGGGCCGGCCCAGATGTAGATGAAGACGATGGTCCAGAAGTGGACGATCGAGAGCCGGTACGAGAAGACCGGCCGGTCCGCCGCCTTCGGCAGGAAGTAGTACATGAGGCCGAGGAACGGCGTGGTGAGGAAGAAGGCCACGGCGTTGTGGCCGTACCACCACTGCATGAAGGCGTCCTGGCCGCCGGCGTAGATCGAGTAGCTCTTGAACCAACCGGCCGGCATGGCCAGGTTGTTGAAGATGTAGAGGACGGCGATGGCGACGATGGTCGAGAGGTAGAACCACATCGCCACGTACAGGTGCCGCTCACGCCGCACGATGACCGTGCCGACCAGGTTCACCGCGAAGACCACCCACACCAGGACGACCGCGATGTCGATCGGCCACTCGAGTTCGGCGTATTCCTTGCCGGAGGTGAGGCCTAACGGAAGCGTGAGAGCGGCCGACACGATGATCAGCTGCCAGCCCCAGAAGTGGATGTTCGAGAGCAGGTCGCTGAACATCCGCGCCTTGAGGAGCCGCTGCGACGAGTAGTAGACGGCGGTGAAGACCGCGTTGCCGGCAAAGGCGAAGATGACCGCGTTGGTGTGCAGCGGCCGGATCCGGCCGAAGCTCAGGAACGGCAGCCATTGCGTGAGGTCGAAGAGCGGGTTGACCAGCTGCAGCGCGGCGATGACGCCCACCAGCATTCCGACCACGCCCCACAGCACGGTCGCGATGAGGAACTTCCGGACAACCGCGTCGTCGTAGGTGAACCGTTCGATTGCGGGTGCAGCAGCGCCGGCGCCGCCATCCGCATGGGGCGAAAGGGTTCTGGACATGGGGGCAGTGACTGGGGAGGACATGGTGTTCAGGTTCCGGGGGTCGCCTGGCAACGCCGAATCTAGCGAGCGTCTGAGAATTCGTCAGACGTTCGGTCAGATGATGTTCCGCGGTTGAATCACGGAAGTCCGCGGTTCTTTGCTTCCTGCCCCTTGCAGGAATTGCTGACCTCTATATCCTGATTTGGTCGACCTGTCCAGTCCCCCGCTTGAGCTGACGCGGAAATCTCTCCTTCTTTGCGGCGGTTGCGGAGGCCCCAGTTCGACAGGAGCCGCTGTGGACTCGCCCCTCGAACCTCCCCTTCGTCCGGAATTGCCCGCCGACCGGGCGGCGAATCCGCCAATCGAATCCCCACCTTCGGGTAGGTTGTTGCCGCTGGATCGGACGCCAGTCTTCGCAGCCACCCATGGATCGCACGAGATGTACGGAAAACAAACAGAGCGCGCCATCGCCGCCATGAGTCGCCTTGCGGAGTCTTGGGACGGCGGAAAGACCCGGCTCTCCGCCAATGACATCGCTGATCAACGCGGCCTGCCGCGAGCGATGGTCGCGAAGCTGCTCACGGTGCTGTCGCAAGCCGGCCTCGTGAACGGGTCGCCCGGCCCCGGCGGCGGCTACTCGCTCGCCCGCCGGCCCGACCAGATCGCTCTCCAGGACGTCTTCGTCCTCTTCGAGCGCGAAGACGTCAGCCCGCTGTGCCCCTTCGGCGGCGGCGTGTGCGGCGTCGGCGAACCCTGCGCCCTCCACGACAAGCTGGTGAACATGCAGGGCTCGATCCGGGCGTGGCTGCGGGAGACGACCTTCGACATCTTCCGGGTCGCTGCTCAGGAGAAGGGCCTCAAGCCCGCTCCGAAGGACGCCCAACCCGACGGCGAGCGGCAGTCCTACCGAGCCCCCCGCCATCGCGGCGTCTGATCAGGCCCCGCCCGCTCGCCCCGTCTCGCCCGCAGCGAACGCCAGGTCGCCGGCGTCAGGCCGCGCTTCGTACGCGACACACGATGACGGATCGGTTGAAGAAGAGTTGGTGGGTGCCCACCGGCTCCAGCCTCCCGACGGCCCCCGATCCCCGGGCGACGAGTCCGTCCCACGCCCGCTGGTCCACCACCACGAGGGGCACTTGGGCGAGGGCCGCCTCGATCGCCTCTTCCGAAGGCAAATCGCCAAGGTCCTTGATCTCGTCCGAGAGATAGAACCGCATGGTCTGGTCGGGCTTGCCGATCCAAGCGATCTGCCGACCCCCGAGGTCGCGGATGGCCTGGGCCACATGGCGGCCGGACTGAGAAACGTTGACATCGTCCTCGAGTTCGAAGCACGCGGCCCACAGGCCGACCACGCAGAGCCACATGACTACGAAGGCTCGACGTCGCCAGACGATCGACCGCCACGCCACGACCAACCCGATCGCTCCCGCGAGCGGCAGGACCAGGTACACGCGAGCGTCCCAGGCCTCGACCGGCACGGCGGGCATGTGCGGAGCGAAGAGCCACGGTCCGAGGCCGATGGCGATCGCCGCCACCAAGAACGAGATGAGCAGCGTCCAGCGCACGTCCGGCGGTCGGAATCGCGTTCCGTCCTCGGCGTGGCCGCTCGCTTCGATCGCGTCGAATCGCCCGCTCAGCCAGGAGGCCACGTTCGAGCCGACGAGGAAGGCCATCGGCGCCGAGAGCGGCAGGAGATAGGTCGGCAGCTTGCCCTTCGAGATGCTGAAGCCGATCAGCGGCAGGAGCACCGCGAGCACCGCGAGCGTCTCCAGCGACCCGTCGCGGAAACGCCTCCACATGTTGCGATAGGACAGGTTGAAGGTGGGCAAGACCATCATCGCGGTGGCCGGGAAGAACGCCACGAAGAAGAGCGGTATGTAGAACCACCAGACGTCGTCCTTGCCGAGCGAGCCGCTGGCCCGGCCGATCGTCTCCTGCACCCAGATGCCGAAGATCTGCGGATCGCGCAGGCCGACCGCGGCCAGCCATGCTCCGAGCGGCACGAGGGAGAGCGGGATGCCAACCAGCGGCCGGAGGTGGAAGATCGCACGCCACCGGCCGGCGATGACGAGCCACGTGAGCAGAATGACGAACGGTCCGGCCGCGAGCGGGCCCTTGGCCAATCCGGCCAGCGCCGTGGCGGCCCAGAACGTCATCGCCGCCGCCAAGGAGCGGCTTTGGATCGCTCGGTAGCCGGAGCCGAGCCCGATGACCCAGAAGAGGTTGAGGATGGCATCGGTCGAGCCCATTCGCCCCACGATGAGCGCCTCGGGCAGCACCGCGTAGAGCGCGGCGGCGCAGAGGCCAGTCGCACTGCCCCGCTCGCGACGGACGAACCCGTAGAGAAGAAGGACCACGACGCTCGAGGCCAGGAGGGCCGGAACACGGACGGCGATCTCGTCGCGTCCAACGATCGCCACGCCAACCGCCTGCAGCCAGTACGTCAGCGGCGGCTTGGTTAGGTGCGGCTCGCCGCGGAAGGTGGGCACGGTCCAGTCGCCCGACTCGACCATGTTGGCGGCCACGGCGCCGTACCGCCCCTCGTCAGGCGGGTAGAGCGGATGGTCGAAGGGGCTGAACCAGACCAGCGTGACGGAAAGGAGGAGGATCGCCGCGACCACCCACCGCGGCGGTTGCCACGGGTTCGATGGGTCGAAGCCAGCCTCCTGCACAGCACCCATGGAGCGGGCCCCTGTTTCCATCGGGTCAGCCCGGCGCGAGCCAGACGCGGGCGTCGGCGGTGTCGATCACCAACCCACCGCCCTCTCGAGTGACGGTCCGCGAGGTGGCCAGAACGTCGAGCAGGATCTGCTCGAACTCCATGGCGTCCGCCGGTCCAGCCATCTTGGTGGTGCGGAAGGTCCCGAAGGAAATCGCGCCGGTATCGCGTTCGCCCGGGGCGAAGGAGTACTTGCCGGTGAATCGGTTCAGGCCGGCGCTGCCGCTCACCACAGCACCGACGCCTGGTTGCGACGGCGCGAACTCGATCTCCACCCTCCCGGCCGAAGCGGGAGGAACCCGCCGGCCGAGGGGATCCTCGAGCGAGACGACGAGCCACTTCCCGAGGATCGACACCGGAGCCGGGGTCTCGTCGGCCTGTCCGGGCTTGGGCTTGCTGCCCCCCGACCCGCTGCTGGCACAACCGGCGACGGCAAGCCCGACCGCGAGGCCAAGCCCAATGAAGGCGACGAGCGACCTGTGCATGCGGCGAGTGTACCGCGTGCGGTAGCATCCCGGACCCCATGGCGGCTGCTCCGACCACCTCTCCGGCGGCGACCCCCGACGCCCCCTCGCCGCATCGCTGGCTGGTCCTCCTGGCGATGACCGGGTCGCTGGCCATGATCTTCCTCGACGTGACCGTGGTGGGCGTCGCCCTGCCGAGCGTGCAGAGCGATCTCGGCCTCGGCCCCTCCGAGCTGCGCTGGGCGATGAACGCCTACACGCTGGCCATCGCCTCGCTGGTCGCCCTCGGCGGACGGCTGGCGGACTCGATCGGCCGGGTGCGTTGCTTCGTTTCGGGCGTCGCCATCTTCGCCTTGGCCAGCGTCCTGTGCGGCGTGGCCAAGGATGCCTCGCTCTTCCTCCTCGCCCGCGCCCTTCAAGGGCTCGGGGCGGCGTTGATGCAGCCCTCGAGCTCGACCATCGTCATCAACAGCTTCGCCCCCGGCGAGCGGGGCAAGGCGATGGGCGTCTACGTGGGCATCCCCATGGCGTTCCTCGCCCTCGGCCCGGTGATCGGCGGCCTGCTCACCGAATACGTCTCCTGGCGGGCCTGCTTCCTGGTGAACATCCCGGTGGCTGCCGCGGCCATCGGCCTGACCGCCTATGCCAAGCCGAGCGACGGACCGCGGCTTAAGCAAGGCATGGATCCGTTCGGGGCGATCCTCTACCTGCTCGGCCTCCCGGCTCTCGTCTTCGGATTGCAGGAGGTCTCGGCCCTCACCTGGCGCTCCCCTGTCATCCAAGCGAGCGTCCTCGGCGGACTCTTCTTCGTGCTCGTCTTCTTCCTCCGCGAATGGCGCCGCGAGCGTCCGCTCCTCGCCGTGCGCCTCTTCGGGGAACGGGGCTTCCTCGGCGATGGCCTCGTCCTCTTCTGCATGCAGTTCGCGATGACCGGGCAGGTCATCTTCATGAGCGCCTATTTCCAAGTCGGGCTCGGCTTCCCGCCGGCCCGGGCCGGGGCGGCCCTCATGCCGATGCTCCTCCCCGTCCTCGTCGTGGTGCACGTCGCGGGTCGGATGTACGACCGGCGCGGAGCGCGGGCCCCGGTGCTCCTCGGAACGGCCCTCGCCTCCATCGGCCTGGCCATCGAGGCCGCAGCGGTGCCCGGCGGGAGCTACCCCCTGGTCGCCGTGGGCATGGCGATCTTCGGCCTCGGCATCGGATTCGTGATGAGCCCGACCAGCACCGACGCCCTCTCCCGCGTCGGTCCCGAGCGTCGCGGGCAGGCCTCCGGCCTGATGGGCACGGTGCGCCAAGTGGCGGCCTCGGCGGGGATCGCGGTGGTCGGATCGGCCGTCCTCTTCACCCAGTTGCACGGCGTGCGCGATGCCGGACGGGAGGCCGACCAGCGATTCGTCGACGCTGCCCAAGGCGAGGCCAAGGCCATGGCTGCCCTCGCCACCGACTCCCCCGAGGAGGCCGAAAAGGCCCGCCGCATCATGATGGCCGGCACCGCCGCCGGGCAGTGGACCGCCTTCGCGGCCATCGCCCTGGCCTTCGTGGCGGCATGGCTCCTGGTGCAGGGCCCGCCGGAACCGGAGCGTGGCGAGTTCACCACCGCTGACTAACTGCTGGCGGACCTCCGCCGCCGGCGACCTGGAGGAACCATGCTCGTTCGCGTCGTCGTCGGGGCCTTGATCGGGACCATCCTCGTCTTCACCTGGGGTGCCGTGGCTTGGGTCGGTGGCCTCTACTCCTTCGCCCACGGGCCCGTGCCGAAGGACGAGGGCCTCGCGGTCGTCGCCGCGGCCGGCGTGGTCCGCGACGGCGCCTACGTCTTCCCCGCCCCGCCCCGCAACCTCCCGGCCGCCGAGATGGAGCAGGCCACGGCCCGCTGGCAGGAGCGAGCCAAGGCCGGGCCGGTCGGCATGCTCATCGTCCGCATGGACGGCGGCGAGCCGATGTCGGCGACCGTGCTCGGTCGAGGCTTCCTGATCGAGTTCGTCGGCTCGCTCCTCCTCGCCGCCATCGTGGCCGGTAGCGCCCGCCACGGCGCCGGCATCGTGCGCCGCTTCGCGGTCGGCTTCGTGGCCGTCCTCTTCGCCGTCGTCGCCACCCGCGGCATCGACTGGAACTTCTTCCTCCAGCCCGACAACTGGGCCTTGGCCCAGACCGCCGACGGCCTGATCGGGTGGAGCCTGGCCTGCGCCGGCATCTCCCTCGTCGTCCAGAAGAAGAAGCCGCTGCCGGAGGCGGCGTGACCCGGCCCATCCGCGGCCTGGCCGACGCGGTGCGGGTCGGCGAGCGGGTCTTCCTGCGCCTGCCGGCCCGCCGAGACCTCGAGGAGGCGATGGCCTTGCGACGCCGGTCCTACCGACGTCTCAAGCCGTGGGAGCCGACGCCGCCCAAAGGCGTCGATCCGCTCGCCGACGATTGGTTCGAGCGCTGGGTCTCCTTCCGCCGCAGCACCACGCACCGCAAGCTCGCCCTTTGCTTGCGGGCCGACGGGGCCATCATCGGCGGCTGCAGCCTGAACGAGATCGTGCGCGGAGCCCTCCAAGGCTGCTTCGCGGGATGGTGGATCGGCGATCCCTACGAAGGCCACGGCTACATGCGGGAGGGCCTCGCCCTCCTCCTCGACCACGCCTTCCTCGACCTCAAGCTGCATCGCGTCGAGGCCAACATCCGCCCCGAGAACGATCGCTCCAAGCGCACGGCCAAGGCTCTCGGCTTGCGCTGCGAAGGCTACTCGCCGCGCTACCTCGAGATCGCCGGAGCGTGGCGTGACCACGAGCGCTGGGCCATCCTCGCCGACGAGTGGCGGACCCGCCGCCCCCTCCTCCGCAGCCAAGCCGGGGCGCCGCGGCGGACGGCTACGATGTCCCGACGGTGACGACGACCGCCCCCATCCCGCGCGAGGACGCCCTCGCCTTCCTGCAGGACGTCGCCATCCAGCTCCATCGCTACGGCACGCCGTCGCACCGGCTGGAGGGGGCCCTGGTCTCGATCGGCCAAGTGTTAGGCCACGAGGTGGCGGTCTTCTGCGTGCCCACCATGATCACCATCGCCATCGGCTCGGGCGGCGACCAGCGGAGCCTCATGCTGCGGGTCGAGCCGGGGGCCCCCGACCTCGGCCGCATCGTCCGCCTGCTCGAGGTCCTCCGCCGCCTCGGCGACGGACGGGCCGAGCCGGCCGCGGCCCTCGAGGAGATCCGCGCCGTCGGCCGCGACGCCTCCGGGCTGCCGGCCTGGCTGGTGATCGCCTCGATGGGCGGCTCGGGCTTCGCCGGGGCCCGCCTCTTCGGTGGCGGCTGGCCGGAGATGATCGCCGCCGGCGTGGTGGGCACCGCGACCGGAGCGGCCCTTCACCTCGCTGGTCGCCGCCGCGAGCGATTGCCGCTCGCCGACTTCATGGCCGGTGCGATCGCTGCGATCGGGGCGGCCGTCTGCCAACTCTTCCATCCCCTCGACTCCTCGATCGTCGCGGTGGCCAGCCTGATCGTCCTGGTGCCGGGCCTTTCGCTCACCACGGCGATGAACGAGTTGGCCATGCGGCACCTCGTCAGCGGCACGGCCCGCGTGCTCGGGGCCGGCATGACCCTGGTCGCCCTCGGCTTCGGGGCCGCGGTCGGGGATCGCATCGCCGCCCTCTTCCGGATTCCCTCGATCGCACCGACTCCTCCGGCCGCGCTCTGGTCCTTGCCCTTCGCCCTCCTCGTCGCGGCGGTCTCGATCGGCGTCCTCTTCCGGGCCCGCGTCCGCGACTTCGGTTGGGTCGCGGTCGGGGCTGTGGTCGGCTACGGAGGCGGTTGGTTCGGCCAATGGGTGCTCGGCACGAACCTCGGGGCCTGCATCGGGGCCGCCTTGGTCGCCTTGGTCGGGAACGGCACCGCTCGCCTGCGCACCATGCCCGCCGCCCTCATCACCGTGCCGGGGCTTCTCGTCCTCGTGCCCGGCACCATCGCCTTCCGCGGCCTTCGCTCGCTGATGGAGGCCGACGTCCTCACCGGGATCAACATCACGACCACGGCCTTGGCCGTGACCGGCTCGATCGTGGCCGGGCTCCTGGTGGCGAACGTCCTCTTCCCGGCGCCGCGCGGACTCTGAATCTCACCGCGCGTTCCGGTAGACGACGACCGGCGTGCCGAGGTAGACCTCATCGCCGCTTCGCCGAAGTTCGAAACGCTGCGGGTGGTAGGGCACCGGCGGCCACGTCGACGGCTTCGACGCGGCTTCGGTGCTGTCCGGCACGAAGCGGAGGAGGAGACGCTCAGGCAAGGGCGAAGGCAACTCCGCCATCCCGAGCGGACCCCAGCCGGTCGGCTTGACCCGGATGGAGGCGAGCGGCGGCTTGGCCAGGTCGTCGTCGAGGCGCACTTCCCACGAACCGACCGGCAGTTCGCGGAGCGGCGAGGTGCGGAGCGACAGCGCCGAGCGGCGCCCAGACTCGCGGACCAGGAGCTCGACCGGACTGGCTTGAATCGCCGCGTCGAACTCGGTGCCCGGGTAGGCGAACGGGGCGTCGGCCGGCACGACCGTGACGCGGCCCCTAACACGCCGCTCGAGCCGCGGATCGCCCGCCGGCGGTGGCGCGTCGCGCGACACCATGCCGCTGCCGCCGCGCGACGGGTCGAACTGGCCCGGCACGACCTTCACCGATGGACGCGACCAGACCGCCTCGACCTCGATCACACCCGGCTCGGTGGGGACCGGGAGCTCCGCCTTCCACGGCCACTGCCAGCGCCGCGGCTCGGCCAGCGCCGAAATCACGTAGTCGCCCGTCGACATGGTCCAACGTCCGCCTAACCGAAGCGGCTGCCCCACGCGACCGAGGCGCGGCATCGCAAAGGGCGACGGGTCGGCCCACTCGAGGATCGCCGCCACCGGCTCGGGCTCGATGGCTCCGGCCCACACCGCGTTCCGCAGGAAGGCCCCGATCTCGCGTCGGCGGCGGCTGCCGTCGGCATCCTCTGCCGACGCGGGCAGGACACCCGCCGAGGAGTTCCACCACGCGAGGATCACCTCCGTCGCCGCCGCTGCGAGCGGCGGGCGATAGATGGCGTTCGCCCCCTTCTCCGAGTCGAGTTGGCCGTCCCACAGGCGATTGCCGGGCCCTGGGCCCATCGCGAAAGTCTCGGCGGCCAGCGTCGCCTCCGCCAGCCACGCTGCCTCGGCTTCTGGATGGCCCCGCCAAGCGAGGAGGATCTCGGTGAGGTGCGTCGCCGCGGGATAGGCGAAGAGACCGGCGCCGATCGCGAGCGGCACGGCGAGGACGCCGACGGCGATCGCTGCGCCGCTCCGCTTCCGCTGGGCGTAGAGGCAGGCGTCGATGCCGGCGATCGAGGTGCCGCACTCCTGGCAGCGCTCGGGGAGGGCGTCGCCTGCCCCGCGCACAAAGGCCTTGCAGCGCGGGCAGCGCGGCGGCGACCAGCGCCACGAGCCCCACGCGGCGGCACCGAGCAGACGCCACGCAACGGCGACCACCACGGCCCCCAGCGCCCCGACGATGGCGAAGGCCACGATCGGCGCCGCGGCAATCGCCGGCATGGTCGGTCGGCCGTGCGGGAGCGGCCACCACCCTTGCCATCGCGGCATGGCGATCGCGACCGGCGCCGCAGGCGCCCGGGGCGGTCCCGGCGTGCCATCGATCGCCAGCGGCCCGACCGCGACATCGACGCCCCACGCGGCGGGGTCCCGCTCGGTAGCGATCGTCTCGTCGAACTCGACCGAGCTCAGGAGGTCGCTGGCGTAGGCGAGTTGGCCGGAGACGTGCACCTCGGCAACGTCCACCGACGAGCGGCCCGTCAGCACGATGCGCAGCGTGCCGCGGCGATCGGTGCCCGTGACGGGGAACCAGACCCGCGGGCGGGCGAAGGTCGAATCGGTCATGGTCTGCGTCCGGTTCTCGGTCGGCACAGCGAACGGCACGCTCTGCCCGGCGACGCGGACGTCGTCGATCCGCACTTGGACGGCGCGGGGCTCGCCGGTGTTCATGTCGGCCAGTCGAAGGCCGACCGCAGCGGCGTCCGTGGTGCTGGCGTCGACGAGGTCGAGATCGCGCAGCACGACCGCCATGAGCCGGGCTCCGTCGTCACCGGTCGGCACCGCACGATGGGTTAGGCGAAAGAGCTCGCTCCACGCCTCGTTGATCGGCTCCTCGGCTTCGACCCGCCGGAGGAAGGCGTCGCGCAGGGTCGCCACCTCTTCCCGCGACGCGCCCGCCCCGGCCCGCAGCCCCGCCGAGAGGTGCCAGGGATGGTCCCAGCCGCGGGCCACGAGTTCGGCGTACAGCCTGCTCGGAAGGAACTGCTCCCACCCGACGCCCGTCGACCAGACGCGGATCGCGGCGAGGACGAACCCGACCCCGAGGGCGAGGCCCGCAGCCGCCGCCAAGACGTCGCGCTTCCTCCGCCGGCGAAGGCGCACTGCACGCGACGCGTCGAGTCGCGCTCCGCAGGCGCAGGTCGGCGGCGCGGCCCAGGCGAAGGGCCGGACGTCGCGCCCGCAGCGGCGGCAGCGCGGGGCCCGCGGATCGGGGCGCCCCACCACCGCCCGCCACACGAGGAGCGTGGCGAGGAACGCCAGGATGCCAGCCACGAGCGGCGCCGATGCGAGCATGCCGTCAGCCTAACAGCGCCCGCCGGGAACGACACCGCCCGGCGCTCGGGCCGGGCGGTGCGTTGAGTAGAGGATGGCGCGACTGCTCACTTGCCGATGCCGGGGACCAGCTCCTTGCCGGCCTCGATCTTGGCCGTACTCTTTTCGAGCTCGGAACCCATCGCCTCGTAGAGCCCCCCCAGGTGTTGGGCCAGGAAGGCCTCGGTGATGGCGTTGAAGGCCATGTTGTTCTCCGGCCGGGCGAAGCCGTGGCCCTCGTCCGGGAAGAGGACGTAGGTCACCGGGATCTTCTTGGCCTGCATGGCCTGGACGATCTGGTCGGCCTCGGCCTGCTTGACGCGGGGGTCGTTGGCCCCCTGCCCGATGAGGAGCGGCCGCTGGATGTTGTCGACGAAGGTCAGCGGGGAGATCTGCCGCAGCCAGTCCTTCTCGTCGAGGCTGCCGACACGGGTGTCGAACATCGCCTTCATCGGCTTCCAGTAGGGCGGGATGGTGGCGAGGAGCGTGGCCAGGTTGGACGGCCCCACGATGTCGACGCCGCAGGCGAAGGTGTCGGGGGTGTAGGTCAGCCCGACCAGCGTGGCGTAGCCGCCGTAGCTGCCGCCCATGATGGCCACCTTCTTGGGGTCGGCGATCTTCTCGGTGATGGCCCACTGCACGGCGTCGATGAGGTCGTCGTGCATCTTCTTGGACCACTGCCGATTGCCGGCGTTCAGGAAGTTCTTGCCGAAGCCCGTCGAGCCGCGGAAGTTGACGCTGAGGACCGCGTAGCCGCGGTTGGCGAGCCACTGGTGGTACGGGTTGTAGCCCCACTCGTCACGGGCCCAGGGGCCGCCGTGCACGAGGAGCACCAAGGGGATGGGATCGCTCGTCCCCTTCTGGAAGCCCATGGGCAAGGTGAGGTAGCTCACCAAGGGCAGGCCGTCTCGGGCCGGGATCACCGGCGTCTCCATCTTGGCCAGCCCGACCGAACGCAGGGCGTCGCGACCGGTGAAGAGGAAGTTCGCCCGCTTGGTGGTGGCGTCGTAGAGGTAGTACTCGGGCGGACGGTTGTCGTTGATGAAGGCCACCGACCAGAGCTTCGCGTCGTCGGTGCGGCCGGTCACGACCACCTCACCATCGGTCATCTTCTGGAGCGCGGCGAGGTCGAGGATGATCGTCGGGTCGATCGCCTTCCAACGGCTCTTCAGGTAGTTGAAGCTCATGGCCTGCGGGCGGCGCGTGGCCTCGTTGACGAGGAGCGTGCCGGGCTCGCATTGCTGGTCGGTGGCCAGCATCGTCCAGACCTGCTCCGTGCCGCGCGGGGCCAGCGTCACTTCGTAGAGGCCGCCCGTGTTCCGGGCCTCGGGACGGAGGAGTCGACCACGAAGACGCTCTGGCCGTCGCGGGAGATCCCCAGGGCGTTCGAGGTGCCGGAGTCCTCGAAGGGCCACTTCTGGAAGAGCTTCCAGTCGCCGCCGTTGGCGTCGCGGCAGTAGCTCTCGAGTTCCCCTTCCGGGGTCATCAGGCTGCCGAAGCGGATCTTCCAATCGCCATCCGGGAGAACGCCCAGGAAGCCGCGGTCGTTCTGGAAGACCATCTCGCCCTTGCCGCTCACGGTGTCGATCTTCCAGGCGTCGAAGACCGAGGGGTCGCGGTTGTTGACGCTGACCAGGACCTCGTGCGGATGGTCCCGGTCGAGGTCGAGGATCTCGGCCCGCGATCCCGGCCACGGAGTGAGGCACTTCTCCTCGCCGCTCGCGAGGTCGACGGCAAACAGCTGGAAGTTCTCGTTGCCGCCCTCGTCGCGGAGGTAGAGGACCTGCGACGCGCCCGGCACGAACGACCAGTCCCGAATCGGGCGCGACGTCGACTTGGTGACGGCCTTCGGTTCGCCGGTGAGCTTGCCGTCCTTCACGTCCTGCACGAAGACGTTGAGCACGCCGTCGCGGGCGGCGAGGTACCCGAGGTGGGTGCCGTCGGGGCTGATCCGCACCCGGGTCCGGTCGGGGTTCCCGAAGAGGACGTCGCGGGGGATGATCGGGGCAACATGCTTCCGGGCGGGCGGGGCGGCCTGCGGCGCGGCAAGCGTCACGGCGAGCGCCATCAGGGCGAGGCACGACATGCGAAGGGCTCCATCGGGGGAAGGCGTCGAGGGGCGAGGCGAGCGTCGCTGCGCCCGACGGCGACGAGGCTTGCTCGGGGGCCCGCGACCGCGGTTTCACCGCAAGCGGTCCCGTCGAGCGTGCCACAGCGTATCCGAGCGATCGGCTCGGGTACGCTCCGCCGCATGCTGTCCGCTCACCTCCGGCAGGCCTCGTTCCGCGCCGCCCTCCTCGCTGCCACCGGGGCGGTTGCCTTGGCTGCCCCGGCGGCCGGCGGCCCGCCTGCGGCGCCGACCCTGCGGCTCGATTTCGAGTCGACCGCGACCGGGACCGCCCCCGAGGGCTGGAACGCGAGCGAGGTCGAGGCTTGGGGCTGGACGCTCGCCGCCGACGAGACCAAGGCCCACAGCGGGAAGCGCAGCCTGCATCTGGCGGTCACCGAGCCGCACGGCGGCAGCGGGTTCACCTGGACCACCGACGCCACCCCCTTCCGCGGTCGCGTGGTCCGTGTCGAACTGACCTACCGGAACCACGGCGACGCCCCGCCGATCCTCGTCGAGGTCGAGCGCCCCGGGCACGCCGTCCCCTTCCGCGGAGCCATCGCCATGCCGCCCGCGCCGGCCGAAGGCGGGACCGAGGAAGCGTGGCGCACGGTGTCCCTCGAAGGTGGCGTTGCCCCGGACGCGACCACGGTCACCGTCCGCATCCTGCCGCCGGGTCGTGGTTGGGAGGGATGGATCGACGACCTCGCGATCGTGCCGATCGCCAGCCTCGAGGAACGACCCTACGAGATCCGGCGGATCGCCGCCGACCGACTCGCCGACCGCGACATCCACCCCTTCGCCCTGCGCTCCGAGCGGCTGAGCGCCTTCGCCGGCCACGACGTGACCATGCGTGCCGCGGTCTTCGTCCCGCCCGGCAGCGAGCCGGCGACGCTTCCGGTCGCCTACTTCGTGCATGGCTTCGGCGGCGACCACACCGCGGCGTGGATCCTCGGCCCGCGCTTCCGGGCCGCCCTCGCCGAGGGAAACGACGTGCCGCTCCTCCACGTCTTCCTCGACGGCTCCTGCCCTCTCGGCCACCACGAATTCGCCGACTCGGCCAACAACGGCCCGTGGGGCGAGGCCCTCGTCCACGAGCTGATCCCAGCCATCGAGAAGGCCTATGGCGGCATCCGTCCGGCCAGCCGCCGCTTCGTCACCGGCCACTCGAGCGGCGGATGGTCGGCGCTCTGGCTGATGGTCCGCTACCCCGACACCTTCGGCGGATGCTGGGCCACGGCGCCCGATCCAGTCGACTTCCGCGACTTCAGCGGCATCGACCTCTACACGGCCACCAACCTCTACCGCGACGAGCACGGCGAGCCGCGGCCGCTCGTCATGCGCGACGGCAAGGCCGCCATGACCGTCGAGGCCTATGCCCGCAACGAATGGAAGGTCGCTCCCCTTGGCGGCCAGCTCGCCAGCTTCGAGGCCGTCTTCTCGCCGCGCGGTCCGGACGGCGTTCCGCTTCAGCTCTTCGACCGCGAGACGGGCGCCATCGACCGCAGCGTGGTCGAGGCGTGGAAGGCCTACGACATCGGGCTCCTCCTCCGCCAGAACGCCGCGGAGCTCGTCCCCAAGCTCAAGGGCAAGGTCCACGTCTGGTGCGGATCGATCGACACCTTCCGCCTCGACGGCGCCGTGCGGCTCCTGCAGGCGGACCTGGCCAAGCTCGGCAGCGACGCGGATGTCCTCCTCGTCGAAGGCCGCGACCACGGCAGCCTGTGGAACCCGCACGACGAGCTGTGGCCCAAGGGGATGTCCGAGCGCATCCACCGCGAGATGGCCAAGGCCGCCGCCGCTCGCAATCGTTAGCGACCGAGGACGGCCGGGGCCAGGCCGCGGAAGCGGTAGACGACGAAGGGCGGCTTGGTGGCGTCGACGCCCTCGTTGAGCGTGGCGTGGCGGTGGAGCTGGTTGACCACCACGTAGAAGTTGCCGTCCGGTCCGCCGCTGATGCCGTCCGGCCATTGCAGCCGCTCGTCGGTGAGGAGCCGCTGGTAGGTGCGGTCGGTCTTGAGGACGCCGATGGCGTGGGCGGTGACATCGGTGAGATAGAGGTTGCCGGCGGCGTCGATCGACATGCCGTCCGAGATCGGCTTCGGCCCGTACTTCTCGATCCGCTCGTCCAACAGCTCGTCGGAGAGGCCGGGGTTCTCGAGGTCCTCGGCCTTGACGCGATACACGCTCGTCCCGTGCATGGGTCCGTAGTAGACCCACTCGTTGGCGGCATCGATGGTGATCGGATCGAGACCGACCCGCGGGGCCATGGTGGATCCGTCGGGCAGCTTGGTGCGGACCTCGCGGCCATCGATGACCATCGCCGCATCGGGTTCGGCCTGCAGGCTGGGGGCCCCGTCGAGGACGCGGCGGCTGGCCCCGGTGCGCAGGTAGACGACCACGAAGGCCGGCGTGGGATGCTCGAAGCCGGCCCCGATCCCGGCGTCGGCGATGATGATCGCCTCGCGGGCGCTGTCGATGGCGAAGTCCTGCAGGAAGCTCGACGACTTCGTGGCCGGCGGCGGGAGATGGATGACCCGCACGAGGCGATCGGTCTTGGTGTCCCATGCGACCAGCTTGGGCGGCGTCGCGTCCGGGCCCTCGGCCTTCCCGGCGTCGAGCATCCAAAGGATGCCCTTTGGATCGCTGCGGATCCCGATGATCGACTGAATGCCGACCCCGTTGGCACCGACCGCACCGGCCCAGGCCGGCGAGGGATAGGGCTCGGCCCGCACCGTCGGCTTGAGCTCGACGACCCGGACCGCGGGATCGCCGAACGGATGCAGGCTGACGAAGAGCCGCCCCTGCGGCGTCACCGCCACGTTGCCCGGGGTCTGATCGAGCTGCATGACCAGTTCGAGTCCCTCGGCCGGCGGCCGGGCCGGATCGGCCAGCGGCTTCGGGGAACGCTCGCCGCTCGGTGCGACGCCATGCACCGGCGGCCGCTCGTTGGGCGGAGGCGGGGCGAGGATCGTGAGCGAAAGGACGACCGACGAGGCGACGAGGCAGCTCATGGAGGCGATGGTATCGCCCGACGGCTGCTCGCCGCCGGGAGGGGGGCGATCGGAGCGGGGCTCACTTGCCGAGCGGCTTGAGCTCGATGTTCCGGAACTCGATGTACGAGCCTTCCGACTGCAGGGCGATCCGGCCGGGGACGACCTGGATGTCGCTGGCCTCGTTCTGGAGGACGTCGTTCACGAAGAGCTTGAGGTGCCCGCCGTCGAGGACGATCCGGTAGCGGTTCCACTCCCCGAGCGGCTTCTCGTTGCACTTCTCCGCCTTCTTGGTGCGGCGGCCCTCGGTCCGCGAGGCCTCGGTCTTCATCGGGAAGTTGTCGATGTTCCAGATGTCGCCGGCGTTCTCGGAGTGGAGCTGGGCCTCGATCGACTTCGGCCAGACCTTGTCCGGCTGCTGGACGCGCAGGAGGACGCCGGAGTTGCCGGCTCCCTTGGTCGGGTCGAAGCGCCACTCGAGGGTCAGCTCGAAGCTCTCGTACTCCTTCTCGGTGACCAGATAGCCCACCGGGTTCCCGGTGCAGCTGAGGACGCCGTCCTTCACGCTCCACACCTTGGCCGGATCGCCTTCCGGCAGGAATCCCTTCCAGCCAGCGAGGGACTTGCCGTCGAAGAGGCTGATCTTGTCGCCGGCCTTCTCCTTGTCGTGGTCCTTCTTGGCCCCCTCGGCGGGAGCGGTCTGGCCGGTGGCAGGAGCCGCCGGCTTCGCGCTCTGGAGGTCGGGCGAGAGGGCGAGAAGGACGGCCGAGGCGAGGAGCGTGGTCGTGATCATGAGGACAGCGTAACGCGGTGCCACCGGTTGGGAAGGGCCACCGGCTACGAGAAGCGCCGCCCGAAACGCCGCCAGTCCGTCGCCGAAAGTGGGCGGGAATCCGGGTCGGCCGTCTGGTTTGGCCGGTAGGATCGGTCGTTGGCAGCGCTACCGTCGGTGCAGGACCCGGGAGCCGCGTGGCGGAGCCCGGGGGCGCGTGATCGTGGATGGGGTACAACCGCGGAGGTCCGCCTATGCCGCTCAAGTCCGTTCCCGTCTCGTCGGGCATGTTCTGCTGGTTCGAGTTGACGACCCGCGACGTGCAGCGCGGGCGGTCGTTCTACAGCGCCCTCATGCGGGCCGAGACGCAGGGCATGCCCATGCCGTTCGGCGAGTACCTCCTCTTCCAGGTCGAAGGGGCGATGGTCGCCGGACTCATGCCCATGGGACAGGACTTCCCCGCCGAGGCTCCCTCGCACTGGATGCCCTACATCGCGGTCGACGACGTCGACGCCAGTTGCCAGAAGGCGGTCGAACTCGGCGGAACGGTCTGCTGCGGACCAACCGACATCCCCATCGGCCGCTTCGCCGTGGTCGCCGATCCGACCGGCGGCGTCTTCTCCCTCTTCAGGGCCAACCCCGGAGCGACCGATGGCACCAACCCGATCGGGCCGGGTGCGTTCGTGTGGTGCGAGCTGGTGACCCGCGACGTGCCGCGGGCGAGCGAGTTCTACGCCAAGCTGTTGGGCTGGACCCCGCAGTTCCGGAGCGCCGGGGCGAGCTGCTACATCGAGATGAAGGCCGGCCAGCAGCCGGTGGCCAGCGTCTTCGAGGCCTGCACGGACGAGTCGCATTCGCAGGCCCACTGGTGCCCCTACCTCTGCGTCGAGGACATCGACGCCGCCCTCGCCGCCGCGGTCCGCCACGGCGGCACCAAGCTGTGCGAGCCGATGGACATCCCGGGCGTGGGCAAGTACGCCGGGCTGACCGATCCGACCGGGGCCCACCTCGCTCTCCTCGAACCTCTCAGCCATTCGCCGCCCACGTGACCGCACCGCTCCTCCTCGCCATCGCCGTCGCCTTCGCTCCCGCCCCGCCCGCGGCGCCGCCGCAGCGCGTCCCCGCCGAGACGGCCCCGGCCGATGATCCGGCCCTGCGTCGCTTCTTCGGCGAGCTGACCGGCATCCTCGGCGATGCCTTGGAGCGGGCCGACAAGACGTCGTCCCTCCCGGACAAGACCTGGAACCCGTTCGAGGAAACCAAGGCCTCGAACGAGGCCCGCATCAACGCCCTGCTCGACGAGTGCGCCGCCCTCCTCGCCGAAGGCTCGGCCACCGACGTGCGGCAGCGCCTGCGAGCCCTCGAAGCGGAACGGAAAGAACTCGAGGAGACGATCCGCGACGGCTTCGAGAAGCAGGCCGCCGCCACGCCGCGTTCGGAGAAGGACTGGTACGACCTCTTCGGGAAGAGCAAGGAGGACTACGAGGCCTCGATCCGCGACGCCCGGGCCCGCCAGGCGGGCATCGACCGCGAGATCGCCTCGCTGCACGCGGAGTTCGCGACGCAGCTCCGCAAGCTCGGCCTCGAGCTCGGCACCGACGGCGCCGACGCCCTCCTGGCCAGCGTCTCCGGCGACAAGTTCGTCGACATGGCGGTGGCCTTCGACAACATCCGCCTGGTCACCGACCAGTTGCGGAAGATCGCCGAACGGATGCAGGAGTCGACCGAGACGGCCAAGCGCTACTACGGGATGTACGTCCTCCTCGTCCGTCTCATGGACCGCATCCAGGACGCCTTCGTCGGGCACATCCAACAGTTCGCCCTGCCCAAGGTGAAGTCCTACGGCGACGAGGCGGCGGCCACCGAGGCCCAGGCCAAGAAGCTGCTGCGGAAGGCGGCGGAGAGCGACCGTCCGGTCCTCGAGAAGAACATCGCCGCCTGCAAGCTGGCCCAGGAGGCGGCCGCCAACTACGCGGCCTACCTAACCGCCCAATCCGATCGCGTGCGCGAGCTGAACAAGGTGGTCGAGGAGCGGCTCAAGGTCGCCGAGAACACCTACCGCACCATGTCGGTGTCGGTCGGCCTCGCCGAACTCATCAAGAAGGGCGAGCTCGACCTGCAGGCGGTCCTCTCCATGGAGCTGCCGCCACTCAAGGGCTTCGACAACGTGGCCCTGCGCGAGCAGTACGCCCGGCTGAACGCCCGCCTCCGTAGGGAGTGAGGTCGCGGAGGGGTTGGAGTTTGGGAGGGAGTTTGGGAGGGGAGTTGGGGAGGAACTCGGATAGCCGCAGAGCCGCAGAGTCCGCAGAGTCCTCGCAGAGGAAGGCAGGAATGCAGGGTGGCCGTCCGCGCGGCGATGCCGTCGCTTGGGATCGAGCGGCCACGAAGGCCTGACCGGAAGCCTCAATTCCTTGTCTGCTCCGCGACGGCTCCGCGCCCTCCGCGCCTCCGCGCCATTCCGGCTGACGGCGACGATCGCTGGGAAAGGCCCAGATTGCCGCGGAGGCGGAGGGGCGCGGAGCCGTCGCGGAGGAAGACAGGAAGGCAGGGTGGCCGTCCGTGCGGCGATGCCGTCCCTTGGGATCGAGCGGCCATGAAGGCCTGACCCGAAGCCCCAATTCCTTGCCTGCTCCGCGACGGCTCCCGCGGCTCTCCGCGCCTCCGCGCGTTCCGGCTGACGGCGACGATCGCTGGGAAAGGCCCAGATTGCCGCGGAGGCGCGGAGGAGCAGCGAGCCGTCGCGGAGGAAGGCGAAGAAGGCAGGGTGGCGTCCGCAAGGGCAATGCCGTCGCTTGGGATCGAGCGTCCCATGAAGGCCTGACCCGAAGCCCCAATTCCCCTTCTGCTCTGCGAGGGACTCTGCGGCCTCTGCGACTCTGCGGCTATCCGAATCCCCCTCCGGCGATCCAAGTCCCCTCCCAATCTCCCTTCCCTCCGCGGCCTCGCCCCCGAAGGGGGCCGCCTTTGCTACAACCCCACCCATGACGGAAGCTGAAGCCCATCGCGCCGCGGCGCGGTTCCTGATGATCGGGTTCGACGGTCCGGTGCTCCCGAACGCGGCCCGGGATCTCCTCGCCCACGGCGTCTTCGGGGCCATCCTCTTCACCCGGAACTACGTCGATCGCGGGCAGGTGGCCGAGCTCTGCCGCTCGATCAAGGGCTGCGCCGCCCATCCGATCGCCATCGCCGTCGACCACGAGGGCGGCCGCGTGCAGCGCTTCCGCGGCCCGGGGTTCAGCGAGACGCAGCCCATGCGCGACCTCGGCAAGCACCCCGGCGGGGCCGAGGAGCGGGCCCGGGCCATCGGACGCCTCATCGCCAGCGAGCTGCGGCCGCTCGGGATCGACATCGACTTCGCTCCCGTCCTCGACGTCGACTCGAACCCCAAGAACCCGGTGATCGGCGAGCGGAGCTTCTCCCACGACCCGGAGATCGTGGCCCGCCTCGGCAGCGCCCTCATCGACGGCCTGCAATCAGGCGGCGTCGCCGCGTGCGGCAAGCACTTCCCCGGCCACGGCGACACCGACCAGGACAGCCACCTCGACCTCCCCCGCCTCCCCCACGACCTGGCCCGGCTCCGCTCGATCGAGCTCGTTCCCTTCGCCGCCGCGGCCATGGCCGGCGTGGCCAGCGTGATGACCTCGCACATCATCTTCGAGTCGCTCGACCGCACGCGGCCCGCGACGATGAGCCCGCCCGTCCTCGCCCTCCTCCGCGACGAGCTCCGCTTCCGCGGCGTGGTGGTCAGCGACGACCTCGAGATGAAGGCCATCGCCGACCACTACGACGTCCCGCAGGCCGCCATCGACTCGGTCAACGCCGGCTGCGACCTCCTCCTCTGTTGCCACACGGCGAGCCTGCAGACGACCATCCTGCGGGCCCTGACCAAGGCCATCCGCGACGGCGTGGTGCCCGCCTCCCGCGTGGCCGACGCCGAAGCCAGGCGGTCCCAACTGCTGTCGCGGTACGTGCGCTGACGGCAGTTCCGCCCGCCCGCCTCAGCACCCGCCCCAGGCGCCGAGGAGGATGGCCAAGTCGCTTGCGCCCACCGTGCCGCTCTGGTCGAGGTCGGCGCTTCCTTGCGTGCCCCACGCTCCGAGCAGGATCGCGAGGTCGCTCGGGCCGACGCTGCCGTCGCCGTCGAGGTCAGCGTCGCACGTCGCCTCGCAGCCGAAACGGGCGAAGTTCACCGACAGGTTCCCGTCGGCGCGGAGGAACTGGCCACCTGCGTCGAGCGTGCCGTCGGCCTCGATGGCCAGCGTGTAGGCGATGCTCCACGTGTCGTCGGTCGGCCCGGCCAGGCCACCCGCGATGGGGGCCCACTGCTTGCCGTTCCAGCGGGCGATGTTGAGCGCCGGCACGCCGCTCACGTCGGTGAACTGGCCGCCGATCACCACGTCGCCGTTCGACTCGACCACCACCGCAAAGGGGATGCCGGCACTCACGCCTTCGCCGATCGGCGACCACGACTTGCCGTCCCAGCGGGCCACGCCGTAGACCGGATAGCCGTTGGCGGTGAAGAAGTCGCCGACGGCGACGAGCGTGCCGTCCGGTGCCACCGCGAGGTCCTCGACCGGCTGGTCCACGCCGTCGCCCAGCGGATGCCAGGTGGTCCCGTCCCAACGGGCGATGTTGTTGGCGAAGACGCCGTCGACCGAATAGAAGGCCCCGCCCACCACGATGTCGCCGTTCGGCATGGTCACCGCGGCGAGGATCGTGCCGTACCGGTCGAGTCCCGTGCCGGTCGTGCTCCAGCTCTTCCCGTTCCAGATGGCGACCGAGCGGGTGGCGAGGCCGCCGATGGTGTCGTAGGTGCCGGTGACGAGGAGATCGCCGTTCGGGCGCCACGCCATGGCCCGGACATAGCCGTCGCACGCGGCGCCGAGGTCGTTCCACCCTGCCTGTCCCAGAGGGCGATGGCGGACTCGTCGGCATGCCCGGGGAGCATGAAGCGGCCGCCGATGAGGAACGCCCCGTCGGCCCGCTCCGCGAACTCCTCGACGAAGCCGAAGGACTGGAGTTCTTGGTCGGCCGGAACGGCCCCGACCCACTCCGAGCCATTCCAGCGAGCGAGGCGATGGTGCACCCCTGCCCCGGCCGCACTGAAGTCGCCGCCGGCCAAGACGCTGCCGTCGCTGAGGACCTTGAGCTCCGCCACCCATGCCCCGTTGAAGCCGGTGCCAAGCGCCGACCAGCCAAGTGCCGGACTCGCGTCGTCCGACCAGCGAGCGATGCCCGACGCGTTCGACTCCCCGGCCTGGTCGAAGCTGCCGGCGACGATGAAGTCGCCACCGAGGGGCGAACCGGAAGTGCCGACGATGCCGAAGGCGATCGGCATCGAGCCGGTGTAGATCAATCCGCTCCCCATCGCCGACCACGTGTCGCCGGTTAGGCGGGCTATCCCGTTGACCGGGATGCCGCCCACCTGCTCCAGCGTGCCGCCGACGATCAGTTCGTCCTGGCTCACCGCATGGAGGGCGAACACCGCGCCGACATCGACGCCGCCGCCCGGGGCCGACCAGTTCGAGCCGTCCCACTTGGCCAGCCGCATGGCCGGAGCGCCGCCTGCTTCGGTCAGGTAGCCGCCGACGACGATGCCGCCCTTAGGAAGTGCCGTCGCGGCTCGCACCTCGAGGTTCACGCCCAAGCCGAGGGCCGACCAGACCTTCCCGTCCCAGCGGGCCACGTTGCTGGCCGGAACATCGTCCATCGTCTCGAAGAAGCCCGCGGCGAAAAGGTCGCCCGCGGTGTCGACGACCAGCGAACTGACGAACGCATAGCCGTCGGCCGTCATGGCCCCGTTGCCGAGGGAGACCCACTCCTCGCCGGTCCAGCGGGCGACCCGGGGTGAGTAGGCAGCGCCGGCGATCATGAACTCCCCGCCCGCGACGAGGGAGCCGTCAGGAAGGACGACCAAGGCACGCACCACGCTGCCGAACAGGCCGGGATCGAGGCCGTCGCCGAGCGGAGACCAGGAGGAACCGTTCCAACGGGCGATGTGCGAGGCGGGCAGGCCGCCAGCATCGAGGAAGTCGCCGCCCGCGACGAGCGAGCCGTCGGGCATGACCGCGACAGCATGGACGGTGGAGAGGTCGCCCGGCAGGCCAAGGCCCGAGCCGAGCGCCTCCCAGTGGCCGGTGGCGGGGTCGTAGGCAGCGATGTTGTTGGCGACAGCGTCGCCCGCCACGTCGAAGCGGCCACCCACCACGATCTTCGGGGTGCCTGGCCCCGGGCCGTCGGCGTCCCAGACGATGCTGCTCGCCGCAAAGAGGCGGACACCAGGGCAGCCCCCGCCGGGTAGCCAGCTCCGGATCCGTGCACTGGCCTCGGCCACGCCGGTCAGGGTGGAGACGACGACGGCGGCCGGAAGGGCGCGGCGAAGAGGGATCTGGGGCATCGGTGGATGGGCCTTGGTGGGAGGGCGAGTGGCAAGCCCGGTCGAGGAAGGTCGAAGAGGCCGACGGACAGCTTCGGGGCGATCGCACGACGAGCCGGCCTATGACTACCACAGCCCCCGAGGGGGTCAAGGAAAAACTCCCTGAGGGAGCGTCGTGACACGCAATTCAGGGGCCTCGCGGTTGGGACTTCCCTGAGGGAGCCGAGCGAGCAAGCCCGTAGAATCGCGGCGTGGAGCGTGGCAACACCAAGGGCTCGAGTTCGAAGGGCAGCGCCAAGCGGCGGCCAGCGCGCCGCTCCGCGGACGCCCGTTCCGACACCCCCTCGCGGGAGCGGCTCGAACAGATCGGAACGCGACTGCGGCGCACCATCCGCGGCGTGCTGAAGGCGTTGCCGGGCGACGACCTGCGTCCCATCCCGCTCGCTCGCCAGCTCGGGCTCAACAAGAACCTGACCAGCCGGCTCCTCGGCGCCCTCGGCCGGAAGGACACCATCGCCCTCCTGCGGGAGCTGCCGGGCCCTGCCCCGCTCGCCTCCTTCCTCCTCGCCATCCGCGAGGCGGGAGCGACGCCCGCCGCCTGCCGGGCAGCCGAGTCGGCGCTCGACGATTTCCGCTCCCTCATCGAACAGGACTTCGGCGACAAGACCCACCTCGACACCCTGCTGGCCTCGTGGCTCCCCGAGGTTCACGCCCGGGCCGAGCTTACCGCCCGGCAGCTTGGCTTCCGCGGGGCGAGTCTGGTCAAGGGACTCTCGGTCGAGGTGGACGTGGCCTGCTTCATGATGGTGCCGAACCGCGACAATCCGGCCTTCGCCGACGTGGGAATCATCAGCGGGCGCATCGGCCTCCGCCGCCTGCGCCCCGGCGTGCCGATCCGGCTCTCTGGCGGCGCGCGTCTGGCGGCAGAGCGGGGCGACGACGAGGCGACCTCGCGACGCTCCCGACTGGCGGAGCGGTTCTCGCTCGAGTTCAGCGACAGGCCACTTCCGCTCACCGTGCGGCCGGTCCAGAATCGAACCGAGTACTGGGTCGATGACCGCGGCATCGGGCCGAAATCGGCGATCCGCTTCTTCGTCGCCGGACATTACGAGGCCAAGATCTCGCTGCTCGAGCCAGTCAAGGGTCGCCGAGACACCCGCCGCTGCAGCATCTGCGTGGTCGACGAGCCGTGCCGCGTGCTCGTCCTCGACGACCTCGTCCACCGCGACATCTGGCCCCACCTCGAGCCCGAGCTTTGCGTCTACGACACGGCCAAGAACGGCCGCACGACGCCCATGGACGAGGACCGGAGCGCCGACCTGATGCCGACCAACGACCGTCTCGAGTCGCTCGGCCTCGGCCTCGACCGCCTGGCCACGCCGCTGATCCCCCGCTACCTCGAGATGATTCGCTTCCTATGCGATGCCTGGGGCTGGAACCCGGACGACTTCCGCAGCTACCGCTGCATGAGCCGCTATCCCTTCTACAGCTCGCAGATCAGCGTCTGTTGGGATCCCTTCGGAGCGCCCAAGGCCTGAGCCCGATCACGCCGTTCACTCCATCACCCGCAGCGCCGGATCCCCTAACAGGACAAACTTCATCCCCTGGAAGAAGATGCTCGGCGGGTACCAGTCGGGCGTGGGGGCGAGGTCGGCGAGGTGCTCGGCGTCGTAGTAGCGGACGAGCGAGCGGCGCCAGAGTTCGCCCACCGTGGTCGGGCCGCTCGACTGGGCCAGCGACTCGACAAAGCCGTCGAGCAAGGTGACGGCGCAGGGCGCGAACAGCGAAGTGCTCCTGGCCGATGCCGCCGCTGGCCCCGCCGGTTGAGCAGCGGACGGAAACCGCCGGCGATCGGCTCGAGTTGCAGGGCCGCCTCCAGGCCGCGGCGGGCGGCGGCGGCGGGCTGGTGAAGACCTCGCCGTTGTTGGTGCGCGGTGTTCGACGCCGTCGACATCGACGTAGGGTTGGTACGGGGCCTGGGTCATGACCTCGCCGCCGTCGAGCAACCGACCGAGAAGCAGACCGGCAGCTTGGCCGGCTGGGCCACGCCTTCGAGCGTGTGGAGGCGAAGGCACCGGCGGCGCCGCGACCACGGCTCGCGGCCCAGCCGGTGCGGATGAAAACGCGGTCGCCAAGCTGGGAGCTTCCTTCGTAGGCCTCGTCGGGGGCCGGCTCCTCCTTCGAATCGTGCAGATAACAGCTCGTCGCGCAGCGGGGCTCGAGCTCCTTGGCCATCCCCCGCACGGGCGCGGACGTCGACCCAACCGCCCACGCCGAAGAAGACGGCCAGCGGTTTGCCATCGCCCAGCACCACGTCGTCCGGTACGCGATCGTCTTGGCAGACTGCGGCGCAGGCTCAAGCGTCGAGACCGCCGTATGCCCGATGGCGATCTCCGGCTTGTAGTCGATGCGGTCGAAGTTGATGGGGCCGTCCTTCAGCGTCTCGCCGTGCACCTCGCCGATGTAGCCGGCGTGGAAGCCTTCCTTCCCGGCGTTCCAGTCGTCGAAGGAGCCGTCGGCCTTGGCCAGGTCGGCGTAGTAGAGGTCGCAGGGATAGAAGGCCCAGTTGTCGGCCTGCGGCGTGCCGCGATCGAGCACCATCGACCGCATGGGCGAAGTGGCCAGCCGCCGACGAGCAGCCGTGGAGATGGTCGTCCTTCCAGGCCTGGAAGAGGAACCGCTCGAGCTTCTCGGGATCGTCGCTGCCCTCGCTGGTGGCGAGGACCCGCTCGAGGGTCACGAAGCGGCAGGACGCCAGGTGCGGCGAGTGCTCGGTGCGATGGGCGAGGTAGGGCCGAAGCACCACGCCCAGGCCTTCAGGAGCGATGACGAAGGTACCGCCGACCAGCGCGGACCGTCGCCGGGCGCGACGGCCGTCGTCCACGCGGGCATCGACCAGGCGACGAGTGCGGCAACGGCGAGCATCGATCCTCCGTTCGTGGCCGGCATCGCCGGCGACGGCTTCACGGTAGCGGATCGCTCGGCACAATGCGGACGTGCTGCCGTCGCTCGTCATCGTCGCCCTGGCCACGCTGGCCTCGCCGCCGCCCTTCCGCCTGTGGAACGGAGCGCTCGACACCATGCGCGCCGCGTGGCTCGTCCGCCTCGACGGCGGCACCGCCGACCTCGGCGAGCTGGCCGGGTTCCCCGACAGCGAACGCCACCTGTGGCGCGGCTCGGCAGTGGTCCTCGCCACGGTGCGGAGCGACTACGACCCGGTGCTCGTGCAGCGCTTCCTCGACCAAGCCGACCGCTACGTGCAAACGTTGAGCGACCTCTGCGGCAACAGCCCGCCGCCGCCCGAAGGCGGGCTGCCCCGCGGGACGCGCGGCCTCCTCCTCGTCGAACACGCCGGCCTTGGGCTGGCCGTCGAGCAGCCGGGCGTCGGCGTGGTCTCCTTGGAGCGGGCCGAGCTCGAGGACTGCCTGCGCCTCGCGCTCCGCCACCCGGCGCCGCTCCCGTTAGGCGAGACGCTGCCCCGCTCGATCGCCCGCACCTACTTCTTCTTCCAGGGCGAACTCGGGGCGGCCGCCCTCGATGGCTCGAGCGCTCCCGCCGAGGCCTTCGGCTTCCTCCTCGAAGGCCGAGCGTGCGATCGCCTCGGCTGGGTGCTGCCACCCGATCCGCGCCCGCTCGAAGCGATCGCCGACGCCTTCGGCGACACCAAGCGCGATCCCGACACGATTCCCCCGGCAAACGACGTCGACTCGTGGACCGCCCTCCTCCTCCGCCTGCAGACGACGAGCGGACGCCCCGATTTCGTGGATCGCCTCTGGCCCGCCATCGCCGAGTGCCCCTTCGCCGCGACGACGGAAGAGGCGATGCGAAACCTGATCGTCTCGACCACCGCCGCCGCCAACGCCGACCAGACGCCCCGCTTCGAGGCCTGGGGCTTCGCCATCGACCCCGAGACCAAGGCGAGGGCGGCCGAAAGCGTTGCGGCCGCATGAGCTTCGCGTGCCGCGGAAGTGAGGGCGGAGGACGCGGAGGGGGTGGAGGCCGGGGAGGATCGGATTGCCGTCTTCGGGTCGAGGGACCTCGCGAACTCGGATAGCCGCAGAGACGCAGAGGCCGCAGAGTCCTCGCAGAGCAGAAAGGGAATTGGGGCTTCGGGTCAGGCCGCATGGCCGCTCGATCTCAAGCGACGGCATCGCCGCGCGGACGGCCACCCTGCCTTCCTGTCCTCCTCCGCGACGGCTCCGCGCACTCTGCGCCTCCGCGGCAATCTGGGCCTTTCCCAGCGATCGTCGCCGTCAGCCGGAACGCGCGGAGGCGCGGAGAGCGCGGAGCCGTCGCGGAGCAGACAAGGAATTGAGGCCTCGGGTCAGGCATTCATGGACGCTCGATCCCAAGCGACGGCATCGCCGCGCGGACGGCCACCCTGCATTCCTGCCTTCCTCTGCGAGGGACTCTGCGGCCTCTGCGACTCTGCGGCTATCCGGATCCCCCTCCCCGCGGTCTCAACCACTATCCGGATCCTCTCCGCGACCTCGCGTCAGCCCCAGGCGCCGAGCAGGACCGCGAGGTCGCTCGCCCCCACCACGCCGTCGCCGTCGAGATCGTTGCTCGAAGTGCCCCACGCCCCGAGGAGGAGGGCCAGGTCGTTAGGCCCGACGCTGCCGTCGCCGTCGATGTCAGCGGGCTTGGTCTCGATGCGGGCGTTGTCGAGGCCGAGCGTCCACATCTGGAAGATGAAGAAGTTCTCCGGGTCGCCGTAGAAGAAGACAACCTTGTCGACGTCCTGCATGGCCACGTTCCAGTCGGGCGTGGGCGAGGCGCTGCCTAACTTGATGCTGTGCCAACCGGCCGGCAGGCTGGTGGCCTGGGCGGGGACCGTGAAGTCGTAGCTCTTCCAGCCCTCGCCGACCAGCGGCACGTTCGGGCCCATGGTGTAGACCGCCCAGTCGTCGTTGGCGTTCGACGGCGTGCCGTTGTCGTTGACGAGCATCAGCGTGCACGGCCGGCCGGCGGCACTGAAGTCGACCGCGATGGTGGTGAGATCGACGCCCACCCGCACCACCTTCTTGGCCCGGTAGTTCCCGGTGAAGACGGAGGCTCCGGTCGTCCGCGGCTGCGGGGCGTAGGTGTCGAGGCCGGTGACCTTCAGGTACTTGCCGGGGTTCCCGCCGGTCGCCGGATAGACCGGGGTGAGGCCGAAGGTCCAGCCGCCAGCGCTCGAGGAGTTGTCGAAGGTGTCGACGTAGACGTCGGCCGAGGCGACCGCGGTCGCACCGAAGAGGGAGGCAAGGCACAGGCCGCGGCGGAGTCCATGTCGAGGGGAGTGGCAGATCATGCGTCCACCTTTCCCGCCAAGGCCCGCCAAGTCAACTGAATTCACTCCGCTTCCGCCTCGCTCAGCATGGTCCCCACGCTCCGAGCAGGATCGCCAAGTCGCCGGCTCCGACCGTGCCGTCGGCATCGAGGTCGTAGGCCGCCGTGGCCTGCCCCCACGCTCCGAGGAGAAGGGCGAGGTCGGTCGAGCCGACCGCCCCGTCCCGATCGAGGTCCGCACCGCACGCCAGCACACCCTTGCAGTCCGGGTAGAGGTTGGCGACCGCGGTCGTGGACAGCCCGACCGGATCGGTCACCGTGCAGCGGACCTCGAACCAGTAGGTCTCCTCGCCGCAACCGAGCGGCGAGATGTAGGCCGACGAGGTGCACTCGGGATCGGGCGGCTCGGGATGCTCGTGCTCGTTGTGGTGGAGGATGGTCTGCCAGGAGCAGGTCAGCGTGTTCGGGGCGTGCTCGGCGTCGGCGATCGCCGCCTCGAGCGGCAGGACCACCTTCTGGTCCATCGGATAGAGCTGGCCGTCGTAGACGCTCGTGATGGTGACGACGGGCGGCGAGTTGTCGGCGCTGACCAGGATCGCCTTGGTCGAGCTCTTCCCGCCCGCATCGATCACCGTGAGGAGGACATCGAACGATTGGGGCAGGCCGCTTCTTGACTGGAAGGTGTGGCTGACCACCGGCCCGCTCGCCGTGCTGCCGTCGCCGAAGTCCCAAGCGAACTGGAGGGCGGTCCCTTCCGGGTCGCTGGACGACGAGGCATCGAAGTCGATCACGAGCGGGCTCGGCCCCCACGGTTGCGTGTGGGTGACGACCACGACCGGGGCCTGGTTGCCGCCTGGCTCGTAGGCGACGCGGACCAGTTCGCCCGGCCAGCGCACCATCCACAGCGTCTCGTCGAACGGCCGGGCGATGAGCTGGGTGAGGTTGCCGATGCTCGGGTCGAAGAGCTTCACCTCGGCCACCTTGCCAGTTGCGTCGAGGCGGAAGGCCCGGACCCAGGTGTCGACGAAGTCGGTGAAGAAGACGCGGTCGTGCCACTCCTCGGGCCAGCCATCGAAGTGGACGCGGGAGCCGCCGACGGCGCAGTGGCCGCCGAAGGAACTGCCCACCACCGGCGAGGTGGGCCCGCCGATCACGGACACGGTGGCTGCCCCGTTGTTGAAGCTCGGGACGCGAGCCTGGCCGTTCGAGTGGTGCCAGTCGGCGAGGGCTCGAGCATGCGGGAAGTGCGGGATGGAGGCGGGCAGTTCCGGTCCAGCCCCCGGGGCATAGACGGCGATGCCGTCGATGTCGGGTCCGCCCGAGCCGATCGCGGTCAGTTGGATGGTGTGGCTGCCGCTACCGAGCGCGATCGGCACCTCGAGGACGCGCCATTCGGTGGCGGCCCCGGTCGAGGCGAAGGCGAGCGAGCCGAGCACGACGTTGCCGTCGACCCGCAGTTCGAGCGACTTGGTCCCGGAGCCGAGGGCATAGCGGATGCCGAGCGTGTAGCTGCCCGCCGGGCCGGCGTTGGCGGTCCACTTGATCCAGTCGCCGCTCGCATTCTGGAACTTGCCGTAGCCCGAGCCGAGGTACCCGGCGACCGTGGTGCTGACGGTGACGCCGAAGCGCTGCGCGGCTTCCGCCTGCAGCATGCCGCAAGGGTTCCAGAAGTGGAGCGGAGCCTGCGTGTCCTGCACGAGGAGGGAACGGAAGCGGAGGAATGGCTCGGTGCAGCTCCCTCCGCCCAGCGGGTTGGGGGCGTCGAGGTTGACCACATCGGACTTGGCGTAGGCCGCCATGTGCTCCAGCCCCTCGAAGACCGGCCAGCCGAAGTCGAGGCCGCCGCTCGGGGCCCGGTTCAACTCCTCGAAGACGTTCCAGCCGACGTCGCCGATCACGAGCGTGCCCGGGTCGCCATCGGCCGGATCATGCGAGCCGGTCTCCGGCTCGATCGTCATGCGGAACGGATTGCGGAGGCCGAGGCACCAGACGCGGCTCCGCGGGGCCCGGGGGGCCGTGGGGTCGTAGAAGGGATTGCTCGGCAGGCCGTCGCCGGTCGCTGGATCGATTCGCAGCACCTTGCCGCAGTGGCAGTCGACGAGCTGCGAACGGAACGCTCCCACGTTCTCCTTGGGCTTCAGGATCCCGTCGGCCACGGCCTGGTCGACGTATCCGCCGCTCACCTGCCCGCCCAGGTCGACGCTCTCGTAGCTCGCGTTGTCGCCGACCGACGCGAGCAGCGTGCCGTCCTCGCCGAAGAGGAGCGTGCCGACGCCGTGCGATTGGTGGACAACGGGAATGCCGGTCTCCTTCGTCTCGCCGAGGAGGACGAGCCGGCTGGCCGGGTCCACCGTCTCGAAGCGCGTCCCGGCATCGGCGGTGTAGCGGGTGATGCGGCCGATCGACGCGGCGTAGTACCAGTCGGCATTGGGGTCGTAGTCGGGGGTGCCGAAGGTCAGCAGATGGTGACGATCCACCACGTACATCAGGTAGAGATGGCCGTTCTGGAGGAAGTTCGGATGCGGAGCGACGGCCAGCAGCCCGTGGTCGCGCCAGGCCCCGACCTCGTCGTGGATGTCGAGCATCGGCGGGTTGATGCGGGTCCCGTCCTGGTTGAGCATCCAGACCCGACCGCCCCGCTCCCAAGCCAGCATGCGACCGTCGGCCAAGGGCGCCACGCCGGCCAGTTCGTTCCAGTCCGATTGGACGACGTCGGCAATGAACCCCGCCGGCGGCGCGGCGAGGCAATCCGGGGCAGCAGGCGCGAGGATGGCGGCAAGGAGGAGAACGGCGGCAGGCGATCGGCGCATGTCGACAGGCTCGCAGGACATCGGGCGTCGCTCAAGCGGAAAGTGCGACGGAGGCCAGACCGCCCGCTACGATCCAGCGACGCCCGCCCCGAGTTCCTGCCATGCTCCGCCTCCCGCCCGCCCTCTCCGCTGTGACGCTGGCCTTCGCGGCCTCCATCTGTGTGGCCCAATCGACGCCGCGCAACCAGCCCGCCGCCCCGCCGGTCGTGGCCAAACCGGCCGGCGCCGGGGGCCTCGTCGCCGAGGGCACGCAGCCGATCGAGGTGCTGGGAGGACTCGAGTTCACCGCCGGGCCGGTCGTCGACGCCGACGGGCAGGTCTTCTTCACCGACGTCCCCACCTCGACCATCTTCCGGCTCACGAACACCGCCCTGGCCGGACCGCCCGCCGGCTCGCGAGGCTACCAGGCGTTTGTGGTGAACGAACGGAACTGCCGCGGCCTCCAGTTCACCGCCGACGGCCGACTGGTCGCTTGCCAAGGGGTGGGCGCCCTGATCGAAGTCGACCTCGCCACCAAGGCCCTTCGCCCCTTGGCCAAGGAACTGACGGGGGAAGGCCAGCCGGTCGCCCTCGGCCGGCTCCACGATCTCGAGGTCGACCGGGGCGGCGGGATCTACTTCACCGACCCAGCCCTCGGCCTCGCCGAAGGTCCCACCCGCGGCGTCCTCTATCGGGCGGCCGACGGCACGGTGAGCCGGCTCGACACCACCATCGCGGCTCCAACCGGCGTGCGGCTCTCGCCCGACGAGAAGCGGCTCTACGTCCTGTCCTACAAGGACCCCGGCATCTACGCCTTCGATGTGCTCGGTCCCGGCAAGCTGTCCACGCCGACCAAGCTGGCCGACCTGGTGGCCAAGGACGGAACCACGCCACGAGGCCGCGGCGACGGCCTGGCCATCGACACCGAGGGGCGCCTGTGGTGCGCGAACCCCGACAGCCGTGAGATCCAGATCTTCGGCCCCGACGGCGTCTTGCTCGGTCGCCTCGAGTTCCCGACCAGCCCGTCCGGCTGCTGCTTCGGCGGACCCGACCGCTCGACCCTGTACGTGACCGGCGGCCGCGCCGTCTATGCCGTGCCGACCGCTGCCAAGGGCCACTCGATCGCGGGCGCGGCGAGGAAGAACTAGGCTAGCGGAGGAAAACGCGGCCCGTGTGTTGGGCCTTTCCGCGCGCCTCTGCGGCTCCGTGTTCAACATTGTCTCGCTTGCCCCGGATCGCCGCAGAGTCGCAGAGAGCGCAGAGTCCTCGCAGAGGAAGGCAGGAATGCAGGGTGGCCGTCCGCGCGGCGAGGCCGTCGCGTGGAATCGAGCGGCCCATGCGGCTTGACCCGAAACCCCAATTCCCCTTCTGCTCTGCGAGGACTCTGCGGCCTCTGCGCCTCTGCGGCTATCCGGGTACGCGACGTCGCTCGGCGCGAAGAAGGCAGATTGCCGCGGAGGCGCAGAGAGCGCGGAGCCGTCGCGGAGGAAGGCAAGAAAGGAATGGTGGCCGTCCGCGCGGCGATGCCGTCGCGTGGAATCGAGCGGCCATGAAGGCCTGACCCGAAGCCCCAATTCCCTTTCTGCTCTGCGAGGACTCTGCGCTCTCTGCGGCTCTGCGGCAATCCAGCTCACGAGATCGCGGTCACACCCAGGCTCGCGGAGAAGCCCACGCCTCCTCCCCACCTCTCAGCGGCAACCCAGCTCACGAGATCGCGGTAACACCCAGGCTCGAGGAGAAGCCCACGCCTGCTCCCCACCTCACTGCGGCAATCCGGTTCACGAAATCGCGGTCACACCCAGGCTCGCGGAGAAGCCCACGCCTCCTCCCCACCTCTCAATCGAAGTTCCGCACCGCCTGCGGCGGATCGCCAAACCACGCCCGCAGATCGCCGTGCCGCTCGCGCTGCTCCGGCCGCAGCACCCCCCACGCGGCGCGAAGGGCCCGGGCATCGGCCTCGTCGCGGGCGAAGGCGGCGGCGGCGAGCTCGGGGTAGCGGCGCCGCGACCACTCGCCGCGCCCTTCCTCCCCTGCTTCGCGGCGGTGCGAACGGCCCCACGCAAGGAGCAGGTCGAGGGCTCGGTCTCGGCGGATGTCGCGCTCCTCGAGGAGGCGGGCGATCGCCTCGCCCTGGCTTTCGTCGAGCCCGCCGTCGCCCTGCAGCCCCTCGATCAGCCGGCGCGTGCGCCAGTCGTCGCCGAGGACGCGGGGATACGCGGCCCGGGCGAAGGTCTCGCGCAGCTTGCGTCCGTCGGCCGGCGGCAATCCAGCGATGCAGGAGTCGAGGATCTCGAGCTGGATGGTGCCGAAGCGCTCCGCCGCCTCGCGGGCTGGGGCCACCGCCCGGCGGATGTCGGGGCGCTCCTCGCTGAGGGCCTGCTCCTCCGACATGCCACGGGTACGGGCGGTGATCGCCTCGAGGACGATCTTCCGCACCCCGGCCAAGGTGGTGGTCCGTTGCTGTTCGCCGGTCTGGTGCAATTCTTCCCAGCGCGGCTCGATCGCCCCGACCAGGGTGGGGAGCGCCTCGCTCGAGAGGTTGGCGTCGGCGATCACGTCGAAGAGGTCGACCGTCGACTCCGGCGGGAAGCGGAGGAGTTCGTTGCCAGGGAGCTGCCGCCAGCCGAGTTGCGTGGCCAGCGCCGCCCGCTCCCAGATCCAAAGCTGTCGGGCCTCGGGGCTGAGGCCGGATGCCGCGGCGTCGAGATCGGCGAGGAGCTCCGCATCGAGGGCGATCCTCGCCTGGCGAATGTTCTCGAAGGCCCCCACCACGCGGGCCATGGCCCGCTCGGCGTCGTCCCCGCCCCGCCGCCGCACGGACTCGCCCATCTCCTCGACCAAGGGCTGCATGGCGGCCTCGGCGGCCTCGGCCTCGTTCTTCCAACGCTCGCTCCACGGAGCGAAAAGGTCGCCCATGACCCGCCGCGTCCCTTCGTCCACGCCGCTCCGTTCGGCCAGCCGCATCAGGTCGCGCTGATCGGGGGCGGCCGGCAGGAGGATGCGGAACTCGGCCGAGTTGTCCCCGGCCCGCTCGGGAGCCTCGGGCGGCCGCTGCTCGCGATCGCCATAGCCGCGGGGACGCACCTGGACGATCGCGGAAGCCGCGCTGTCGCCGACCAGCTCGGCGATCGCCTTCGAGAACTCCTGGCGGTTGAGCTGCGGCAACGACTCGAAGTTCGAGCGGAGCTGCGGCGGCACGAGGTTCATCACCTCGTCCCGCAGCTTGGCAGCGGCGACCGCCCGGCGCTTCTCGATCGCCCCGCGTTGCTCGTTTCGTTGCTTGGTGCTCTGCGATCCGCCCGGCTCGAGCTCGCCAGGCACCTTGGTGGCTCGCCAGAGTTCGAGCCACTCCCGCATCGACGCCTCGTCCTCCTCCAGGAACTTCTGGCGCAGGGCAGCGATCTGGAGCCGCGTCGCCACCGGCAGCACCGACAGCTTGCTGGCCACCAAGGCGTCGAAGGCCGCCCGTTCGGCCACCCGGGCCGAACCGTCGTCGATGCGGATCCGGAGGAGGGCTCGGCGCAGGACGAGGCCGTCCTCGGCGGGCAAGAGGGCGATCATGGCGTCCCCCGCCACGTCGACGGTGTCGGCGAAGCGGTGCAGGTCGACCTCGAGGTCGCGACGAGCCTCGGCGAAGCGGCGTTGCTGGGCGGCGCCGATCGCCTTCTCCCGGGCGTCGTCCCGGAGCCGTTGGTCGATGTCCTTCTCCGGCGGGCCGCGGCGGCGGAGCACCTCCTGGTACTCGATCGGCAGCCGCATCTGGGCGTCGGCGACGGCGGTCGCGATGGGCGTGACCTCGACCTCGTATCGAGCGAGCTCGGGCTCAATCGTCGCCATCGCCTCAGGCGAAAGCCGGAGGCTTCGGACCAGGGACCGTAGATCGAGCAGGGTACGGCCGCCATCGGCGATGACCACCGCGTTGGCCCGATCGAGGGTCCGGCGGGCCCGCAGGATCTCGACGAACGCCGCCCGATCGGGGCCCAAGGAACTGGACAGACGATCGAAGAAGTCGCTATCGAGGCCGGCGATCCGCTCGTGGATGCTGCGGTGGCGGGCGATCCGCCGGCGCAGCTCCTGATCGTCGACCTCTTCGCCCGAGTCGCGGATCTCGGCGAGCAGCGAGGCAATGTCCGCCTGCCGCAAGGCCTCGAAGGCGGCTTGGTGTTCGTCGAGGAGCGTCTCGATCGTGATCCGCTCCGGCTCGGTCAGCTCGATGCCGCTCCGCACCTCGGCCCGCCCCACGTCGCGCATCGAGATGGGCTGTGGGAAGCGGTCGGTCACCGCTTCGGGGCGGCGACAGCCGGCCAGGAACCCCGTGGCCACGACCGCAAGGAGCACCACCCAGCGCACGGCCGATCGCATGCCTCCATCTTGGACCGGCCGGCGGGCGGACGCAATCGAGGATTGTTGGCCTCCGAGGGGCCCCGCCATAGCCGCGAGTGGCGAGCGAGCCGCTATCTTCCGCATGACCATGTCGTTCCGGAGGAGGCAGCGTTCACGCCAGCACCAAGCGGCGCACGCGGGGGACCAGCACCACACGCCCCCCCTTGTGCACGCGCTGGTCCCTCAGGGCGAGGCCGAGCTGGTGGTCGATGCCGCTGGGATGGCCCGGGCCATCGAGCATCTGCGGCAGCATGATGCGTTTGCGTTCGATACCGAGTTCATCGGCGAGGTGGCATACCTCCCGCGGACTTGTCTGGTGCAGTTGGCGACCTCGGAACGCGTGATTCTCATCGACCCCCTCCAGGTGCCCGACCTCGGGCCGGTGTGGGACCTGGTCGGCGAGCCGGGCCGCACCACGCTCGTCCATGCCGGCGCCAGCGACCTCTCCCCGGTCCGCCGCCACCTCGGACGCGAGCCGGTCGACATGCTCGACGTGCAGGTCGCCGCCGCCTTCACCGGCATGCCCTACCCGGCCAGCCTGGCCAAGCTGGTCGAACGATTCACCGGGCACCCCTTGTCCAAGGGCCACACCTTCACCGACTGGGACGCCCGACCGCTGTCGGCGAGCCAACTCTGCTACGCCGCCGACGACGTGCGCTACCTGCCGCTCGTCTGGCAGACCCAGCGGGAGACGCTCGAGCCGCGGCGGCTAGCGTGGGCGGCCCAGGAGTCGGTGGCCCGGCTCGAGGATCCGCACCAGTTCGATGTCCACGGCCAGGCCCGTCGGGCGGCTCGGGGCTACGACCTCGACGAGGAGCAAGAGCGGCTGCTCGAAGCCCTCTGCGTGGTGCGCGACGAGGTGGCCCGGATCGAGGACCTCCCGCATCGCGCCGCGGTGCCCGACGGGGCTCTCCTCGAGATGGTCCGCTCGCGGCCGGTGGCTCGCGCTGCGATCGCCGACCTCCGCGGCTTCCCGCGGCCGATCGCGGCTCGCCACGGCGACCGCTTCGTGGAGACGATCGTCGCCAACCCGAGCAAGGCGGTGCAGTGGTTCACCGTGCGCCGCCGCCGCGAGGACGAGCCCGGAGCGAAGGGCGTGATTGACGCCCTCCTCCTCAAGGCCCACCAGCTCGCCGAGGCGATGCAGATCGCCCCGTCGATCGCCCTGACCCGGGCCGACCTCGGCCGCCACTACCGCCGCCGGCTCGACGCCAAGGCTCGCGGCGAGGCCCCGCCTCCCCTCTTCGCCGCCGACAACTGGCGGCGCGAGGCCTTCGGCGACCAGCTCGAGGCGGCCGAGTGGCCGGTGTGAGGCGAGCGGCAAGCGGCTGTACCAGTCCGGCTACGACCCCGACGCCGACACCAACCGCGACGGCATCGTCAACTCGACCGACACCGCGGGCTTCGGGAGCGGGTCGTACGCCTCGGCCCTGGCCGCGGGCCTGGTGGGCGCGGTCTCGAGCGGCTACGAGGAGGGCTACTGCGGGTACCGCTTCGACAGCGAGTGGCTCGGGTACACCGTGCGCTTCCGCCACTACGACCCGGCGGCGGGGTACGGGCGGTGGCTCGAGCGGGATCCGGCGGGGTATGTGGATGGGGGGAGCTTGTATGGGTACCTGGGTCGTTCCCCCACGGCTGGTCTCGACCCCTTCGGCCTGAGCTTCTGGTCGCACGTCGGAGCCTTCGCGATCGGTGCGGCCAAGGGGGTTGCAGCCGGGGTGCGTCGCTGCTGCGGTCGTCGCGACCGCTCACCTGCGTGGGTCGCAACCGCCGCGGTCGTGGCTGGCGTAGTTCTGGCTGCGCTGCGGGTGTACAGACCTTTCTCCACGCGAAAGACGGGACACATGGACCGAAGCGGATTCGGAGAGCCTCGGAGGCTTCGTGGGCGGATTCGCGGGGGTATGCCGGCAACAGGGCGTTCCCACCCGCGCCCAGTGGAGCCAGATGCACGGGGTGGCGGGAGGTACCGGCGCGAGCGCCGCAGTTGCAGGCGGACGTTCGATCCGGCGAAACGTGGTGGAGCCGCGCCGAGAAGCGGCGGCAAGGACTGGACCCGGCACTTTCGGCGCGCTACGTAGAGATCCAAGCGATCGTCGAGGAGTTTAATACGATCGTGGACGTGGTCGGCGCTCTGTTTGTGGGCGAGGGGCCGCTTCGTCGATGACCCTTCCGTTCGATCGAAGCGGAGCATCTAAGGAGCGACATCGACTTCCGGATCGACGCTGATCACCCACGGGTCGACGAGCTCATTCTCGCCTCAAGGCTGTCGACAACGGTTGCGGATCAGCCGGACCAAAATGGAGTACAAGACCCGATAGAGGTCACCCCACCTCCATCCCCGTTCATACTGATTCCGCCCAGTGCCGCCTGAGTTGGTGAGGCAACGAGGGTGCGACGACGATCCGGCCAGCCTCGGAAGCCGACTTCAGCGGGCTCATCGATCCGGCGGCTCGGCCCATCGAACAGCCTCGGCCTCTGTCTCATCGCTCCGCCGAGTCGCGGCAAGGGAGTTCGCTGCCGATGCAATGTCGCTGGGGGCGGCTATCAAGGAGGAATCCACGAGCCTGGCCCCGGGGGCTCTGCTTGTCATGTCGTTCCGGAAGGGACTCGGAGCACTCGGGGGCGATCCAGGATGTCACGACTGGAGGCGCCCTCCCTCGTTTCCTCGCGCGTCGGATTGGATTCCTACGCGTCGGGGTTCTCGAGGCAGGCCTGAGTCCAAATGCCACGGGACGGTACATGCTCGATGAGTTCTGGATAAGTGTGACCATCTACCTTGGAGCGCCCTAGTGATCGGGCGATTGTGGCGGCTCGACCCATCGCTGATGAGCCCCGCGACTCTGCACCCTCGCTCCGCTGGCAAGGGAGGCTTTACATCGCCGCACGAACGCACTGGGACGTCGGCGAGGACGCTGCGGCGGGCTACGAGATGTTCCGAGTCGCTCGCCGGCTCCCGTGAGGCTCGCCTGGCTGGCTCGCGTCCTGGCAGCCTGCACGCGTCTGGTTCGGGGGTACCAGCACCGCGCCGCCGCCCTCGCACTGGCGGAGCCGCGGCTCGATCTCGGCGAGGTGAAGAGGATCTTCCATGAGCTTAGAGCTTGCTGCTCGCGGACGACCGGCGTCCGGGAGCTGAACGCCAGGGCCGGAGGCTGTCGTACTGGAAGGTCGCGGAACTCGTCTGCAAGTCGATTCACAACGAGTCGGGGGTCCTCGTTTCGACCGTGACTCAGCCTGGCATATCCCGCCGGCTGATGGTTGCTGGCGAGGACGGCGACTGATGCTCACTCGTCGGTGATCGATGCGCTCTTCGGCCGAAACTGCGTCTAGTCGGCGCTCTGGTGCAGCCATAAGACACTCTCGTAAGACACCCTGGACACACCCTTTCGAGCGCACGAGCAAGCAAGCACGCTCGGATCGCGGCCCGGGCTCGGGCTGCGGGGCGCAATGACCCCTCAGGGTTAGAATCGCGTGCCCACAGTGTCCGCTCCCGGGGTTGAGCGAGTGTCCTCGCCAGGCTGAGTCGACCCACCGGCTCGGCCACACCGGAGTCTGACCTCGCATGCCGAAACCGAAGAAACTCCGCCCGCCTGAGCCCGACCCCTTGCTCCCGCCGCCACCCGCAGCTTGCACGGTCGCGTACTACTGGGCTCGGTTGCCCCCCGGCGTCCTGCGGGCAGCAGACGCTGCAGCGAGCACCGACGAGGAAGTTCGGCGAAGGTTCATCCTCCGGCTCCCGGCGGTGGACCCGTCCTGGATCAAAGCGCGAGGCATCGTCTCCTTCGACCGGACGAGATTCGCTGTCGCGGAGACGCTTCCTTCGTCCCCGCCGCCCGGACGCGACCGCGAGTACCCCGAGCTCTTCACTTGCACCTGGTGGAACGGCCGGTGGGCGTGGCGGTTGGACGAACGGAACGCAGACTCGTTCCGCCGCTGGGATCCGCCCCCTTACATGCGCGAGGACGTCATCCCCGCGGCAGCGTCCGCTCTCTTCTGGGGCGCGACGACCCCGCCCTGGTGGCGGACCTTTTCGCGGCCAGCCGAGGAAGTGACCACGAAAGGGCGACCCGGCAAGATCCGGTGGGACGGCCAACACCCGCTGAACGACCACGACCACGTGGTCGGTTGGATCGCAGGGCGAGAGGGCCTCGCTCCGACGCTGCGAATCTACTGCAGGCGTTCCGGCCTCCAACGGGCCTGGCTCCGCGTACCGAAGAGCAAATGGTTGCGGGCGAACTTCATGAGGTACGACCGGTATCTCAGGATCTCTGGCGACCTGTTGATCCCGACAGCGACTTGTTACATGTCGCTCCCGAAACCAGGTGTCGGCGCAGGCCTGTGGGGAGATTCGGTCCAACGCATCTACTCTTACTTGCCCGGCGGCGATGAAGGCCTCCTTGCCGAACCGACGGATGGCGTGCCCAGTCCGCGGTGGCGTGCGGCCATTGAGGAGGTGTTGGACAGGACGGCCGCCCCCGAGGCGATCGGGATGCCGGGCGACCTCTTCGAGCCACAGGAACCGCTCGAATGACGCTCTCGATCCCCTCTGCGATGCCTGGGCCGTGAAGTCGTCCACTCGCGCCGACGATTGACGCCCCTACGCCATCACCAAGGTCGTCCAGTCCGCGTGGGGCCTCCGCCACATCGACGACCTCGCGATGCGGCGGCAGAACAACAACCACGCCGGCGGCTCCGACCCCGACTACACCGACGCCGGCGACCGGCGGGCGGACTACTTCCTCGCGGCAGCCGTACTGGACACACACCTTCGCCCCGCAAAACCCCGCCGCCTGCGACCACCACTGCCAGCGGGCGACGCCCGCGGACCACAACACGTCGTACGGGACACACCCGATCACCCGCGCGGCATCTGGGGGTTGGCTTCGGAACACACCTCGGCGAAGAGAGGTTTCTCACGGAGGCACGGAGCCACGACGAAGAATCGGATGGCCGAGATAGTCCCACGGGAACACGTTCGGCAGCCGAACCCCGCGCCGCCTGCACCTCGGCAATCAGCGCCAGTTCCCTCCGTGCCCCCGTGCCTCCGTGAGAGGGCTGCCTTACGAATACGACGGGCCGCGCACGTCCGCTGCACGACGCCCCTGCTTGAGTTGCCTCTGCTTCTTCGCGTCTTCGCGGCTTCGCGTGAAAATTGTCTTGGCAAGCATGCGTGCCCAGCACCACT
>JBGAKK010000049.1:0-33836 GCA_044224425.1 Phycisphaerales bacterium
GACGGGCTCCGCGAGGCGCTGATCCTCGGCGCCATCGAGATGATGTCCGGAGGTGGGGCATGACCAGCGCGGGTTCTTCGTTCTTCGGCCGCCGCGGGTATCTGCCCGCGGCGGCCATGTTGGTCCTCGGGACTGCGGCGGTCGCCTCCGCGCAATGCGCGTACGACGTGACACTCGTCGGTTACCCGTGTTCGTCGCTCGTCGCCCCGAAGGCGATCTCGAACACTGGTGTCATCGTGGGCTTCGCCCATCCTTGTGGCGATCCTGTCACCGACCGCCCGTTCCGCTGGACCGAGGAGACCGGCATCCAACTGCTGAACCTCGGGCCGACCATCCTCAACGCCCGGGCCTACGCGATCTCGCCCGACGGGAAGTACATCGCGGGCACCGGGCACCTGTCCGACAACTACACCGAGCGGGCCTTCCTCTGGCACGATGGGGTGTACCAGATCATCGAGCCGCCCGCCCCGTACCCGTCGACGCGCGGCTACGCGGTCGGCGAGGACGGGACCGTGTACGGCCAGCTCTTCGACGACTTCACCGGCGGGCCGCCGATGGCGTGGAAGGACGGGGCGTTCTTGCCGATCCCGCAGGAACTCGCGGACTGCGACGGCGAGTTCACCGCCACCCGGGCCGGCCTGGTGGTGGGGCACTTCTGGGGGCTCGCGCCGCTCGGTGCCTACGCGACCGGGTTCCTATGGACCCCCGAGGGAGTGCAGTACATGCAGCCCTATCGAAACGACGGCTGGAATGGCTTTCCTCGGGCGGTGAATGCCCGGCGCGAGGTCAGCGGCAGAAGCTCGGTCCTGATCGGCGACGGTACCAACTCCGGGGTCTACCGCCCCACGATCTGGCACGATGGCGTCCCCACCGACCTCGGCACGCCTCCGCCGTTCGACGCTGCGCATGTCTACGGGATGAACGAGGTGGGGCAGGTGGTCGGCAGTGCCTATTGCCAATACACCGGCCCGTGCGACAGCGACCCGGCGCACAAGATGCAGCTTTGGATGAACGGAACGTACTACTCGCTGAATAGCTTCCTGCCGCCGAACTGGCCTGGCAAGGTCGTCGACGCCTGGGCCATCAACGACAGCGGCGTCATCGCAGCGAGGGGGCCCTACCAATCCCAGGCGAAGATGTACATCTTCAAGCCCGTCGGCTCCTCCCCCGCCGACATCACCATCGACTGCCGCGTCGACATGAAGGACCTCACGCTGGTGCTCGAGTGCTGGGGCCCGACGGCGCAGTCGCCGGTCAAGCGAGCGGACGTGGACGGCGATGGGGTGGTGGGTCCGCGCGACCTCGCTGAGGTGCTTGGTGCGTGGACGCCGCCGCCGGCGGACAGCCCGAGCGAGCTGCCGAAGGAGCAGCGGCCCCGCGACCGGAAGCAGCCCGGCAAGCCGACGGCGAAGTGATGCGCCGCTCTCCCGCGCAGCCGGGATCGGTCGAGCTCCCTTTCGAAGGAGGGGAGCCGAGGGGCCGCACACCGCCTGCGCGCCTCAATACTGCCGGTCCCCGACGTCGCTCTTGATGCGATGGAGGTTCTCCCGCATCTTGTCCATGGCGGTGAGGGCCGAGCGGATCTGGCCGTCGAGCGGGTCGAGCGTCACTTCCTGGAAGTGGCGGGCGATGTCGTCGTTCCAGTATTGGCGCACGAGATCCCATTTCGTCATCAGGTCCTTGAGGGCGACCTGCACCTTGACGCGGCCACCGCTGACGCTCATGGGGCGGGCTCCTTGCTGCCTGGACCGGGGCGGCGCTTGGTTTCGTCGTCGGCTTCCTCGCCGCCGCCGCGCTTCATGCTGGGGACGGCCAGAGCCTCGCGGGATTCGTCCAACAGCTCCTCGAGCCGCGGGCTCGGCGTGCGGAGGTACTCGTCCAGGGCCCGGGCCATGCGAGTGAGCTTGGTGACCGCGTAGGGCAGGTCGCGCTCCACCGCGGCGGCCAGCGGTTGGATGGTGCCCCTGTAGAGGGCGTACTGCCGTTCCATCTCGATGGCCCAGCGCTTGGCGGCCTTGAGCCGCTTCTCGGCGTCCTCGAGTTGCATAATGGCCCGCTGCAGGGCCTTCTTCTCGTCGACCACCGAGGCCTTCTGGTCGTTCGGCGAGGGGGTGATCTGCTTGCGGAAGAGGGCCGACTTGCACATCGTCACCTCCTCCTGCTTCTTGCGGATGACGCCACCCCAATAGGTCTGGCAGTCGCGCTGCAGCCAGTCCATGGCCCGCTCGATCTCGCTCTCCGCCTCGCTCAGGGCGAGGGTGGCCTCCTCGACGAACTTGATGAGCGCGGCCTTGAACTCGTCGAGGACCTGGACGCTGGTGATGTTGGCTTGGATGGCCATCGTTCGTGGCGCCGGCAGCGGTCACCGCTGGTTGATGTACTCCTCGATCCGCTCCGCCTTCCGCAGGAGGAAGGGGATGTGGGTCTCGGAGATCTTCACGAACTTCATCAGCACCTTGAGGGTCGAGTCGAACTCCTCCTGGAACTTGGCCTGCTCCTGGTCGCGCCAGGTCTGGGCCAGCGTGGACATCCGGTTGTTGATCGACGCGGTCATCGCCTGCACGTCGGTGTTGAACTTCTTGAGATCGTGGGCGAAGCGGCGGAGTTCTTGGGGGTCGACGATTGCCTTGGCCATGGCCATAGCGTACCGCGGTCGGGGCGGGGAAACGACGGTCCCGTCGAAGCCCTCCTCACCGCGTCCCGAGCTGGTCGCGGCCGAGGATGCCGTCCATGGTCAGGACGGTGTGGCTGGTGCGCTCCGTCTCGAGGGCCTGGTCGCCGCGGTAGCCGAGCGGCCCGAAGGGCGTGGCGCGGCTCCAGAGCCGCTGGCCGCTCGTCGCAAAGAGCGTGGCGTCGTCCTCGATCGCCTTACTGTTCGCGATGCGGGCGATGTGTCCGTCGAAGAAGATGGCGGTCGGGCAGACCGCGGCGCTGGCGTTGAAGACCCAGGAATCGTCGGGGCCGTGGAACGTGTAGCTGGGGGCCCCGACGTTCCAGTTGTGCTCGAGGATCCGCGTCTTGAGGTCGGGATAGGCGCACTGGGTGACGGCGGGCGAGGCGTAGCTGGTGGCGAAGGTGTTGGGGTCCTTGTAGCCGCCGTTCGCGGAGGAGAGGACCTCAGGGCTCCACATCGCGGCGGGACTGAGGCAGTAGGAGGTGAACCCGATGTACGAGCTGTCCGACTCGAAGTCCTTGCCTTGGTCGCGCCACTTGGCGCCGAGGGCGTAGGGGGCGGCGTCGTTCGGGGAGAAGTGCACGTCGCTGTAGAAGCGGCCGTCGACGAAGCTGTTGAAGTTGTGGCAGTTGCCGAGGCGGAACGATCCGAAGCCGGCGGAGACGCCAGCGAACTCGATCGGCTTGTAGACCGGCCAGTTGGACGTGCAGGGGCCGCCCGGATAGCCGTACGGGCTGCACAGGCCCGACGAGCCGAGGTAGTAGCCCCATGCGGCGCCGTTCGAGGACCAGCCGAGGAGGAGCGGCGGCGGGCACGCGATGGTGTTGATGTAGGTCGAGCAGTTCCCGTTCACCACACCGACGTCGTCGGGGATGGCGGTGAACTGCCGGTTGCTGAAGGTCTCGGCGTAGTTGGCGTGGGCCTCGCCGAGGATGCGGAGGTTCGACCAGGAGCGGGCTTCGCCTGAGTTTCCGCCGATGTTGGCGAGGACGGGGACCGCTGCCGCGGCGAGGGCAGCGCCGGCGGCCACGCAGACGGCGAGTTCGCCGATGGTGAAGCCGCGGCGAAGGGGATTTGGACGAAGGCGGATCATTGCCAGGCTCCGATCAGGATCGAGAGGTCGATGGCGTCGACGGCGCCGTCGCCGTTCAGGTCGGCCGGGGAGGTCGGTGCAGCGGCGGCCCACGCCCCGAGCAGGATGGCCAGGTCGCCGGGGCCGACGTGGCCGTCGAAGTCGATGTCCGCGGAGCGGGGGAGGGCTTCGTAGAAGAGGACACCTTGCCCGACGTTCGGTTGGGTGGAGACGAGGCACGCCGGATCGAGGGCCACGGCGCCGCCGCCCGGATCGGCGCTGGTGCCGCCGCCGATCGCTTCGGTGATCCAGGTCGAGCCCGAGCGACGGAAGACGGCGACCTTGTAGCCAATGGCGTCGTCGTTGTTCAGGCCGCCCGTTCCCACCGCCAGTCGCTCGCGGTCGATGGCCAGGGCGTTGCCGAAGCCGGTCCAGGCCGGATCGTTGCCTCCACCGGGAGCGACCAGGGTCGCTTCGAAGCTCCAACCCTTCGGGCCGTGGCGAAAGAGATGGACTTCGCCGGTGTCGCAGGCAGCGCCCGGCGCGCCGACCGCGAGGAGCGAACCGTTGGTCACCATGGTGGCCCCGAAGCGATTGCCGAGCGAGGGCTCTGGCGCCATCAAGGTGGCCACGATCGCATGCGGCGGGGCGGTGTCGAAGAGGACCACCGAGCCTTCGTCGGTCGGCTCGCTGGCCATGCAGCCGGGAGCGCCGACTGCGATGCCGCCCGAGGTGATGGCCACCGCCGAACCGAAGCGGGCGTTGGGGACGGGTCCGACCAGTTCGCCGGTGAAGGTGACGCTCGAGCCGTTGGCCTCGACGAGGTAGACGATGCCCCGCGGCGGATCGCTCGTCGCGGCGCGATAGCCGGGGGCGGCGATGGCGATGAGGGAGCCGTCCACGTCGACGGCGCTCCCGAACTCGAGGCCGTTCGCAGGGACCGGAGGGTTGATGGGCTCGAGCCACGTTGCGGGACGGGTGGCTCCGTTCCAGACGTAGCGGTGGACGCGCCCGACGCCCCAGAGCGAGGCGCTGGTGTGGAAGCCCGGGCCGCCCACGACGAGAGCCGAACCGTCGATGGCCATCGCTTCGCCGAAGCGCTCGGCACGGGTGAGGCTCGGGGCGAGGAGAAGGGTCGGTGGCGGGAGCGGCACGCCGGCCATCGAGCCAGCGAGGGCCCGTGGCCAAAGCAGGACTCCGCCGCGCGAGCTCAGGTAAGCGCCGTCCGGCGACCGCTTGTCGGCGCAGCCGGCGAGGAGGACGTCCTTGGTGAGGAGGATGGAGGTGCCGATCGACGCCGGAGGATCCGGGGTTGGGTCCGGTACGACGATGGGCGGATCGGCCCACAGGCTCGCCGTCGCGCCCGCCACGGTGCCGGCGGCGAAGGCGCGAAGGGACAGGCGGCCCGTTCGGTGGCGGACGCAAGTTGGCGAATGCATGAGGTACCTCCGCTAGCGCAGCAAGGGATACGGGAGGCCGCAACGGGCCTGCGCGGAAATCCGGGAATCCGGTCCGAATCGGCGCGAAACAGCCGTAGGCATTGGCAGCACGAGGAGCTCCCATGACCGACCGTTCCCGCGCCTCCGTCGCCGCGAGCGCTGCCCTTGCCCTTCTTCTCTCGCCGAGCCTCGGGTGGGGCGACGCGCCCTCCCAGCGCTCTTGGCTCGCCCCCGTCGCCGGCAGCTTTTCCGACCCCGCCGCCTGGTCGGGCGGTGTTCCCGGCCCGGCCGACGCTGCTTGGTTCGGCATCCAGCCGGGAGGGACGCCGTTCGCGGTGCTCCTCGGCGGCATGGGCAACCCGCTCGCCATCGCCTCACTCGACGTCGTCAACCAGTCACCGATCTTCGTCGATGGAGCGATCGCCATCGCCGGCGGCCTCACCGTGGCCCAAGTCGGCGCGGCCCCGGTCCTCACCATCGAGTCGGTCGCCCTGCAGGTGACGGGGTCGACCCAGATCGGACCGTCGGGAACGCAGGGCAGCCTCGTCATCGGGGCGGGCAGCGCGGCCACGCTGCTCGAACTTGCGGTCGGCAAGGGCGGCGGCCAAGGAGCGGGGCTGGGCACGGTCGTGGTCGCAAGCGACGCGTCGCTCGCCGCCCTCGCCGGAGCCTCGCCGTGGACGATCGGCGAGGCCGGTAGCGGCACCCTCACCATCGAATCAGGCGGCGACGTCGATCTCGGAGCGACCACGCTCCACCTCGGGAGAACCGGCGGCACGGGCACCATGACCATCGCCGCAGGCGGAGCGCTCCACGTCGGCGTCGGCGGTCAGGTCCGGGTCGGCTCGGGCGTCAGCCAGACGTCGGGCACGGGATCGCTCACCGTGGACGGCACCATCGACGGCTCGGGCCCGGTCTACGTGGGCTCGAAGGCGTGGGGGCAGTTGACGCTCCATCCAAGCGGCTCGATCGCCAACCAGATCATCGTCGGGCAAGAGGGCGGATACGGCTCCTTCACCATCGAAGGCAGCCATGCCCTAGCGACCCTCTGGATCGGCTTCGGCGGCAGCGGCACCTTCAGCGCAGCGGGGAGCGCGACGAACGTCACGCTGGGGAACCTCGGGATCGGCGTCTCCTCGCCAGCCACGGTCGGCGTCACCAACGGGGCGACGGTCACCGCGACCGGCGGGTCGATCGGCACCGGTACAGGGACCGTGGTCACGGTCTCGAACGGCGGCACGCTCGCCTTCACCGACAACCTCCTCTTCCAAGGCGGCCAGACCACGGCTCCGAGCCTGAACGCGTGGGGGAAGGGGAGCCTGCTCGCCCTGCCGGCGGTGACTGTTCCGGCCCAGACCAACACCAATTGGACCGCAGCGGGGAATGGCCGCATCACCTGCGCCGGCTTCCAATCGGCGAGTAACGCCAAACCCCACCTCGAGGCAACCACCGGCGGCACCATCTCGGTCGCGGGGACGCTCGCCCTCGGCACGACCGGACCTTCGAGCTCGAGTTCGGGGAGCATCTGGATCGGTCCGGGGGCGTCGTCGCTCGACGCCGCCTCCCTCGCCACCGGTTCGCGAGGCACGCTCCGCTTTGTGCTTCCGATCACCTCGCCAGCCGCGATCACGACCGGCCAAGCCTCGATCGGTGGATCGATCGAGATCACCGCTCCCACCGGCTGGACGCCGCGGGCTCCGACCAGCCTCCTCCTCGTCGCCTCGCCCGAGGTGACCTCGACCTCGCTGGTCACCGGGCCGAGCTTCTTCGGCTTCCCGCCGCTCGTCGGCATCGATGCCAGCGGGCTCCGGGCCTACTTCACCGATCACATCGATGGATTCGATCTGCCCGCGACGGTGCATCTCCTGGCCTCGGCGTCGATCGAGCTGCCGACCACGGTCCTCCTCGATGGCGTGGAGTTCGACGCGAGCAACAACGCCCTCTGGTCCTTCGATCCGCCAGGTATCGTCGTCCGGAGCGGAAACACGACCTTCCAAGGGGTCGGTTCGGGCACCACCACAGCCACAGTGACTTTTGGAACGGCCTCGACCAGCGTGGTGTTCGAGGTCGAAGCAGGCGGCGGCCTTCCGGTCGTGCCGATGAGCGTCCTCTTCCAGCCCACAGCGCTCCTCTGGGGGAACGGCAACTCGGGGGCTTCGGCCCCGGCCCTGTTCGGCACCGTGCTCGGCCTGCGGCCCAAGTCGCTCGCCGGGGACGGCCTGTCGCTCGTGTTCCCGACCAAGGCCACCAACCTCTGCACGGTCGACTCGGGCTGGGATCTCCTCCTGCGCGATGCGACCGGGGCCTTCACCAACCTGACGCTGACCGGGGAGGATGGACTCAACCCCTACGACGAGTTCGGCGGGACGATGAGCCGCGACGGCCGCTACGTGGTCTTCCCTTCGACGGTCGGGGCCACCAACTCCTCGGCCCGCGTCGAGTTCGTCGATCGCCTCACCGGCCAGCATGAGGTCGTGACCGTCGGGCTCGACGGCTTGCCGGCGGTTGGATGGAGCTGGGAGCCGCAGGTCTCGGACGACGGCCGCTACGTCCTCTTCCAAAGTACGGCCACCAACCTCGTCCCCGACGACACCAACGGCGTGCAGGATGTATTCCTGCGCGATCGCCTCGCCGGCACCACCACGCGGGTGAGCGTCGGCCTCGACGGCGGCCAGCTCGCCGTGCCGTCGACCGCCTGCGACCTCTCGGGCGACGGGCGCTACGCGGTCTTCCTTCGCTCCTTCCAGGGTTGGACGCTCGCCTATCGCTACGACCGCGTGGGCGGCACGGTCGAACTCGCCTCGCCCGGCCTCACCACCGACACGCCGCACATCCAGGTGACGGCGGCCCAGGTCTCGGACAACGGCCGCTACGTGACCTTCCTCGCTGCGGGACTCAGCCAACTCGTGGACGGGCCGCCCGCCCTCGGTGCCCAGGTCTTCCGCCGCGACTTCACGCTGGCCGAGACCGGGGGACTTACCCTCCTCCCGAGCGGAAGCTGGGTCAACGCTCCCATCGAGTCGATGGCCATCTCCCGCGACGCCCGCGTCCTCGCCTTCACCTCGAAGGCGGGGAACGTCGTGCCGGGCGCGCCAGGCACCGGGGTCGGCGTCTCCCGCCTCTTCCGCCGCGACGTCTTCACCGGCCAGTCGACGGCGCCGAACGAGGCCGCCCTCGGCCTCTTCAATGCTGGCATGGAACCGACCCTCGCCATCGCCGACCAAGGGACCGCCATCGCCTTCGTGACGGTGGCCTCGAACGTGGTGGTGCCGGAGACGCTCGGCTACCGCGACGTGTTCACTGCCTACTTCCCGGCGCCCGTGACCGGGGACCTCGACGGGGACGGCGTGGTCGGGCCCGCCGACCTCTCGATCCTCCTCGGGGCGTGGGGCACCGCGAGCTACGACCTCGACGGCGACGGCGTGGTGGGGGCGAGCGACGCGGCGATCCTGCTCGGGGCCTGGACCCGATAGGGCATCGTCACGGGGTCGAGGCAAGGGGGCGCGGCTATGCTGCCCGTCCCATGGCACTCGACCACTCCATTGAGGCTCGGAACCTGATCGGCGGCGCTTGGGTCGGGGCGGACGGCGGGAAGGCCTTTCCCGTCCGCAATCCCGCCACCGACGAGGTCATCGCCGAGGTGCCTTCCTCTGGGGCGGTCGAGACGCGGCGCGCGATCGAGGCGGCGGCCCAGGCCCTGCCCGCTTGGCGCGACCGCCCGGCTCTCGAGCGCTGCACGATCCTCCGGAAGTGGGCCGAGCTCATGCACCGCGACAAGGAACGGCTGGCTCGGCTGATGACCGCCGAGCAAGGGAAGCCCCTCGCCGAGGCCCGCAACGAGATCGTCTACGCGGCGAGCTTCCTCGAGTGGTACGGCGAAGAGGCGCGGCGGGTGTACGGCGAGACGATCCCCGGCGGCGCTGCCGACAAGCGATTGCTCGTCTTGCCGCGCCCGGTCGGCGTCTGCGCCGCCATCACGCCGTGGAACTTCCCGAGCGCGATGATCACGCGCAAGTCGGGCGCCGCCCTCGCCGCCGGGTGCACCCAGGTGGTGAAGCCGGCCGAGCAGACGCCGCTCTCGGCCCTCGCCCTCGGCCGCCTGGCCGAAGAGGCCGGCCTGCCCGCCGGCGTCCTCAATCTCGTGACCGGCGAACCGGAGGCGATCGGCGACGAGCTCCTCTCGAACCCGACCGTCCGCAAGCTGAGCTTCACCGGCTCGACCGAGGTCGGCCGCCTCCTGATGGCCAAGGCGGCGACCAACCTCACCCGCCTCTCGCTCGAACTCGGCGGCCACGCCCCGTTCATCGTTTTCGCCGACGCCGATCTCGACCGGGCCGTGGAAGGGGCGATCGCCAGCAAGTTCCGGAACTCTGGCCAGACCTGCGTCTGCGCCAACCGGATCCTGGTCGAGTCGAGCGTCGCCGAGGCGTTCACCGCCAAGCTCGTCGCGGCGGTCGAGCGGCTCGTGGTCGGCGAAGGCACGACCGATGGCGTGCACATCGGCCCGCTCATCGACGACGCGGCGGCGGCCAAGGCCATCGCCCACATCGAGGACGCCGTCGCTGGTGGAGGCCGCGTGCGCTGCGGCGGCGGGCTCGCTGCCATCGCCGGCCGCAGCAAGCGCTTCGTGGCCCCCACGGTCATCGACCGTGTGCAGCCCTCGATGCGCTGCTGCCGCGAGGAGACCTTCGGGCCGGTGGCTCCGGTCCTCACCTTCGCGGACGAACGGCAGGCCATCGAACTCGCTAACGCCACGCGCTACGGCCTCGCCGCCTACTTCTACACCCGCGACGCGAGCCGCCTCATGCGGATGTGCGAGGCCCTCGAGTACGGGATCGTCGGCGCCAACGACGCCCTCCCGGCCATCGCCCAAGCCCCCTTTGGCGGCGTCAAGCACTCCGGCTTCGGCAAGGAAGGCGGCCGGGCGGGGATCGAGGAGTACATCGTCCGCCGCTTCGTGTCGTGGCGGTTGTAGGCTCTGCTTGACCGATCGCCGGTCATCCCAAGCTCGAGGCAGGTAGCCCGATGGAACTCGCTGGGCACGCGGGGCCGATCTTGGCGAGTTCGGTGGGCGACGCTTGATTCGCCGGCTCACGGTGGGAACACTTGAGCAAGGGTCGGTGCGACCCGCAGGGGAGAGAACGATGAACGCGATTCGTCCGCTGTCCGTGTGCTTCGCGCTGTCGGCTGGCTCGCTGGCCCAAGCCGGAGTCACTGTCTTTCAAAGCCAAGCCGCCTTCGACGCGACGACCGACGCCACCCTTGCCGTCACCTTCGAGGAGCCGGTGTGGCTGCCGGCACTGGGCGTCAACTACTACGGGTCGATCGCCAGCGGCGGCATCCTCTTCGTCCCGATCGCGTCGCCGCCGGTGAACCAACCGAATCTCGTCGTGGCGCCTTCCAGCCAGACCAACTTCTGTTGTCCGCTGGCGTCGTCCACGCTCACCTCCTCGGGCGGCGAGAACATCGACCTGGTGTTCGACGTCCCGGCCCGCGCCGTGGGGTTCGTCTGCTACGCCAACGGCGGGGATCCGATCGTGTTCACCCTGACGCTGCAAGGCGGCGCGTCGGTCCCGATCGTCAATCCCCAAACCCCCGGCACCGTCGGCTTCGTCGGATTCTTGAGCGACCTGCCCATCACGAAGCTGAACTGGACGAGCGATTTCGGCGAGGTCATCAACACCGGCATCGATGACGTGCGCGTGGAGAGCGCCGCCTGCCTGGCCGACCTGAACGGCGACGGAGCGGTCGATGCCGCCGATCTGGCGATCCTCCTCGGTGCGTGGGGCGGCCGCGGCGGCGCTGACCTCGACGGTTCGGGCGGCGTTGATGCAGCGGACCTCGCAGTCTTGCTCGGTGCGTGGGGGCCCTGCACCTGATCGAGGGGTCGGACCGCACCTGGCGGTCGCACCGGCGATCCTGGCTCTCCCATGAAGTCCCAATCACCCTTCCGGTGTGCTATCACTTCGCCCATGCCATCGCTCTTCGATCCATTGACCCTGCGCGGCGTCACGCTCCGCAACCGCATCGCCCTCTCGCCCATGTGCCAGTACTCGAGCGAGGACGGCTTCGCCAACGACTGGCACCTCGCCCATCTGGGAGCCCGGGCCGTCGGTGGCGTCGGCCTGATCCTGACCGCAGCGACCGGCGTCGAGGCCCGGGGGCGCATCACGCCGCAGTGCCTCGGAATCTGGAAGGATGCCCACGTCGACGGGCTGCGCCGCGTCACGGCGTTCATCGCTGCCCGCGGAGCGACGCCAGGCATCCAGTTGGCCCACGCCGGCGTCAAGGCCTCGCGCCAGCGGCCCTGGAATCCGAAGCCCAACGCCTATGTGCCGCCCGAGGACGGCGGCTGGATGCCGGTCGGCCCGAGCGCCCTCCGCTTCAATGAGGATGGCCCGGTGCCGCAGGAGTTGACGATCGCCGAGATCCACTCCGTGCGCGACGCCTTCGCGGCGGCGGCGGCCCGCAGCGTCGACGCGGGCTTCCAGGTGATCGAACTGCACTTCGCCCACGGCTACCTCGGCCACAGCTTCCTCTCGCCCCTCATGAACAAGCGGAGCGACGGCTACGGCGGACCCTTCGACCATCGGATCTCGTTCCTGATGGAGACGGTGAAGGCGGTGCGCGAGGCGATCCCCGCCGCGACGCCGCTCCTCGTCCGGCTCTCCTCTTCGGACTGGACGGAGGGCGGTTGGACGATCGACGATTCGGTCGAGACCGCCGGGCGGCTCAAGCGGGCCGGGGTGGATCTCATCGATTGCTCGAGCGGCGGTGCGTCCCGGACCGCCAAGATCCCGAGCGGACCCGGCTACCAAGTCCCCTTCGCCGAGCGGATCCGCCGCGACGCGGGCATCGCCACCGGGGCGGTCGGGCTGATCACCGACGCCGGCCAGGCCAACGAGCTGATCGCGTCGGGGAAGTGCGATCTCGTCCTCTTGGGGCGACAATTGCTCCGCGATCCCTACTGGCCGCTCCGGGCGTGGAGCGAGCTCGAGGCCGCGGGCAAGGCCCCGATCGCCACCGAGTACGCCTGGGCCCTCGCCGAGACGAGCCGAAAGCCGCCCCGATAACAACTCGCATCGGGCAATCGGCGATTGGATTGCGCTTCCTGATCGGGGACCATGCCTCGGTCCCCCGAGGAGCCCCGGCTTGAGGAGCGCCATGCACCGGTCGTCGATCGCCCGCCTTGCCATTCGTACCGTCGCGTGGGCCTGCGGGCTTGCCTCTGGCTCCCTCGCTGCTGCCGATGTTCTGACGCTCTCGAGCCCGAATACGACCATCGGCGGCCGCTTCGGCGATGCCGTGGCCACCATCGGCGACGTCAACGCCGACGGCTACAACGACGTCCTGGTGGGGGCCCCGATCGAGGCCCCGGCCGGCCTCAGCGCGTCGGGCCGGGCGGTGATCTACAGCGGGCGGACGGGGACGCTCCTCCGCACCCACACCTCGCCGACCGCCGTCAACAACGGCAAGTTCGGGCAGTCAGTGATCGGCTTCCCCGATCTGAACGGCGACGGCGTCGCCGACTACGCGATCGGAGCGCCCGGCGAGGCCAACGGCTTCGGACGGCTGCACGTCTACTCCGGGGCGACGGGCTCGCAGCTCTACGCGGTCGACGGCCTCACGCCGCTCACCTTCACCTCGATCGCCCTGGTGCCCGACTGCACCGGCGACGGCCTGCCCGAGATGGTGGCCGGGATCTTCGGCAACCTGACCTCGCTTCCGGTCGAGGTCCGCGAGGCCAAGAACGGCGCCTTGTGGAAGACGCTGGTCGATCCCTCGCCCCAATCGCTCGACCTCTTCGGCAAGTCGGTGGGCGGCGTGCCCGACGTGACCGGCGACGGCAAGGGCGACGTGATCGTCGCCGCCGAGCGGGCCGACCCGCCGGGCCGCGGCGGGTCGTCGATCACCGACGCGGGACGCGTCTACGTTTTCGACGGAGCGACCGGTGCCCTCTGGCTCACGATCGACTCGCCCGACAAGTCGGACTCGGGGCACTTCGGCCAATCGGTGGCCGGCCTGCCCGACATCGACGGCGACGGCCGTGGTGAGATCGTGATCGGCGCCCCCTACGAATCGGCGGCCAACGGATTCGACGGTCGCGTGCACCTCCACTCGGGGGCGACGGGAGCCTTGATCCGGACCATGGTCAGCGCCGATCCCGCCCCGTGGCCCTTCACCTCGGGCGAGTTCGGCTACGCGGTCCGCAGCTGCCCCGACCTCGACGGCGACGGGAAGTGGGACATCGTCGTGGGGGCCCCGGAAGAACATCTCTCGACGACCGAGACGGGGCGGGCGTACTGCTATGCGAGCGCGACCGGAGCGCTCCTCGGGATGTACGAGGCCCCGGGCTCGACCGCCAAGCGATTCGGGCACTGCCTCGACGCGAGCCGGGACGTCAACGGGGACGAGAGCCCCGACCTCATCGTGGGATCGCCCGACGCGGTGCTCGGGACGCAAGGCCCGGTCGGACTCGCCTACCTCTTCCGCTTCGTCCCGGGCGACGGCTGCTCGGCCGGCTCGCCGCCGATCCCGATCGTCGACGGGACCTACCCCTTCACCACGGTCGGCGGGGCCAACGACTTCCCCTTCGCCCCGCTCTGTGGCGGCGATGCGGGGTTCTTCACCGCCGACGTCTTCTACGAGTACGTGGCGAGTTGCACCGGCACGCTCACCGTCTCGACCTGCGGCACCGCCGACTTCAATACCACCATCGCGATCTACAAGGGCTGCACCTACGCGGGCGGCGATCTCGAGCCCTGCGACTCGAGCAACCTCGTGGCCTGCAACGCCGACGGCCAAGGCTGTCCCGGCGGCACGTCCCTCCTGACCATCCCGACCGCCGCCGGCACCTGCTACCGCATCCGGATCGGCGGCCTCGGCACGGGCAGCGGCACGTTCACGGTGGGCTGCGCGTCGGCCTGCCCGGCCGACCTCAACCATGATGGGATTGTGGGCCCGGCCGACCTCGCCCTCCTCCTCGGAGCGTGGAACACGAGCGGCGCCGCCGACCTCGACGCGAACGGCACGGTCGGTTCGTCGGACCTCGCCATCCTCCTTGGTGCGTGGGGGCCGTGCTGAGGCGCGGGCGGGGAGGGCATGCGACACAGAGGCTCAGTGGGGAATTGAGGGCCAGAGGGGGCTACTGAGGAAGGCGGTTGGGACGTGCCTCCGCCCGATCGTGTCCACTGGGCGCGGGCAAATCCAGAAGTGTGTGTCCAAAAGTGTGTGTCCAATAGGAGGAGGGGGACGTCGCGTCGCCGGGTTGAAAGGGTGTGTCCACTAGGTGATTCCCGATCACTCGGCGAGTCGCCTCGCCGACTCCGTCAACCCCCTTCGGCGAGCGGAGGCCGAGAGGACGGACCCAGGTCGCGGCCGCGTGGCCGTCGCGTCGCCGGGCGCCGATGCGGAGGCCAGCGCGGACAGTCCGGGCAGCATGGCGCGGCGGCCCGGAGCGAGGGTGATGCGATCGAGCGTGCGTTTGAAAGGGTGTGTCCAGCGCGTTTGAAAGGGTGTGTCCAGCGTGTCTTCTACGCGATCCTCCTCGGGGCGTGGGGGCCGTGCTGAGGCGCGGGAGTCGCCATCCGCTGCCGCCTGCTCGTATCGGACGATGAGCGACAGGCGGCCGTCGGCTGTGGGCCGAACAAGTGCCGCTCGAACCAAGCGAGGCGCTGCGCAGGCCGCAAGCGACTCGCTCGATCGACGGGCCTACCAACGCCTCGCCGGAGGTGATCGTGGCGTTGCTAGGATGCTCGGAGTGATCCGTTCATGGCTGGCTACGCGCCGCCGCAACGACACCGGACCGCCGCGTCCGCTGGCGATGCGTCGCGCGCCGCGGCCGTGGACGGCTGGCTGGCTCGGGGCGCTTGCGGAATCGAGTGCCGTTGGGGGCAGAGCCACGCTGTTCAGGGGAACTTCATCGGGAGATCAAGAGATGCTGTCTCGATCGCGCATCAACCGGTCGGTGGTGTCGGGTGCTACCGCGGGTCGTCTGGCAGTCTGCGCTGTGGCGCTGACGGCGGGGGCTCTCCTTCACGCTGGCGATCCCTGCGTGCCTGCCTGGTCGACCGAACTCGGCGTTCCGGGGGCGGACACCGGGCTCGTCGGCGGACTGGTCCGCCACGACTTTGGCGACGGCCTGAAGCTCTATGCGGGCGGGAGCTTCACGGCGATTGGCGGCGTCAGCGCGTCGCGGATCGCCCGGCTCGACCCGACCGGCTGGTCGCCGCTTGGCTCGGGCCTGAGCAGCAACGAGTGCTACGCGCTCGGTAGCTTCCAGGGCAGCGTGTATGCCGCGGGCTACTTCGACCTCGCTGGCGGCGTGCCGGGCACGGCCAAGCTGGCCCGTTGGGATGGCCAGGCATGGCAATCGGTCGGAGCCCAGCTTGAACTCTTCTCGAACCAGCTCTGGGGGCTGACGACCTGGGATTCAGGGAGCGGCGAGAACCTCTACATCGCCGGCAACTTCCAGAATATCGGCGGCACCACGGCGAGCTACATCGCGCGCTACGACGGTGCGAACTTCCACGCCCTCGGCACGACTCCGATCGCCGGTAACGTGCCGCTCATCGTCTTCACCAGCTTTGTGCACAACGATGGCTCGGGCGAGGCCCTCTACATCGGCGGCCGCTTCACCTCGGTCGACGGCGTGAATGCCAGCCGGATCGCCCGCTGGAACGGCACGAGTTGGTCGTCGGTCGGTGGAGGTGTCACCGGCGCCGGCGTTTCGCCCTCGGTCAACACCATGGTCACCTTCGACGACGGCACGGGACCCGCCCTGTACGTCGGCGGGCAGGCCTTCACCAGCGCTGGCGGCGTGCCGGCCAATCGGGTGGCGAGGTGGGATGGCACGCAGTGGTCGGCGGTCGGCGATGGCTTCGCCAACGGCATCGTCTGGAAGCTCGCCGTGTTCAACGACGGCCAAGGCGACCGGCTCTACGCCTTCGGCACCTTCACGGCGTCGGGCTCGACGCCCTTGAGTCGCATGGCCCGCTGGAACGGCACGGCGTGGGAAGCGGTCGCCAACGCCAACAACACCGCCTTCAACGCGATCGTCCTGCCCGACGAGGCGGGCGACCGGCTGCTCGTCAGCGGTCAGTTCACCGACGTCAACGGAGCCGTGGCCAATCGCCTCATCGAATACGTGGGCTGCCCGACGGCGGCGATCGTCGGCGACATCAACGGCGACGGCGCTGTCGACGCGGCCGACTTGGCCCTCCTCCTCGGCGCGTGGGGAAGCCCCGATCCCGCCGCCGACCTCGACGGCGATGGCTCGGTCGGCGCCGCCGACCTGGCGATCCTCCTCGGCAACTGGGGCTGACGCGCTGACCCCGTCCGGAACGCGCCTGCAACGCACAAGGGCCGCGGCATGGAGCCGCGGCCCTTGTGCCAAGTCGCTTGCACGCGACGCCTGTTGGAAGGGGCTCTCACGGAGGCACGGGGGCACGGAGGAAGAAGATTGGAATGGGCCCGAGCCCAAGGCCTTTCCTGTGGCTCCGTGTCTCCGTGAGAACATTGCATTGGCACCAAGGCCGGGTCAGCGAGCGTGTCTTCCAGAGGGGCTCTCACGGAGGCACGGGGACACAAAGGAAGACAATTGGAAGGGGCCCGAGCCTGAGGCTTTCCCTGCGGCTTCGTGTCTCCGTGAGAACATTGGATTGGCGCCGAGGCCGGGTCTGCGCCCCCGTGAGAGAACTGGGGCCGATCAGTCGATCCTGCGCGGAGGCGGCGTCGGTGGTAGGTTGTCGGGTCATGACTTGGGCCCTGCGTCCCCGGTGTGATCGTTCCCTTCCGTTCCCGATCCTGGCGGCGATCGCCGTGGCGTTGCCTGCGGTCCTATTCAGTTGCACCAGCCCACGGCAGTCGAACCGCCGCGTGGGGGATGTCGCCGAGCAGATCGCGGTGCTCTCGCGGCAGGCCACGCCGACGGAGATCCAAGCCTCGGTCATGGCCTTCGCCGACAAGTACAGTTCGCGTGGCGGGGACCTCTTCGACCTCATCTACGAGGAGGCCCAGTCGCCCAAGGCCCGGGTCAACGCCCGCCGCGCCAAGGTGGCCGGCGGGCTCGGAGCGACCACGATCGCCGCCGAGGTCAACCCGGTCGCCGCGATGCTCGACATGGTGACGATGGTCACCGTCAAGCAGATGAGCTTCCGCGAGTACGAGGCGTCCAACTACTTGCCCGAGGACGCCCAGCTCATCCAGGCCATGTACGACCGGAGCGCGGACGAGGTGTGGGCGCTCGCCGGCCGCTTCCTGAGCGACGATCAGCTCGCGGAGCTGCGGCTGATCATCGACGACTGGTTCGCCAACAACCCGGAGGTCCGGACCGCTTCCTACGTGCGACTCCAGGACTTCTCGGCCTTCCGCCGGGAGTCCGCATGGCGCAACCGGGACGCGCCCGCCAGCCTGCTGAGGCTGCTGCAGATCGACCCCTTGGCCGGCATGGACCCGATCGCGCGGGAGATCCAGGAGAGCCGGATGCTGGCCGAGCGGGCCCTCTTCTTCGCCAAGCGGATCCCGCCGCTGGCCTCGTGGCAGTTCCAGCTGGCAACGGCCGAACTGTTGGACACCTCGGAGGTGCGCGACATGCTCCTCTTGACCAAGGAGCTGAGCGTGTCCGCCGATCGCTTCATCGCCTCGAGCGAACAGTTCGCGGGCTGCCTCGAGCAGATGCCCGAGGACGTGAACCGGATCGTCGCCCGGGCCATCGCCGACATGCACGAGGTGATCGCCGCAGAGCGGGCGGCTGCGATCGACCAGACCTCAGCGGCGATCGACGCCAACCGCGCCACCCTGATGCGCGACGTGAACGAGCTGCAGAGCGGACTCCGCGACATGATCGCGGAGGTCCACAAGACGGTCGCCGAGGCCCGCACCACCGCCATGGATGTGAGCCGGTCGGCGAACGACGCGGTCGCCTCGGCGCACGGCGGCGCCGCCGATGTGGTCGACATCCTCTATCACCGGGTCCTGGTGCTCATGCTGGTCATGCTGATCGGCGGCCCGGTGGCGATGCTCAGCTACCGGTGGATCGCGAAGCGGATGTTCGACGACCCCAAACCGATGGACGCGCGGCGGGAGTGAGATCCGGAGCGGGGGCACGGAGGAAAGGGATCGGAAGGGTCTCTCACGGAGGCACGGGGGCACGGAGGAAGGAGATCGGAAGGGGCTCTCACGGAGGCGCGGGGGCACGGAGGAAGGAGATTGGAAGGGGCTCTCACGGAGGCACGGGGGCACGGAGGAGGAAGATCGGAAGGGGCTCTCACGGAGACCCGGGGGCACAAAGGAAGAAGATTGGAAGGGGCCGGAGCCCGAGGCCTACTCCGTGTCTCCGTGCCTCCGTGAGAACAACGGATCGTCGCCGAGGCGGGCTCATCGAGAAGGCCCTCAGGAAGGGTCTCTCACGGAGGCACGGGGGCACGGAGGCAGGAGATTGGAAGGGGCTCAAGGCCGATGCCTTTCCTGTGTCTCCGTGAGAACAATGGATCGTCGCCGCAGCCCGGCGTCCGGTCGCATGCCTCATTGCGAGGCGGTCGTCTTGCCGACCTCGCGTTTGCCCTCGATGGGGCGTTCCTTGTGGCAGCCGTCGCAGCGGGCCAGGGCGTGGTCGGTGCCGCCGGCGTGGCAGGCGGTGCACTCGAAGGTTTCGTGGTCGCCGTAGAGGACGACGCCGGTCACCTGGCTGTGGTCGAATCCGCCGCCAGCTTGCTTGGCGTGGCAGGTCCGGCAGGCGATCGAACTCGCCTTCTCTGGCATGCGGGCCTGCTCGTGGCAGCTCAGGCAAGGGAGGCCCAGGTGGCCGGGCCGCAGGACCCAGCCCGTGGCCCGTGCGTGGTCGAAGTGCTCGCGTTCGCCCACGTTGTGACAGGTGACGCAGCGCTTCTGGTTGTGGCAGCCGTAGCAGTCCTGCTGCCGCCTCACCACCGGCCGTTCGGCCCGATCGCCGTGGCACTGGCCGCAGGCCGTCCCGCCATGGCAATCCGCGCAGCGGAGGCCGAATCGCTCCGCGTGGTCGGTGTGGTGGAAGGTGACCGTCGGCATCGTCTTGTGGTCGGTCTTGAAGAGGTACGTGTCCTCAGGCGTCAGATGCGGTGGCAGGCTCGGCTTGACCACCGGCCCGCGCCGAACGCTCAAACCGGCCAGGGCGCTCGCGTCCTCGTGGCAGGAGGTGCAGGCGTTGGTGTGTGTCCATTCCTTGTGGCAACTCAGGCAATGCCGGTGGTAGGCCCCGCGGAGGCTCGGCTTGTCGAGCGGGTCGAGCGGGTCGAGCCCAGGCTGGCCGGAACGGATCGCCGTCGAGTGGTCGGCGTGGCACGCCCGGCAGGGCTGGATGACGCCGTCGACCGGCTCGTGGTGATGGCAGTTCGCGCATCCGCCGTTGATCGCGGCCATCCCGGTATGCAGGCGATGGTTGAAGCGGACGCTGCCGTAGCAACCTGGAACCTGGTCAAGGACCACGACCTCCGGCCCTCGAGCATCGGGCGGGAAGTGCAAGTCGCGGCTGGGAGGAGCCATGCCCAAGGCGGCGGCGCCGACGAGGCTGGCCAGGCAGGTGATGGTGCGAAGGGCGTTCATGACAGGTTGTTCCTTCCGTGCTCGGCCAAGGGGTCTGGCCGTGGCCGGTCACGGCTGGGCGGCCGTGACAGGTCCTAGCCGTGAAACGGTGACGGTTCACGGTCGTGAGCCGTGATTCGTCACGGGCATGGAGCCGTGCTCGGTCACGGACACGGGACCGTGACCAGTCACGGGAAGCCGCCCGTGACCCATCAAGGCGGGCTCGTGTGCGGTTTCGTGCTGCTCCTCCTCGAGCTGCTCGATCACCGGGACATGCAGCACCAGGAAGCGATAGATCAGGATGGTCATGGCGATGAAGCCGAGGGTCACCGCGACCTCGGTCCAAGCTGGCACGTAGCGGGCTTCGGAGTCGAGCGGCGAGTAGGCCAGGAGGAAGACGTTGAGCCGGTTGAAGGCCACGCCGCAGACGACGAGGAGGGCTCCGGTGAATCGCCAACCGGGCCGGCTCCGCAGGCGGTCGCTCAGGAAGATGGCGAAGGGGACCAGGAAGCAGACGACGACCTCGGCGAGGTAGAGGACGCTGTACCAGCCGCTCGTGAACACCGCCCCGACCATCCCGCGGCTGACCACGTCGAACGTTCGCACCGCGAGGTAGAGGCCGACGGTGCAGGGGATGAAGCGGCCGAGGTCGGCGAGGAGGTCGCCTTCGCCCTTCAGGCGGAAGGAGCGGTGGGCGATGGTCGACTCGACGATCACCATCGGGTAGCCGACGGCGAAGGCGGAGAGGAGGAAGAGAAGCGGCAGGAACGACGTCTGCCAGAGGGGATGCAGCTTGCCCTGGGCGATGACCATGAGGGCCCCGAGGGACGACTGGTGCATGCAAGAGAGCATGATGCCGGCGATGATGAAGACGGTCATGAACCGCCCGAGGGTGGCGTCGGCGAGGTGCAGCACGCGGTCGATCGGCCGATTCAGCCGGGCCAGCGGGCCGGGCAGGGCCACGCGGCCCTTGTAACGCTCGCAGACCGCTGGCAGGAACTCGATGTAGAGGACCGACAGGTAGGTCATCACGCAGATGGCCACCTCGAAGAGGACCGAGTTCGGCTGCCACATCGAAGGCAGCATCACGTGCCACATGGCCCAGAAGCGGCCGAGGTCGGTCATGACGCCGAGGGCCACGAAGGTGTAGCCGATCATGGCGGTCAGGAGAGCCGGCCGCACCAGCGGGTGGTACTTCTCGCGGTGCAGGATGTGGGCGAGGAAGGCAGTGGTGAAGCCTCCAGCGGCGAGGGCCACGCCGGTGGCCACGTCGATCCCGATCCAGATGCCCCAGGGGTAGGCGTTCGAGAGGTGCGTGGTGGCCCCGAGCCCGAGGAGCATGCGCTCGAGCCAGACGGCGCCGCCGAGGATGGCGACGGCGGTGACCAGCCAGACGCCGGGGGTGAAGAAGGCGGGGCGATCGTGGGCCGCAGCGCGTGGCTTGGCATGGACGTGCCGTTCGTTCGGCAGGAAGGCGATGGCGCTCACGCGGCACCTCCTCGCTTCGAGACCTTGTTCATCGTGGCCAGCAGCGCTCCGAGAAGGAGCGGGGCGGCGAACGCCTTGAAGACGCCGTGCTGGATCGTTTCGGTGCAGGACGCCGGGCTCCGCGTGGGCAGGGTCGGCAAGCCGGCCTCGGCCAGTTCCTCGAAGGGCCGGGCCGAGAGGTAGAGCCAAGAGGTGCCGCCGACCTCGTGTTCGCCGTAAATGTGCTCGACGTAGCGGTCGGGCCGCTCGGCGATCCGCTGGCGGGCGATCCGGAGGAGATCCTCGCGCCGCCCGTACTGCAGGGCCTCGACCGGGCAGATTTCGACGCACGCCGGGAGCTTGCCTTCCCGCGTCCGATGCTGGCAGAGCTCGCACTTGCGGACCCGCGGGGTGAGACGGCTGTCGTACTCGTAGGCCAGCCGCTCGAAGGGGCAGGCCACCATGCAGTAGCGGCAACCGATGCAGCGCGAGGCGTCGTAGGTGACGGGGCCGTTCGGATCCTTCTGCATGGCTCCCACCAGGCAAGCCGAGACGCACGGCGGATGCTCGCAGTGCATGCACTGCACCTTCACGTCGACCGGTATCTCGCCTTCGAAGGGCGGCAGGGCCTCGTTGACCACGCAGAACTGGCTGGCGCTCGGGCTCCGGCGATGGCCGAGCGGCCGGTGGTCGTCGTACTCCTCGATCGCCCCGTGCGGGTTTCCGTTGGCGTCGGCGCACGCCCACTCGCAGCGGCGGCAGCCGACGCAACGGGTCAGGTCGACGAGGACACCCATGCGGTCCTCGCTCAACGCCGCGTGGCCTTCGGCGTGGTCCGAGCCGACGGCGCGGCCGCCGATGGTGAGGGTGGCGAGGGTCGCGGCGGCCCGCACGAACCCGCGGCGGCTGGGGCCGGGGCTCGCGTCAGGACGGGTGGGGGCAGGAACGGCGGAGGGTGCAGCGGTCATCGATGGGTCTCCGGTCGGGTGCCGGCAGGAATCGCTCCGAAGGGCCCCGGCTCACTTCGTCTGGTCGGCGTGCTGCGTCGCCTGGTGCGACGTGAGGTGACGCCAGAGGCTCAGCACGCAGCCGATGACGATCACCGCGGCCACGCTCGTCAGGAGCGCTCCGCGGACCAGGAAGAGGAGGAGGGCGACCACCGGCAGGCAGGCCACGATGGCGATGGCGATGACGGTCGGGGCGGCGTACTCCTCGAGGGCCTGGCGCCACGAGAGCGGGAGCCGCGGGGCCACGAGGTGCCACGTGGTCACCGCAGCGGTGGCAAAGACGACAATGGCGAGGCCGGCAGCCAGGGCGCCGCGGAGGAGGAAGAGGACGACCGCGACGATCGGCATGCCGACCACGAAGGCGATCCCGAGGGCCACCAAGGCGGCGCACTCGCCGATGGCGTGGCGGATCGCAGCGGGGGAAGGTGCTCTCAGGTGGGTCATTGGGGTCCTCCTCGCATCAGGCCACACGGCTCGGCAGAGGCGTTGAAGCAATCGCCACGCCACCCGCGCCGCCCGCGATTCGTGGTCGAGCACCACGCTCGCGGCGGAGGCGCTGCGGAATCCCGCTACACCGGTGATGTGGAATCCAGCAGCGGGGATGGGGGAGGAACAACACAGAGGCCCAGCGGGCCCAGCGGTCCACAGAGCGAGGCAGGAAGACCGCGTGGCCGTCCGCGCGACGCTGCCGTCGCCCGTCAGATGTCCAAGGGGATCGATCCGAAGCCCCTCTGCTCCTGTCCCGCTCTGTGGCCCCCTCTGCCTCTGTGTTTAGCCCTTCCCGAGCAGGAGGCGGCGAGCGAGCGCCGCCAGCGGCTCGGGCCCGACCAGCGTCGCCGCGGCGTCGAGGAACGCTCGGTCGAGACCCGGTCCGTGCGGATGGTGGGCATCACGAGCGGCGAGCAGCGCGAAGGCGATCTGCCGCCGAACGTGGCCAAGGTCGGCCTCCGCCCTCGCCTCGGCCTCGGCGGCCGTGCGATGGGCGTCGAGCTGGCCGAGTCCCGTCACGCTCATTTCGGCCAGCCAGCCGCGTCCATACGGGGCTGCGACCACGACCGAGGGATCGGCGGAAAGGAGGTCGTTCCAGGCGAGCACGCGTCCGGCGACGGGGGATCCGATCGTCACGTCACCGCCCTCGAGCCGGGCGAGGCAGAGCGGATCGCCCGGTTCGAGGCGATGCTGGCCATCGCTCGGGCGGAGTTCGCGTAGCCCGGCCAGCAACCGGGAGGCACAGGCATCGAGGCCCGTGCGCACGCGTCCGTCGCGGATGACCTGGACCCAGAGGTGGCCCGCGGTGTAGAGGCGGTCCGACGGGAAGGCCCACGGGGTCAAGGCCTCGTGGTGGCGGAGCATGGCCCGCTCCGCGTCGATGTCGCCCCGCATGCAAGCATCGAAGGGGCAGCCATCGCAGGCGAACCCTCGATCGCAGAGGCGGAAGGCGACGGCGCCGGCATCCATCCAGACGCAGGTCTGGGCTCGCGGAAGCGGCTGGAGCACGGGCAGTGCGGTCTCCATCGAGACCTCCCCGGCGGGCCGTCGCTCTTGCGTGCCGCGAGGCCGCCGCGTGACGGGCTGGGACGGATCGCCGTCCGCCGCGTCCACCCGGCCATGGAGCAACTTCCGAACCGAACCGATCGCCGTCGGGCCGTGGCGGATGAAGATCGCCCCCGCGATGAAAAAACGCTTCCGGAGTCTCGTTCCGTGATCACCGCTGCGAGCCGAGCCGCCCCCGATCGGGCAGCAAGTTGCTGATTTTCACAACACGGCGCCTGGATTCTCCACGTCGAGCGGCCAACCATTCGATTCACTCATTGTCGGTCGGGGTCCCGCATGGCGTTCGGCCTTCAATCGATCGCCCGCTCACTGGAGTTTCGGCTCCTCGTCCCCCTCGCGGCCACGATCACCGTCGTCTTGAGTGCCCACGCGGTGCTTGGCTACTGGGGAGCGAGGGAGCAGGCTCTCCGGTTTGTGCAGGCCGACCTCGATCGATCGGTGGCCCTGATCCAGAATGCGACCCACGATGGCATGCTCCTCAACCGGATGGGCGAGCTCCAATCGCGCATCGAGCGGCTCGGGGCGACCGCCGGCTTCTCGGCGATTCGCGTCTACGCCAAGGATGGACGGATCAGCCTCTCCGCCGATCCGTCCGAGCGCGACACGGTGGTCGATCTCCGCTCCGCGACCTGCCTCGCCTGCCACCCGAGTGGCACGCTGCGCGGGAGCGAGGTCCTCGAAGACCAGCATCTGGCGCGGGCCAGTAGCGGCTCCGACGGACAGCGCCGACTGATCGCGATCCGGAACGAGCCCCGCTGTGCGATCGATGGATGCCATCCCGACCCGAGCCAGGCGGCGGTCCTCGGGGTCCTCGACGTCGAGATGACCATGGCCCCGTTCGATCAGGCTGTCGCGGCTGTGCGGCGCCAACTGGTCTGGACCACGCTGGCTCTCATCGTCGCCAGTAGCGCGGTCGCCTTCCTCTTCATCCGCCAACTCGTGCACCGGCCGGTCGCTCTCCTCCGCGAGGGAACGCGGCGCATCGCTGCCGGCGACCTCGAGACCCGCATCGAGGTCGGCGGCAGTCACGAACTGGCCGCCCTCGGCGAGGCCTTCAACCGCATGGTCGGCGAGCTGCGGAGCGCCCGCGACGAGGTGGAGCGCTGGTCCCAGACGCTCGAGGCGAAGGTCAAGGAGAAGACCGAGGAATTGCGGGTGGTCGAACAGGGCATGAGCCGGGTGGAGACCATGGTCTCGCTCGGGAAGCTCTCGGCGACGGTGGCCCACGAACTCAACAACCCGCTGGGCGGCGTCCTCGCCTACGCCCGCCTGATCCGCCGCGAGCTTGCCGAGCAGCCGCTCGAGGCGACCATCCGCGAGGAGCTCGACAGCTATCTCGAGCTGGTCGAGAAGGAGTGCGCCCGCTGCGGCGGGATCGTCAAGAACCTCCTCCTCTTCGCCCGGGGGAGCGGGGCGAGGCTCGCCCCGACCGACCTCAACCAGGTGGTCGAGCGCAGCCTCATGCTGGTTCGCCACCACCTCGAGATCCAGAAGATCGCGAGCCAAGCGACCTACCTCGAAGGCGATCCGACCATCGTCGCCGACCAGGGCCAGATTCAGCAGGTGGTCCTCGCCCTCCTGATGAACGCGATCGAGGCCATGCAGGCGGTCGAGGGGAAGGGCGAGGGGCGGAAGGGGCTCCTCGGCGTCCACCTTGCCGGCGACGCCGAGCAGGTCTCGATCCGCGTCAGCGACACCGGCGTCGGCATTCCCGCCGATCTCATTCCACACATCTTCAAGCCGTTCGTGACCACGAAAGGCTCGAAGAGCGGCGTCGGGCTCGGGCTTTCGGTCGTCTACGGCGTCGTGCACGGCCACGGCGGCGCCATCGCCGTCCAATCCGAACCCGGTCTCGGCACCACCTTCACCATCACCTTGCCGCGGGAGCGCCCGGCGGGAGACGGCCGCGCCGCCTCGCCCGCTCTCGCGATGGAGGCCCGACCATGAGCGCCACCACGCTCGAACCGAAGGCAAATGGCGATCGCCCCTCCGTCCTGGTCGTCGACGACGAGTTCTCGGTGCGCGACTCGCTCAGCCGCTGGCTCCGCAAGGACGGCTTCGAGGCGATCCCCGCGGAGAGCGGCGAGGCGGCGTTGGTCCACGCCAAGCAAAGGCGCTTCGATGCGGCGGTGGTCGACATCAAGATGCCGGGGATGGACGGGCTCGACCTCCAGACCGCCCTTCGCGGCATCGACCCCGACCTTGCCGTCGTCATCATCACCGCCTACGCCTCGGTCGACGGGGCAGTCCGGGCCCTCAAGGAGGGGGCCTTCGACTACGTGACCAAGCCGGTCGACCCGGCGGAGCTGAGTCACCTGCTGGAACGGGCGGTCGAGAAGCGGCGGATGGCCGACGAGAACACCAAGCTCCGCCGCACCATCGACGACATGGTCGCCGTCGACGCCATGGTCGGCGAGAGCCCGCCGATGCGGAAGGTGATGGAACTCATCCGCCACGTGGCCCCGACCGACGCCACGGTCTTGGTGGTCGGGGAGAGCGGCACGGGCAAGGAGCTGATCGCCCGTGCCATCCACGCCAACAGCCCTCGCCGCTACCGGCCCATCATCCCCGTCAACTGCGGGGCGATCCCCGACAGCCTGCTCGAGAGCGAGCTCTTCGGGCACGAGAAGGGGGCCTTCACCGGGGCCATGAACCGTCGCCGCGGGAAAATCGAGATGGCCGACGGCGGAACGCTCTTCCTCGACGAGGTGGGCTCCATCTCCGAGCGCACCCAGGTCGAACTCCTCCGCGTCCTCGAGGAGAAATGCTTCACCCGGGTGGGGGGCCACGAGACCGTCCACGTCGACTTCCGCGTGGTCTGCGCCACCAACGAAGATCTCGAGAAGGCGGTCAAGGAAGGTCGCTTCCGCGAGGACTTCTACTACCGGATCAACGTCTTCACCATCGAGGCCCCGCCGCTCCGGAGCCGCCGCGACGACATCCCGCTCCTGGCCCGGCACTTCGTCGACCGCTTCGCCCGACAGATGGACCGCCGGATCGGCGAGATCAGCCCGGAGGCGATGCGTCGGCTGGTCGAGCACGACTGGCCGGGCAACGTGCGCGAGTTGTGCAACGCGATCGAACGGGCCATGGTGGTCGGCACGCCGCCCGCCATCCGCCCCGACGACCTCCCCATGGTCCGCCGCCCCGGATCGGGCTCGAAGCCCGCCGAGTCGCTCGAGGAGGTCGAGCGGCGGCACGTGGCCGAGGTGCTCGAGCGGAGCCACTGGAACATCTCGCACTCCGCGGCGGTGCTGCAGGTCGATCGGGCCACGGTCTACACCAAGATCCGCAAGTACGGCTTGGCCCGCGAAGCGTCGCGGGTCGCCGGCAGCGACGGCCACGAGCTGTAGCCAGGCCTGGCCTTCCGAAGGAGCGAGAAAAAAGGGCGACCCGCGAGGTCGCCGCTGGTTGGTCACGTCACGCCGCCGGTCGGGTCACTCTTCGCCGTTCAGGAAGCTCGCCAGCCGCTGCCGGCGGACCGGGTGCTGGAGCTTGCGGATGGCCTTCGACTCGACCTGCCGCACGCGGCGCCATGGTCACCTTGAAGATGCGGCCGACTTCTTCGAGGGTGTAGGTGTACCGTCGCCGATCCCGTAGCGGAAGCTTGAGATCTCCCGCTCGCGGTAGGTGAGGGTCTTGAGCACGTCGTTGATCCGCTGCTGCCGGGCATGTCGTTGGTGGCGGATTCCGACGGGCTCTCCCTTGCCGCTCGTCCTCGATGAAGTCGCCGAAGTGCAGATCACTCGCTCTCGCCGACCGGTCGATCGAGGGAGATCGGGTGCCGCGAGATCTTCATCACGCGGCGGGTCTCCTCGATCGGCATCTTGGCCTTCATGGCGATCTCCTCGACGGTCGGCTCGCGGCCGAGCTCTTGGAGGAGATGCTTCTGGATGTTCCGCAGCTTGGACATCGTCTCGATCATGGACCGGGACGCGGATGGTCCGGGCATGGTCGGCGATGGCTCGGGTGATGGCCTGCCGGATCCACCACGTGGCGTAGGTCGAGAACTTGTAGCCGCGGCTGTACTCGTACTTGTCGACCGCCCGCATCAGGCCGGTGTTGCCTTCCTGGATGATGTCGAGGAAGGGCAGGCCGCGGTTCCGGTACTTCTTGGCGATCGAGACCACGAGACGGAGGTTGCCGCCGGAGAGGTCGCGCTTGGCCTGCTCGTACTCGCCGAAGACCCGCTCGATGTCCCGCACGTGGCGGTCGAGGTCCTCGGGCTCGGAGAGGACGAGGTTGCGGAGGCCGTCGAACTCTTCCCGCATGACCATGATGTCCTCAGGGTCGTAGCGGTCAGGATGCTTCTCGGCCTTGGCGATGTTGCGGCCGAGGTCGCGGATCTTGCGGTTGATGGCCTGCAGCTTGCGGAGGAGGGGCTGGATGCGGCCGGTGCGCAGGCAGCACTCCTCGAGCAGCGTGGCGATCTTGCGGCGGCGCTTGCGGAGCTCCTCGAGCATCGCGTCGCGGGTCGCCCCCTGCGGCTTCTCCGACTCGATCTTGTCCCAGAGCTGGCGGTTGAGCTCGAGGAGCTTCTGCACCGTGGCCACGTTGACCGGGATGCGGGCAGCGATCTTGTCCTTGGCGTTCTCCTCGGCGGTCGAGATCCGCATGGTGCGGTCGAAGGGCAGCGAGCCCTCGTGGACCTGCTTGAGGATCTCGATGGCCTGGCCCGCCGCGTAGTCGGACTCGAGGGTCTTGCGGCGGAAGATCATGCGGGTCGTCTCGATCTTCTTGGCGAGACGGATCTCCTCCTCGCGGGTGAGCAGCGGAATCGTGCCCATCTGCGTGAGGTACATGCGGATCGGATCGTCGATCCGCTTCGAGCCGGGCTCGGAGATGGCCTGCTCGACCGCGGCCTGGGTGTCCTCGTCGAGGGCCTCCTCCTCGGCGGCGGCCTGGGGCTCCTCGCTGTCGATGGGATCGCCCAAGTCGATCTCGGGCTCGCCGAGGTCGACCGGCGGCTCGGACTCGACCTCCTCGTCGATCATCTGGACCTTGGGCGTCTTGCCGCCCTTCTTCGGGTCGTCCCGCTGGAACTTCAGGTTGGTCTGGAGCGGGGCCTGGAAGGGGGCGTAGCCGCTGCGCCGCAGCTCGGGCTCGTCGATCAGCTCGATGCCGGCGCGGCGGAAGAGGACAAGCAGCTCGTCGAGTCGGTCGGGGTCGACATACTCGTCGGGAAGGCAGGTGTTGAGCTCCTCGTAGGAGATCCACTTGCGCGTACAGCCATGCTCGTAGAGCTGGCGGAGGACGTCGAACTGTTCGAGGGCGATGGTCACGGTCGCAGGCTCCGAAGCGGGGGAGGAGATTTCGGATAGCGAGAAGGAAACGCAGCGGACAGAACGGTCACGAGCGGGGGGCAACAGCGCCCGACCGCGGAACGGCGGTGACGTCGAGGCCCCGCTCTCGCAATCGCCGGAAGCGCTCATGCACGTCGGCGAGGTCGAGCGGCGGGCGCGTCGACGGGGTGTCGATGGAAGTGGTTTGGTCGGAGGAGCGGTCGCGTTCGCGGCGAGCGAGCCGCTCGAGGTCGGAGAAGGCGTGGCGGAGGAGGTCGGCGCTCTCGGATGGGTCCAAGGGGCGGTCGCCACCGGGACCGCGCCGAGACTCACCTAAGACGAACAGATCCGATGCTAGGCTCTTCGCTCGGGGCTGGGCAAGTTCCGCCATCAAGCTCTGGATGGTGGCCGGCGTTCCGGTATCCAACAGCTCGCGCCAGGTCCGATAGACCTCGGCGTGCAGCGGGTCGCGGAAGTGCTCGGGGGCGCAGGCCTCGACGAGCGGCATGGTGAGTTGCTCGCGGCGGACTGGGGTGCTCGCCCCGCTCTCGGACCCGTCGCCGTCGACCTCGATGGTCACCATCGTGTTGGCCTGCTCGGGGTGGGCGAGGAGGAAGGCGAGGAGGTGGCGCTCGGCCTCCCGCCGGGCCCGACCGATGGGCAGCGGCACCTCGTCGGCCCGGGTGTTCGCCTCCCCGGTGTCGGCAGCCGGCGCCGTCTCGCTCGCTCGAGCGGCCTGGGTGGGCCGGATGGTGGGCAGGGCAGCCTCGAGCTCGCGCTCGGAAAGCCCGGTGAGGTCGGCGAGCGAGGCCAAGACGAAGCGGCGCCGTACGCCGCTCAACTGGCTGAAACCGAGTTCGGCCAGCTTCCGGAGGAGGGCCTCCAGGGCTTGCTGGCGGCCGGAGAGCCCTTGCTTCGCGGCGTACTCGCGGCGGAATCGCTGCACGAGGAAGGCCAAGGCATCGATCGCCCCCTCGAGGCAACGGGCGAAAGTGGCCGGTCCTTCGGGTTCGCGAAGCAGTTCGTCGGGGTCGAGGTCGTCGGGCAGGGTGCAGACCGCGACGTCGATGGTCTCGCCGAAAAAGACCTCGACGCCTCGCTCGGCGGCCCGGATCCCGGCTGCGTCACCGTCGAAGAGGAGGATCACCTTCTCGCACAGCCGGCGGAGCACCTTGGCGTGCTCGCGGGTGAGGGCGGTGCCCAGGGTGGCCACCACGTTGGTGAACCCCGCCTCGTGGCAGGCGATCACGTCGGTGTAGCCCTCGGTGACGATGGCCACCTTCTGCTTCACGATCGACTGCTTGGCGAGGTGCAGCCCGTAGAGCGACTTCCCCTTGTGGAAGAGGGGCGTCTCCGGGCTGTTGATGTACTTGGGCTCGTCCTCGGAGCGGATCTTCCGGCCTCCGAAGGCGATGGGTCGACCGAGTTCGTCGCAGATCGGGAAGACGATCCGATGGCGGAGGAGGTCGACCGTCCCGCCGCGCCCGTCGCGGAAGAGACCGGCCTCGCGGAAGGCGTCGCGCGAGGGCGGCGCCTCGCGGCCGGTCGCCTTGGCGTGGGCCTCGGCCTTGGACAACGCGGACTGCAGGGCGTCGCGGCGATCGGGGGCGTAGCCGAGTTGGAAGGCCTCGACCATGGCGGGGGCGATCCGCCGCTCGCTGACCGTGGCCCGGGCCACGGTGCCCTCGGTCTCGTCGGCGAGCATGCGGCGGAAGAACTTCAACGCCAGCTGATTGGCACGCAGCAGGTCGTCCTTGCGTGGAGCGGTGGGGTCGCGCTCCTCGAATCGATCGCGCAGCTCGAGGCCCGACTTCGCGGCGAGGAAGCGGAGCGCCTCGGGAAAGGGCATCTTGTGGAAGTTCATCACGAAGTCGATGGCGTTCCCGGCCGCCCCGCAGGCGAAGCACTTGTAGAAGGCGTTCCCCTTGTGGGTGACCACCGCCAAGGACGGCGAGCGGTCGTCGTGGAACGGGCACAACCCGACGTGCTCGCGCCCCTTGGGCTTGAGCGCGACGTGCTCGCTGATCAAGGCCACGAGGTCGGTGGCCTCGAGGACTCGGTCGCGATCGGATTGCGAGGACAGGTGCGCCAAACAGGACCCCGGATCTCAGGCGGGCTCGCGTCGCGATGCCCGCAACCGCCATCGTGCCCCGCACCCGCGGGGCTCACGCCACGAGGGGCGCGAACGGGCGCGACCTCGTGCAACAGCCAGAAAAAAAGTGTGATCTGCGAGGCGAGGTTGGGGGCGTTCCTCGACGGTCGAGCCCGCTCCGGGCCACGACTGGTCATCGAGCCGGATGGGGCCACAGGCGAGCGCGCAGTACAACAGCGAGCGCATCCGCGGCGTGGATCGAATTGTCGAGGAACGACTACAGCCTCAAAGACCGCGCCGATGAAGGCGCCTGGTTGTGCCGCCCGGCTGGTTGTCCGCGGGAGGAGGACGCGGGGCGGTTGCTCGTGACGTGGAGGGCAGATCAATCCATGCCTGCCGTGGCAGCGCGACTGGATCCCGGAAGCGTCAGCGAACGTGGGAAGACTACGCCCAGCCCGCTGGCGGTCAACCAGGGAAGGCCGAAATACTGGAACAATCGCGCCGATCCTCTTGACTTGCCTATCGCAACTTGTTCTCGGAGGCCGCGCGTCCTCCTCCGAACGGAGGGAACCGAGGGAAACCCAAACGAAAAACCCCTCCGCAGGGGAGGGGTCTCGTGGTTCGGAATCGGGGCGGACTTCAGACCGCTTCGCCCGCGGCCTTGCGGCGGGTGTAGGCGAACTTCCGCTTGATGGGCTTGGTGACCAGTCCCTGCCGGATGGCTCGGACGCTGGCCTTCACTCGCTTCGGGCTGCCGTCCTCGACGATGGTCACGTCCTGCAGATTCGGCTTGAAGCGACGGGCCTTGATCGAGGTGGTCTTCACACCGACGCCGCCCAAGTACTTGGCCTTGCCGCGGTATTGGCACACATTGCCGCGGCGGGTCTTGGCACCGGTGAAGTAGCAGACGCGAGGCATTGACAGGGTCTCCAGGTCGTCCCGCCCGAACGGCCGCCGTCTGGGGCCGAAACGGGGGAAGTCGGGCAGTATAACGCCAGCCCAGAAGGTGGCAAGGGGATGCGCCAACGAGGTTGGGGGCGGCTAGCTGCGGAGCCCCGCCGCGGCCAGGACCTGCCGGAGCCCAGCCACGTCGGCCGCTCCGAAGCGGCCAGGTTCGTGGCTATCGACGTCGAGGACGGCGACGCAGCGTCCGTCGGGCCCGTCCTCGAGCAGGGGGAGGACCACCTCCGACCGGTCGCGGGGGTCGCAGGCGATGTAGTTCGGGCCCAGGTGGCGGACGTCCTCGACGATCTGGGGGGTCCGGTTCCGGTACCCCTGGCCGCAGACCCCGTGGAGCCCGATCGGGGAGCAAGCCGGCTTGTTCCGGCTGGGGCCGAGGACGAGGTGCTCCCCGTCGGGACCGGCTTCCGGGAGGTAGAACCCGACCCAAGAGATTCCGACCGTCGAGAGGTGGGTCCAGATTGCGTCGACCGCCGCTCGCATCCGGCCGTGCAGGTCGCGGGCCTCGAAGAGGCGGACCTCCCGGGCCGCCTCCTCCGCGGCGAGGGCGTAGCGGCGGGCGAGGAGCGCGTCGCTCGGGCGGCCCAAGGCTCCCCCGTGGGCGGCGGTCTCGCCCGGCGTCATCCCCGGCTGGCTCCCCGGCTGCGTCATCGAGCCCAGTGTACGAGGCGTCGCGACCAATCGAAAGCCCCGCCCGGCGGAGAGGCCGGGCGGGGCTGGGACGACAGGTTGGGTGGCGCCGCTCGAGCCCTCCGAGGGAGGCTCGAGCCCTCCAAGGGAAACTCGAGCCAGGCTCAGGCCGATTCCTTGGTCAGGCGGCGAGCCAGGTCCACCAGCGGCTTCTTCTGCTCGATGGCCTCGACATCGATGGTGTAGGTCGTGTTCGAGTTGTCGAGGTCGGGGAGCTGGTACATGAGGTCGATCATGATCTCGTCGATCACGGCCCGCAGGGCACGGGCGCCGGTCTTGCGGCGGAGGGCCCGGTCGGCGATCAGCCGCATGGCGTCGGGCGTGAACTCGAGGGTGGCGCCCTCGAGCGAGAAGAGGTACTGGTACTGCCGGACGAGGGCGTTCTTCGGCTCGGTCAGGATCGAGACCATCGCGTCGTGCCCGAGCGGCATCAGCGGGCAGAGGATGGGGAGGCGGCCGACGAGCTCAGGGATCATGCCGAACTCGAGGACGTCCTCGGGGGTGATCTGGGTGAGGGCCTTGGCGTCCTCGGCGAACTGGCCTTCCTCGCTCGTATTCACCGCGGTGAAGCCGATGCGGCGACGGCCGAGCCGCTTGCGGATGATGTCCTCGATGCCCACGAACGAGCCGCCGCAGATGAACAGGATGTGGGTGGTGTCCATCTGGATGTACTGCTGCTCGGGATGCTTGCGGCCTCCCTGCGGCGGCACGTTGGCGACGGTCCCTTCGAGCATCTTGAGGAGCGACTGCTGGACGCCCTCACCGCTCACGTCGCGGGTGATCGAGACGTTCTGGCTGGTCTTGCCGATCTTGTCGATCTCGTCGATGTAGATGATGCCCCGCTGGGCGGCCTCGAGGTCGTAGTCGGCGGCCTGGAGGAGCTTGAGGAGCAGGTTCTCGACGTCTTCGCCGACGTACCCGGCCTCGGTCAGCGTGGTGGCGTCACCGATCGCGAAGGGGACGTTCAGGATGCGGGCCAAGGTCCGGGCGAGCAGCGTCTTGCCCGTCCCGGTCGGACCGACCAGCAGGACGTTCGACTT